>NZ_JBQTCE010000010.1:0-435484 GCF_052665095.1 Streptomyces sp. NEAU-174 | reverse complement strand
CGTGATGGGTTAAGGCTCCCAGTAGACGACTGGGTTGATAGGCCAGATATGGAAGCCGGGTGACCGGTGGAGTTGACTGGTACTAATAGGCCGAGGGCTTGTCCTCAGGTGCTCGCGTCCACTGTGTGGTTCCCGGGTTGCGAACAGTCGCACCGGTGAATCAGTTCCACTTACTTAATTGAAGAGTGTGCTTGTTCGCTAGAACCCGATAGGGTTTCGGTGGTCATTGCGTTAGGGAAACGCCCGGTTACATTCCGAACCCGGAAGCTAAGCCTTTCAGCGCCGATGGTACTGCAGGGGGGACCCTGTGGGAGAGTAGGACGCCGCCGAACAATCTTTGGAGGACCCTTGGTCCCAGCGTGCATGCTGGGACCAAGGGTCCTTTTGTTTTTGCTGGGCCCGCATCGGTGTGACCGGTGCGGGAGAATGGCTGAAGTACATGAAGACAGGAGTCACGCCGATGTCCACCAACTCTCCCGACGACCGGTCGGGCCGCGAGCCGCGGCGCCAGGACGCCGGCGACAGGCGGGAGGCCCGCGGCTCCGGGCCGCGCCGCGACGGCGGTCGCGGTGGTTTCCGGCGTGACGACCGCCGCGATGAGCGACCGCGCGGGCCGCGTCGCGATGATGATCGTGGCGGGTTCCGCCGCGATGACGACCGTGGTGGCTTCCGCCGCGATGACCGGCGGGACGAGCGCCGTGATGATCGCCGGGACGACCGGTCGCGTGGCCCGCGTCGGGACGATGAGCGCGGAGGCCGCCCCGGTGGCTATGGGCGCCGCGATGACCGGAGTGGCCGCCCCGCCGGGCGTTACGAGCGGCGGGACGACCGGCGGGATGACCGTCGTGACGATCGTCGTGATGAGCGCCCGCGTGGGCCTCGCCGCGATGACCGCGACGGTGGCTCCCGCCCTGGCGGTTTCCGCCGGGACCGTGACGAGCGGCCGGGCTTCCGCCGGGACGATGACCGCGGTGGCTACCGGCGCGATGACCGCCGGGATGAGCGCCGCGACGATCGTCGTGACGACCGTGGTGGGTTCCGCCGCGATGACCGCGATCGTGACCGTGGCGGCCGAGGCGGCGGCTACGAGCGTCGGGACGACCGGCCTTCGTACCGTCGTGATGACGACCGTGGTGGGTTCCGCCGGGATGACCGTCGTGACGACCGTGGCGGGTTCCGGCGGGACGAGCGTCGGGATGACCGGCCTTCGTATCGCCGTGATGACGACCGTGGCGGGTACCGTCGGGATGAGCGCCGCGACGATCGTCGGGATGACCGTCGTGACGAGCGGCCTTCGCACCGCCGTGACGATGACCGTGGTGGCTTCCGGCGCGATGACCGTCGTGACGAGCGGCCCTCGTACCGCCGTGATGACGACCGTGGCGGGTTCCGCCGGGACGACCGTCGCGATGAGCGGCCGCGTGGGCCTCGTCGTGATGACCGCGACGGTGTTTTCCGGGGTGGTCGGGACGACCGCGGGCCGCGGCGTCCGTACGGTCAGGGGCGGGGTCGCGACGACCGGCGCTCCGGCGGCGGCGGTGGGTTCCAGCGCCGTGACGACCGCACCGGCGGCTATGGGCGCCGTGACGAGCGTGGCAGGGACCGCGACCGCGAGCCGATCAAGCGGCTGCCGATCCCCGAGGACGTCACCGGCGAGGAGATCGACAAGGGTGTGCGGCAGGAGCTGATGAGCCTGCCGAAGACCCTCGCCGAGGACGTCGCGAAGAACCTCGTCATGGTGGCCAAGCTGCTGGACGACGAGCCCGAGCGGGCGTATCAGTACTCGCGCGTCGCCCTGCGGCTCGCCTCCCGGGTGGCCGCCGTGCGCGAGGCCGCGGGCTTCGCCTCGTACGCCGTCGGGAAGTACTCCGAGGCGCTCGCGGAGTTCCGTGCCGCGCGCCGGATGACCGGCAACTCCGAGCTGTGGCCGGTGATGGCCGACTGTGAGCGCGGCATGGGCCGTCCCGAGCGGGCGCTGGCCATGGCCGGTGAGCCGGAGGTGCAGAAGCTGGACCGGGCCGGTCAGGTCGAGATGCGGATGGTGGCCGCCGGCGCCCGGCGCGACATGGGCCAGGCCGACGCCGCCGTGGTCACCTTGCAGAGCCCGGAGTTGGCCTCGAACTCCATCCAGCCCTGGACCGCCCGGCTGCGCTACGCGTACGCCGACGCGTTGCTGGCGGTCGGCCGCGAGGACGAGGCCCGTGAGTGGTTCGCCAAGGCGCTCGAGGCGGATCAGAGCGGGAGCACGGACGCGTCGGACCGGCTCGCCGAGCTGGACGGGGTCGAGTTCGTGGACGCCCTCGATCTTGAGGACACGGCGGACCTCGAGGAGACGGTGGAGCCCGAGGAGACGGCGGACGGCGATGTCTCCCAGCCCGTAGAAGAGTCAACGGCCGAGGAGCCGGACGTCGACGAGCGCCTGTCCGACGAGGACATGGTCGAGTCCGAGCCCGAGCCCGAGGCCGACGACGCCAAGGACGTCGAGGACGAGGACGTCGAGCCGGTGGCCGGGGCCACGTCCGAGGGTCAGGCGGCCGGGCCCGACGAGGACGGCGACGACCGCTGATGCCATGACATGAGGGGGCGGGATCCCGGACCGGGATCCCGCCCCCTTCGTATGTCCGCCCCGAAGGCTCAGCCCAGCGTCAGGCTCCGCAGCACCAGCCCCGTCGCCGGTTTCGGACCGAAGGACGTCGACTTGTGCGGCATCGCGATGCCCTGCCGCGCCAGCTCGTGCACGACGTCCTCGCGCACCGGATGCATCAGCACCGCCGTGCCGCCCAGCCGCTCCGCCTGCTCGACGGCCGCCGCCGAGTCGTGGAGGTAGCCGATGTACTCGGGCGTGTCCGGGACGTTCCATAGGTGGTCCAGCAGGGTGTGGTGGAGCACCGTCGCGTCCAGCGTCCGCCATGCCTCCGGGCGTCCGTCGGGGACCGTACGGGCCAGCAGCTCCGGGTCCGGCCGGTCCAGGAGGTGGAAGCGGCCGCCCCCGGCCAGCAGGAAGGTGTTCGGCGCGCCGGGCTCGGCGTGCGCCGCCTCGGTGGCTTCGGCGCGTGCCGCCTCGGCGGCCTCGGCGAGCGTCTCCAGGGCGCGCGGCAGCGGGCCGTCGACCGTCCGCACCCGGAAGGCACGCCGCACCGCCGGAAGCGCCTGGTCCGGGGACAGCCGCCGGAGCAGCCGGTGGATGGCCCGGACCCGGAGGGGATAGCGGGTGGTGTCGACGAGCAGGACGAGCCCGAAGTCCCAGGGGCCGGGCTCCCGTCGCTCCTCGCGCAGCCGCAGATAGGTGGCCCAGCGGTGGTGGCCGTCGGCGATGAGGGCCTGGTGGTGACGGAGGTCGGTGGAGACCTCCACGAGGTCGGCGGGGTCCGTGACCCGCCACAGATGGTGGTCGACGCCGTCCTCGGTGGTCGTGGAGAGCAACGGCTCGCGCAGGATGGTGCGTTCGATGACCCGCGCCGCCCCGCCGGTGCCCTGTTCGGCGGCTCCGTTCCCTGAGGCCCCGTTTTCCGCAGCCCCTAGTCCCGCAGCCCCTTGTCCCGAAGTCCCGTTCCCGTTGCCGCGGTACGCGAGCAGCAGCGGCTCCAGATGGGCGGCGGTGGCGCGCATCAGATCGGCCCGGTCCTCGACGACATGCGGCATGACCTCCTCGTGGGGGAGGACGATGCCCTCCTCGCGGGGGCTCAGCCGCAGCGCGCCGATCAGCCCGCGCTGGAGGGTCGGGCCGTCGCGCTGCTCGTAGACGTAGAGCGCGGGTTCGGGGTCCGGGGCGAGCACTCCGTCCGCCTGCCAGCGGCGCAGTGTCTCGGCGGCCTGGCGGTTGCGGGCCTCCGGGGTCCCGGCCTGCGGCAGGATCAGCCGGACGATGTTGTACGGGTCCGCCGTCTCCAGCTCGCGCAGGCCCTCGGGCCTGACCACCACGTCGTAGGGCGGTGAGGTGACGGCGGCGAGACTGCCGACCCGCTCCGCGACATAGCGCAGCCCCCGGAAGGGGGTGAGCTGAAGCCCTTGTCCGCCAGGCCCTGGAATGCTCATCAGTGAATGTTATGCCCCGCGCGGCGATACGCGATGATCGGGGGAGAAGCGCACAGATCTGCGAGGAGTGGCCCCCATGAACCAGCCCGTCCGCACCCGGCCCGAGTCGAGCCGGCAGTCGCTGAACGAGGCGTACGACACGGCTCTGCTGGACCTCGACGGGGTGGTGTACGCGGGCGGCGAGGCCATTGACCATGCCGTGGAGTCGCTGGTCACCGCGCGGGACGGCGGGATGCGGCTGGCGTATGTGACCAACAACGCGCTGCGGACGCCGGAGGCGGTGGCCGAGCATCTGACCCGGCTGGGGATGCCCGCCACGCCCGACGATGTGATCACCTCCGCTCAGGCGGTCGCCCGGCTGATCTCCGAGCAGCTGCCGAAGGGGGCGCGGGTGCTGGTGATCGGCGGGGAGGGGCTGCGGGTGGCGCTGCGCGAGCGCGGACTGACGCCGGTGGACTCGGCCGACGACGACCCGGCGGCGGTGGCGCAGGGGTACGGCGGGCCGGACATGCCCTGGGCGCGGCTGATGGAGGCGGGGTACGCGGTGGCGCGCGGGGTGCCGTGGTTCGCGTCCAACCTGGACCTGACGATCCCGAGCGGACGGGGCATCGCCCCGGGCAACGGCGCGGCGGTGGAGGTCGTACGCATCGTGACGGGCACGTCCCCGCAGGCCGCCGGGAAGCCGCTGCCGCCGATGCACCGCGAGACGATCCTGCGGACCGGCGCCCGGCGGCCGCTGGTGGTCGGCGACCGGCTGGACACCGATATCGAGGGCGCGTACGCGGGCGGGGTGGACTCGCTGCTGGTGCTGACCGGGGTGACCACGCCCGCACAGCTGCTGGCCGCCGAGCCCGGGCACCGGCCGACGTATGTGGACCGCGACTTGCGGGGGCTGCTCACCTCGCAGCCGGAGGTGGAGCGGGACGCGGAGTCGGGCGGCTTCCGGTGCGGGGGCTGGGCGGCGCGGGTCGAGAACGGCGCGCTGGTGCTGGCGGGCGGGGGCGAGGAGCCGCTGGACGGGCTGCGGGTGCTGTGCGCGGCGGCGTGGTCCGAGGCGGGCGACGGTGTGAGCGACGCGGACGCGGGGAAGGCTCTGGCCCGGCTGGGGTTGTGAGGCCGAACTGGCGCTCCGGGCAGCCCGCATGGATGCGGCCAGTGGGACTTAGGGTAACCTAACTTAACCTGAGTCCTGATCGGCCGTGCTGTGAGGTGGAGTTCCGCGTGACCCTGGTCAGTCCGGCGAAAGCCGGGGCCGAGACAGCGAGCGCGCCGCCCCGGCGGCGCACCGCGCGCCGTGCGACCGGATTGGTCGTCTCCCTGGGCGTGCTGCTGGCGATCGCCGCGGCGTCCATCGCGATCGGCGCCAAACCCATTCCGCTGGACCAGGTGTGGCACGGGCTGTTCCACTACACCGGCAGCGACACCGATGTGGTGATCCGGGACGTACGGCTGCCGCGCACCATCCTCGGGCTGCTCGTCGGCGTCGGCCTCGGCCTCGCGGGCGCGGTCATCCAGGCCCTCACCCGCAACCCGCTCGCCGACCCCGGGCTGCTGGGGCTGAACGCGGGCGCGTCCGCCGCCGTCGTCTCGGCCATCAGCTTCCTCGGCGTCACCTCCCTCACCGGCTATGTGTGGTTCGCCTTCCTCGGCACCGCCGTCGTGTCCGTGCTGGTGTACGCGCTCGGCGGCAGCCGGAGCTCCACCCCGGTGCGGCTCGCGCTCGCCGGGATGGCGGTATACGCGGCGCTCTACGGATATGTCAACGCCGTGGAGCTGCTGGACACCGCGGCGCTCGACAAGATGCGCTTCTGGACGGTGGGTTCGCTCGCCTCCGCCAATATGACGGTGGTCCGGCAGGTGGCCCCGTTCCTCCTGGTCGGCGTCGTACTGGCGGTGCTGCTCGGCCGTTCGCTGAACGCCGTGGCGCTCGGCGACGACACCGCCCGCGCGCTCGGCAGCAACCTCAACCGCACCCGGGCGCTCTCGATGATCGCGGTCACCCTGCTGTGCGGGGCCGCGACCGCCGCCTGCGGGCCGATCGCGTTCGTCGGGCTGATCGTGCCGCATCTGGTCCGCGCGCTCACCGGGCCCGATATGCGCTGGATCCTGCCGTACGCCGCGGTGCTCTCGCCCGTTCTGCTGCTGGGCGCCGATGTGATCGGGCGCTTGGTCACCCGGCCAGCGGAGCTCCAGGTCGGCGTCGTCACCACCTTCATCGGCGGGCCCCTCTTCATCTACCTCGTACGTCGCCGAAGGATGGCCCAACTGTGAACGCGAGCAAGCGCACCGCCAAGTCCGGGACGCGCGGGGTCACACTGCGCACCGCCGGTCTCTCGCTGCGCCTGGACGTCCGCGGCGCGGTCGTGGGGCTGCTGCTGATCGCCGTGGCGCTGGTGATGGGCGTCGTGCTGATCGGCACCGGCGACTTCCCCATCGCCCCCGCCGATGTGGTGCGCACGCTGTTCGGCAACGGCACCGTGGCGCAGGACTTCATCGTCAACGAACTGCGGCTGCCGCGGGTGCTGGTGGGGCTGCTGGTCGGCGCGGCCCTGGGGCAGGGCGGGGCGATCTTCCAGTCCATCTCCCGCAATCCGCTGGGCAGTCCGGATGTGATCGGCCTCGGCCAGGGGGCGGCGGCCGGGGCGCTCACGGCCATCGTGCTGGTCAAGGGCGATCCGGGGGTGGTCGCCACCGGGGCCGTCCTCGGCGGGGTGCTGACGGGGCTCGCCGTCTACGCGCTGGCCTGGCGGCAGGGCGTCCACGGCTATCGGCTGGTCCTCGTGGGCATCGGCACCTCCGCCACGTTCACCGCCGTCAACGGCTATCTGCTCACCCAGGCCCACCAGGAGGACGCGGCCCGTGCGGTGATGTGGCTGACCGGTTCGCTGAACGGCCGCGACTGGGACCAGGTCTGGCCGCTGCTGGCCGTCTGCGCGGTGCTCATGCCCGTGGCCCTCGGGCAGGCGCGGAACCTGCGGATGCTGGAGATGGGCGACGACAGCGCCTACGCCCTCGGGGTGCGGGTGGAGCGGACCCGGATGGTGCTGATGGGCGCGGCCGTGCTGCTGGTCGCGTCTGCCACGGCCGCCGCCGGGCCCGTCGCCTTCGTGGCGCTCGTCGCCCCGCAGCTGGCCCGCAGGCTCACCCGCTCGCCCGGTCCGAACCTGCTCCCCGCGGCCTGGATGGGTGCCGCGCTGCTGGTCACCGCCGACTGGGCCGCCCAGCGCGCCTTCGGGGCCGATCAGCTGCCGGTGGGGGTGCTCACCGGGATGCTGGGCGGCGCCTATCTGCTGTGGCTGCTGGTGACCGAGCGCAGGGCGGGGCGGATATGACGACTGGGGCGGTTATGACGAGTGTGGACACGACCCGGACGGAAACTGTGGACACGACCCGGACGGAAGACGACATGGACAAGGACACCCGGCAGACCGTGGCTTCCAGCACGAGTGGCACCCAGGACCAGCGGCAGCGGCAGCGGCTCATGGCGGAGGGGCTGACCCTCGCCTACGACCGGCGCACGGTCGCCGAGGAGCTGTCCGTGACCATCCCGGACCACTCCTTCACGGTCATCGTCGGACCCAACGCCTGCGGGAAGTCGACCCTGCTGCGCGCCCTGTCCCGGATGCTCAAGCCGACGGCCGGATCGGTGCTGCTGGACGGGCAGTCGATCGGCTCGCTGCCCGCCAAGAAGGTCGCCCGCACCCTCGGGCTGCTGCCCCAGTCCTCGATCGCCCCGGACGGGATCACCGTCGCCGACCTGGTCGCCCGCGGCCGCTATCCGCACCAGGGGCTGCTGCGGCAGTGGTCGGAGACGGACGAGCGGATCGTCGACGAATCGATGGCGGCGACCGGGGTGGCGGAGCTCGCCGATCGCTATGTCGACGAATTGTCCGGCGGTCAGCGCCAGCGGGTGTGGATCGCGATGGCCATCGCCCAGCAGACCCCGCTGCTGCTCCTCGACGAGCCCACGACCTATCTGGACATCCAGCACCAGATCGATGTGCTGGACCTGTGCGCCCAGCTCCACGAGGAGCAGGGCCGCACCCTCGTCGCGGTGCTGCACGACCTGAACCACGCCGCCCGCTACGCCACCCATCTGATCGCGATGCGGGGCGGGGAGGTCGTCGCGGAGGGGGCGCCGGGGGACGTGGTCACGGCGGAGCTGGTGGAGCGGGTCTTCGGGCTGCGCTGCCAGGTGATCGACGACCCGGAGACGGGGACGCCGCTGGTCATCCCGGCCGCCCGCCGGTCCCGTACGGCACGGGTGGCGGCGCCGCTGGCGGGGGCCGCGGTGAGCGAGTCCTGAGGGGCGGCCCGGGGTGGGGGCGTCCGGAACGGAGCGGGGCTCGGGGTGGCGCTTGCCCGGGACGGGGGGCGCTTGCCCGGGACGGGGCGGAGGGGGTGGGGGCGCTTGTCTAGAGCAGCTTCCGCAGCCGCAGCAGGTCGCGCAGTCCGGCCTCGAGCTTGATCCGCCCGGCGCCCCACGCCCTTGCGAAGTGCAGGTCGCCGTCGACCAGGGCCACCAGGTCGTCGCCGGTCATCGCCAGCCGGATCTGCGCACGCTCGGCCGGGGGACCCGACTCGGTGGTCACATCCTCGATCCGGCTGTCCACGAGACGGCCGATGAAGGTGGTGTCCAGGTCGGTGATCCAGCAGCTGACCGAGCGATCGAGCGCGGCAGCGCTGCGAAGGTCCCCGTTCGCGGTCGCGAGGTTCTCCGCCAGTTTGTCGAGTGCGCTGCGGCACTGTTCCAAGGTCGCCATCGCGGACGACGTTACCGCAGGTCTCGTACGTCGGAGAACGAGGGATTCGCGGTAGCGTCGGGGCCATGAGTGAGCCGATGCCGGCCGGGTGGCCCGGCCCCCAGCCCGGCCCGGTGGCCGAGGAGGCCCGGGAGGCCGCGCCGGAGCGGGTGCCCGAAGGGTCCGAAAGGGCTGAAGGGGCCGAGGGGACCGAGGACGTCGCGCCGGAGCGGGTGGCCGAAGGGGCCGAGGGAGCCGGGGACGTCGTGCCGGAGCCGGTGCCCGAGGTCGTACCGGAGCCGCCCGGCCCCGCCGATCCGGCCCCGCTCGGCGTGGACCGTACGCCCACCGGCGTCGCCCAGGTGGACGCCCGGCTGGCCCGGCTGGCCGACGCCGACCACCTCGGGACGAGCGGACATCTGGAGGTGTACGAGGATGTCCACCAGGGCCTGCGCGACACGCTGACTGCACTCGACCGGCGGCCGCCAGGACCACCACCGCCGCCCGGCCCGCGGCCCCCGTCCGCTACGTAAACGACCTCAGGAGCTGAACCACCCGTGGCAGTGACCCGTCCACGACGCGCACGACTCGACGCGGAGCTGGTGCGCCGCAAGCTGGCGCGTTCGCGTGAGCATGCCAGCCAGCTGATCGCGGCGGGCCGGGTCACCGTCGGCGGGGCGGTGGCGACCAAACCGGCCACCCAGGTGGAGACCAGCGCGGCCGTCGTCGTGATCGAGGACGACAGCGATCCGGACTATGTCTCGCGCGGTGGCCACAAGCTGGCGGGCGCGCTGTACGCCTTCAGCGAGGAGTACCGGAAGGGCGCGGGCGCGGGGCAGGAGTCCGGGGTCCGCCCGGCCACGGGAGCCGGGGCGGGGCTGAGGGTCGCCGGGCGGCGGGCGCTGGACGCGGGCGCGTCGACTGGCGGCTTCACGGACGTCCTGCTGCGCGCGGGCGCCGCGCAGGTGCTCGCCGTGGACGTCGGCTACGGGCAGCTCGCCTGGTCGCTCCAGAGCGATGAACGCGTCAGTGTTTATGACCGTACAAACGTACGCGAGCTGACACTTGAGCGGATTGGGGGGAAACCTGTGGACCTGGTGGTCGGTGATCTCTCCTTCATTCCGCTCGGGCTCGTCCTGCCCGCCCTCGTGCGGTGCGCGGCGCCCGACGCCGATCTGGTGCTGATGGTCAAACCACAGTTCGAGGTCGGCAAGGAGCGGCTGGGCAGCGGGGGAGTGGTCCGCAGTGCCGAACTGCGCGCCGAGGCGGTGCGCACGGTGGCCGGGCGGGCGGCGGAGCTGGGACTGGGCGTGCTGGGCGTAACGGCCAGCCCGCTCCCGGGGCCGTCGGGTAACGTCGAGTACTTTTTGTGGATGCGCGCCGGGGCGCCGGCACTGGACCCGGCGGATGTTGACCGTGCAGTGGCGGAGGGGCCCAGTTGACCACTTCAGAAGCAGCGCAGCAGAAGGAAGCAGTGCCCGTGTCCGTGCCCGAGCCCGTGCCCGAGCCGGGAGCCGGGGACGGGGTGGCGGCACCGGCGGTCGAGCCGATGACGCCTGCGGCCGAGGCGACGGCGGACCGCACCGTCTTCCTCCTCGCGCACACCGGCCGCCCGGCGGCCATCCGCAGCGCCGAACTGGTCGTCCAGGGGCTGCTGCGCAGCGGAATCGGGGTACGGGTGCTCGCCGCCGAGGCGGCGGACCTGCCGCTGCCCCCCGCTGTCGAGCGCGTCGACGCGGAGCGGGACGTGCTGAACGGCTGTGAGCTGCTGGTCGTCCTCGGCGGGGACGGGACGCTGCTGCGCGGCGCGGAGTTCGCCCGGGTCTCGGGCGTGCCGATGCTCGGCGTGAACCTCGGCCGGGTCGGCTTCCTGGCCGAGGCCGAGCGGGACGATCTCGACAAGGTCGTGGACCGGGTGGTGACCCGGCAGTACGAGGTCGAGGAGCGGATGACGATCGATGTGCTGGTCCGCAACGACGGGCACATCGTGCACACGGACTGGGCGCTGAACGAGGCGTCGGTGGAGAAGGCCGCGCGGGAGCGGCTGCTCGAGGTGGTCACGGAGGTCGACAACCGCCCGGTCTCGCGGTTCGGCGGCGACGGCGTGGTCTGCGCGACCCCGACCGGCTCCACGGCCTACGCCTTCTCGGCGGGCGGGCCGGTGGTGTGGCCCGAGGTGGAGGCCCTGCTGATGGTGCCGATCAGCGCCCACGCGCTGTTCGCCAAGCCGCTGGTGACTTCGCCGAAGTCGGTGCTCGCGGTGGAGGTGCAGCCGCAGACTCCGCACGGGGTGCTGTGGTGCGACGGCCGCCGCACGGTGGAGCTTCCGGCGGGGGCGCGGGTGGAGGTGCGGCGGGGGGCGGTGCCGGTCCGGCTGGCTCGCCTGCACCACGCGTCGTTCACGGACCGCTTGGTCGCCAAGTTCGCCCTGCCGGTCGCGGGGTGGCGGGGGGCCCCGCAATAGCCCCTCGTCCGGCGGGCCGTTGCCGCCTGCGGCGGACTGTTCCCCACCCCGCCCCTTCCCGACACCTGACGATATGCGGCTCCGCCGCGTGGGGGGCTCCGCCCCAGACCCCGCTCCTCAAGCTCCCCCAGCTACCGCTGGGAGGTGCCCCCTGGAGGGGCTGGAAAGCAGGGGCGAAGCCCCTTCCAGACGGCTCCGCCGTCGTGGCCCGCCGGACACCCCGCAGCACCGCGTGAGAAGCGGGGCCGGGGGCCCTGCAACCCTGGCCTCTGCGGTGCGTGGGGAGCGGGGCCGGGGGCGTGTGCCCTGCAACTCCGGTCTTTGCGGTGCGTGGGGAGTGGGGCCGGGGGCGTGTGCCCTGCAACTCCGGTCTTTGCGGTGCGTGGGGAGCGGGGTCGCGGGTGGTGCCCTGCAAGCCCGGCCTCTGCGGTGCGTGAGGAGCGGAGTCCGGGGCGGAGGCCCGCGAACCCAGCTCCTCCGGTGGGTGACGGGCGGCCTCGGCGGGGGCGGAGGCCCGCAAACCCAGCCCCTCCGGCGATTGAGGAGCGGGGTCCGGGGCGGAGCCCCGGCCGGGGGCTGGGGGCGGAGCCCCCGGTTTCGGGGAGGGGCGGGGTGGGGGATCTTCGCCGGAGGCGGCCGTACCCCACCCCACCCCCACCCCGAGCAGATGTACGGGCAGACCCCATAAGTGGCGCCCCTTCGTCGCATCCCACCGACCAAACCTCGTATGGTCGTGCACGTGCTGGAGGAGATGCGGATACGTGCGCTGGGCGTCATCGACGACGCGGTCGTCGAGTTGTCGCCCGGCTTCACCGCGGTGACCGGTGAGACCGGCGCGGGCAAGACCATGGTCGTCACCAGCCTCGGGCTGCTGCTGGGCGGCCGCGCCGACGCCGCTCTGGTGCGGATCGGGGCCAAGGCGGCGGTCGTCGAGGGCCGCCTTACGGTCGACGCCCGCTCGGCGGCGGCCGTAAGGGCGGAGGAAGCGGGGGCCGAGCTCGACGACGGCGTGCTGCTGATCAGCCGTACGCTCTCCGCCGAAGGGCGGTCGCGCGCGCATCTGGGCGGCCGTTCCGTCCCCGTGGGCCTGCTGGGCGAGCTGGCCGACGATCTCGTGGCCGTGCACGGCCAGACCGATCAGCAGGGCCTGCTGCGGCCCGCCCGGCAGCGGCAGGCGCTGGACCGGTACGCGGGCGCCGCGGTGGCCGTGCCCCTGGAGAAGTACGCGGGGGCCTACCGCCGGCTGCGCGCCGTCTCGGCCGAGCTGGAGGAGCTCACCACGCGGGCCCGCGAGCGGGCGCAGGAGGCGGATCTGCTGCGCTTCGGCCTCGAGGAGGTCGAGGCCGCCGAGCCCCGGCCCGGGGAGGACGAGGAGCTGGCGGCCGAGGCCGAACGGCTGGGGCACGCCGAGGCCCTGGCGTCCGCCGCCGCCGCCGCGCACGCCGCCTTGGCCGGGAACCCGGAGGACCCGGAGGGCGTGGACGCGGCCACCCTGGTCGCGGGCGCCCATCGCGCCGTGGAGGCCGTACGCTCCCACGACCAGGCCCTCGCCGGGCTCGCCGACCGGATCGGCGAAATCGGCATCCTGCTCTCCGACGTGGCCGGGGACCTCGCGGGGTACGCCGACAACCTGGACGCCGACCCGATCCGTCTGTCGGCCGTCGAGGAGCGCCGCGCCGCGCTGTCCCAGCTGACCCGCAAGTACGGCGAGACCATCGCGGACGTGCTGGCGTGGGCCGAGCAGGGCGCCGCGCGGCTCGCCGAACTCGACGGCGACGACGACCGCATCGGCGAGCTGACCGCCGAGCGCGACGCGCTCCGCGCCGAACTGGGCGGGCTGGCGCAGACGCTCACCGACGCCCGTACGGAGGCGGCGGGGCGGTTCGCGGAGGCGGTCACCGCCGAGCTGGCCTCCCTGGCGATGCCGCACGCCCGGGTCACGTTCGCGATCCGCCAGACCGAGGCGGAGACGGAGGCGGACGGCATCGAGGTGGGCGGCCGCCCGGTGGTCTTCGGACCGCATGGCGCCGATGAGGTCGAGCTGCTGCTCGCGCCCCACCCGGGCGCCCCGCCCCGGCCGATCGCCAAGGGCGCCTCCGGGGGTGAGCTGTCCCGGGTGATGCTCGCGGTCGAGGTCGTCTTCGCGGGCTCCGACCCCGTACCGACATATCTCTTCGACGAGGTGGACGCGGGCGTCGGCGGTAAGGCGGCGGTCGAGGTGGGCCGCCGGCTGGCCAAGCTCGCCCGCTCCGCGCAGGTCGTGGTGGTCACCCATCTGCCGCAGGTCGCGGCCTTCGCCGACCGCCATCTGGTGGTCGAGAAGACCAACGACGGGTCGGTGACCCGAAGCGGTGTGAAGGCCATGGAGGGCGAGGACCGCGTACGGGAGCTGTCGCGGATGCTCGCGGGCCAGGAGGACTCCGAACTCGCGCGGGCGCACGCGGAAGAGCTCCTGGAGGCGGCCCGCGCGGGACGCTGACCCGCAATGCGACGCTTCACGCGGCCCTTGCGTCGCGACGCTTCCCCCGAACCTCCACGCGTCGCTCCCCCGATCCTTCACCCGAACGGGTGGTACCGCGGACGCGGGGGCGAGTTCGGGGCAGGCGTCACCTGGGAGCGTTGCGACGAGGGTTCGGCGAGTGCTGGCATCCTTGGGCGGAGCGCGTCCGCACCGCCCCCCGATCGCCCCCACACCGTCTCAGGAGCTCCGCCCGCGTGAGCAGTACCGTGAGCAACACCCCGGTCCCGCCGCACGGGCAGTCGTCGCTGCACGCGGTCCAGGTGCTGGGCGCAGGGAGTTCGGGCAGCGGAGTGCATGTGCGGTCGCTGTCGGCCGGGCTGGTGGCGCGCGGACTGCGGGTGACCGTGTGCGGGCCCTGGAGCGCCGAGCGGGGCTACGGCTTCACCCAGACCGGAGCGCGGTTCACCGGGCTCGACGCCCTGACGGACGCCGGAAGCATGGCGTCGCTGCGCAGGGCCTCCCAGGGCGCGGCGCTGGTGCACGCCCACGGGCTGCGCTCGGGGCTGCTGGCGGCCGTGGCGCTGCGCGGCCGGAACGTACCCCTGATCGTCACCTGGCACACCCGCGTGGACGCCGAGGGCGCGCGGGCCCGGCTGGTCCGGCTGATGGAGCGTCGGGTGGCCCGGGCCGCCGCGATCGTGCTCGGGGCCTCCTCGGACCTGGTGGCCCGGGCCCGGGCCCGCGGCGCGCGCGACGCCCGGCTGGCCCCGGTCGCGGTGCCCGCCCCGCGGCGGCCGCCGGAGACCGCCGACGGCCGCCGCCAGAAGGCGCGGGCCGAACTGGGCGTGGTGGAGCGGCCGTTGCTGGTCACGGCGGGGCGGCTGGAGGCGATGGCCGGACACGGCCCGCTGCTGGACGCGGCGCGCCGCTGGCGGCTGCTGGATCCGCGGCCGCTGCTGGTGGTGGCGGGGGAGGGGCCGGACCGTGCGGTGCTCCAGCACCGGATCGACATCGAGGGGCTGCCGGTGCGGCTGCTCGGCCGCCGCGAGGATGTGCCGCAGCTGCTCTCCGCGGCCGATGTCGCGGTGCTCTCCAGCCGCTGGGAGGCCCGGTCGCTGCTGGCCCAGGAGGCGCTGCACGCGGGGGTGCCCCTGGTGGCCACGGCGGTCGGCGGGGTGCCGGAGCTGGTGGGGGAGGCGGCCGAACTCGTCCCGTACGGCGACCCCGAGGCCCTGGCCGAGGCCGTGACCGGGCTGCTCGCCGATCCGGTGCGCCGGGTGGAGCTCGCGGAGGCGGGGCGGGCGCGGACGGCGGGCTGGCCGACGGAGGACGACACCGTCGCCCATGTCCTCAGCGTCTACGATGAGTTGGTGCAGACCTTTCTGCGTGAAGGGGTTGACGGGCCCGGCCGTTGATCGGCAGGGTGCTGGGCAGAGGAACGAGAGAGCGCTCCCAATTACGCGCCTCCCGTCACCCCCCACGCCATTTTCCCGGCAACCCCCACTACGCCGAGGAGCACCATCATCATGATCAGTCGCAGGAAGCTGCTGGGTGGAATCGCCGCCTCCGCCGCCGCCGCGGGAACAGGCCTCGCGTTCGCCGGCAGCCGTGCCAGCGGAGCACCGGGCGCCAAGGCCGCCGCCTCCCTGCCCCTGACCGTCGTGAACAAGACGGGGCAGTACGACAACGGGTCGGTATGGCTCTACATCGTCGGCAACGAGGGCGACCGGCAGGTCCACGTCACCCCGGACGGCAACATCGCACCCGTCGCGCTCTCCGACAACGGCTCGGACGGCTTCACCGACTACGCGATACCGCTGGCCGGAAGCGGCGAGACCAAGCTGAACCTGCCGCAGATGTCCGGCCGGATCTATGTGGCGCTCGGTTCCAAGCTCAAGCTCAAGGTGGTCGAGGACGGGGCGGGCAAGGCCGCGCTCCAGTACCCGGCGGGCTGGGTGTCCGGCGACCCGAACTACGACATCATGCACGACTGCGCGGAGTTCACGTACAACTCCTCCGGCATGTTCTGCAACACCACCATGGTGGACATGTTCAGCGTCCCGCTGTCGATCCACCTCACCGGCGCCCAGGACCAGACGACCGGCACCCTCAAGGACGGCGCCCGCGCCAAGATCTTCTCCGACCTCGCCGGTGTCGACGCCTTCAAGAAGCTGATCGTCGGCGACAATCTGCGGGTGATCGCTCCCGGTCATGGGATGGGCGCGGGGGTGTTCGCGGAGGACTACTTCGCGTCGTACATCGACCAGGTCTGGGACGCCTACGGTTCGAAGGACCTCAAGGTCACCACGAACGCGGGCACCTTCACCGGCCGGGTGAGCGGCGGGAAGTTCTCCTTCACCGGTCCGGCCTCGGTCTCCTTCGACAAGCCCTCCACCAAGGACGTGCTGTTCTGCGACGGTGCCCTGGCCGCGCCCAACGACGGGACCACGGGGCCGGTCGCGGCGATCCTGGGCGCGGGCTTCAACCGCACCACGCTGCACAATGCCGACGCGCAGCCGACGACCGATCCGGCCGCCTTCTACGGTGAGGACGTCACCAATCACTACGCCAAGGCGATGCACGCGGCGACGGAGGACGGCAAGGCGTATGGCTTCGCCTTCGACGATGTGGCCGAGTTCGCGTCCTACATCCAGGACACGGCGCCGAAGGGGATCACGCTCACGCTGACTCCGTTCTAGGGGGGGTGTGCGGCGGGGCTTGGCGCCTGCGGCGGGCTGTTTCCCCTCCCCGCCCCTTCCCGCAACTGGGGCTCCGCCCCAGACCCCGGCCGCGCCGCGGGTGGCGCGGCCGGCGCCCTGGCCAGTGCTCGTCGCCCCCCGGGGTCCAGGGGCGATGCGCCTGCCACGTGGCGGAGCCGCATATCGACAATGCCGCGGGAAGGGCGTGGCGGCCAAAGTGTCGATATGCGGTTCCGCCGCACGGCCCGCCGAGCGCCCCGTAGGCCGTCCGGCGGACCGGTCTTCGCGCCCGAGCCATCAGCGGCCGCGAGGCCCGCGACGTCTGGTGCGAGAGGCGCCTCCCGGAGGTGTCCGGGGACACCGCGCCGGGGGTCGCGGGCCGCGAAGATCCGCCGGGCCGGGTCCGGGCCGGGCTCGGCGCAGGTTCGCCGGGCGGGTAGGTGTTCGCGCGCGCACTGCGAGGGCTGCGCGGCGGACGGTGAGGGAGCCACTCCCCGCCCGGCGGCACGGGGGGACGCCGGGCGGGGGCCCGGGGAGGCGGGGCGGGCCGCGGCCGCGTCGGGCGGGGCGGGTCGTATCCGCGTCGGGCGGGGTGGGCCGCTGTCGTGTCAGCGGACGTGGCGGCGGGCTTGGAGGGCCACCCCAAGGGCGAGCACCGTCTGGGGGTCCTCCAGATCGCTGCCCAGCAGCGACGCGATCCGGGCCAGCCGGTCGTACAGCGTCTGGCGGTTGAGGTGCAGTGCGCGGGCCGTCTCCGCCTTGCGTCCCGCATGCCGCAGATACGTCTCCAGCGTCGGTACCAGCGGCGGGCGGGCGGTGCGGTCATGGGCCAGCAGTGGACCGATCACCCGGTCCACGAAGGCGGCCAGATCGCCGTGCTCGCGCAGTCGCCACAGCAATAGGTCGACATCCAGGCTGCGTACGTCGTACCAGCCCCGGTCGGGCGGCGATCCGCAGGCCGCGTTGGCCGCCTCCGCCGCATGCCGCAGCTCGGTCCCGGCCGCGTCCCAGCCGACCGCGAGCCCGGCGACCACTACCGGCGGCCGGGCGCCGGCCCGGTCCGGCCAGGCCCGTTCCACCCCGGCCCGCAGCGCCGCCGCGATCCGCTCGGCCACCGCGCTCCGCTCGCTCGCGTCGCGCAGCCCCGCCAGCAGCGGAACCCGCCCCTCCGGAAGCCGTACGCCGAGCAGCACCGGCACCCCGACCCCGGCCAGCTCCTCCTGCACGGCGTGGGCCAGCGCCGCCCAGCTCTCGCCGCCACCGGCCAGCGGCCGCGGATCCTCCGCCAGCCGCGTCACCACCGGCAGCAGCGGCCCGCCCGGACCCGGCCGGAATCCCAGCACCCGGGCCTGGGCCGGGGCGTCCGACGCCTCGATCCGCCCCTCGGCGAGCTCGGTGAGGAAGTCCCCGCGCCCGCGCGCCGCCAGCTCCTCCTCCTGACGCGCCCGCAGCAGCACCACCGCCAGCAGATCCGCCGTCCGCTCGGCGGCGATCCGGTGCACCGGGCCCAGCGGCCCGGCCACCGGAAGGACGGTCAGCCGCGCCCGTACGGCACCGGGGCCGGGCCCGCCGCCCGGGATGTCCGCGATCACGCTGCCCGCCGGCGGCTCGGGCCGCTCGGCCGCGCGCGGCGCCCGCAGCCCCTCCCACACCTGGAGCGGATCGGCGGCGCCCGCGGGGGCCGTACCGCCCGGCCCCGCCGCGTACAGCAGCTGTCCTTCGGGGGTCTCCAGGAAGACCGGATTGGCCGCGAAGGCGGCGAAGTGGCGCAGGATCTCCGGCACCCCGCCGCCGCGCAGCAGCACCTCGGTGGCCTGCCGGTGCACCACATCGGCCTGGCGCAGCAGGGCGTAGTGCTCATTGACGATCTCGGTGTGGATCTCCTCGGTGACCGTGACGAACGGCACCTCGCGATGGAGCTGCACCAGCGGCAGCCCGCAGGAGCGCGCGGTGTCCACGACCGGCCCCGGCAGGGTGCGGAACCGGGCGCCCAGCTCCACCACCAGCGCCGCGATGCCCCGCTCGGCGAGCCGGCGGACGAAGGCGCGCTGCTCGGCGGGGCGCGGGCCGACCCCGAGACCGGTGGTCAGCAGCAGCTCACCGCCCTTGAGCAGCGCGGCGATGTTCGGCGCCTCGCCCGCGTGCACCCAGCGCACCGGGCGGTCAAGCAGCTCCTGCCCGGACACCACCTCGGGGAGCCCGCGGCGCAGGGCGGGAAGGCCGAGGGCCCGCGCCACGGTGATCGTTCCCTGTGGTTCCATGCCGCAACGCTAAGCGCTCCGCGGGAAGTGCCGCGACGTGCGGTCGTTCGTCTGCGGCTGCGTCGTGGCTGGTCACGCCCGCGCGGCGGAGCCGCACATCGACACAGTCCCGCGCCCCTTCGGGCCGCTCAGCCGCCCGTTCGATGCCCCGCCTCGACCCGCCTCGCCCCGCCTGGGCCCGCCCGGCGGACGCCGCCCAGCGGACGCCGCCCGGCGGGCAGAGCCCGGATGTGGGGGCCCGGGCCCCCAGGGCCCGGGCCGGGGGTCAGCCTCCGTACGCGCCGGACGCCGTCAGCCGCAGCGCGGTGTCGATCAGCGGCACATGGCTGAACGCCTGCGGGAAGTTGCCCACCAGACGCTGGTTGTGCGAGTCCCACTCCTCGGACAGCAGCCCGAGGTCGTTGCGGAGCGCGAGCAGCTTCTCGAAGAGCTTCCGGGCCTCGTCCACCCGGCCGATCATCGCCAGGTCGTCGGCGAGCCAGAACGAGCAGGCCAGGAAGGCCCCTTCGTCGCCCTCGAGACCGTCCACCCCGGCGTCCTCGCCCGCGGTGGGGTAGCGCATCACGAAGCCGTCCTCGGTCGACAGCTCCCGCTGGATCGCCTCGATGGTGCCGATGACCCGCTTGTCGTCCGGGGGTAGGAAGCCCATCTGCGGGATGAGCAGCAGCGAGGCGTCCAGCTCCTTGGAGCCGTAGGACTGGGTGAAGGTGTTGCGCTCCGCGTCGTAACCCTTCTCGCAGACCTCCCGGTGGATCTCGTCGCGCAGCTCCCGCCAGCGCTCCAACGGCCCGTCCACATCGCCGGATTCGATCAGCTTGACGGTGCGGTCGACCGCGACCCAGGCCATCACCTTGGAGTGCACGAAGTGGCGGCGCGGCCCGCGCACCTCCCAGATGCCCTCGTCCGGCTCGTCCCAGTGCTCCTCGAGGTAGCGGATCAGCTTCAGCTGGAGCACGCTCGCGTAGTCGTTGCGCGCCAGGCCCGTCATATGGGCCAGGTGCAGCGCCTCGGTGACCTCGCCGTAGACATCCAGCTGGACCTGGCCCGCCGCGCCGTTGCCGATCCGGACCGGCTGGGAGTTCTCGAAGCCGGGCAGCCAGGTCAGCTCGGCCTCGGACAACTCCCGCTCGCCCGCGATGCCGTACATGATCTGGAGGTTCTCCGGGTCGCCCGCGACCGCGCGGAGCAGCCATTCGCGCCAGGCGCGGGCCTCCTCGCGGTAGCCGGTGCGCAGCAGCGAGGAGAGGGTGATCGCCGCGTCCCGCAGCCAGGTGAAGCGGTAGTCCCAGTTCCGGACGCCGCCGATCTCCTCGGGCAGCGAGGTGGTGGGCGCCGCGACGATGCCGCCGGTGGGGGCGTAGGTCAGCGCCTTGAGCGTGATCAGCGAGCGGACCACCGCGTCCCGGTAGGGGCCGTGGTACGTGCAGTGCTCGACCCACTCCCGCCAGAACGCCTCGGTGGCCTCCAGCGCGCCCTCCGGCTCGGGCAGGGCGGGCGGTTCGCGGTGCGAGGGCTGCCAGCTGATGGTGAAGGCGAGCCGGTCGCCGGGGCCCACCGTGAAGTCCGAGTAGGTGGTGAGGTCCTTGCCGTAGGTGTCGGCCTCGGTGTCCAGCCAGACCGAGTCCGGTCCCGCGACGGCGACGGTACGGCCGTCCACCCGGTGCACCCAGGGCACGACCCAGCCGTAGGAGAACCGCATCCGCAGCGCGGAGCGCATCGGCACCCGGCCGCTGACCCCCTCGACGATCCGCACCAGTTGCGGGGCGCCGTCACGGGGCGGCATGAAGTCGATCACACGGACCGTGCCGCGCGGAGTGTCCCACTCCGACTCCAGGACCAGGGAGTCGCCGCGGTAGCGGCGGCGGTCGGCGGCGGTCGGCGGGCTCCCCGCGGGAACGGCCGGCCCCAGTCGCCAGAAGCCGTGTTCCTCCGTGCCCAGCAGACCGGCGAAGACGGCATGGGAGTCGAACCGCGGCAGGCACAGCCAATCGACCGTCCCGTCTCTACAGACGAGGGCGGCGGTCTGCATATCACCAATCAGTGCGTAATCCTCGATACGCCCGGCCACGTGCATTCCCCATTCGAACGGCCGTATCGCCCCGGAGGGCGTGTCCTACGGTCTCGGAAAATTCTGACGAGCTCTTGTTCCGGGGGCGTGCTGGTGGTGCCGTGCCGGGGTGGCTCGCATGCGTGCGTCCGATGAGGATACGACGGACAACGATGATCCGCTTGAGCCCGTCCACATCGTGGCTCGCATCTCACGGCCGATCGGGTGGCCAGGTCACGCATGGTGTTCGGGCGGTTGCGCAGACCGAACGCGGGAACCAGGTCAGCAACGACCGCTCCGGGGCGCTGATACCCTGGTAGCCCGTGGAGCGGCGGGCACCAAACCCCCGAACCTCAGCGGCGGCGCCCCCGGACCCCGGAGCGGCTGCCGTACGCACCCTCACGACGCGACCACGGGAGCCCCCTCTTGGCCATTGCCGCTAAGCCCATGACGACCAAGCACCTCTTCGTCACCGGGGGTGTCGCCTCCTCACTCGGCAAGGGTCTTACCGCCTCCAGTCTGGGGGCGCTGCTGAAGGCGCGCGGTCTGCGCGTCACCATGCAGAAGCTTGATCCGTATCTGAATGTCGACCCGGGCACGATGAACCCCTTCCAGCACGGCGAGGTGTTCGTCACCAACGACGGCGCCGAGACCGATCTGGACATCGGCCACTACGAGCGCTTTCTCGACGTCGACCTCGACGGCTCGGCCAATGTGACCACCGGACAGGTCTACTCCACCGTAATCGCCAAGGAGCGGCGCGGTGAGTACCTCGGGGACACGGTGCAGGTCATCCCGCACATCACCAATGAGATCAAGCACCGCATCCGGCGCATGGCCACCGATGACGTGGACGTCGTCATCACCGAGGTCGGCGGCACCGTCGGCGACATCGAGTCGCTGCCCTTCCTGGAGGCCGTCCGCCAGGTCCGGCACGAGGTCGGCCGGGACAACGTGTTTGTGGTGCACATCTCCCTGCTGCCCTACATCGGCCCGTCCGGCGAGCTGAAGACCAAGCCCACCCAGCACTCGGTGGCCGCGCTGCGCAATATCGGTATCCAGCCGGACGCGATCGTGCTGCGAGCCGACCGCGAGGTCCCCACCTCCATCAAGCGCAAGGTCTCGCTGATGTGTGACGTGGACGACGCCGCCGTGGTCGCCGCCATCGACGCCAAGTCGATCTACGACATCCCCAAGGTGCTGCACTCCGAGGGCCTGGACGCCTATGTCGTCCGCAAGCTGGACCTGCCCTTCCGCGACGTGGACTGGACCCAGTGGGACGACCTGCTGAAGCGGGTCCACGAGCCCGACCACGAGGTCACCGTGGCGCTCGTCGGCAAGTACATCGACCTGCCCGACGCCTATCTCTCCGTCACCGAGGCGCTGCGCGCCGGCGGCTTCGCCAACAACGCCCGTGTGAAGATCAAGTGGGTCACCTCCGACGACTGCAAGACGGCGGCCGGCGCCCGGGAGCAGCTCGACGGCGTGGACGCGGTCTGCATCCCCGGCGGCTTCGGCGACCGCGGTGTCATCGGTAAGGTCGGCGCGATCACCTACGCCCGGGAGAACAAGATCCCGGTGCTGGGCCTCTGCCTGGGGCTCCAGTGCATCGTCATCGAGGCCGCGCGCAACCTCGCGGGCATCGAGGGCGCCAACTCCACCGAGTTCGAGCCCGCCACCACCGACCCGGTGATCTCCACCATGGCCGAGCAGCTCGACATCGTCGCGGGCGAGGGCGACATGGGCGGCACCATGCGGCTGGGCATGTACCCGGCCAAGCTGGCCGAGGGCTCGATCGTCCGCGAGGTCTACGACAACCAGCCGTACGTCGAGGAGCGCCACCGCCACCGCTACGAGGTCAACAACTCCTACCGCGGTGAGCTGGAGAAGAAGGCCGGGATCGTCTTCTCCGGCACCTCCCCGGACAACAAGCTGGTGGAGTACGTGGAGTACCCGCGCGAGGTCCACCCCTATCTGGTCGGCACCCAGGCCCACCCCGAGCTGCGCTCCCGCCCGACCCGTCCGCACCCGCTCTTCGCGGGCCTGGTGAAGGCGGCGGTCGAGCGACAGGTGGCAGCTCAGACGCCTGGCGCACGGGCCTGACCGTTACGGTTGGCAGGGGCGGGCGGCCGGCGCGGCCCACCGCCCCGTCAACCGCACGCGGAAAGGACGCTGAGGCAAGCATGCCCATCCAGGACACTCCCGAGGAATGGCCGGTCACCGCCACCACCACGCCGTTCACCGGCAACAAGACGAGCGTGCGCACGGACGAGGTGGAGATGCCCGACGGGAGTCGGGTCAAGCGCGACTACCAGGTCCACCCCGGCTCCGTCGCCGTCCTCGCCCTGGACCGGGACGAGCGCGTGCTGGTGCTGCGGCAGTACCGGCACCCGGTCCGCCAGCGGCTGTGGGAGATCCCGGCCGGTCTCCTGGACGTCCCCGGTGAGAACCCGCTGCACGCCGCCCAGCGGGAGCTGTACGAGGAGGCGCACGTCAAGGCCGAGGACTGGCGGGTCCTCATCGACCTCTACACCTCGCCCGGCGGCTGTGACGAGGCCGTACGGATCTTCCTGGCCCGGGAGATCTCCGTGGCCGAGGGCGAGCGGTTCGAGGTCTCCGAGGAGGAGGCCGACATGGAGCTCGCCCGGGTGTCCCTGGAGGAGCTGGTGCGCGGCGCCCTCGCGGGCGAGCTGCACAACAACTGCCTCGCGACGGGCGCGCTGGCCCTGCGGGCGGCGCTCTCCGGCGACGGCATCGACGCCCTCCGGCCCGCCGACGCCTCCTGGCCGGCCAGGCCCTTCGACGCCTGAGCCACTGATGGGGGCGCGTGGGCCCACCCACTGAGGGGGCGCATGGGCCCCGCTCGGCCTCGGTGAAGATCCGATGGAGTGATTTTCGGTCCGTGCTGTGGGCCGCGAGTACCGGGTACCTGACGCGGAGTGAACTACGCTCATAGTGAGCCGAAGGGGCTCGTACGCGCAGGTGGACGGGAGTGGGCCCGTGGCGGAGCAGGCGGTCGACACCGATGGGGAGCCGGCGGCCCCAGGGAAGCGGCAGCCGCCGCCCGCCGCGTCCGCTTCAGCCGCCTCGTCCGCCCCCGGCCGTCCGCCGGAAGCCGCTCCCGGCCGTCGGGAATCGGCTCCCGGCCGTCCGCCCAAGGACGAGACCTCATCCTCCGACACCCCGCCGCGGCAGCGGCGCTCCACCACGGACGCCCAGGACGGCGGGGTGTGGAGCGGGGCCACCCGATCCGTGCTGTTCGCGGCTGCCGCCTCCGTGGGGCGGGGGTTCGCCGGGCGGCGGCGGGAGCTGCTCTCCCTGCGGGCCGATATCGAGCGCGCGGGCCTGGACACCCTCGCCGGCCGTAAGGCCGCCCGCAGCCGGGTGCTGCTGATCGCGGGCCGCCCCGGCTGGGGCCGTACGGCGCTGGCCGAGGAGCTCGCCCGGCGGCTCGCCGACGACTACCCCGACGGGGTGCTGAGCGCCCGGCTGACCACCTCCGCCGGCGACCCCGTGCCCACCGAGCGCACCGCCCGTGAGCTGCTCGGACGGCTCGGCGTGAGCGCCCCGCCGGGCGCCGACGAGGACGATCTGAGCGAGGCGCTGCGCGCGGCCCTCGACGGCAAGCGGGTGCTGCTGCTGCTCGACGACGTGGCCGGGGCCGAGCAGGTGGACGCGCTGCTGCCCGACGAGCCCGACTGCCTGGTGGTCGCCGTCTCGCGCGGCCCGCTGACCGGGGTGCCGGATGTGCGGCCGTGCACGGTGGGCGGGCTGGATGTGAGCGCGGCGGTCGGGCTGCTGGCGCAGTACACCGGTCCCACCCGGATCACCTGCGATCCGGTGGCCGCGCAGTCCCTGGTCGAGGAGTGCGCGGGCCAGCCCGCGGCGCTCGTCCTGGTCGGCGGCTGGCTCGCCGCCCGCCCCCAGGCGTCGGTGGCCGACGCCCTGGCCCGGCTGTGCGAACTGCCGCCGGACGAGGGCGACCTCGACCACGGCGCCCGTCCGCTGACCCGCGCCTTCCGGCTGGCCTACGCCGCGCTGCCGTCCGCCGCCGCCCGGATGCTGCGGCTGCTGGTGATGGCGCCCGGCGGATTGGTCGACGCCCAGATCGCCTCCGCGCTGGCCGGCTGCTCGGTGGCGGACGGCGAGGCGGCGCTGGAGGGCTTCGCCGCGTACGGGATGCTGCGCCCGCGCGGCACCGGCCGCTACCTGGTGCCGGGCTGTCTCGATCCGCTGCTGCGGGAGCGGCTGGCGGCCGAGGAGCGCCCGGCCGAGGTGGAGCTGGCGCGGGCGCGGATGCTGGAGCGTGCCGTACGGCAGCTGCACGCGTGCCGGCTGGCCGCCGAGCCCGCCGGTTCGCCGGGCCGGAAAAAACTGGCCGGGATGCCGAAGCCGCTGCGGTTTTCGTCGTCGGCGGAGGCGTCCGGCTGGCTGGAGGAGCGGCTGCCCACGCTGATCGAGGCCGCCCGGATGGCCGTGGAGACCGGCCAACTCGACACCCTGGCACGGCGGTTGGTGGCCGCGCTGACCCATGCCCTGACCGCCCACCGGGGCTTCGAGGGCGCCGCGGTGGAGCTGTACGGGCTCCATCAGCTGGTGCTGGACGTGGCCCGGCGGCGTGATCTGCCGGCGGAGCGGGCCGCCGCGCTGCTCAACCTCGGCGATCTGGACGGCGGGGCGGGCCGGGTGGACAAGGCGCTCACCCGCTACAAGAGCGCCCTGGAGGCCGCCCGCGCCTCGGGTGATCCGTATACGACCGGGCGTGCGCTGGAGTCGATCGGCGCCACCTATCAGGCGCTGGAGGACTGGCACCGGGCGGCCGACTGGTTCGGACGCGCCCTGGAACTGCGGCTCAGCCGCCGCGACACCCCCGCCGCGGCCCGGCTGTACGCACGGCTCGGCACCGTCCACGGCTACGCCGGGCGGTGGGGCGAGGCGCTGCGCGACTGGCGTGCCGCCGCGGCCGCCTGCCGCCGGGCGGGCGACCAGGCGGGGTACGCCCGGGCGCTCAGCGGCACCGCGGGCGCCCAGGAGCGCTCGGGGCGGCCGAGGGAGGCGCTGCGCACCTGGGCGGAGACCGCCGCGGCCGCCCGGACCTGCGGTGACGCCGGGCTGCACGCCGAGCTGGCGGGCCATGCGGCGGACGCGATGGACCGGCTCGGCGGGGACCCCGCGGTGGCGCGGTCGCTGCGGCGCACCGCCCGGAGGATCGAGGCGGGCGAGGCGGAAGACACGGGTCCGTCACCTCAGAGTGGGGGCTGAAACCCTGCCGACCTACGAAATCAGTAGTGGTCTTCCAAAAGATTGATGCATTGCAAGGCTAGACAGCGCGACGTCCTTCATTAGACTGGCTGCACCGCGATTGTTGCGGTCGTCTCCGGCATGCGGACGCATGCGCCGGTTTGCCTGTCTATGGTCGATGGTGTATCGGTCCATGACCGGCTATGGCGATATGTTCCTTTCCCCCCATTCAAGGACCGTGATCGACGTGAAGGTCGGTATCCCCCGCGAGGTCAAGAACAACGAGTTCCGTGTGGCCATCACCCCCGCCGGTGTGCACGAGCTGGTCCGAGGCGGCCATGAGGTCGTCATCGAGCGGAGTGCGGGCCTCGGCTCGTCCATCACGGACGAGGAGTACACCGCCGCCGGTGCGCGCATCCTCGGCACCGCCGACGAGGTCTGGGCCACCGCCGACCTGCTGCTGAAGGTCAAGGAGCCCATCGCGGAGGAATACCACCGGCTGCGCAAGGGCCAGACGCTCTTCACCTATCTGCACCTGGCCGCCTCCCGGGCCTGCACCGACGCGCTGCTGGAGTCCGGCACCACGGCCATCGCCTACGAGACCGTCGAGACCGCGAACCGCGCCCTGCCGCTGCTCGCGCCGATGTCCGAGGTCGCGGGCCGGATCGCGCCGCAGGTCGGCGCGTACCACCTGATGCGCTCGGCCGGCGGCCGCGGTGTGCTGCCCGGCGGGGTGCCGGGCGTGGCCGCCGGGCGGGCCGTGGTCATCGGCGGCGGGGTCTCCGGGTGGAACGCCGCCCAGATCGCCATCGGCATGGGCTTCCACGTCACCCTGCTCGACAAGGACATCAACAAGCTGCGCGAGGCCGACCGGATCTTCGGCAACCGGGTGCAGACCATCGCCTCCAACGCCTATGAGCTGGAGAAGGCCGTCCTCGAGGCCGACCTGGTCATCGGCGCGGTGCTCATCCCGGGCGCCAAGGCGCCCAAGCTGGTCACCAACGAGCTGGTGTCCCGGATGAAGCCGGGAAGTGTCCTTGTCGACATCGCGATCGACCAGGGCGGCTGCTTCGAGGACTCCCGTCCCACCACCCACGCCGAGCCGACCTTCGAGGTCCACAACTCGGTCTTCTACTGCGTGGCCAACATGCCCGGCGCGGTGCCGAACACCTCCACCCACGCGCTCACCAACGCCACGCTCCCGTACATCGTGGAGCTGGCCAACCGCGGCTGGCGGGACGCGCTGCGCCGGGACGCCGCGCTGGCCAAGGGGCTCAACACCCATGAGGGTCAGGTCGTCTACGGCCCGGTCGCCGAGGCCCATGACCTGCCCGTCGTCGAACTGGGCTCGCTCATCGGCTGAATGGCGCCCGGGTTCCCCGGACCCGGCCGCCGGGGCCCGTCAACCCCGGTTGCCGGACGGTCAACCCGGACCGTCAACCACATGTCAACACCGGGCATCCGGCCGGGTCTTGTCGAAGGACGAGACCCGGCCGAAGGCGTGTCCGCTGTGCCCCGGATCGCGCGCGGACCACCGCTCGATCAACTCGCCCTAAATGCAACTATTCAGACGCTTTATGCGGCGGTGAAATCTCCTTGGCACCGTTCACACGCCCTTGACATCGGGGTGTTCGATTGCCGACACATCGTGCCGTGTCCGGTGGATTGTGTTGCTGCGGACCGGTGACACGCCATAGAGTCGCCAACCGTCGGCATGGTGTCACGCTGACCTATAGAGAAATTTCCTGGTCACCAAGGAGGTAGGACGACTTGTGAATGAGTCGACATTTTCTCCCGGGGGTGGTCAACCAGGACCGGCTGCGCGGGGCCAGGGTCCCTCGGGGCTCGAGGCTGTCGGCTCCGTCGCTGTCCGTACCTTCGCAACCCGCCAGAGCCCGACGACAGCCCACCAGAGCCACAGCATGGACGGCCATCACGTGAACGCCATGGCCGGCGACCAGGGGGGCACGGATCCCGCCCGCTTCGCCGACTACGACGACCTCCCCGACGGGCACTTCTACGACCCGGACGCGGAGTACGAGCCAGACCCCGAATACGCGGCCACGCTCGCGCCCGACGCTGCCCGCCAGCGCCGCGAGCGGATCGGTCCCACCGGGCGTCCGCTGCCGTACTTCCCGATCCCGGGGCCGCTGACCGACCACGGTCCCGCGAAGATCATCGCGATGTGCAACCAGAAGGGCGGGGTCGGCAAGACCACCTCCACCATCAACCTGGGCGCGGCCCTGGCCGAGTACGGCCGCCGGGTCCTGCTCGTCGACTTCGACCCGCAGGGCGCCCTGTCGGTCGGCCTCGGGGTCAACCCGATGGAGCTCGACCTCACGGTCTACAACCTGCTCATGGAGCGGGGCATGTCGGCCGACGAGGTGCTGCTGAAGACGGCCGTGCCCAACATGGACCTGCTGCCCAGCAATATCGACTTGTCGGCCGCCGAGGTGCAGCTGGTGAGCGAGGTCGCCCGGGAGTCGACCCTCCAGCGCGCGCTCAAGCCGCTGATGGCCGACTACGACTACATCGTCATCGACTGCCAGCCCTCGCTCGGTCTGCTCACCGTCAACGCGCTGACCGCCGCGCACAAGGTGATCGTGCCGCTGGAGTGCGAGTTCTTCGCGCTGCGCGGTGTGGCGTTGCTCACGGAGACGATCGAGAAGGTCCAGGAGCGGCTCAACCCCGACCTGGAGCTGGACGGCATCCTCGCCACGATGTACGACTCGCGCACCGTGCACAGCCGTGAGGTCCTCGCCCGCGTGGTCGAGGCGTTCGACGATCACGTCTACCACACGGTCATCGGCCGTACGGTCCGCTTCCCCGAGACCACGGTCGCGGGCGAGCCGATCACCACGTACGCGTCCAACTCCGTCGGTGCCGCCGCCTATCGCCAGCTCGCCAGGGAGGTGCTCGCCCGGTGTCACGCCGAGTGAGTCTGCCGGGAGCCGACGAACTGTTCCGCACCACGGGAGGGATGGGCCTCCAGTCCTCCACTCCCGCCGCCGGGCGCCGCCAGGCGAACGGCGAGGGCCCACGGGTGCCCCCACCCGCCGCCGAACCCGACGCGGGCGCCGAGCCGCGCGAAGGGCAGGAGCAGCGCGCGGACGGTGAGCAGTCCGGCGCGGGCGAACACACGGGACGGGAGGCGGCCTCCCAGGACGCGGTCGGCGAGCGGCGCCCCGCCGCCGGGGACCGGGCCAAGGGCCGTCAGACCCAGGGCGGTTCGGCCGCGGCCGAGCAGAACGGCCCGGCCCGCCGCCGCGCCCGTGCGGCGAACCGCAGGCCCAGCGGGCGCGAGCGCCACGACGAGAAGATCACGGTCTATGTCTCCGCCGAGGAGCTGATGGACCTCGAGCACGCGCGTCTGGTGCTCCGCGGCGAGCACGGGCTCGCCGTCGACCGCGGCCGGATCGTCCGCGAGGCGGTCGCGGTCGTCCTCGCCGACCTCGAGTCGCGCGGCGACGCGAGCATCCTGGTGCGCCGCCTCCGCGGCCGTTGACCGGGCCGGGCGATAGCCTGCCCGGTCGTACGGGCTGCCCCGCCCGGCCCTGAGCACCCTGGACCGCGATGCCGACGAACGACACCCCCGCCCCGCCGCCCCGCCCCTCGCGCCGCACCCTCGGCCGGGGCCCCGGCGCGGCGCCGGCCACGACGGGTCCGGACCGGTCCACCGCGCCCACGCCTCCGCAGGAGGCCGCTCAGCGCCCCGCTGCGCCCCCGGCGGAGGAAGTGGCCGAAGAGCCGCGGAACGGCGCCCAGACGGCGACAGAGGCCCCTGCTGAGCCGTCCGAGGCGCCGGCCGGGCCCGGGGAGCGCGAGACGCGCGAGGTCGTCGTGGAGCCCGAGGCGCCCGAGCCCCCCGCTGAGCCGCCCGCGGCGCCCGTAGAGCTCGCAGAGCCCGTGGAGCCCGTGGAGCCCGAGGCCGTCGCGGAGCCGGAGCCGGTGCACGCGCGGGCCGACCTCGATGCGGCGCCCCCCGCGGGCGGGCACGGCGGTGAGCCGGCCGAGGCCCAAGCCGAGGACGGTGGCAATCGGTTCACCGTGCGGCTGGACAACTTCGAGGGGCCCTTCGACCTCCTCCTCCAGCTGATCTCCAAGCACAAGCTGGACGTCACCGAGGTCGCCCTCTCCAAGGTCACCGACGAGTTCATGGCCCATATCCGCGCCATGGGGCCGGACTGGGACCTCGACCAGACCACCGAGTTCCTCGTCGTGGCGGCGACCCTGCTGGACCTCAAGGCGGCCCGGCTGCTGCCCGCCGCCGAGGTCGAGGACGAGGCGGACCTGGCGCTGCTGGAGGCGCGCGATCTGCTCTTCGCCCGGCTGCTCCAGTACCGCGCGTACAAACAGATCGCGGACATCTTCAACGACCGGCTGACCGCCGAGGCCGCCCGTCACCCCCGTACCGTCGGCCTGGAGCCGCACCACGCCGAGCTGCTCCCCGACGTCGTCATCAGCATCGGCCCCGAGGGCTTCGCCAAGCTGGCCGTCAAGGCGATGCAGCCCAAACCCAAACCGCAGGTCTACGTCGACCACATCCACGCCCCGCTGGTCAGCGTCCGGGAACAGGCCGAGGTGGTGGTCTCGCGGCTGCGCGAGCTGGGGGAGGCGACCTTCGCCGTGCTCACCGAGGACGCTCCCGACGTCCTTACGGTCGTCGCGCGCTTCCTGGCGCTCCTGGAGCTCTACCGCGAGCGCGCGGTCCTCCTGGACCAGCCGGAGGCGCTCGGGTCGCTCATGGTCCGCTGGACGGGCGAGGCGGGTGAGCGGCCACTGGTCACCGACGAGTTCGACCAGGAGGCCAAGCCCCGTAAGGAGCCCGAGAAGGAGAAAGAAGAGGTAGCGAGTTGAGCGAGCAGCGGACACCCGCCGGGCTCTCCGAGGTCGCCGAGCTGGACCTCAAGCCCGCCCTGGAGGCCGTCCTCATGGTCGTCGACGAGCCCGCCACCGAGGAGAACCTCGCCAAGGTCCTCCAGCGGCCGCGCCGCGCCGTCGCGGACGCGCTGCGCGAGCTGGCCGACGAGTACGCGGCCCAGGGCCGGGGCTTCGAGCTGCGGCTGGTCGCGGGCGGCTGGCGCTACTACACGCGCCCGGCCTACGCCGCCGCCGTCGAGGGGTTCGTCCTGGACGGCCAGCAGGCCCGGCTCACCCAGGCCGCTTTGGAAACCCTCGCGGTGGTCGCGTACCGTCAGCCGGTCAGCCGTTCCCGAGTCTCGGCCGTCCGCGGCGTCAACTGCGATGGCGTGATGCGGACCCTCCTCCAGCGGGGCCTGGTCGAGGAGGCGGGCACGGAACCCGAAACAGGTGCGATCCTGTACAGGACGACGAACTACTTCCTGGAGCGGATGGGCCTGCGGGGGCTGGACGAGCTCCCGGAGCTCGCACCGTTCCTCCCCGAGGCGGACGCGGTCGAGGGCGAGTCCCAGGAGGGCGTGCCGTCGTTCGATCCGGACGCCATCGACGGCGATGACGCGCAGGACGACGCAGAACGCACGACGACGTAGCACACCGAGCCGACAGCGGCCACTCTCAGACGGAAACTTGATGCGAAGCAGCGGCAGGAACAGCAGGGGCAGCGGTAGCGGCGGCAAGAACTACCGGGGCGCGGGGAACAGGCGCGACGAGCAGCAGCAGCGCGCCGGCCGCCCCCGCCCCGAAGAGCGCCGCTACGACGTGGGCGGCGGCCCCAAGGCGGGCCCCAAGGGCTCCCAGGGCGGCCCCAAGGGCGGCCAGGGTGGTCCCAAGGGTTCCCAGGGCGGCCAGGGCGGCGGCGGCCCCAAGGGCGGTGGCGGCGGCCGTGGCCGCAAGCCCGGCCCGGCCCGTCCGCGCGAGTACGAGGCGCAGATAGAGGAGCGCAACCGCGCCCGCCACGACAAGCCGCGGGTCAAGGTGCCCAAGACCTTCGGCGAGCCGGAGGGCGAGCGGCTCCAGAAGGTCCTCGCCCGCGCCGGGATGGGCTCGCGCCGCGCCTGTGAGGACCTGATCGACCAGGCCCGGGTCGAGGTCAACGGCAAGATCGTGACCGAGCAGGGGCTGCGCGTCGACCCCGAGAAGGACGAGATCAAGGTCGACGGGCTGACCGTGGCCACGCAGTCGTACCTCTTCTTCGCGCTGAACAAGCCCGCTGGTGTCGTCTCCACCATGGAGGACCCCGACGGCCGCCAGTGCCTCGGCGACTATGTGACCAACCGCGAGACCCGGCTCTTCCACGTCGGCCGCCTCGACACCGAGACCGAGGGCATCATCCTGCTCACCAACCACGGTGAGCTGGCCCACCGCCTCACCCACCCCCGCTACGGTGTGAAGAAGACCTATCTCGCCGCCATCCAGGGCCCGCTCCCGCGCGACCTGGGCAAGCGGCTCAAGAACGGCATCGAGCTCGAGGACGGCTACGCCCGCGCCGACCACTTCCGGGTGGTGCAGAACACCGGCAAGAACTACCTCGTCGAGGTGAGCCTGCACGAAGGCCGCAAGCACATCGTGCGGCGGATGCTCGCCGAGGCCGGCTTCCCGGTCGACAAGCTGGTGCGGACGGCCTTCGGCCCGATCGCGCTCGGCGACCAGAAGTCCGGCTGGCTGCGCCGGCTGACCAACACCGAGGTCGGCATGCTCATGCGCGAGGTCGACCTCTGATCGGGCCCGGCGCCTGATACGGCCCCGGCGCCGCAGACGGCCCTGGCTGTCGCGGGCCGCCGCGTCGTCCGCGCGCCCGCCGCGTCTCGCCCAGCGGTCGCCCCGCGAGCCTGTCCGACCCGCTCGTTACGCTGATCGGGAGTGCGGCCGGACACCGCGGCCGCGCCCGACGCACGACAGGCACAGCGCGCACAGGGGAGCGAGACGTGGCCGTACGAGCAGTCCGCGGGGCCGTCCAGCTGGACCGGGACGAGCCGGAGCACATGCATGAGCAGGTCTCCGCGCTCCTGACCGCCATCCTGGAGCGGAACGCCCTCGACCCGGACGACCTGATCAGCGTGTGGTTCACGGCCACCCCCGATCTGCACAGCGACTTCCCGGCGGCCGCCGCCCGCAAGCTGGGCATCACCGACGTACCGCTGATCTGCGCCCAGGAGCTGGACATACAAGGGGCCATGCCCCGCGTCGTCCGCATCCTGGCGCATATCGAGACCCCCCTGTCCAAGTCCGACGTCGCCCATGTCTACCTGGGCGCCGCCGGCTCCCTCCGCAAGGACATCGCCCAATGAGAACCGCCCTCGTCATCGGCACCGGCCTGATCGGCACCTCCGCCGCGCTGGCCCTGGCCGGCCGTGGCGTCCAGGTGCACCTCGCCGACCACGACGCGGCCCAGGCGCGCACCGCCGAGGCGCGCGGGGCCGGGACGCGGGCCGAGCCCGAGGGGCCCGTGGACCTGGCGATCGTCGCCGTGCCCCCGGCGTTCGTGGCGGCCACGGTGGCCGATGTGCTGCGCCGCGACCTGGCCCGCGGCGTCCTGGACGTCGCGAGCGTCAAGGGCGGGCCGCGCCGCGAGCTGGAGGCCCTGGGCTGCGATCTGACCCGCTACATCGGCACGCATCCGATGGCGGGCCGGGAGCGCTCCGGGCCGATGGCGGCCACCGCCGACCTCTTCGAGGGGCGGCCCTGGGTGCTCACGCCCACCGGCGGCACCGACACCGAGGTGCTCAACCTCGCGCTCGAGCTGGTCGCGCTGTGCCGGGCGGTGCCCGTGGTGATGGAGGACGAGGCCCACGACCGGGCGGTGGCGCTCGTCTCGCACACCCCCCACCTGCTGTCCAGCATGGTCGCCGCGCGGCTCCAGGACGCCGATGAGACGGCGGTGCGGCTGTGCGGGCAGGGCATCCGCGACGTCACCCGGATCGCGGCCTCCGACCCCGCCATGTGGATCGACATCCTCTCCGCCAACCCCGGCCCGGTGGCCGATGTGCTCGCCGCCGTCGCCGCCGACCTGGACGAGACGGTGCGGGCGCTGCGCGCGCTCCAGTCCGCCGACGAGGCCAAGCGCGGCGGCGGCGCGGCCGGGATCGAGGACGTGCTGCGCCGGGGCAACGCCGGGCGCGAGCGGGTGCCGGGCAAGCACGGCGCCGCCTCGGCCGTCTATGAGACCGTGACGGTGCTCATCGGCGACCAGCCGGGCGAGCTGGCCCGGATCTTCGCCGACGCGGGCCGGGCGGGCGTCAACATCGAGGACGTCCGGATCGAGCACGCCACCGGGCAGCAGGCCGGTCTGATCCAGCTGGTGGTCGAGCCCTCGGCGGCCCCGGGGCTCACCCAGGCGCTGCGGGAGCGGGGATGGTCCATCCGGCAGTAGCGGCGGAGCGGACCGCCCATGGCCCCGGCCCCGGGGCCGTCCCCCAGCGGTGCGAAGCCGCCCGGAGGAAGCCAGTAACCTTGTCCGAGGCTCACATGGCCCGTTCAACTCAGCCCCGTGCACACGAAAGGTGTCTGTCACCGTGGAAACCGCCGCCCGGACCGCCCCGGCAGCAGTGATTGTCGCGATCGACGGCCCCGCAGGCACGGGCAAATCCAGTACCTCGAAGGCCGTCGCCGCCAAGCTGGGCCTGGGCTACCTGGACACCGGCGCCCAGTACCGGGCGATCACCTGGTGGATGGTGGCCAACGGCATCGACGTCGAGGACGCCGTGGCCGTGGCCGACGCCGCCGGCAAGCCCGCCATCGTCTCCGGCACCGACCCGGCCAACCCGACGATCACCGTCGACGGCACCGATGTCTCCGGGCCGATCCGCACCCAGGAGGTCACCTCGCGGGTCAGCGCGGTCAGCGCGGTGCCCGAGGTGCGGTCCGTGATCACCGAGCTCCAGCGGACCATCGCCGCCGAGGCGCCGCGCGGCATCGTGGTCGAGGGCCGGGACATCGGTACCACGGTCCTCCCGGACGCCGACCTCAAGATCTTCCTGACCGCCTCCCCGGAGGTCCGGGCGGCCCGCCGCAGCGGTGAGCTGAAGGGCAAGGAGGCCACCGACCTGGCCGCCACCCAGGCCGCGCTGGCCAGGCGGGACGCCCTGGACTCCGGCCGCAAGACCTCGCCGCTGGCCAAGGCGGACGACGCGGTCGAGGTGGACACCTCCGAGCTCACCCTCGACCAGGTCATCGAGTGCGTGGTCACCCTCGTCGAGGAGAAGCGGACGGTCGCGTGAGCGCCACCGACGGGACACTTCCCAGCGCGGCCGGGGCCGCCGTGGGGCGGCGGATCGGCGTCGGCCTGATGCACGGGCTGTGGCGGCCGCGGGTGCTGGGCGCGTGGCGGATCCCGTCCGCCGGGCCCGTCATCCTCGCGGGGAACCACTCCCACAACATCGACGGCCCGATGCTGATCGGCACCTCGCCGCGGCCGGTGCACTTCCTGGTCAAGAAGGAGGCGTTCATCGGCCCGCTGGATCCGTTCCTGCGCGGTATCGGGCAGCTGAAGGTGGACCGTACCAGCGCCGACCGCACCGCGATCGGCCAGGCCCTGGGGGTGCTGGAGCGCGGCGGGGTGCTCGGGATCTTCCCCGAGGGCACCCGGGGCGACGGCGACTTCGCCTCGCTGCGCTCGGGGCTCGCGTACTTCGCGGTGCGCTCCGGCGCGCCGATCGTGCCGGTGGCGGTGTTCGGCACCGCCATCCCGCGCGACGACGGCCGGTCCAGGCCGCTGCCCCGGCTGCGCAGCAGAATCGACGTGGTGTTCGGCGACCCGTTCCAGGCGGGGGACGGCAGCGGCAGGCGGACGCGGGCGGCCCTGGACCAGGCCACCGAGCGCATCCAGAAGCGGCTGGCCACGCATCTGGACACCGCCAGGCGGCTCACCGGCCGCCTGGAACAGACATAGACCCGCGAGCCCCCACCAGGGGCGGCGCGCGGTACTGAGGGACGACGAGGAAATCTTCATGAACGACCAGATCCACAGCGGCGGCGACGAGCACGGGGAGCTTGGCGACGCCGAGTACGCGGAGTTCATGGAGCTCGCCGCGCAAGAGGGCTTCGATCCGGCGGAGGTCGAGGGCGACCTGGCCGCGGCGGGGCATGGCCCGCTGCCGGTGCTGGCCGTCGTCGGCCGCCCCAACGTCGGCAAGTCCACCCTGGTGAACCGGATCCTCGGCCGCCGGGAGGCGGTCGTGGAGGACCGCCCCGGCGTCACCCGCGACCGGGTGACCTACGAGGCCGAGTGGTCGGGCCGCCGCTTCAAGGTGGTCGACACCGGCGGCTGGGAGCAGGACGTGCTCGGCATCGACGCGTCCGTGGCCGCCCAGGCCGAGTTCGCGATCGAGGCCGCCGACGCGGTGGTCTTCGTCGTGGACGCCACGGTGGGCGCCACCGACACCGACGAGGCCGTGGTCAAGCTGCTGCGCCGGGCCGGGAAGCCCGTGGTGCTGTGCGCCAACAAGGTCGACGGGCCCAGCGGCGAGGCCGATGCCGCGATGCTGTGGTCGCTCGGCCTCGGCGAGCCGTACGCGGTCTCCGCGCTGCACGGCCGCGGCACCGGCGACATGCTCGACGCGGTCCTGGAGGCGCTGCCCGAGGCCCCGGCCCAGACCTTCGGGGCGACGGTCGGCGGACCGCGCCGGATCGCCCTGATCGGCCGTCCGAACGTGGGCAAGTCCTCGCTGCTCAACAAGGTCGCGGGCGAGGAGCGGGTGGTCGTCAACGAGATGGCGGGCACCACCCGCGACCCGGTCGACGAGATGATCCAACTGGGTGGTGTCACCTGGAAGTTCGTCGACACCGCCGGTATCCGCCGCCGGGTCCACCTCCAGGAGGGCGCCGACTACTACGCCTCGCTGCGCACCGCGGCCGCCGTGGAGAAGGCGGAGGTCGCGGTCGTGCTGATCGATGCCAGCGAGTCCATCAGCGTCCAGGACCAGCGGATCATCTCGATGGCCGTCGAGGCCGGGCGGGCGCTGGTCATCGCGTACAACAAGTGGGACACCCTGGACGAGGAGCGCCGCTACTACCTCGAGCGCGAGATCGAGACGGAGCTGGGGCAGATCCAGTGGGCGCCGCGGGTCAATGTCTCGGCCCGCACCGGCCGCCATATGGAGAAGCTGGTCCCGGCGATCGAGACGGCGCTGGCCGGCTGGGAGACCCGTGTCCCGACCGGGCGGCTCAACTCCTTCCTCGGCGAGATCGTCGCCTCGCATCCGCACCCGATCCGGGGCGGCAAGCAGCCGCGGATCCTCTTCGGGACGCAGGCCGGGACCCGGCCGCCGCGGTTCGTGCTCTTCGCCTCGGGCTTCCTGGAGGCGGGGTACCGCCGCTTCATCGAGCGGCGGCTGCGCGAGGAGTTCGGCTTCGAGGGGACGCCGCTACAGGTCTCGGTGCGGGTACGCGAGAAGCGCGGCCGCAAGAAGTAGCGCGGCCGCGGCCGTAAGAAGGAGCCGTAAGAAGGAGCGACAGCGCGGTCCCGGGACATGGCGGGGGCCGCGCCGGGGGGCTCACGCCGCCCCGGCCCCCGCACCGCGTCAGTACGTGTGGCCCGGCGCCTCGCCCCGGCCGGGCGGGAGCGCGGGGACATAGCCGCGGTAGTACAGCTCGTCGGTGTGCCAGGCCCCGCTGTGGCCGTCCGGGCGGCCGTAGCCGCTGACGAGGCCCCGGGGCTGGCCGATGGCGGCGAATGCCACGAACTCCATGTTCTCCTCGTCCGAGCGGTCGCCGGGCAGCGCCCGGAACAGCCTGCGGTACTCCGCGTACAACGCGTCGTAGATCGGCGTGGCGGAGTGGCGCCAGGGATCGTGCGCTGCCTCCAGCGCGGGGCGCATGGCCGGAATGCAGCCGTATGAGGGGGAACGGTAGGAGAGGTCGTATGCGTGCACGTATGTGCCAACGACCCGGCCGCCCGTCGGATGCGGCATCGATGGCGAATGGGCTGCCCGCCAAGGGTCGGTGAGGTCCGGGGGGAAGTCCGGGGAGAAGCCCGGAGGGAAGTCCGGGACGGCGGCGGCCATGGCGGTCATGTGCCCGCGAGCGGCATCGAAGCGCCGACCAGGGCGCCGCGCGCGGCGGCCCGGTCCAGCGCCGCGCGCAGCTGGTCCTCGCGCGGCTGGGTGCCGATCGTGCCCGCGGCCGCCGCGTAGACCAGCACCTTCTGGGAGCGGCCGACGGCGCTCCGCCAGCCCTCGCTGAGCGGCATCGGGCTGTGCGCCTGCCACCAGGCCACCGGGCGGCCGCCGCCCGGCGCCGGCATCAGCACCGCGTGCAGCCGTCCCATGGCCAGCAGCACCGACCAGCCGGGGTTGGGCGCGGGCGGCCGGCCCAGATCGACCACCGGGGCGAACCCCTGCTCGCTGAGGAGCTGGAGGAATTCATCGCCGTGGCCGGTCGAACCGGGGCGGATGATCGGCGCGGTCGGCTCCACCACCAGCGCCGCGCACGCCTCCTGACCGACCAGCACCACCCCGCTGGTCACCCCGAGCACCGCCTGCTGCGGCACCGGCGCCTGCCCGGACGGGGCCGGGGTGTGCGACGCGGCGACGGGCGACACCGGCGACGGGACCGGGGCGGGCGCCGGGGCCGGGGCCGCTGCCTCCGGGCCGGGGAAGTACGACGTCGAGGCATACGACGCGGCCGGTACGGGCGGCGCGTGGGACGCCTCGGCGGCCGGTGGCGCGCCGTCCTCGCCCGTGATGGACCGCACCGCACCGCGCAACTGGTCCTCCGAGACCGCGACCACCTGGGAGGGCACGCAGGTGGCGTGCGCGAAGGCCAGCACCGCCGTCTCCTGCCCCACGAAGAGCACGGTGCTGGTCCGCTCCTGCTCGGTGTTGCCGGGGGTGCGGCAGGACGTGCAGTCGTAAGCGCCCGGGGCGTTGTCCCCGGCGAGCAGCCGGTCGGCTTCTTCGTCGCCGATCTCGGCGCGTACGTCATCGCTGACGTCGAGCATGCGCGGCACGGGTGGCTCCTCGGTCTCGGTGGGTGGCCGGGTGGTTCCCGGCTCATACGTAGACAACGGGCCATGCGGGGCGTGGGTCACGCGCCCGGCCACCCCGCGGTCTGATGCACCGTCGGGCCGAAAAGTTCCCCGGACTCCCTACCGATTTCACATCTGTTGGAGCACAAGAAGGTGATGAAACCCAACCCTGTGCCACTTTTCACCGTCTTACATCGTGGTAGGCGGACGACACACTCGTCTGCGGGGAAGCAGTGGGATACGGGGCCGGATGCACATCTCTTTCCTTATTCACAACGCGTACGGGATCGGCGGGACGATCCGGACCACGTACAACCTCGCCCGCACCCTGGGGGAGCAGCACGATGTGGAGATCGTGTCGGTCTTCCGCCACCGTGACCAGCCGGTCTTCGACCCCGGTTCGCGGGTGCGGCTGAGCCATCTCGTGGACCTCCGGAAGAGCAGCCCGACCTACGACGGCGCCGACCCCGACCACGGTCGCCCGGCGAAGGTCTTCCCCGCGATCGAGGGCCGCTCCAGGCAGTACAGCGCGCTCACCGACCGCCGTATCGCGGATCATCTGCGCTCGCTCGAGGCCGATATCGTTGTCGGAACCCGGCCCGGGCTCAATGTCCACATAGCCCGGGAGGCCCGTCGCGGTCCGGTACGGGTCGGCCAGGAACATCTGACGCTCAGCACCCACCCCAAGGGGCTGAAGCGGGCCCTGCGCGCCGTCTACCCCCGGCTGGACGCGGTGACCACCGTGACCGAGGCCGACGCCCGGACCTACCGCAGCCAGATGCGGCTGCCGGGTGTGCGGGTCGAGGCGGTCCCCAACAGCGTGCCCGAGCCCGGTCTCGACCCCGCCGACGGCACCGGCAAGTGGGTGGTCGCGGCCGGCCGACTGGCCCCGGTGAAACGCTACGACCTGCTGATCCGCGCCTTCGCCAAGGTCAGCGAGGCCCGCCCGGACTGGCGGCTGCGGATCTACGGCGGCGGCGCCCAGCACGCCAAGCTGCGCGCCCTCATCGACAAGCTCGGCCTCTACAACAACGTCTTCCTGATGGGCCCGGCCAACCCGCTCGACCCCGAGTGGGCCAAGGGCTCCATAGCCGCCGTGACCTCCAGCCTGGAGTCGTTCGGCATGACCATCGTGGAGGCCATGCGCTGCGGCCTTCCCGTGGTGTCCACCAACTGCCCGCACGGGCCCGCGGAGATCATCGACAACGGTGTGGACGGCCGTCTCGTCCCCACCGGCGACACCGACGCCATCGCCGCCGCGCTGCTCGACCTCATCAACAACGACGAGCTGCGCCAGCAGATGGGGCAGGCCGCGCTGAAGGACTCGGCCCGCTTCGACCCCTCGCGGGTGGCCGGGCGCTACGAGACGCTGTTCTCCGAGCTGATCGGCCGCAGCGGACTGCGGGGCTCCCTGCACCGGGCCCGCGGCTCCCTGCTCGGTGGCGCGTTCGCCGCCAAGGACTCCCTGCGGAAGGTGCGTGTCGCATGAGTGCACCGGCACAGGCAACGCAGCACGTCGAGGAGGACAGAATGAGTGAGGCCGCCGAGGCCGCCCCCGCCCGCGCCGACTGCGTGGCGGACTCCGCCGGTGGGCTCACCTTCCACATCGCCGACTGGGCCCGCCCGGCCCCGGGCGGCCACGACGACTGGAGCGGTGCGCTGGTGCTGATCCGCCGGGGCGCGAAGGACGCCTCCGACGGGGAGGTGCGGCTGCCGCTTGGCCCCACCGCGGACGGCCGGCTCCAGGCCGCCCTGCCCAGCAACGTCGCCCTGCCCGAGGGCCGCTGGGACGTCCATGTGGCCTACCGGGACGCCGAGCCGCGGCGGCTCGCCCCGGGCCTGAACGATCTGCGCTCGCTCGTGGACCGCCGTCCCGGGCCGAGCACCTCCCCGCTGTCCGTCCGCATCCCGTACGCCACCAAGCACGGCAACCTCTCGCTGCGCAGCTGGCGGCGGGCGCCCCACGCCGAGGCCGGGGAGATCCGGCTGGAGGACGACACGATGGCGGTGCGGGGGCGGCTCTACCGCGTCGCGTACCCGTCCGAGTGGCTGGCCGACGCGGTGGTCGAGGCCCGCTGCCGCGGGGGCGAGGGCCCGGTGCGCACGGCACCGCTGGAGGTGGCGGGCCCGGACTTCTCCTGCACGCTCTCCTACGCCGACCTCGCGCGGACCTGGAGCGGCGGCGCGGACGTCTGGGACCTGTGGCTGCGCCCGGCGGACCGGACCATGGCCCCGGCGCGGCTCGCCCGGATCCTGGACGATGTCGCGGACAAGAAGGAGATCTTCACCTATCCGCCGCGCACGGTGGCCGGTCCGCACGGGGAGGCGCTGGCCCGGCCGTACTACACCCGGGACAACGACCTCGCGGTGCGGATCGAGGCGCTCGCCTGAGCCCGGGATCCTGAGAGCGGACCGAGGACGGCCTTGAGGACGAAGGCTGTCCTCGATCGGTGACAGACTCGGCCTCATGCTGGAGACCTCGGCCAGACTGCTCCGCCTGCTCTCCCTGTTGCAGGCCCACCGCGAATGGTCCGGCGCGGACCTCGCCGACCGGCTCGGGGTCACCCCGCGCACCGTGCGCCGCGATGTCGACCGGCTGCGCGAGCTCGGCTACCCCGTGCACTCCGCGCCGGGCACCGGCGGTGGCTATCAGCTGGGCGCGGGCGCCCAGCTGCCGCCGCTGCTGCTGGACGACGAGGAGGCGGTGGCGGTCGCGGTGCGGCTGCGCCAGGCGGCCGGCGGCGGGGTCGAGGGCATCGAGGAGACCTCGGTGCGGGCCCTGGCAAAGCTGGAGCAGGTGCTGCCGGACCGGCTGCGCCGCCGGGTGGGCGCGCTGACCGCGTTCACCGTGCCGCTGTCCGGCTGGGGCGGTGGCCCCGGGGTGGACCCCGCGGTGCTGACCGATCTGGCCGCCGCCTGCCGGGACTGCCATCAGCTGCGCTTCGAGTACCGCGATCACGGCGGTGCGGTCACCCGCCGCACCGCCGAACCGCACCGGCTGGTCGCCGCGCAGCGCCGCTGGTACCTGGTCGCCTGGGACGTGGAACGCGCCGACTGGCGTACGTACCGGGTCGACCGGATCACCCCGACCCCGCCGCACGGCCCCCGCTTCACCCCGCGCCGCCCGCCCGCCGACGACATCGCCGCCTATGTGGCCCGGGGCATCACCACCTCCGTCTACGCCCAGCGGGCCACCGTGCTGCTGCGGGTGCCCGCCGAGCGGGCGGCCGAGCGTTTCATGCCCACGGTGGGAGTGCTGGAGGCCGTGAACGAGCACAGCTGTCTGCTGCACACCGGCGCCCACAGCCTCGACGCGCTGGTGGTCCATATCGCCTTGAGCGGCTTCGACTTCGAGGTGCGCGAGCCGGTGGAGCTGAACGACCACATCCGGGAGCTCAGGAATCGTCTGGACCGGGCTCTGGGCTGACCGAGCCCCGCGGCTTGAGCTGCTGGTCCCTCTCCTGCGTCAGGCTCGCCACCTCGGGATGGTTCAGATCGAAGGCCGGCGACTCGGAGCGGATCCGGGGGAGCGTGGTGAAGTTGTGCCGGGGCGGCGGACAGGAGGTCGCCCACTCCAGGGAGCGGCCGAACCCCCAGGGGTCGTCGACCTCCACCTTCTTCCCGTACTTCGCCGTCTTCCAGACGTTGTAGAGGAACGGCAGGGTCGACATGCCCAGCAGGAAGGAGCCGGTCGTGGAGACGGTGTTGAGCGCGGTGAAGCCGTCTGCCGCCAGATAGTCGGCGTAGCGGCGCGGCATCCCCTCCACGCCCAGCCAGTGCTGCACCAGGAAGGTGGTGTGGAAGCCGGTGAACAGCGTCCAGAAGTGGATCTTGGCCAGCCGCTCGTCCAGCAGCTTCCCGGTGAACTTGGGCCACCAGAAGTAGAACCCCGCGAACATCGCGAACACGACCGTCCCGAAGACCACGTAGTGGAAGTGGCCCACGACGAAGTAGGTGTCCGTGACATGGAAGTCCAGCGGCGGTGAGGCCAGGATGACACCGGTGAGTCCCCCGAAGAGGAAGCTCACCAGGAACCCGACCGCCCACAGCATCGGCGCCTCCAGGGACACCGAGCCGCCCAGCATGGTGCCGATCCAGTTGAAGAACTTCACCCCGGTCGGCACCGCGATCAGAAACGACATCAGGGAGAAGAAGGGCAGCAGAACCGATCCGGTGGCGAACATGTGATGGGCCCAGACGACCATCGACAGCCCGGTGATGGCCATGGTCGCGCCGATCAGCGTCACATAGCCGAAGATCGGCTTGCGCGAGAAGACCGGGATGATCTCGGAGATGATGCCGAAGAACGGCAGCGCGATGATGTAGACCTCGGGATGGCCGAAGAACCAGAAGAGGTGCTGCCACAGCAGCGACCCGCCGTACCGGGGATCGAAGACGACCGCCCCGAACCGCCGGTCCGCCTCCAGCGCCAGCAGCGCCGCCGCCAGCACCGGGAACGCCATCAGGATCATGATCGAGGTGAAGAGGGTGTTCCAGGTGAAGATCGGCATCCGGAACATCGTCATGCCCGGCGCGCGCATCGCCATGATGGTGGTCAGGAAGTTCACCGCGCCCAGGATCGTCCCGAACCCCGACAGCGCCAGCCCCATGATCCACATATCGGCGCCGATACCGGGGGAGCGGATCGGGCTGTTGAGCGGCGCGTAGGCGGTCCAGCCGAAGTCCGCGGCGCCCCCCGGCACCAGCAGACCGGCCACCACGATCACCCCGCCGAACAGATACAGCCAGTACGACAGCATGTTGAGACGTGGGAAGGCCACATCGGGCGCCCCGATCTGGAGCGGCATGATCTCGTTGGCGAACCCCGCGAACGCCGGGGTCGCGAAGAGCAGCAGCATGATCGTGCCATGCAGGGTGAACGCCTGGTTGAACTCCTCCTGCGAGACGATCTGGAGTCCCGGACGGGCCAGCTCGGCGCGCATCACCAGCGCCAGCACCCCGCCGACCAGGAAGAAGCCGAACGACGAGATCAGATACAGATGCCCGATCTTCTTGTGGTCGGTGGTGGTGAGCCAGTCCACCAGCACACTGCCCTGCCGCGTCTCCCGTGCCGGACCGGCGGCCCGCGCGGTCTCTGTCGCCATCGGGACTCCTTCGTGTCCTGGGCGGGTAACGCCATGATCGCCCGGTGGGCGGCGTGATCCGGGGAGCTGCCCCGAGCGTCACTCCCTCGGGGGCAGGAGCGGACCGAGTGGCCCAAGGTCCAGGTTGAGGTCGGAGGGCGCGATGCCGTAGCGGTCGCAGAGCGTGCCCATCCGGTCCTCCAGGAGCATCAGCGTCAGCCCGATCCGCTCCTCCTGGTCCTCCGTCAGATCGCCCTGGTCCACCCGGCGCAGCGCCTGCCGCTCCATGAGCTGGCGCAGCAACTCCACGACGGTGAGCACCAGCTTCATCAGATCGCGCTCGACGGTGTCCTGGTCCAGCTCCAGCTTGCGGCTCACGGTTCCTCCCAAGGGGACGGCACATTGGCGTTGACCGAGCTGATGAGCGCGCGCAGATCGATACGGACCAGATCGACGTCGGCGATCCGCAGGGTCAGATCACCGGTGATCACCACACCGCCCGCGAGCAGCCGGTCCAACACATCCACCAGGGCGATCTGCTGATGGGCCAGGGGGCCCTCGGGGGCCAGCGTCATCCGTCCGCCCCCGCGCCCTCGGTCTCCCCTGTCGCGCCGGAGGTCTCGTCCACGGCGGTGGACTCGTCCATGGCGGTGAAGGAGTACGGCGCCCAGGGGCCGGTCAGCTCGACCCGGAGCGCGGGCGTCCGCCCGGCCAGCTCACCGACCCGCTCGGCGAAGTCGGCGCTGTCCTCGCGCCGCACCAGATACGCGGCGTTCAGCACATTGCGGTCGGAGATCCCCGACAGCCGGGGGTCCTGCGGCGGATGCAGCCGGGACTGCTCGGCCAGCCCGCCGAGGGTGTCGTGCACCAGCCGCGCGCCCTCCTCGGTATCGCCCCAGCGCTGCTCGGCGGCCTGCCGCTGGGCCTTGCGGCGGCGCAGATAGTCGCGGCCGGACATGGCGCCCGGGTCATTCGGGGTGCTCGGGGCGTCCGCGGCGTTCGCGGTCCCGGTGTTCGCGGTGCCGGCGGGTGGCTCCTCGGCGGCGGGCTGTGCGGCGTACGCCTTGACGCCCCATTCCACCCGGTCCTCCAGCCGGTCCAGCGCCGCGGTGAACCGCTCCCGGCCGGTGGCGAGCATCCGCCGCAGCCCCTCGTCGCCGTGGCAGATGGTGGCCAGCCGGACCGGTAGGACACAGGACTCCGCACCGGCGGTGTCGACCACCCGCTGATGGGCCCGGGCCATCTTCTCCAGCCAGGCCATGTCCTCCAGCCGCTCCCGCAGCGGGTCCTCGGCGTAGTCCTCGGCCGGTACGGCACCCGCCAGCACGGCGAGCCCCAGATGGCGTACGGCGTACACCGATTCGTCCGCGACGCCGGTCACCCCCTCCAGGGCGGTGAGGGCGTCCAGGGCGGCCTCCGGCGCACCGGTGTCGCGTACGACCGCGTAGGCGTACCGCAGTCCTTCGGTCATGCGGTGGTCTCCCGGTTCTCCCCGCTGGTCACCTCGGTCTTCTCGGCGCCGTCCACCCCGGTCCGGGCGCGTGAGGAGAGCGACGGGTCGTGCTCCCACCAGTCGATGCCCATCTCCTTCGCCTTGTCGACCGAGGCCACGATCAGCCGCAGCTTGATCGTGAGAAGTTCGATGTCGAGCAGATTGATGCGGATATCGCCCGCGATCACCACGCCCTTGTCGAGCACCCGCTCCAGGATGTCGGCGAGGTTCGCCCCGCCCTCACCCCGTCCGGCCAGCCCGTACGACCCCGAGGAGCCGAGCGACGACGCGGGTGAGCCGTAGGCGCGGGCCGTCGGGGCCGCACCGCCCCGGGTGGTCACAGAGTCCCGTTCGCCCACTGGTGCGCCTCCTCCAACCGGTCGAGCAGCACGTCCTCCTGCCGCTCGAACTCTCGTTCGTCGATCACGCCCTGGTCGAGCTGGGTCTCCAGCTCGGCCAGGGCGCGCTGGATGTTGGCCGGGTCGTAGTACTCCCGCTCCGCCGCGGCGACGACCTGCCTCAGCACCCAGCCGATCATCAGCATCAGGACTCGACGAAGCTGTACGGCGGCAGCGGACCGTTGATCCGCAGCTTCAGCCAGGGATGGGCCCGCTCCAGGTCGGCGGCGGCCGACAGAAGCGGATCGGCGGAGTCCTTGGCGAGCAGCAGCGACAGGCTCACAAACCAGCCGCCGCTCTCCGGGCCGGGCCGCACATCCTCGGCGGTCGGCGCCAGCGCCTCCTCCACGAGCTTCGCGTCCCGCACCTCACGGGCCCGTACCGCGCCCGCCATCAGCTCGCCGAAGCGCACCCGGTCCTCGTAGGTGCCGCCGCCCGCCGCCCGGTTGGCCTCCGCCATCATCCGCAGCTCCGGCTCCTCGGCGAGCACCTGGTGCAGCACCGAGTCCTCGTCGTGCACGGCCTTGACGTTGTACTCCACCCGGCCGGACAGCCGGTTCAGCTGGTCCTGGTAGCGGTCGGCGTGCTCGGCCAGCACGCTGCGGACGTCCTCGTCGCTGGACGAGACGCTGCCGAAGCGCATCGGCAGCACCGCGCGGGAGTCGCTGACCTCGGCCAGCACATGCTGGTGGGCCAGCAGATCGCGGCGCCGGGGCTTGAGCTCGGGCGGGCAGTCGCTGACGATCGCGGCCAGCTCGCCCTCGTTCAGCGCCCGGACCGGCAGCGGGGGGTCGCCGATGCCCAGCAGCCCATCGCCCAGGTCCGGCACCTCGCCCCGCGCGATGCCGTAGACATACGTGGTCATGAGGACTCCTCGGACTTCCGTGGCGCCGCCTTACGGGCCGGACGGCGTCGGCGCGGCTCCTCCTCCGCTTCCTCCTCCGACGGGCGGATCGCGTCGGCCACGGACTGGGCGGCCTTGGAGACGGTGTCACCGGCGCCGGAGAGCGCGCCCTTGGTCTTGGACCGCGCGCCGTTCTCGGTGATGCCCTCCACGACCTCGGGCAGCCCGGGCGACTTGTTCGGGCCCGACTCCAGGTCGAGGCGGTTGCACGCCTCGGCGAACCGCAGATAGGTGTCGACGCTCGCGACCACGATCCGAACGTCGATCTTGAGTATTTCGATACCGACCAGGGAGACTCGGATGAACGCGTCGATCACCAGCCCTCGGTCGAGGATGAGTTCCAGGACGTCGTACAGGCCGCTGGTGCCGCCCCCGCCCCTGGATTGCTGTGCCGGGACAACAGTGGTCATGTCGGATGGGTTCCTCTCGTTTCCGGTGGCGTCCGGTCCCCCGCCGGTGTCAGCGGCGGTCGCTCCGGCCGCGCTCATAGCGGCGGAGACGCCGGTAGCCGGTCAGCAGGCCGTCCGGGTCGAGGGTCACCTCGTACAGGGCCATCAGGCTCATCGTCTCCGGCACCCGGACCAGCTCCGTCACCTCGGCCTCCAGCAGCCACCCGTCGTCGGTCCGCTCCAGACGGGGGAGGGACTCGGGGTACAGGCCCGTCAGCTCGGCGAGCTGCTCACGGGCGCCACGCAGGAGTGCCGACGGGCTCGTACCGCCGGCCGCCGTCTTCTCGGGGGTCTCATCGGATCTGTCAGTCATGTTGGCTCCGGGGCGGCGGGTACCGCGTCCGGGTGGGGGTAAACCTCGGGCTTCGGCCCCGCCCATTTGTGGTGGAATTGTGCGCTCCGGAGGGGTCCGGGCCGTACTTTTCCGGTCGCCTCGGGAATTGTTCGACAGATCTCGGCCACGCACCGCCGCTCATACCGGAGCCGGCCGTTTGGCGCGGGATATCGACGGAAACTCGCAATCATCTTCGAGGCGTCAACACAAGCCCCGGAAGAGTGATGAAGTCGTTCACAAACCCGGGCGTGTTTTCTGTGACACAAGTGTGACGAATGGCGGCCGTGAGAGTCATGGGGCGGTGGTAGTCCCATGGCGGTCCAAGACAACTCTGGGTTTGCCACCCGTAGGGAGCCACCTACGGTGGCTCTCATGGGACCTGTACCGAACCTTCCGGCCGAACCCGACGACGACCTCGACAGCTATGTGGGCCTCGATGCCGCCGCCGCCGAGGAGAGGGCGCGCGCACGCGGCTGGAGCACCGTACGGACGCTTCCGCCGGGCGCGATCATCACCATGGAGTATCTGCGGGGGCGGATCGACTTCGAGGTGGACGAGGGCACGGTGAAGCGCTGCTGGCGCGGCTGACCGGGCGCGGCTGACGGGCCGACCGCCGACCGGCCGTCCGCTGACCGCCGACCGGCCCGAGCCCACGCCGGTGCGCGCCCGCGCCGATGGGCCGGTGCGCCCGGCGCGGATACGGATACGACCACGGCCCCGGAACGCTCTGGTGGGAGCGTCCCGGGGCCGTGGTGCGGGTGCGACCGGTCGGCGCGGGGCAGAGGGTGCGTACCGCCCCCGCAGCCCGGTGGGTGGCTCAGCCTCCGGTGGCCGTCCGGCCCCGGGAGGCGCCGGACGGGCCGAAGGGCGCCGTGGCGCGCGGCACCCGGTCGGCGTGCGGCGGCCGACGGCTGCCGACCGGGGTGACCGGGGTGCGCTCGGAGCGCACCGTGTGCTGGCGGACCGGGTGGAGGGGCCGCCCGTCGGGGCTCCGGCCGGTGGCGGTGCCGGGCCGGACCACGGCCACGGTCTCGCGGGCGGGCAGCTCGTCGTCGCGGGCGGTGCGCGGGGTGGCCAGCGGGGTCCCGGCGACCGGCCGCCCGGATGGCACCGACACGGGCGCGCGGCTCTCGCGCAGCCGGTGCCACAGGGTCAGCAGCAGCATCTCGGCGCGGGCCATGGCGGGCTCCAGCCAGGGCAGCGCCAGCAGCACCAGCACCCCGGCGGCCCAGCCCAGCACCACATCGCTCAGCCAGTGGGTGCCGAGGTAGACGGTGGTCATGCCGACCCCGAAGGCGAAGCCCGCGGCGATCAGCGAGGCGACCCTGCGGGCCACGGGGGTGGTCGCCAGATAGGCCAGAATGCCCCAGGTGACCACGGCGTTCGCGGTGTGACCCGAAGGAAATATATCGCCGGTGTGCCACATCTCATTGGACCCGACGGTGGTCGCGTAGTGCGGACCGAGCCGGCCGAAGCCGATCTTCACCGCGCCCACGGTGGAGTTCAGCAGCAGCAGGGAGGTGCCCAGCGCCAGCAGCGGGCGCAGGGTGCGCTGCCGGTGGCAGCACCACCCCAGCCAGGCGGCGACGGCCACGGCGGTGGGCCCCCGCTGGCCCATGACCACGAAGTAGTCCAGGAAGGTGTGGAACTCGGGCCACTGCTTGTAGGGCCGGAAGAGCATGACCTGCCAGTCGAGCTTCACCAGCCAAGAGGTGGTGAGCACGCCGATCACGGTCGCCGCGTAGACCGCCAGCGTGGTCCCGAGCAGCCAGAAGCGTGTTCGGGTCATGCGCGGTCGCGCGGGATCGGTCCTTCGCTCCTCGGTCGTGGGGAGCTTGTCTTCGGTACGCACCTAATCGACGTTACATTGCGTGACAGGTCGCTTCGGTCGATCAGGTCGCTTTGTGATGACGATGTGATGTGGAGTGCGTCTCGTCCACGGCTTTTGGCCGCGCCCTTTCCAAGGAATGCACGAGGCCTCGGGACTTTTCTGCTCCCCACCTTCCAATGGGCGTGTCTCAGGGACTTTATGGAATTCTTACAGGGCGTGTTTATCGCCTATTAGCCATAGCGTTCCCCGAAGTTTCCCTTGGTGTCGCCGGGTGGCCGGGAGTGATCGTCGGCGGGGCTCCACCGGGCCGGCCGGGGTGGCCGGATCGCGGCGGTGGCCGGATCAGGGCGGCCCGGAGCCATGCAGCCAGAAGGCCCCGTACACCGCCGAGGCGAGCCCCACCGACCCCAGGACCAGCGCGGCGCGCACCGGGCGCAGCCGGGCCAGGGCGACCGCGATCGGCAGCAGCAGCGGGAAGGCCGGTATCAGCAGCCGGGGCTTGGAGCCGAAGTACCCCTTCGCGGCCAGCGCCAGGACGAGCACCGCACCGCCGTAGGCCAGCAGCGGCGGCGGCTGGCGCTGCCGCACACAGCGGACCGCGAGCCAGATCAGCGCCCCGACGCCGAGCAGCAGCCCGAGCCCGCCCACGAAGGGCGGCTCGATCAGCAGCCCCCCGACGAAGCCCGCGAAGGCCAGGCCGCCGTCGAACCCGTTGCCCCAGCCGTTCTGCACGTCGAAGTAGCCGGTGACGCTTCCGGTGCGGAGGGCGACCCACACCACATAGCCCAGCCAGCCCAGCGGCGCCAGCACGACGCCCGCGAGCAGACTCCGGTCCTGGCGCCACGCGTGCCGCCATCGCCCGCCGGGCAGCAGCTCCACCGCGGCCGCCACCCACACCGCGGCGACCACCGCGGCCCCCACCGGGCGGGTGAGCCCCGCGAGCGCCGCGCACAGCCCCGCCCACAGCCACCGCCGGGTGAGCGCCGCGTAGACCCCCCAGGCGGCCAGTGCCGTGAAGAGGGACTCCGAGTACGCCATCGACTGCACGATCCCGACCGGCAGCACACCCCACAGCACGGCCAGCGTGACGCCCACCCGCCGCCCGTACAGCAGATCCCCGATCGCGAAGATCCCCCAGGCGGCGAACAGGGACGTGACCGAGCTCACCAGCAGACCGGCGTCGGCCGCGCCCAGCGAGGCTATGGCCGATATCACCCGCTCCAGCGCCGGGAGCAGGGGGAAGAACGCCAGGTTGGAGTGGATCGCGCCGTCGGGCAGATGGAGCGTGTAGCCGTACCCCTCCTCGGCGATGCGGGTGTACCACAGCGAGTCCCAGCGCGCGGAGAGCAGCTGGTGCGGGCTCTTGTCCGCGAAGGCCCCCCAGATCGCGAGAACCACCAGCCCGAGAAGGCGCGTCCCCGCATACGCGAGCAGTGCTGGAGCGGCCCGGCGCAGCGCGCGACCAGCGGCGCGGCCCGGTCGGCCGTCGTCGCTGAGCGGCGCGGCGCCGGCCTGGGCGAGATCAGTCACGGCGACGATTATCAAGGATGTTCCGGGCTGCTCGCGGGGCCTGTGGACACAGGATGGACGGCAGGGGGACAGGGGGACAAAAGGGGAAGTCTGGAACGTACGCCTCCGTAATCATCCGCGGTGCGGTCCCAACATGACCTGCGGCACACGGCTCGCGCGGGGACTCGCGTACCCTGACCTCTCACTCGCGCCTTCGCCGCCGGGGTCACCCGGACGTCCCTACGACGTGACGTACCGCCGTCACGGCGGCGGACCGCGAGCGCAAGACCCAGGGAGGTGCGTACATGTCCGGGACGACCACGGCCGGCAATCGGCGGACGGCGGGCGTTCCCCGGCAATGGCGCGGCACCGAGGCGAGCGGCGGGGCGAACCGCTGGGTCGTACTCCTCGTGCTCTGCGTCAGCCTGCTGCTCGTCGCCGTGGACGCGACCGTGCTCCATGTCGCGGTCCCGGCCGTAACCGAGGATCTGCGCCCCGGCGGGATCGAACTGCTGTGGATCGTGGACGTCTACCCACTGGTCTGCGCCTCGCTGCTGATCCTCTTCGGCACCCTCGGCGACCGCGTCGGCAGACGGCGCGTCCTGCTGCTCGGCTACGCGCTCTTCGGCGCCGCCTCCGCGATCGCCGCCTTCGCCCCCAACCCCCAGATCCTCATCGTGGCCCGCGCCCTGCTGGGCGTCGGCGGCGCGATGATCATGCCCGCCACCCTGTCGATACTGCGCCAGGTCTTCCCGGACCGCCGGGAGCGGGCGCTGGCGATAGGCGTCTGGAGCGCGGTCGCCGCCGTCGGCGCGGCGGTCGGCCCGCTGCTCGGCGGCTTCCTGGTGGAGAACTTCTGGTGGGGCTCGGTCTTCCTGGTCAACCTCCCCCTGATGGTCGTGGCGCTGCCCGTCGGCCGCTGGCTGCTGCCGGAGTCCACCGGCGACAAGAACGGCCCCTGGGACGTGCTGGGCGCGGTCATGGCCGCGTGCGGGCTGTTCTGCGTCGTCCTCGGCGTGAAGCGGGTGGGCAGCGGCGCGGGGCCGCTGGACGCCGTGACCGCCGCCCCGGTGCTGGTCGGGGTGGTGCTGCTGGTGCTCTTCGTCCGCCGCCAGCGCCGCCGTACGCATCCGCTGGTGGACCTCAAGCTGTTCGCCCGGCCCGCCTTCTCGATCTCCGTCGGCTGTATCGTGCTCGCTCTGCTGGCGCTCGTCGGCCTGGAGCTCATAGCCGCCCAGTACCTCCAGCTCGTACTCGGGCTCACCCCGCTCGAGACGGGGCTGCGGCTGCTGCCGCTCACCTTCGCCGCCATGGCCGCGGGGCTCGTGGGGTCCCGGATGCTCCAGTGGCTCGGCCCGCGGGTCATGGTCGTGGTCGGCTTCGCGCTCACCGCCCTCGCCGTGCTCTCGCTCACCGCCATGGGCCAGTCCGACCGGCCCGCCGTACTCGTCGGCGGCTTCATCGTCCTGGGCTTCGGCCTGGAGACCACGCTCTTCAGCGCGTACGAGTCCATGCTCAACGAGGCGTCGTCCGGTTCCGCGGGCGGCGCGGCCGCGATCGGTGAGACCTCGTACCAGCTCGGCGCCGGGATCGGTATCGCCCTCCTCGGCAGCGTCATGAACGCCGCGTACAAGCCCGGCGTCTCCTCGGTGCCCGGGGTTCCCGCCTACGCCAGTTCCGACGCGAGCCAGTCGCTGGGCGCCGCGTACAAGGTCTCCGACCGGCTCGGCGGCCACGCCGGGGAGGCCCTGCGTTCGGCCTCCCGCGCCGCCTTCGTCCACGGTCTGCACGTCACGCTCGCGGTCAGCGCCGGTCTGCTGCTGCTCGGCGCGCTGGCCGCGCTGCGGCTGCCCAAGGTGATGGAGTGCGCCGCCGACGACGAGGAGTCCGCCGAGGGCGCGTCGGAGCAGCAGGAGTCGGTGGAGCAGCGGGGGCCGGTGGAGCAGCGGGGGCCGGCGGACCAGCAGAGCTCGGCGGACCAGCAGGGGCCGGACGCTCCGGACGCCCCGGCCCGCCTCGACCGCGCCACCGTCGCCGCCGAGTCCTGACCGACCCGGTCCCGAGTCCGGGCCGGGCCCCGACCGCCCCGCCCGGGTCCCACGCGGTGGCTGGCGGATTTTCCCCTCCCCGCCCCTTCCCGAAACTGGGGCTCCGCCCAGACCCCGGACGGGGCTCCGCCCCAGACCCCGGACGGGGCTCCGCCCCAGACCCCGGACGGGGCTCCGCCCCAGACCCCGGACGGGCTCCGCCCAGACCCCGGATAGGGCGCCGCCCCAGACCCGGCCGGGGTTTCGCCCCAGACCCCGGGACGGGGTTTCGCCCCAGGCTCCAGGTGAGGGGCTTTACTCCAGGCCCTGGGCGGGGTCTTCGCCCCTTTCTGCGGCATCGGTATGCGGCTTCGCCGCGTGGCAGGGCTCGGCCCCAGACCCCGGGGTCCAGGGGCGAAGCCCCTGCCCTGCGGCGGAGCCGCAGATGGAGCCGCGGGGAGGGGCGCAGCCCGCCGCAGGTCCGGGACGGCCCGCCCGAGTTCGCGCCCGAGTCCCGCCCTCGCCGCGCCCGAGCGCTGCCCGGCCCCCGTTGGCCCGGTGTGAGCGGGTCTGGACGTCAGGGGTTACCCGGCCGTAGCGTCGGATCGGCTGGGCTGATCAACCCGGCTGCCGGGCGGGAGGACGCGCCCCGGTGGCCGGTACCGCCTGGCGTAACCGGAACCGCATCCACCGGAGGCCGCCGCCCATGTCCGCTGGCACCCTGCCGTCGTTCGATCCGCGTGACCCGCTGGGGCTCGATGATCTCCTCGACCCCGAGGACCTCGCGGTCCGCGACACCATGCGGCAGTGGGCCGCCGATCGCGTGCTGCCGCACATCGCCGACTGGTACGAGCGCGGCGAAGTGCCCGGCATCCGCGAGCTGGCCCGGGAGCTCGGCTCCCTCGGCGCGCTCGGGATGTCCCTCACCGGCTACGGCTGCGCGGGCGCAAGCCCGATCCAGTACGGCCTGGCCTGTCTGGAGCTGGAGGCCGCCGACTCCGGGATCCGCTCCCTGATGTCGGTGCAGGGCTCCCTGTCCATGTACGCCATCCACCGCTTCGGCTCCGAGGAGCAGAAGCAGCGGTGGCTGCCCCGGATGGCCGCCGGCGAGGTCATCGGCTGCTTCGGGCTGACCGAGCCCGACCACGGCTCCGACCCGGCCGGAATGCGCACCTACGCCAAGCGGGACGGCTCGGACTGGGTGCTCACCGGCCGCAAGATGTGGATCACCAATGGCTCGGTGGCCGGGGTCGCCGTGGTGTGGGCCCGCACCGACGAGGGCATCCGCGGCTTCGTCGTCCCCACCGACACGCCCGGCTTCTCGGCCCCCGACATCAAGCACAAGTGGTCGCTGCGCGCCTCGGTCACCAGCGAGCTGGTCCTGGACGAGGTGCGGCTGCCGGCCGACGCGGTGCTGCCCGAGGTCACCGGTCTGCGTGGGCCGCTGAGCTGTCTGAGCCACGCCCGCTACGGCATCATCTGGGGATCGATGGGCGCGGCCCGCTCCGCGTTCGAGTCGGCGCTGGAGTACGCGCGCGAGCGGGAGCAGTTCGGCCGGCCGATCGGCGGTTTCCAGCTCACCCAGGCCAAGCTGGCCGATATGGCGCTGGAGCTCCACAAGGGGGTGCTGCTCGCCCACCATCTGGGGCGGCGTCTGGAGGCGGGGCGGCTCCGCCCGGAGCAGGTCAGCTTCGGCAAGCTGAACAATGTGCGGGAGGCGATCGAGATCTGCCGCACGGCCCGGACGATTCTGGGCGCCAACGGGATCTCGCTGGAGTATCCGGTGATGCGGCACGCCACGAATCTGGAGTCCGTGCTCACCTATGAGGGCACCGTCGAAATGCACCAACTGGTGCTGGGCAAGGCGCTCACCGGAATCGACGCCTTCCGGTGAGCGGCCCCGGGGCTAGCTCTGGTTGAAAAAGCCCGTGGCGTGGCCGGCCTGTCCGCTGACGATCTGGAAGTCGGCCGGGGTGAGGAGGAAGACACGGTTGGCCACCCGGTCGATCGAGCCCCGCAGCCCGAAGATCAGCCCGGCCATGAAATCCACCACGCGCTTGGCGTCGGCGGACTCCATCGTCGTGAGGTTCACGATGACCGGTACGCCCTCCCGGAACAGCTCGCCGATGCCGCGGGCGTCCCGGAACCCGTCCGGGGTGACCGTGGCGATCCGGGTGCCCTGGTCCCGCGCGGTCTCGTCGGCCACCCGCGCTCGCGGGTCGGTCATCCAGGAGTCGCCGGGCTCGGACCCCTCGGCGTAGTCGTCGTCGTAGTAGCGCTCGTCATCGCTGTCGTCGACGAGGCCAAGCCAGGCACTTGCCTTGCGCACCGATCCCATGGACGCCTCCTCTCCCTGATGGTGTGTACCGTCCGCCCCTCTATGGTCGTCCATGATGCGGATGGTCTGCCACGTGTATTGCGGCCGCACAGGGGATTCGTGACGTTACTGGTGCACAACGGCTGGCGCCATATCAGAGTTCCACCTGCTTACGAGGGCTGACGGAGCAATGGGTAGACTCCGCCGCTGCCGGACGGGTGACGTCGGGGACGTACGGGTGAACGGGGATCGTGGTGTTTGGCATTATCCGGCCTTGTCGGCATCGGCTGTCGGAAAACCTGCGCACTGAGTGGATGGCGCATTTGTGCGGGCTGTGCCTCGCGTTGAGGGGTGACCACGGGCAGTTCGCCCGCATCGCGACCAACTACGACGGCCTGGTGATATCGGTGCTGGTGGAGGCCCAGGCGGGGCGGTCGGAGGGCTGGCGGCGGACCGCCGGGCCCTGTCCGCTGCGCGGGATGCGGACGGCGTCGGTCGCCCAGGGCGAGGGGGCGCGCCTCGCGGCCACCGTCTCGCTGGTGCTGGCCTCGGCGAAGATGCGCGACCATGTGGCGGACGGCGACGGGGCGTTGGCCCGGCGGCCGGTCGCCGCGGCCGCCCGGCGGGTGGCCGGGCGGTGGGACCGGGCGGGGGAGCGCAGCGGCGCCGCGCTCGGCTTCGACACCGCGCTGTTGCTCGACGCGGTCGGCCGGCAGGAGGAGCTGGAGTCCCTCGCGGGCCCCGGCACCCCGCTGCTGACCGTCACCGAGCCCACCGAGACCGCGACCGCCGCGGCCTTCGGGCACACCGCCGTGCTGGCCGGGCGGCCCGGCAACCGGGCCCCGCTGGAGGAGGCGGGCCGGCTCTTCGGGCGGCTGGCGCATCTGCTGGACGCGGTGGAGGACCTGGCCGAGGACGCCCAGACCGGCGCCTGGAACCCGATCGCGGCCACCGGGACCGACCTCGCCGAGGTCCGCAGGCTGTGCGACGACGCGGTGCACGGGGTGCGGCTGGCGCTCAAGGACACCGAGTTCGCGGGCAAGGGCTCCGGGCGGCTCGCCCACGTACTGCTCGTCCATGAGCTGGGGCGCGCGGTGGACCGCACCTTCGGCACCACGGGCTGTGCGCACGGCGGCGGCCAGGGCGCGGGCACGCTGGGCGCCCCGGGCACGCCGGGCGCTCCGGGTGCCCCGGAGTCCGCCTACGGGCCGCCGCAGTCGCCGTGGATCAACCCTGGCGGCCCCGGCGGCGCGCCCCCGCCCCCGGAGCCGCCGCACGGCCGCCGGCGGGGGCTGATCGCGGGCTGCCTGGTGTGGACCGGGCTCTGCTGCACCTGCCAGGTGTGCTGCCGCGACCCGTACCACGACCCGTGGACCGGGCAGCCGCGCGAGGGCCTGTGCCATAAGTGCGATGACTGCTGCGACTGTTGTGACTGCTGCGGCAACTGCGGCGATTGCTGTAGCTGCGACTGCTGTGATGGTTGTGACTGCGGCTGCGACTGCTAGGGGGTTTGGCGGCGGCCCGTGCCGCCTGCGGCGGGCTGTTCCCCTCGGGTCTTGCGGCCTGCGGCGGACTGTTCCCCTCCCCGCCCCTCCCCGAAACTGAGGCTCCGCCCCAGCCCCCGTGCCGGGGCTTTGCCCCGGGCCCCCGGGCGGGGGCCAGTCCTCGGGCGGGGGTTTTGCTGCGGGCCTTGGACGGGGCTAAGCCGTCTCATTGAAGTCCGGTGCGGTTCGGGTGCGCCCCGAAGGGGCGCGGGAACTGCGCGACCAGCCACGACGGCGCCGCGGACGATCGACGACAGGTCAGGGCACTTCCAGCGGAGCGCTTAGTCCTCAGGTTCCGGGCCTGGGGTTCGCCCCTTTCCGGGGCATTGGTATGCGGCTTCGCCGCGGGGCAGGGGTTCGCCTGGGGCCGGGGTCCAGGGGCGGAGTCCATGGTTACGGGAAGGGGCGGGGAGGGGAAAGAACCGCCGGACACCCCCGTACCCGACAGACGGGTTGAGGGGAGCGGCGGAGCACTGGCGTGTGTGGAAGACCGAAGGCGCGTGACGACGCGGATGTGCTGCGGCCACACCGGGAGAGGGAGCCCGGCAGGCGCGGGCGAAGCCTCGAAGCGCTGGGGAACGGAGTCCCCCTACGGCAGCGGAGGCGGGCGGTCAGCCCGAACAGGACGACGACCACACCCGACCGAAGTCGATGTGGTCGCGCGTGACCAGTCGCTGCCATGAGTCCATGGGACAAGTGGAGCAGCCTTCCGCTTGCGCGTCAACCGCGGTGAGACGCGCCGCTCACAGTTCGGACAGCCTTGACAGCGCACCGTGGGGTCGTCCTACTCTCGGCCCCATGCCGGGCTGAGGGGCCCGGCCGTTGTCGAGCTGAGGGGCTCGGCGTGTGTGAAGGCCATGCGTGTGTTCACTTCAGAACTCACGGAGCCTCCGCATGTCCGCGAACCCGGACCACCCAGCGCATCCGGACCACCCCTTCCGATCACCCGCCACGCTCGTCATCGTCGGCGCCGGCCCCCGTGCCACCGGACTGATCGAGCGCATCGCCGCCAACGCCCCCGAGCTGTACGGCGACGGCGCCCCGTTCGAGCTGCACCTGGTCGATCCGCATCCGCCCGGCGGCGGCCGCATCTGGCGCCCCGACCAGTCCCCGCTGCTGTGGATGAACTCCATGGCCGAGGACGTCACCATGTTCACCGACGAGTCGGTGGAGCGCGAAGGCCCGATACGCCCCGGCCCCTCCCTCGCCGAATGGGCCCGCGAGGTCCGTGACGTCCGTGAGGTTCGCGATGAGGTCAGTGAGGTCCGTGACGTCCGTGACGTCCGCCGCGTAGCGGAGCCGCCGCACACCCTGCCGCCCGAACTCGCCGCCGAAGCCGCCGCCCTGACCGGACGGAGCTTCGCCACCAGACGGCTCCAAAGCGCCTATCTGCGCTGGGTGTACGAACGGGCCGTGGCCGAACTGCCGCCCGGCACCATCGTCCATGAGCACCGGGACCGGGCCGTACGCGTCACCGGGCCGCGCGACGGACGGCAGCAGGTGTGGCTGGAGGGGCGGACCGCGCCGCTCACCGCCGACGCCGTAATCCTCGCCCTCGGCCACCTCGACGCCGAACCCGACGCCGAGCAGCGGGCGCTCACCGCGTTCGCCGCCGAGCACCAACTGGTCCACCTCCCACCGGAGTTCACCGCCGACAGCGATGTGAGCGCGCTGCGCCCCGGCGAGCCGGCGATCGTACGCGGCCTCGGTCTCGCCTTCGTCGATCTGATGGTGCTGCTCACCGAGGGGCGCGGCGGACACTATGAGCGCGGCCCGGACGGGGAGTTGGTCTACCGGCCCTCCGGTCGCGAGCCCGTGCTGTACGCCGGTTCGCGGCGCGGCGTGCCGTACCACGCCAAGATCGGCTACTCGCTGAGCGGCGAGCGGCCCCCGGTGCCGCGCTTCTTCGGCCCCGCCGAGGTCGATGCGCTGCTCGCGCGCCCCGGGCGGCCGGACTTCCGGCGCGACGTCTGGCCGCTGATCGCCAAGGAGCTGGGGTTCGCCCACTACCACCGGCTGTTCACCGCCCACCCGGAGCGCGTGGCCGGGGAGTGGTCCGCGTTCGAGGAGAAGTACGCCGCCTGCCCGCCCGGCAGCCCCGACCTGGACGTCCTGGTCGCGGCGGCCGTGCCCGACCCGGCCGACCGGCTTGACCTCGACACCCTCGACCGCCCCCTGGCCGGGCTGCGGTTCGGCGACCACGAGGCCCTGCAACAGGCGCTGCGCGGCCATATCGAGGCCGACCTCGCCCGCGGCCACGACCCCGCGCACAGCCCCGACCTGGCCGTCTTCCTCGCCCTGCTCTCCGTCTACGGTCAGCTGATCCGGCTCGGCGACATCGGGGGCTGGTGGCACGGCTTCTTCAGCTTCCTCGCCTCCGGCCCGCCCGGGCCACGGCTGGAGCAGCTGCTCGCGCTCTCCCGCGCCGGAGTGGTCCGCTTCCTCGGCGCCGAGATGACCGTGACCACCGATCCGGTGCGCGGGGTGTTCCGGGCGAGCTCCGCCAGTGTGCCCGGCCATGCGGTCGAGGCCCGTGCGCTGGTCGAGGCTCGGCTGCCGGAACCGACCGTGGACCGCTCCCGCGACACCCTGCTGCGCTCCCTGCACCGCGACGGCGCCGCCGCCACCCCGGCCGGGCTGCTCGCCGTCAGCCCCGCCGACGCCCGGATCCTGGACCGGACGGGCCGCCCGCATCCACGCCGCTTCGCGCTCGGCCCGCACACCGACGCCCGCGCCTCGGGCGCCTTCGCCCGGCCTCGTACCAACGCGCCCGCGTTCCGGCAGAACGACGCCACCGCGCGCGCCCTGCTGCGCTGTCTGCGCGAACTGTCCTGTCGCGCCACGGTCACCGCCTGAGGCCCACCGTCTGAGCCTCGCCGCCTGAGGCCCACCGCCTGAGCGCCCCCGGAAACCACCCCCGGGGGTGGCCCCCCGAAACCATCCCCCGCACAACCCTCCGCTCCCCCGAAGGACCCTCCATGTCCCTGACCTCCGATCCACCCATCGGCAAGGCCGCCGCAAGCGGCGCCGAACGCGAGGACTACTCCGCCCTCAAAGTCGTCCCGGTACGCCACCCCTGGCGCTGGGCCGCCGTCGTCGTCACCGCCGTCCTCGTGGCCCAGTTCGCCCACGGCCTGATCACCAACCCCGGCTGGGAATGGGACGTCTTCGCCGACTTCTTCACCACCCGGACCATCCTCAAGGCGGTCTGGATCACCATCCAGCTCACCTTCTACGGCACCGCGCTCGGCTTCGCCCTCGGCATCGTCCTCGCCTTCATGCGGCTGTCCCACAGCCCCTTCCTGAAGTCGGTCGCCTTCACCTACATCTGGGCGTTCCGCTCCATCCCGCTCATCGTCCAGCTGCTCTTCTGGTTCAACCTCACCTATCTCTACAAGCGGCTGGACTTCGGCATCCCCTTCGGCCCCGGCTTCTTCTCCTTCGACACCGCGGGTCTGGTCGGGGCGATGAGCGCGGCGGTGCTCGGACTCGCCCTCCACCAGGCGGCCTACGCGGCGGAGATCGTGCGCGGCGGCGTCCTCGCCGTGGACGGCGGGCAGCTGGAGGCGGCGGCCGCGCTCGGCATTCCCCGGCTGCGGCAGCTGCGCCGGATCGTGCTCCCGCAGGCGATGCGGTCGATCCTGCCGAACGCCGCCAACGAGGTGATCTCGCTCTTCAAGGGCACCTCGATCGTCTCCGTCATGGCGATCGGCGAGCTCTTCTACCAGGTGCAGGTCATCTACGGGCGCAACGGCCGGGTCGTGCCGCTGCTGATGGTCGCGACCGTCTGGTACATCATCCTGACCACCGTGCTCTCGATCGCGCAGTACTACGTCGAGCGCCACTTCTCGCGGGGAGCCACCCGATGACCGCCATGGTCGACATCCGCTCCGTCCACAAGAGCTTCGGGTCCTTGGAGGTGCTGCGCGGCATCGACCTGGAGGTGCGCTCCGGAGAGGTGGCCGTCGTCCTCGGCCCCTCCGGCTCCGGCAAGTCCACCCTGCTGCGCGCCATCAACCACCTGGAGAAGGTGGACAGCGGCTGGATCAGCGTCGGCGGCTCCCTGGTCGGCTACCGCCGCCAGGGCGACCGCCTCCACGAGCTGCGCGAACGCGAGATCCTCAAACAGCGCACCCGGATCGGCTTCGTCTTCCAGAACTTCAACCTCTTCCCGCATCTGACGGTGCTGGAGAACATCGTCGAGGCGCCGATATCGGCGTTGCGCCGCCCCAGGAAGGAGGCGGTGCGCGCCGCCGAGGCGCTGCTCGACCGGGTCGGTCTGGCCGACAAGGCGGCCGCGTACCCCCGGCAGCTCTCCGGCGGACAGCAGCAGCGGGTGGCGATCGCCCGCGCCCTCGCCCTGGAGCCCGAGCTGCTGCTCTTCGACGAGCCGACGTCCGCGCTCGACCCCGAACTGGTCGGCGAGGTCCTCGATGTCATCAAGGACCTGGCCCACCAGGGCACCACGATGATCGTCGTCACCCATGAGATCGGCTTCGCGCGGGAGGTCGCCGACACCGTCGTCTTCATGGACGGCGGCCGGATCGTCGAGCGGGGCACACCCGCCGAGGTGCTCGACGCGTCGAGCCACGAGCGCACCAAATCCTTCCTCTCCAAGGTCCTCTGAGGCCACCACCACCGATGTCCACGAGATCACCGATGTCCACGAGATCACCGATGTTCAGCCACAGCTACGCAAGGAGCACCCCCGTGCAGACCCGCCGCACCCTCGTCGCCGCCGTCGCCGCGCTCACCGCCTCCGCCCTGCTCGGCGGCTGCGGCGACGGCGATGTCCAGGAGTCGGTGGGCTCCAAGGGCTCGAAGAACGCCATCAACATCAGCCCGGACCAGCACCGCGTCAGAGGGAAGAAGGTCGACTCGATCGCGGCGAAGGTCCCGGCCGCGATCCGGGAGCGCGGCACCCTGCGCATCGGCGGCAGCGCCGACGCCTCCGCCCCGCTCGGCTTCTACGCGACCGACGACAAGACCCGGATCGGCTCCGAGATCGACATCGCCACGCTGGTGGCCGACACCCTCGGGCTCAAGGTCGACTTCCAGCCGGTCTCCTGGGAGAACCTCTTCGTCGGCCTGGACAGCTCCAAGTTCGACGGCGTGTTCTCCAATGTGACGGTCACCGAGGAGCGCAAGGAGAAGTACGACTTCGCCACCTACCGGCTGGACGACCTCGCCTTCGAGGCCAAGAAGGGCACCTCCTGGCGGGTCAAGGGGCCGAAGGACGTGGCGGGCAAGACCGTCTCGGTCGCTTCCGGCACCAACCAGGAGAAGATCCTGGTCGACTGGAGCAAGCAGAACGAGAAGGCGGGCCGCAAGCCCGTGGACATCAAGTACTTCCAGAAGGACACCGACTACTACCTCGCCCTCCAGTCCGGCCGTATCGACGCCTACTTCGGCCCGAACCCCACCTCTGCCTACCACGTCGCCTCGGCCGGCCAGACCCAGATCATCGGCCGCTTCTCGGGCGGCGGCGACCAGGTGCAGGGCAAGATCGCGGCCACCACCAAGAAGGGCAGCGGTCTGGTCGACGCCTATGCCGCGGCCCTGGACCACGTGATCCAGGACGGTTCGTACGCCAAGGTCCTGAAGCGGTGGGGGCTCTCCAGCGAGGCGGTGAAGAAGTCCGAGATCAACCCGCCGGGTCTGCCCAAGCCATGACCCGCTGACCCCCCGAAGCACGAGGAAGGCCCTGAAGCACGAGGAAGGCCCTCCGGGGCCGGGCCGGGGCAGGCTCGACGGCACCCCGGAGGCGGTCGCGGCGGAGATGGCGGAATTCGTGGCCTGCGGCCCGGCCGCCGGGGCGCGATACGTCCGTGCCATAACGGAACCCGATCGCCCGCGCGTCCGTCTCACCGGATACCCAAGGGGATGGGAGCACAAGCCCCGGCGGCCTGAACCCGCCGGGGCTATGTGGCGTGTGCCCGGTGGCTGTTCCGAATTGTCCTCTTGCGCGCTGCGCCCGGAGCCACGAATACTTCCGGAAGCGCTTGTCAGGGGCACGCCGAATCGGTCATATCGGCGTGCTCATTGACTGCGCCTCACGGGCCTGCCCACCCAAGCGGACCCCCGATTCCCCCGGAGGAAGAGTTGAGGATCAAGCGCAACGCCCCCCACAACAAGCAGGCGAGACGTATCGCCCTGATCGCCGCGACCTCCGCCCTGGTGGCCGGAACGGCACTCGCCGCCCCCGCCGCCTACGCCGGTAGCGACGGCGCCCGCACCTTCAGCGCGGCCGAGGCCAAGTCGGCGAGCAGCGCCGTCCTCGAGGCCGATGTCGCGGGCACCGCCTGGTATGTCGAGAAGGGGACCAACAAGCTCGTGGTCACCGCCGACAGCACGGTGTCCCAGAGTGAGATAGCCAAGATCAAGAACACCGCCGGCTCGAACGCCGACGCCATCGAGGTCAAGCGGACCTCCGGCAAGATTCAGAAGCTGATCTCGGGCGGCGACGCGATCTACGCGAGTAGCTGGCGCTGCTCCCTCGGCTTCAACGTGCGCAACAGCAGTGGGGCCAACTACTTCGTCACCGCCGGTCACTGCACCGACGGCGCCGGCACCTGGTGGTCGAACTCCGGCCACACCACCACCATCGGCCCGACGGCCGGCTCCAGCTTCCCGACCAACGACTACGGTCTGGTCCGGTACAGCGGCTCGGTCACCCCCCAGGGCACCGTCGGCAGCCAGGACATCACCTCGGCCGCCAACCCGACCGTGGGCCAGACGGTCACCCGGCGCGGCTCCACCACCGGCATCCACAGCGGCCGGGTCACCGCGCTGAACGCCACCGTCAACTACGGCAACGGCGACGTCGTCTACGGCATGATCCAGACCACGGTCTGCGCCGAGCCCGGCGACAGTGGCGGCCCGCTCTACGCCGGCTCCACCGCCCTCGGCCTCACCTCCGGCGGCAGCGGCAACTGCACCTCCGGCGGCACCACCTTCTTCCAGCCGGTCGTCGAGGCGCTGAACGCGTACGGCGTGAGCGTCTACTGATCGGCGCCGTTTCTAGCTGATCACTTCCGCACCAGGCTGAGCGAGAGCCCCCGTCCGTACTGCCGGACGGGGGCTCTCCGCATCGCCGGGGAAGGGCCGTTCCGGGCGGCCCGGCGGGGGTTATCCACAGCCCTCCCCACTGTTCGACGGGCGGACTATCGTGGACATCAGTACCCCACGAGGGGCATTGTTCGCGATACGGACGGCAGGTGGCCGTGATGGTCGATGCGCTCGTGACATTGATAGTGGTACTGGCTTGCCTCGGCGCCCTGGGCGTGCTGGCCGCGGCGCGGGTGGTCAAGCAGTACGAGCGGGGGGTGGTCTTCCGGCTCGGGAGGCTCCGCTCGGATATCCGGGGGCCGGGGTTCACCATGATCGCTCCGTTCGTCGACCGGCTCCAGAAGGTCAATATGCAGATCGTGACGATGCCCGTCCCCGCCCAGGAGGGCATCACCCGGGACAATGTGACCGTGCGGGTCGACGCCGTCGTCTACTTCAAGGTCGTGGACGCGGCCGAGGCGCTGGTCGCGGTGGAGGACTACCGCTTCGCCGTCTCCCAGATGGCCCAGACCTCGCTGCGGTCGATCATCGGGAAGAGCGATCTGGACGATCTGCTCTCCAACCGGGAGAAGCTCAACCAGGGCCTGGAGCTCATGATCGACAGCCCGGCCGTCGGATGGGGCGTCCATATAGACCGGGTGGAGATCAAGGATGTGTCGCTGCCGGAGACCATGAAGCGGTCGATGGCCCGCCAGGCGGAGGCCGACCGGGAGCGCCGCGCCCGGGTGATCAACGCGGACGCGGAGCTGCAAGCGTCGAAGAAGCTGGCGGAGGCCGCCTCCCAGATGGCCGACACCCCCTCGGCGCTCCAGCTGCGGCTGCTCCAGACGGTGATGGCGGTCGCCGCCGAGAAGAACTCCACACTGGTGCTGCCCATCCCGGTGGAGCTGCTGCGCTTCCTGGAGAAGGGGCAGCAGGAGATCCCGGCGGCCGCCCGGACGGAGGGCGGCGCGGAAGGCGGCGCCCCGGCCGCCGGTCCGGTCGCCGCGCCGGAGCGGGAGGCCGCACCCGCCCAGCCCGCCCAGCCCGCTCGGCAGGCGATGCCGACGCTCACCGAGCGCGAGCCGGAGCCGCATACGGTCGAGCGGTGAGTCGTGTCGAGCGGTGAGCCGTGGGAGGTGATGTCCGGCAAGGAGCCGCGCGAGTCGCGCGAGCCGCGCGAGGGGATCCATGAGGTGATCCGCCCGGTTTGACGGCTCGTCCGGATACCTGATTCGGTGCCCGTGCACCTCGAAGGTGTGCGGGCACCGCCATGTCCGGACATGAGTCCGCAGTGTAAATTTCACGCCCATGACGTGAACGCGCCCTTGTGCGCGCCCGGTGGTGATGGGAATACTCGGCGGCGCAAATTGGCATGGACGCGCCCCCGGGTGGGGAGAAGCGCTATGCCGTTACGCCCTCCGGGCCCTGGCACCCCACTGCCGACGGGCCCAACCCCCCACTGGAAGGCAGAGAGTTGAAGCACCGCCGCATACCCAAGCGTCGTGTCGTCATCGCCGGAGCCGGCATAGCGGCTCTGGTCGCCACGGGCATCACGCTTCAGAGCGCCAACGCCGCCCCCGGTGAGCCCCAGCCCGACACCCTCTCGGTCGGCGCCGCCGGAAAGCTCGCCAACACCCTCACCTCCTCGCTCAAGAGCGACACGGCGGGTTCGTACTACGACGCCAAGGCCAAGAAGCTCGTCGTCAACGTGGTCAACAAGGGCGTCGTGGACAAGGTCCGGGAGGCCGGGGCCGAGGCCAAGGTGGTCACCAACACCCTGGCCGAGCTGAGCAAGGCGCGCGAGACGCTGAAGCAGAAGGCCACCATCCCCGGCACCTCGTGGTCGGTGGACCCCAGAAGCAACAAGGTCGTCGTCACCGCGGACAGCTCCGTCAAGGGCACCCGGATGGCCACCCTCAACAAGGTCGCCGACGCGCTCGGCGGCAAGGTCGAGGTGAAGCGCTCGGCCGGGAAGTTCTCCACCTTCATCGCCGGTGGCGACGCCATCTGGGGCGACGGTGGGCGCTGCTCGCTCGGGTTCAACGTCGTCAAGGGCGGCCAGCCGTACTTCCTGACCGCCGGTCACTGCACCGAGGCCATCAGCAGCTGGTCGGACTCGCAGGGCGGCGAGGAGATCGGGACCAACGAGGGCAGCGAGTTCCCCGGCAACGACTACGGCCTGGTCAAGTACACCAAGGACACCGACCACCCGAGCGCGGTCGACCTCTACAACGGCAGCTCCCAGGAGATCACCAAGGCCGGTGACGCCACCGTCGGCCAGAAGGTGCAGCGCAGCGGCTCCACCACCCAGGTGCACGACGGCGAGGTCACCGGCCTCAACGCGACCGTCAACTACCAGGAGGGGTCGGTCGAAGGGCTGATCCAGACCAACGTCTGCGCCGAGCCCGGCGACAGCGGCGGCGCGCTCTTCGCGGGCGACACGGCGCTGGGTCTGACCTCCGGCGGCAGCGGTGACTGCTCCTCGGGCGGCGAGACCTTCTTCCAGCCGGTGCCGGAGGCGCTCCAGGCGTTCGGCGCCGAGATCGGCTGAGCTGGCTCACCTGGTGAGCGTTTCGCTTCCGCGGACCGCTTCCATATGAGCCGTGTGAACGAGAGCAGGCCCCCGGACACCCGTGGACGGTGTCCGGGGGCCTTCCCCTTTTCCGGTCAGTTCATCAGAACTCGAAGACCAGCGTCGGGGCCGCGCTCTTGAAGCAGTTGTTCGCGAAGGTGTGCTCGTACGACACCCGGCGGCCGTCCCAGATCCCCTCGGCGGTGACCGTGATGGGGTGCCATTCCTTGGTGCACACCCGGCCGGCCTCCGCCCCGGTCCGCAGCTGACCGAACATGCCGCCCACGGAGCGGAGTTCGGCGCATGCCTGAGTGGGGGCCGGGTGGGTACCAGTGGGGGTGGGGCGACAGCTCAGAGTCACCGCCCGCTGGACCTCGGTGGAGGCCGCGTCGGCCCCCCAGCCGACGGTCAGGACCAGCGCGGACGGCGGATACAGGCTCTGCGGCTTGGCGGGCGCGGCGTGTGCCGCACCGCTCGTGCCGATCCCCAGCACGGCGCTCACGGCCAGTGCGGCTCCCAGCCCGATCGCCCCAGTAGTCTTCCGCATTTCGAACACTCCCTTGCTCGTCGTTGCAGATACCGGACGGAGTTCTACGCGGTGCGCGTCAGGAACGCACGTCGATCGAGCACTTCCGGTCGCTACAAGTAGTCGTTCGGTGGCTTATTGTCGCGTGCGGTGGATGTCCGGGCGCGGAACGCCGCGTGGCGACCGGGTGCGCGGAGCCGCGCGTATTGCGCCCCTTGAGGTACCCCGTCCGCCGTCTCGCGCTCCCGCGGATGACGTGCTCAGTGAGGTGCCGAGGTGCTCAAATCGATTCAAGGGTGCTCAGGTGAGCAAGATCGAGTGATGTTGGTGATGCCTCTGGGGTGAGGGCTGTCGTGTGCCACGCCAGGGCGAGAACCTGCCAGGGCAAGCCGACCGGCGGAGTGGGGTCGGAGCCCGGAATCCGCGGCTCCCTCGGGGCCGTCAGCTTCGCCCCAGCCCCCTGCCCCCTGGGGGTCGATGCCCCGGCGCCGGGGGTCCAGGGGCGAAGCCCCTGGTATCGGGAAGGGGCGGGGAGGGGAACGGCCCGCCGCAGGCGCCAAGGCCCGTCGGGGCCCCTAGTCGCCCTGACTCAGCTCTCCGCTCAGGGGTCCGGCCTGGCTCCCCCAGCCGTAGCCGCGCTCCGCGCGCAACCGCACCACCAGCCGCCGCTCGGCCACCATCGCCGCGCGGAACTCCTCCCAGTCCGGATGCTCGCCCTGGATCGCGCGGTAGACCTCCACCAGCTCATCGGCGGTGGCGTCATGGGGGTCGGCGGCGACCGGTGTCAGCTCGGCATCGCCCTCGGCCACCAGATAGGAGTAGTGGTCCCCGCTGGTGACGTAGAAGCTCGCGCGCGGATCGCGGCGCAGATTGCGGGTCTTGGCGCGGTCGTCGGTGACGGAGATCCGGATGAGGCGCGTCGCGGGGTCATAGGTGAAGGCGACATTGGACAGCTGCGGCCGTCCGTCCCGCTTGAGGGTGACGAGCGCGCCGGTGCGCTGCTCCCGTAGCAGATCGAGCAGGGATCCCTCCGTCATGGTGATCAGCATACGCATGGGCCGGTGGCCCGCCTACTGGTTCGACCCACCCGCTTCCCACCGGCTTCCCACCGGCTTCCGCTTCGGTCCACCGGCGTCCGCGTGCCGCGTTCACAAGGCGACACGCGGGATTAAAGGGCGTTTTGGGTGCTTATGGTGGAGAGGGAAGCGTCATCGAAGCCGACTCGCACGCGTGTTCGAGAATGGGGTTATGGTGGGGCGTGGGAGATGCAGGGTCGGTCAGGGGGTGTGAGCAGCGGGAGGTGCGGATGCCAGGCTTCACGCATCTGCACACCGCGTCCGGGTTCTCCATGCGGTACGGGGCCGCGCACCCGGAGCGGCTGGCGCAGCGTGCCGCCGAGCGCGGCATGGACGCGATCGCGCTGACCGACCGCGACAGCCTCGCCGGAGCGGTGCGGTTCGCCCGGGCGTGTGAGCGCGCGGGGGTGCGGCCGCTGTTCGGAGTGGACCTCGCCGTGCGGGAGGAGGCCCCGGAGCCGGGGCGCACCGCCCGGCGCCGTACGCCGGTGCGCGGCGGGGCGTTCATCGACGAGTCCGCGCCCCGGGTGGTCTTCCTCGCCCGGGACGGCGCGCCCGGCTGGGCCGCGCTGTGCGGACTGGTCTCCGCCGCTCACGCCGGGCTCGCCCACCCCGGCACCGCCCGGACGAACGGCGAGGGACCGCCCCTGCTGCACTGGCGCGATCTGGTGAGCGACCCCGGCGCGCTCGCCCCGCTGACCGCGCTGCTCGGCCCGGACTCCGACGTCGGCCGGGCGCTGGCCGCCGGACGCCCCGACCGGGCCGCCCGGCTGATCGCCCCCTGGCGCGAACTCTTCGGCGACGCGCTGCGGCTGGAGGCCGTATGGCACGGCCGCACCGGCACCGGCCCGGGCTCGCTGCGGCTCGCCGCCCGTACCGTCGGCTTCGCCGCCGAGCAGGGCGTCCCGGCCGTGCTGAGCAACGCCGTCCGCTACGCCGACCCGGGGGAGGGGCCGGTCGCCGATGTCCTGGACGCGGCCCGCCGGCTCGTCCCCATCGACCCGCGCACCCCCGGGGCGCTCGACAGCGGTGAGCGCTGGCTCAAGGGCCCCCGGGACATGGCGAAGGCGGCCGAGCGGATCGTGGAGGCGGCCGGGATGCGGCGGGACGCCGCGCACCGGCTGCTGGAGGAGACCCGGCGCACCGCCGCCGGGTGTCTGGTCGACCCCGAGGACCACATCGGCCTGGGCAGCGTCCACTTCCCCGAGCCCCGGCTGGTCGGGGCCGGGCGGCGGAGCGCCGAGCGGGTGCTGCGGTCGCGCTGCGCCGCCGCCATGGTGCTGCGGGGGTACGACCGCGACCGGGCGCGCTGGGAGCGGCTGGAGGACGAGCTGCGCACCATCGAACGGCTCGGCTTCGCCTCGTACTTCCTCACCGTCGCGCAGGTCGTCGACGACACCCGGGAGCTGGGCATCCGGGTGGCCGCCCGGGGCTCCGGCGCCGGATCGTTCGTCAACCATCTGCTGGGCATCGCCCATGCCGACCCCGTGGCCAACGGTCTGCTGATGGAGCGCTTCCTGTCGGTACGGCGCGCCGCGCTGCCCGATATCGACATCGACGTGGAGTCGGCGCGCCGGCTCGACGTCTATCGCGCGATCTTCGAGCGGTTCGGGGCGGAGCGGGTCGCGACCGTCTCGATGCCCGAGACCTACCGGGTGCGTCACGCCGTACGGGACGTGGGCGCGGCGCTCGGCATGGACCCGGCCGAGGTGGACCGGCTCGCCAAGTCCTTCCCGCACATCCGCGCCCGCGATGCCCGCGCGGCGCTCGCGGAACTGCCCGAGTTGCGGGAGCTACGAGAGGCGACCGCCGAGCAGGAACGTTTCGGCAGGTTCTGGGAGCTGGTCGAGGCGCTCGACGGGCTGCCCCGTGGCATCGCCATGCACCCCTGCGGCGTGCTGCTCTCGGACGCCGGGCTGCTGGCCCGTACACCCATCGTGCCGACCAGCGGCGAGGGCTTCCCCATGTCGCAGTTCGACAAGGACGACGTGGAGGAGCTCGGACTGCTCAAGCTGGATGTCCTCGGGGTGCGGATGCAGTCCGCGATGGCGCATGCGGTCGCGGAGATCCGGCGGGCCACCGGGCGTGTCGTGGACATCGACGACCCCGAACAGGTACGGCCCGGCGATTCGGCCACCTACGACCTGATCCGCTCCACCGAGACCCTCGGCTGTTTCCAGATCGAATCGCCCGGCCAGCGCGATCTGCTCGGCCGGCTCCAGCCCACCTCCTTCCACGATCTCGTGGTCGACATATCGCTTTTCCGGCCCGGCCCGGTCGCCGCCGACATGGTTCGGCCCTTCATCGAGGCCCGGCACGGCCGCAAGCCCGCGCGCTATCCACATCCCGATCTGGAGGACGCGCTGCGCGAGACATACGGGGTCGTGGTCTTCCATGAGCAGATCATCAAGATCGTGTCGATCATGACCGGATGTGAACGGGACCTCGCCGACGAGGCGCGGCGCGCCCTGTCCGACCCCGAGCGGCAGGGACGGGTACGGGCCTGGTTCCACGCGGAGGCGGAGAAGCGGGGCTACGCGCCGGAGGTGCTGACGCGCACCTGGGAGATCGTCGAGGCGTTCGGCTCGTACGGCTTCTGCAAGGCGCATGCCGTCGCCTTCGCGGTCCCGACGTATCAGTCCGCCTGGCTCAAGGCGCACTACCCGGCCGCCTTCTATGCCGGGCTGCTCACCCATGACCCCGGGATGTACCCGAAGCGGCTGCTGCTGGCGGACGCGCGGCGGCGCGGGGTGCCGATCCTGCCGCTGGATGTGAACCGGTCGGGGGCCGCCTATCGAATCGAACTGACGTCTGGTGAATCTCGTGACAGCCGTCATAAAGCGGACGCCGGTATCCGGCTGGCGCTGAGCGACGTCCATGGCATCAGCGAGGCCGAGACCGAGCGGATCGCGGCCGGGCAGCCGTACTCCTCGCTCCAGGACCTGTGGCTGCGCGCCCACCCCGGGCGGCCGGTCGCCGAACGGCTGGCCCAGGTCGGCGCGTTGGACGCGTTCGGCACCAGCCGCCGCGATCTGCTGCTCCAGATCGCCGAACTCCACCGGCAGCAGCGGGGCGCCGCCGCCCGGCGCAGCGCGGAGGGTCAGCTTCCGCTGGCCGAGACCGACCCCGCCGCCCCCGCCGGGCTCCCCGACCTCGACGCGGACGAACGCCTCGGCGCCGAGCTCGGCATCCTCGGCATGGACGTCTCCCGCCATCTGATGGGCGACCACCGGGACTTCCTGGCGGAGCTGGGCGCGATCCCCGCGAAGCGGCTGCGCGACGCGCCGCACGGGGAGGTCGTGCTCGTCGCCGGCGCCAAGGCCGCCACCCAGACCCCGCCGATCCGCTCCGGGCGCCGGGTCATCTTCACCACGCTCGACGACGGTACGGGGCTGGTCGACTGCGCCTTCTTCGACGACAGCCACGCGGCGTGCGCGCACACCGTCTTCCACTCCTGGCTGCTGCTCGTCCGCGGCGTGGTCCAGCGGCGCGGCCCGCGCAGCCTCAGCATCGTCGGCTCGGCGGTGTGGAACCTCGCCGAACTGGCCCGGCTCAGGAAGGAGGGCGGCCTCGGGGCGGTCGCCGCCGAACTGGCGGGAGCGGGCCCGGAGGCGGCCGAAGCGGACTCCGGCCGCCGCATCGAGATGCCCACCGGCTATGCCATGCACCCCTGGGCCGACCTCCGGCCCGCGGGCGACCAGGCCGCCACCGGCCGCAAACTGTGGCACTCCAGCCCGGGGAGCGCGGGATGACCGCCGGCCGGCCCCCCTTCCCGACCCGTCCGATGGACATGCCACTGCCGGGCGGCGGCCGGGCCGTGGGCCCGGAGCGGGCGGTCGAGGTGCCGCATGTGCTGTACGTGCGGTTCCACCCCACGCCCGGGGAGGACGTCTACCAGGGGCTGCTCACCCTGCTCGGCGAGCTGACGCCGGTCGTCGAGGCGCTGCCGCCCGATGCCGCGCTCGCGGATGTGCGGGGCGCGCTGCGGTACTTCGGGCGGGACGCGGCGGGGCTGGCCGAGATCGTACGGGTCCGGGCGCTGGCCCGGTACGGCGTGGACTGCACCGTCGGCGTCGCCGCCAACCCCCTGCTCGCGCGCATGGCCGCCCAGGAAGCCCAGGAGGCCCAGGAAGCCCAGGAGGCACAGGCTCGGGGCGCTCAGGAGTCCGGCGACCCCGGGGACGGTCGGTCCGGGCGTACGTCCGGGGCCGTCCGTACCGTTCCCGGCGATCCGGACGCCGTCGCCGCGTTCCTGGCCCGTAAGCCGGCCATCGCCCTGCCCGGGGTGGGGCCCGCGACCGCGCGCGCCCTGAGCACGTACGGGCTGGACAGCGCCGCGCGGATCGCCGCCGCGCCGCTGGCCACCCTCCAGCGGATCCTCGGCGCGGCGACCGCGCGCCGCGTCCACGCCTGGGCGCGCGGTATCGACCCCGCGCCGGTCACCCCGAACGCCCCCGCCCGTGCGATGGGCGCCGAACACCGCTTCCGACGCGACGAGTTGGACCCCGTCCGCCGTCGCCGCGCGCTGCTCACCCTCGCCGACGGGCTCGGCGTCCGGCTGCGGACGAGCGGGCAGGTGGCGGCCGCGATCACCCTCACCGTTCGCTACGCCGACCGCTCCACGACCACCCGCACCCGCACCCTGATCGAGCCGACCGCCCACACCCCGGCGCTGACCGCCGCCGCGTACGCGCTGCATGACGCGCTCGGGCTGCAACGGGCCCGGGTGCGGTCCGTGGCGCTGCGCGTCGAGGGGCTGACGGACGCCGGACTCGCCGCCCACCAGCTGACGTTCGACCCCGCGGACGAGAAGTCACGCCGGCTGGAGGCCGCCGCCGACCGGGCCCGCGCCCGCTTCGGTGTCTCGGCGGTCCGGCCCGCCGGGTTCCTCGACGTCGCGTAAGTTTCTCGGCTTCGCGAAGTTCCTCGGCGCCGCTGTCCTCGACCTCGCGTAGGTTCCTCGGCGGTCGCGTAAGCCGCAGGTCCCACCAGTCCCACTGGTTTTCCCCACTTCGCGTATCCCGGCGCATTCCTGGACGTCATGTGAAAATCGCGTAAACGTTCCTTCACTGACGGATGGCTGGATGGCTTTGCTACTCGCGCGTAATTTCGAGTGAGCGCACCACTCTTGTGATCCGGATCGCAGGGCGCAGCGCAAGCGCACCGTCAGCGCAACTCTCTCCCCCACCAGCGAGGAGTTCATGTGATGCTGCCCTGGAGGCGTATCCGGCGATTCCGGAAGACCAAGACCCGCACCTTACTACCCGCCCTGGCCCTCGCGGTCGCGGCGACCGCGGCCACCCCCACCGCCGCGCTCGCCACGGACACCGCGTCGGATGCGGTGAGCGGCGGCTGGAACAACTACTCCTGCAAGCCGTCGGCCCAACACCCGCGCCCCGTCGTCCTGGTGCACGGCACCTTCGGCAACTCCGTCGACAACTGGCTGGGCTTCGCCCCCTACCTGGTCCAGCGCGGTTACTGCGTCTTCTCCCTCGACTACGGCCAACTGCCCCTCGTCCCGCTGTTCCACGGTCTGGGGCCGATCGACCAGTCGGCCAAGCAGCTGTCCTCCTATGTGGACCGGGTGCTCGCCGCCACCGGCGCCGCCAAGGTCGACATGGTCGGGCATTCGCAGGGCGGGATGATGCCCCGCTACTACCTCAAGTTCCTCGGCGGCGCGTCGAAGGTGAACGCCCTGGTCGGCATCGCCCCCACCAACCACGGAACCACCCTGTCCGGGCTGACGAAGCTGCTGGACTACTTCCCCGGGGTCGGCGACATCATCGCCAAGGGTGCCCCGGGGCTGATGGACCAGGTGGTCGGCTCGGACTTCCTGCGGCGCCTCAACGAGGGCGGCGACACCGTCCCCGGAGTGCGCTACACCGTCATCTCGACCAAGTACGACGAGGTCGCCACGCCCTACCGGGCACAGTTCCTCTCCGGTCCGAACGTCAAGAACGTGGTGATCCAGGACCTGTGCGCGAGCGACATCTCCGAGCACGTGACCATCGGGCTGACCGACGGTCTGGCCTTCCACGAGGCCGTCAACGCCCTCGATCCGGAACACGCCACGCCGACGACGTGTGCGTCGGACGACTGACGCTTGACAGCGAGTGGATGAAGCGCACGTCATGGCGCGCCCTGCCTCGGTCCGTACGGGCAGGGCGCGTCCGTCGCCCGTCGGGCTGGCCGACGTCCGATTACTCGGCGATGAGCTCGACCTCGATGTTGCCCCGCGTCGCCTTGGAGTACGGGCACACCTGGTGCGCCTGCTCGACCAGCTTGCGGCCGGTCTCGTTCTCCAGCTCGCCCGGCAGCTCGACGCGCAGCGTCACCTTGAGCCCGAAGCCGTCGTCCGCCGCGTCCTTGCCGATGCCGACCTCGGCGGTGACGGAGATGTCCTTGGTGTCGACCTTGGCCTGGCGGCCGACGAGGCCGAGCGCGGAGGCGAAGCAGGCGGCGTAGCCCGCGGCGAACAGCTGCTCGGGGTTGGTGCCCTTGCCGTTGCCGCCGAGGGCGGGCGGCATGGCCAGCGGCAGGTCGAGCTGTCCGTCGGAGCTCACGGCCCGGCCGTCGCGTCCGTTGGCCGTGGCCACCGCGGTGTAGAGCGCGTCCATGAAGACCATCCCTTTCGTGTTCCGGTTTTGTGTTCCGGCAGTCGGAGTGCAGTCGGAGGGAGGTGGGGGCTCGGGGTGCCCCGCCTCACGGGCAGAAGTACAGCACACAATTTAGTTGTGCACAACTAAAGGGTACGCTGGTGGCATGTCACACCAGCCCGACCGCACCACCGACAGCACCGCCGATCGCACCACCACCCCCGAGCCGCGCCCCTCCGACGAACTGCTCCGGCTCGACCGGCAGCTCTGCTTCACCCTGCACGCCGCCTCCCGCGCCTTCGACGGCCTCTACCGCCGGGTGCTGCGCGACACGGGGCTGACCTATCCGCAGTACCTGGCCATGCTGGTGCTCTGGGAGTACGGGGAGATGCCGGTCAAGCGGCTGGGGGAGCACCTGCGGCTGGACTCCGGCACCCTCTCGCCGCTGCTCAAGCGGATGCAGTCGGCCGGACTCGTCCAGCGCGAGCGCAGCGCGCACGACGAGCGCTCGGTGACGGTCCGGCTGACGGCGGAGGGGGCGGCCCTGAAGGAGCGCGCCCAGGGCGTACCCCTGGCGGCGATGGAGGCCAGCGGCCTCGACCTGAAGGAGGCGGTGGAGCTCCAGGCGCGGGTCCGGCGGCTGACGGCGGCCCTGGACGCGGCGCTGGCCGAGGAGACGCCGTAGGCGCACCCGGAGCGGGCAGACCCTAGGCGGGTGCCACGGCCACCAAGACGTGCAGGCCGCGCGGCCCCGGGGCGGCATGGACCACCTCGAGCCCCGCGTCCCGGCAGCGGTCGGCGAGCCAGTCCGTGCCGATGCGCAGTTTGGGGTACGAACCGGTGTGCAGCGTCCAGCCCTCGGGCGTACGGACGTGGAGCAGATCGTGCACCTCGACGGTGTCCGCGTCGCGGTACTCCAGGAAGCAGGTCAGTATGCGCTCCGCATCACTTCTGACCGGCAGGAAGCGGGCCGTCCCTTCGAGCGGCCGGGTCAGATCGCGGTAGGTGACGACCAGCCGGCCGCCCGGGGCGAGGGCTCGGGCCGCGTCGGCGAGCAGTGCGGGCACGTCGTCCTTGGCGGGCAGATGGGTCAGCGTGTCGCCCATGCAGACGATCGCCGACACCCCGCCCGGTGAGGTGAACCGCGGCAGTGCACCGCGCAGATCGGCCCGTACGGGACGGATCGCGGGGGCGGCGGAGCCCAGGGCGTCCGGGGTGTCCGGGGCGTCCGTGCCGCGCGTTCCGGCTGCGGCCAGGGCCAGTTCGTCGAGCAGGGTCTGGTTGGTGTCCACGGCGGTGATGTGGAAGAAGCCCAGCGCGGCGAGGGCGAGCGTCTGGGCGCCCGGTCCGCAACCCAGGTCCACGGCGCGGGCCCGGGCGGGGCCGGGGCCCGGGGACACGCCCAGCTCACGCAGCAGCGCGGTCTGTTCCTCGGCCGCCGCGCGGAGATCGCCCCCGGTCATCCAGGTGTAGTGGGCGGCCAGCAGCCGCTCGTAATGGACCTCGGCGGAGGTGGTCATCCGGAGTTCTCCTCGCTCGTGGCGGTCGTGGCGGTCGTGGCGGTCGTGGTGGTCGAAGTGGCCTTGTCGGTGCCGTTGCGGGTGCGGAAGGTCTGGATCATCGGGAGCGGTCGGCGGCTCCGGAGTGTCCGGCACGCCTGGAAGCACAAGGCCACGACCGCCAGCGCCGGCGGAATCAGCAGCAGCGGGCCGGAGAGGGCGAGCACGGTCGAGGTCACGGCCACGCTGCCGACCGCCGCCCACCACAGCGGCGTACGGCGCGGCAGCAGCGTCAGCGCCGCCAGCAGCCCGGCCAGGGTGACCGCCGCGAGACAGGTCGAGGTGGCCCGCATCAGCCGGTCCAGCCCGGCGGTGCCGGTCGCGGTCACCGCCCCGACCACGGCACACCCCACGGCCAGCACCGCGAGACTGCGCCGGGGCACCTCGCCGGGTGCGCCGCCCCGGGCCAGCGCCCGGGGCGCGGCCCCGTCGCGGGCGAGGGCGGCGCCGAGGCGGGCGGCGCCCGCGAGATAGGTGTTGACGGCGCCGAAGGACAGGAAGAGCGCCGCGACGGCGGCCACCGGCCGGGCCGCGTCCCCCACGCTCAGCGTCAGCAGCGCCGTCAGCGGGGTGTCGGTGGTCGCGGCGCCGGGGCCCAGCGCGCCGATCGTCGCCACCGCGAGCCCCAGATACAGCACCCCGACGACGGTGAGCGTGAGGGTGGTGACCCGTGGCAGATCGCGCCGGGGATCGGCGAACTCGGCGGACAGATGGCTGGCCGCCTCCCACCCCACGAAGCCGAAGAAGAGCACCCCCGCCGCCGAGCCGACCGAGTGCCAGCCGCCCGGCAGGAAGGGGGTGAAGTGCGCGGTGCGCAGATGCGGCGCCGCCGCGATCACGGCGGCCAGCAGCAGGGCCGCGAGCAGCCCGGCCAGCAGCAACTGCACCCGGCTGGACAGGTGCAGCCCACGGGAGTTGGTGGCGAAGGCGGCCGCCAGGACGAGCGTGGCGACGGCCGCCGCGCCCGTACGGTCCCAGCCCGCGGCGGCGGCCGTGTACTGCCCGCCGATCCAGGCGCCCGCGACCACGCCGACCGGTACGGAGCCGTAGAACCACCAGCCGACCGTGGCCGCCGCGCGCGGCCCGAACGCACGGTGGACATAGGTGGCCACCCCGCCGCCGTCCGGGAACCGGGCGCCGAGCGCGGCGAAGCACGCGGCCACCGGCACGCTCGTCGCCAGCAGCACGGCCCAGGCCAGGATCGAGGCGGGTCCGGCTGCCGCGGCGGCGAGCGCGGGCAGGGCGAGCACCCCGGGCCCGAGGACGGCGCCCACATACAGCGCCGTACCGCCGCCGATCCCCAGACGGCGGGGGGAGGGGACGGAGGGTGAGGGGGAGGTGGGTGGAGCGGTGGAAGGAGTGCGTTGTACGGTCACGCCGGAGAAAGCTAGCTGGATGAACAAGGGGAAAACGGCCCTGCCGAAGGAAATTCGGCGAGGCCGGGGAAGTGGGCGTCATGGACGAACTTGATACGGCGATCGTCTGCGAACTTCAGCGCGACGCACGGCAGACCAACCGCGAACTCGCCCGGACGCTCGGCATCGCCGCCTCCACCTGCCTGGAGCGGGTGCGGGGGCTGCGCAACCGCGGGGTGATCACCGGCTATCGGGCGACGGTCGATCTGCGTTCGCTGGGACGGCCGGTGCAAGCACTGCTCGCGGTCCGGATCCGGCCGCTCAGCCGGGAGGTGATCGAGGGGTTCAAGGCCTATCTGGTCACGCTCCCCGAGGTGCTGTCGGTGTATGTGGTCGCGGGCGGCGACGACTTCCTGGTGCATGTCGCGGTGCGCGATGTGGACCGGCTGCACGCGTTCTTGATGGACCGGGTGTCGGGGCGCAAGGAGGTCGTGGACTTCCGCAGCTCGATCATCTACCAGCATGTGACGGGCGATGTGATCACCGAGCTGGAGTGACGACGGGGAAGGCGACGGGGAAGAGCGCGAAGAGAGCCGGTCCCGGGGGGTGCCGTCATCCACCCCGGAACCGACTCCGTCCGATCGGCCACGGCCACCGCCACCGCCACGGCCACGGCCACCGCCACCGCCACGGCGTCAACGGCGTCGCGGTAAGGCCTCGGCCTCAGCCGTGACGTACGGCCTCAGTGGTGACGCGGGACCTCAGCCGCGGCCTCGCCGTACGGTCTTGCGGCGGTTGGCGACGGCGAACAGGACGGCCGCGCCGGTGGCGAGGACCGCGGCGCCGCCGATGGCCATGGGGCCGGTGGATCCGTCGCCCCCGGTCTCGGCGAGGTGCTGCCCGTCGGCGGCGCTCGCGTCCTGCGCGCCCTCCGGGCCGGTGCTCGCCGCCAGGACCTCGGCGCTCTTGGTCTCGGGGTGGTTCCCCTCCGTGCCCTTCTCGTCCGCCGCCTCGGCCGCCTTCGGCTGATGGTTGGCCTCGGTTCCGCTGTCACCGCCGTGGCCGTGGTGATCGACCGTGGACTTCTCGGCGCCCGCCGCTATCTGGGCGTCATCGGGCGCGGTGGCGGCGGGTGCGGAACCCGCCTTCGTCCCGGCGCCCTTCGTCCCGGCACCCTGGCTCGCGGCGGCCCCTCCGCCGAAGGTCACGTCCGAGCAGGTGTAGAACGCCTCCGGGCTGTCCGAGCGCTGCCAGACGCTGTAGATCAGATGGCGGCCCGACTTGCCGGGCACCTTCCCCGAGAAGACGTAACTCCCGTCCTTCAGCGTGGGGTCGGTGACCTTGGCGAACGGCTTCGCCTCCAGGTCCGCCCAGGTCAGCGGCTTGGTCGGGTCATAGCCGTCCTTGGTGATGTACAGCTCGAAGCTGCCCCGGTGGGGCGCGGTGGCCCGGTAGGCGAAGGTGTGCTCACCGGCCGTCATGGCGGTGGCGGGCCAGTCGGCGCGCGGCAGGTCCAGGCCCTTGTACTTGTCGCGGCCCGCGCTGCACAGCTTTCCGTCCGGGATGATCTGCTTGTGGCGCCCGGCGGCGTCCGGGATGTTGACCTCGTTCCAGTCGTAGAGCGCCTGGGTGCCGCCTGCCGCGACGGCCGCCTTGCAGGCCGCCGAGTCCGGGCTCTCCGGCCCCTCCGCGAAACACGCCGACACCCGGCTGACCGGGTCCGTCATCGAACCGTGCGCGGAGGCCGGGTCCGCGCTCAGCGCGGTGAGGGCGAGCGGCACCATGCCGAGCACGGCGATGCGGGCGGTTCTGCGGGCGGCGGTCGCACGAGCGGTCATCGTGGGGGACTCCTTAGGTGGGGGGTGACGCGCAGCACGCTAGCCCCGCCCACGGGCCTCCTCGCCGGTCTTATGGCGCCGTTAAGGAGCAGCTCAGGCGCAGCTGAGACTGGGCGGGCCGCGGCGGTGTCCGAGGTGATCCACCCGAGGTGATCGCCGATGGTTGCGGGAGGTCGATGGCGTGGAAGGGTGACACATATGACCGGTACGAACTCGCCCCGCGCCACGGGCGCCTCCCGCGCCTCCCGCCCGTCGGCCCGTGAGCTGATCGAGGCCATCGTCGACCCCGGCAGCTGGCACGGCTGGGACGAACCGGTGGAGATCACGACGGATGACCCCGAGTACCGGGCCGACCTGGAGCGGGCACGGGAGCGCACCGGGCTGGACGAGTCGGTCATCACCGGCGAGGGCCGTATCGAGGGACGCAGGGTGGCGCTGATCGCCTGCGAGTTCCGCTTCCTGGCCGGTTCGATAGGGGTGGCCGCGGGGGAGCGGCTGGTACGGGCCGTGGAGCGGGCCACGGCGGAGCGGCTGCCGCTGCTGGCGGCACCGGCGTCGGGCGGCACCCGGATGCAGGAGGGTACGGTCGCGTTCCTCCAGATGGTGAAGGTGGCCGCGGCGATCACGGATCACAAGGCCGCGGGCCTGCCGTACCTCGTCCACCTCCGCCACCCCACCACCGGCGGCGTCCTCGCCTCCTGGGGCTCCCTGGGCCACGTCACCGCCGCCGAGCCGGGCGCCCTCATCGGCTTCATGGGCCCACGGGTGCACGAGGCGCTGTACGGCGAGGAGTTCCCGCCCGGCGTCCAGAACGCCGAGAACCTGATGAACCACGGCCTGATCGACGCGGTCCTCCCGCACAGTCGCCTGTCGGGCGTGGCGGCCCGAGTACTGAGGGTGCTTTGCGCGGGTGCTGCCGGGCCCGCCGCGGCGGACCGCGGCGCGCCGGGTGACGTGCCCGGCGGCGGGGTGTCGCCCGCCGGGGGTGGCAGCGGGCGTGGCGGCGCGAGCGGCACGGGCGGCGCCGACGTCGCGGGGGCAACTGCCCCCACCCCAGCCCCACCCTCCGGCGCCCTGCCGGGGGCGGAAGGGGGCGGGCGGCGTGGGGATGTCGCGGCCGGGGGCGGCCCGGCGATCGGGAGTGGCCGGGCGGCTGCCCACGATCACGCCGCGCTCGCGGCCTCCGCCGGGTCCAGCGAGGCGCCCGAGGGTGTGGAGAGCGGGGCCCCGGCCCCCGCCGCCGACGCCGGGAGGGCGACGGAGGGCCCCGGGCGGCGCGAGAACGCCGCGGCCGGGGACGGCACGGCGGCCGTCTCTGGCCGGCCAGTGAGCGGGGCGCCGGGGGCGACGGGCGGTTCTGTGGCATCCGCACCCGGGGCACCCGACGGCACGGACGCGGGGGCGGTCGTGCCGTCCGCGGAAGTGTCGATACGGGCTTCGCGGCGGGTGGAGCGGCCCGGGGTGCGGGATTTGTTGCGGGTGGCCGCCGACGATGTGAGTCCGCTCAGTGGGACCGGGGCCGGGGAGCACGATCCCGGGTTGTTGCTCGCGCTCGCCCGGGTCGGGGGGACGCCCTGCGTCGTGCTCGGGCACAACCGGCGCAGCGCCCGTAAGGGCGACACCGCCGAGGGGCCGGGGGAGGGGCAGGCGCTGGGGCCGGCCGGGTTGCGGACCGCTCGGCGCGGGATGCGGATCGCCGCCGAGCTCGGGCTGCCGCTGCTGACCGTCATCGACACCGCGGGCGCCGCGCTCAGCCGCGAGGCCGAGGAGGGCGGGCTCGCGGCGGAGATAGCGCGGTGCCTCGCCGACATGGTGACCCTGCCCGCGCCCACCCTCTGTCTGCTGCTCGGCCAGGGCGCCGGTGGCGCCGCGCTCGCGCTGCTGCCCGCCGACCGGGTCGTGGCGGCGCGCCACGCCTGGCTGTCGCCACTGCCGCCCGAGGGCGCGTCCGCGATCCTCCACCGCACCACGGAGCGGGCCTACGAGGTCGCCGCCCGCCAGGGCGTACGCTCCGCCGACCTCCTCGCCCAGGGCATCGTCGATCGCATCGTGGAGGAGGACGCCCCCGAGGATGCCGAGGCCGCGGAGGCCGCGGAGGCCGCGGGGGACGCCTCCGAGCACGCGGCGGGCTCCGGCGCGCCCGACATCTTCCTCGGCCGCCTCGGCCAACTCCTCGGTGCCGAACTCGCCGCCCTCCGCGCCCAGGACCCGGACGAGCGGCTCGCCGCGCGCCGGGTCCGGCATCGCCGTATCGGGCTACCCCGTTGACGCCGAGCGTTGACGATCGTGACGGCCAATCAGGGCCAAACGGACGGACCGGAACGCCGAATTAGCGGTCTTAGGCATGCCTAACCTAATCTCGGGCCGTGAACGAGAATGATCTCGATGCGGCGTCACGGCCGTTCTCCTCCCCTGCCCTCCATGGCTCCTCGGCGGCCCCGGCCGCCCCCGCGCCCGCCCCCGCCCCGCGGCCCCCTCGGCTCCACCTCCTCGCCCTCAACCCCACCGACTCCGTCACCGAGGGCTTCCTCCCCGCGGCGGCCCGGCTCGGCCTGGCGGTCACCCTCCTCACCGACCAGCCCGAGGCCCATGAGCGCGCCTACGGCCGACGGGAAGAAGAAGGCACGGCCCCCTACCGCCTCCCCGCCCTCGACATCGTCCCCTGTGACGTACGGGACTACGCCGAGGTCATCAGCCGCATCGCCGCCGACGGCCCCCGCCCCCGCGCCGTCTTCACCAACAGCGACCACCTCCAGGCCCAGGCCGCCCTCGCCGCCGAGTACTTCGGCCTCCCGGGCAAGGACTGGCGCGCCGCGCTGCGCACCAAGAACAAGGCCGAGCTGCGCCGCGCCCTCGCCGCCGCGGGCCCGGACGTCGCCGACCCCGTCTGGTCCGCCGAACTCGCCACCGGGCAGGACCCCGCCACCCTCGCCGGGCTCGACGCGCCCTACCCCTGCGTGCTCAAACCGCGCGAGGGCGTGGCCAGCGAGGACGTCGTCCTCGTCGCCGACGCGGACGAACTCGTCCGGCGCTGCGCCGAGATACGGGAGCGGCGGCCGGGCGCGGCCCTGGTCGTCGAGGAGTTCCTCGACGGCGAGCTGCGCACCCTCGAAACCCTCGGCGACGGCCGCACCCTCCACGTCCTCGGCGCCTTCCGCACCGAGCTCTCGCCGCCCCCGCACTTCATCGAGGAACGGCTGCACCTGCTGCCCGCCCCGCCGCCGCAGCCCCACACCGACCAGGTGCTGGCGCAGCTGCGCGCGCTGGGCGTCGGCTTCGGCGTATGCCACACCGAGTACGTCGTCCAGGGGGACCGGGCCCGCCTCATCGAGGTCAACTACCGTGCCATAGGCGACCAGTGCGACCTCGTCCTCGCCGAACTCCTCGGCATCCCCCTTTTCGAGTACATCCTCCGTACGCACATGGGCGAGCCGCTGCCGGACGACCTCGGCGCGCGCACCGACGGCAGGGTTCGCATGGAGTACGTCATGGCCGACCGCGCCGGGCGGCTCGCCTCCGCCCCTCCGGCCGGTGTGACCGAGCGCGACGGCGTACGGCTGGACTACCGGCCGCTGCGAGGGATCGGCGAGGAGCACCCGCTCCACCGCACCAACCGCGACTTCCTCGGCGTACTCCGGGCCACCGGCACCGACCAGGCGCGGATCGACGCGGCGGTGGCGCGGTTCCTCGCGGCCCACCGATGGGAGATCGTGTGACAGAGGAAACAGAGGAAGAGGAGCTTCTCGGACGGGTGCTCGACACGCTCCTCCGAGAGGACGCCTACGGGCTGCGCAGCCACGCCGTCCTGGTGCGACGCGCCGACGGCGACTGGCTGCGCATCGCGCTCGAGGGGGCCGACGGGTTCGACGGGTTCGAAGGGGGCGAAAGCGTGCTGCTGCCGGTGGAACCCGAAGGCTTCCAGTGCGACATCCGCGCCCGCCGCCCGGCCCGGCTGCTCTGTGTGCCCGCGCACGGCGAGCGGGAACCGGCCGCCGCCGAGCAGTCCCTGGCCGGGGGCGCTGCTGGCGGCGCCGAGCCGCTGTCCGTACCCGGTCCGGGTGGCTCGGCTGGTCGTCCGCGCCCCGCCGAGCTCACCGAGCTCGATGCCGTCCTCGGGCGGCTGCGAGGGGCCGTGCCGGACGAGGACCGGGCGCTCTACGACGTCTTCGTGGACGAATGCCGACAGGCGCTCGACGCCATGCGGCTGCACACCCGCGTGCGGCCTCGCGTCGTCGCCGAGTTGGGCGCGCGGTACGGGGAGCGGTGGGGCGGGATGGCCGGGGCCCTCGCGTATGACACGCTCGCCGCCTTCCGCGACCACCCCGTCTATCCGACCAGCCGGGGGCGGTCCGTCTTCGGCGAGGAGCAATTACGCGCCCACGCACCCGAGTTCCACCCCATCTTTCCGCTGCGCTGGCTCGTACTCCCGCGCGAGGCGGTGTACGGGGATCCGGCGCGGCTGCCCGACTGGTGGCCCGCGCCCGGGGACCTTGGGCCGGGGCCGGGCGACGGGCGGCTCGCCCTCCCCGTGCATCCGCTCACCCTCGGACCCCCGCTGGAGAACGCCCTCCGCGCGGCCGGGCTCCACGGCGTCGCCCGGCTCGCCGAGCGCCCCCTGCTGGACGTACGGCCCACCCTCTCCATGCGGACCGTGGCCGTCGCCGACGACCTCGCCGACGATCCCCTCGTCCACCTCAAGCTGCCGCTCACCACCTCCACTCTGGGGCACCGCAACCGGCGGTCCGTCAAACCCGGCACCCTGATCGACGGCGAGGTGGCGCAGCGGCTCGTGGAGGCCGTGATCGAGCGCGAGCCGAGGTTCGGCGCCACCGTGCTGCTCGCCGACGAGACCACCCACCTCCACGCCGGACACGAGTTGCTCGCCACGCTCGTCCGCCGCTACCCGCCCGGCCTGGAGAACGCCACCATCGTGCCGCTGGCCGGGCTGCTCGCCCCCGCCCCGGACGCCCCGGCCCCGGACGCCTCCGCCCCGGACGCCCCCGCCCCGGACGGCACGCTCGTCATCGACGGGCTCGCCGAACGCCACTACGGCGGGGACGTCCTCGCCCTGCTCGACGACTACCTCACGCTGCTGTTCGACTTCCACACCACCCTCTTCGCGTACGGCATCGCGCTGGAGTCCCATCAGCAGAACACCTCGCTGGTCTTCGAGGACGGCAGTGCGAACGGCGGTGCGGTGCCCCGGCTCCGGCTGCTCATCAAGGACCACGACGGCCCCCGCGTCCACGCGATACGCCTCGCCGCCATGATCGGCGGAGGACCGGCCGCCGATCTGTGCGGCTTCGACGACCGCAGGATCCTGACGCCCGGCGACGGGCCGGTGGCCGATGTGTTCACCACCATCACCGTCCACCTCTGCGCCGCCGCCCCCCTCTTCGAGCTCGCCCGCCTCGGCCGGGCCCCGCTCGACACCCTGCTGCGGCGGCTGCGCGACCGGCTCACCGACGCCGTCGACCGGGTCGCCGTCACCCGGCCCGGCGCGGCCGCCGCGCTGCTGCGCGGACGGGTGCTGGACGCGGACCGGCTGCCGGTCAAGGCGATGGTCACCGCCGGCACCTTGTTCACCAAGGAGCGCTCGGGCGCGGCGGACATCAACAAGCACTACGTCACCGGGCCGAACTACCTGCTGCGGGGAAGCGGCAGATGACCGTCGCGCCGATCGGCCCGTTGCCCTCGAACCGAACCCCCGAACCCCCACTTCCCTCCGTACCCCTCTCCTCCGCACCCGTTGGAGCCGCCCCATGCCCATGACCTCCTCGCCCGCCGCGACCGTGGCCTCCGCCGACCACGCCACCGCCCACACCCTCCTCAACTGTCTGCTCCGTGAGGTGTCGGGACCGGAGCACCAGACCGTCGTGGCCGATGGATGGCTGCGGCTGAGGCTGCCGCGCTGCGGGGTGCTGCTGCGCGTCGGGCTGCGGCGCACCTCCCTCATCGGGGCGCACCGCTTCACCGGGCCGGTCAGCGAGGAGCGCGACGGTACGTGGGCCGAGGTGTCCTGGCGCGGGCTGGCCGAGCGGATCCACCGGGAGCTCCAGCTGCGCACGGGGGTGCACAACGACGAGTTCCTGGGCCAAGTCGCCTCCAGCCACGCGGGGATGACGGCCGCCTTGGAGGCCTTGGAGGCCTTGGAGGCCATGGAAGCCATGGAAGCCATGGAAGCCATGGAAGCCATGGACGACATCGAGGCCATGGAAGCCCTGGACGACCGGAGCACCGTGCGCGACGGCGCCGACAGTGCCCAAGACCTCTACCTCGCCTCCGAGCAGTCCCTCCTCTTCGGCCACCGCTTCCACCCCACCCCCAAGGCCCGCACCGGCAGCGCCGACTCCTGGTCGCGGTTCGCCCCCGAGGCCGGGGCGCGCTTCCCGCTGCACCACCTCGCCGTACGCCAGGAGTACGTCCGCGAGGAGTCCGCACGGCCCGGGGCGCTCGCCGCGCTGGACCGGCAGGGCGCCGTCCCCGAGGGTTACCGGCTGCTGCCCGCGCACCCCTGGCAGTACGCGATGCTGCGCGAGCACCGGCTGCTGCGGGCGGCCATCGCCCGGGGCGAGGTGCTGGACCTCGGGCCGGGCGGCACGGAGTTCGCGCCCACCGCGTCGGTCCGCACGCTCTACGACGGCCGGGACTTCCTCAAGTTCAGCCTGAACGTGCGGATCACCAACTGCCTGCGCAAGAACGCCGACTACGAGCTGTCCGGCGCGGTCGCCCTGACCCGGCTGCTGGAGCCGGTCGCCACCGATCTCGCCGCCCGCTTCCCCGGCTGTGAGCTGCTGCGCGAACCCGCGTACCGGACGCTGGACCTCGGCGGCAAGGACACCAACGGCAGCGGCGACCGTCAGCTGATCGAGGGCTTCGGCGTGATCGTCCGCGAGGGCCTGGCCACCCGGCTGCGGCCCGGCCTGACCGCGCTGCTCGCGGCGGCCGTCGCCGATGAGTACCCGACCAGCGGCGCCCAGATCTCCCGGCTCCTCCCAGGCGCCGGCCCCGACCGGCTCTCCGCCTGGTGGCAGGCGTATCTGGAGCTGCTCGTACCGCCCGTACTGGCCGCCTACTTCGACCACGGCGTGGTCCTCGAACCCCACCTCCAGAACGTCGTCATCGGCGTCGACCCCGCCGACGGCACCCCGCGCCAGGTGCTCTTCCGCGATCTGGAGGGCACCAAGCTGATCCCCGAGCACCACACCGCCGCGCTCGCCGCGCTGCCCGAGGCGGTGGCCCGCCCGCTGACGTACGAGCGGGAGCGCGGCTGGGACCGGGTGGTGTACTGCCTGCTGGTCAACCACATCGCCGAGATGGTGGCCGCCCTCGCCGACCGCAGTCCTGGGCTGGAGCCCGCGCTGTGGTCGGCGGTCCGCCGGGTGCTGTGCGAGCGCTCGGCGGCCCATGACCACCCGCCCGCGCTGCGCGCCCTGGTGGCGGGCGTGCCGCTGCCCGCGAAGGCCAACCTCCTCACCCGCTGGGGCCGTCGGGCCGACCGCCACGCGGGCTATGTCCGTATCGCCAGCCCGCTCGCCTCCGCCCTGCTGTCCGAGGCGGCCCACGTCATGCACCCCGGGAGCAGCCGTTGATCACCTCCGCCGTCCGTACCCTCGCCACGGAGCTCACCGGCGACGACCTGCCCGCCTACGTCTACGACCTGGCCGCGCTCCGCGCGCACGTGCGGGCCGTACGGGACGCGCTGCCACCGGGCCTGGAGCTGTACTACGCCGCGAAGGCCAACCCGGCGCCCGCCGTCCTCCGGGCCCTCGCGCCCCACGTCACCGGCTACGAGGTCGCCTCCGGCGGTGAGGTGGAGCATGTCCGCGCGGCTGTTCCCGGGGCGCCGCTGGCGTTCGGCGGGCCGGGCAAGAGCGAGGGGGAGCTGCGGCGGGCGCTGACGCTTGGCGTGGAGCGGTTCCATGTGGAGAGCGAGCAGGAGCTGCGGCTGCTGGCGGGGGCGGCGGAGGACGCGGGGATCGACACCGTGGACGTCCTCCTGCGGGTCAACCTCCCACTGGACGGTGACGAGTTGGGCAGTGGGGGGCCGCTCGGCGCGGCGCTGGGCGGCGTGGCGCTCGCCATGGGCGGCCGCCCCAGCCCCTTCGGGCTCGACCCGGAGGCCGTGGAGCGCTGCCTCCCCCTGCTCTCCCCGGGCGGGGCGGGCGGCGCGGGCGGCACGGGCGGCCCCCTCCGGCTGCGCGGCATCCACGCCCACCTCGCCAGCGGCCTCGACGCCCCCACCCAGGTGGCCGTGGCCGCCGCGATCGCCGACTGGGCGCGGAAGCTGTCCGAACGCCACGGTCTGGGGATCACCGAGGTGAATGTCGGCGGCGGGATGGGCGTGGACTACGCCCATCCCGACCGCCGCTTCGACTGGGCTGCCTACGGCCGGGGCATGGCGGACCTCGCCCTGCGCCACCCCGGTCTCACCCTGCGGATCGAGCCCGGCCGGGCGCTGACCGTCTACTGCGGCTGGTACGTCACCGAGGTGCTGGACATCAAGCACAGCGGCGGCGAGGCGTTCGCGGTGGTGCGCGGCGGCACCCACCACATCCGGACCCCCGCCACCAAACAGCACGACCAGCCCTTCCAGGTGCTCCCCACGGACACCGTCTGGACCCGGCCGTGGCCGCGCCCTGCCGTACGGGACGAGCCGGTCACGGTGGTCGGCCAGCTGTGCACCCCGAAGGACGTCCTGGCCGCCCGGATCCCGGTCGCGGAGCTACGGGTGGGGGACCGGGTGGCCTTCGCGATGGCGGGTGCGTACGCGTGGAACATCTCGCATCACGACTTCCTGATGCACCCCCGGCCGGGCTTCCACTACCTGGAGGAATAGCCGTGCGTCAGCCGTCGGCGGGCCGGGGCTCACCGCGATAGGTACCGAAGGACCACTTGTTGCCCTCCGGGTCGGCGATGGCGAAGTCCCGGCTGCCGTACTCCTGGTCCTCGATCGGCCGGAGCACCCGCACACCGGCCGCCGTGAGGCGTTCGTACAGCGCGTCTACGTGGTCGGTGACGACGTACGCCCCGAAGGTGCCCGGCTCCAGGCACCAGGTCTTGGTCTCCGGGTCGTACGAGCCGAGCATGACGCCGCCGCCCTCGGGCCAGTCGAGCTGGGCGTGGGCGACGCGGTTCCCGTCCTGGTAGACGGCCGTGCGCAGGAAGCCGACGGTGTCGACAAGGAAGTCGATCAGGGCGGCGGCGTCATGGGCCTGGAGGGTGGGCCAGATGGCGGGGTCACGGTGCTGCTTCTGCTGGTTCTGTTCGTCCTGTGCGGTGTTCATGGGCTCTACTCTTCGCCGTAGAGATGGCCCCCGGCTTGGATATTCCGGCACTCTTCGGCCAGCCAGGCGGTCGGGCTCACCCCGGTGTACTGACGGAAGTCGCGCACCAGGTGGGAGTGGTCGAAGTAGCCGCAGTCGGCGGCGACCCGGGCCAGGTCCGGCGCCCGGCCCGCCGCGACGGCCCGGACCACCGTGTTCCTGGCGTGCTGGAAGCGCATCAGCCGGGCCGCCTGCTTGGGGCTCAGCCCCGTCTCGGCCTGGAACACGCTGGTCAGCCGGCGCGGGCTGAGCGCCACATGCTCGGCCAGGCCCTTCATCGTCCCGGCCCCCCGATGCCGGGCCAGCCAGGCCCACGCCTCGCCGACCTCGCTCCGCACCGGGGTCCCGTCCTCACCCTCGGCCGCCCGCTCCCGCAGATACGCACCGAGCGTGGCGAACCGGTCCTCCCACGCTTGCTGCTCACACAGCCGCTCGCGAATGTCGGCGGCCCGCTTGCCCAGCACGTCCGTCCCGGAGGTGACCAGGTCGTCGTCGGAGGCGAGCGCACCGGCCGGAAGCCCCAGCAGCGTGCGCGCCGCCAGTGGATGCACCGCGAGCTGCACTCCGGCCTCGCGGCCGGGCTGGACGATATACGCCGGTCGCTGGTGCAGGCCGCCCACGACGATCTCCGTCCGTGAGGCGCCGGGACCCCGCGCCTGCTCGGGCGTGCCTCCGCCGACGACGGGGCCGTCGAGGGAAAAGATCAGCGTCAGATAGGGCGAGGGCAGTCCCCGGTGCAGCGCGGGCGGTATCCCGTGGGAGCGATACCCGACGGCGGACACCACCATCCCCCCGAGCCCGCACCCGAGCCCGGCCCCGGCCCGCACGAACTCCTGGCTGCTCATGCGCCCAGTATCACCCGCCCCTCCGACAGCGGGCCCGCCCCAGGCGGCGTCGCACTCGATGAGCCAGGTGTCCGCTAGACCTTGCGGACGACCACCGTTGGCGGGAGGAGTCGCTCCAAGTCATCCACGTCCGACGTTAAAACGGTGACTTGCCCCCTTCGTTCCTTAGCCACGACGGCCAGCACAGCGTCGATGGCGTACTTGTGGCCGTGGAGCCCGGCGTCGGCCAGCAACCGACGGGCGGCCCGGGCCTGATCTCTGCCCAGGTCAGCTACTTGCAGCCGGGACAGTACCCAGTCCCACCGGCGCTCGGTGATTCTGCCGTCGTGCGCTTCGATCACGGTCATGGGGGAGGTGATCATCTCGACCTCCCCTTTGGCCGCCAGATCCAGCAGAGCGATCATGCGGCGCTCACCGCGCACCGCTTGTGAGAGGGCTTCGGAGTCGAGCACGAACACGCGCAGCCGCTTGGGCTGCTGGACCCGCTTCGTCACGCGGCTTCCCCGACGCCGCCGTGCTGCGCCCTGCGACGGTCATGTTCGGCGTCGATCTCATCCAGTTCGGCCAAGGCGGCAGCGCTCTCCTCCTCGGAGACCGGTCCGTACTCTTCCTGTAGCCAGTCCACCAGCTCCACGAGCCGGTCACGGTCGCGCTTGACTCGTAGCGCGTCAGTGACATACGCGGACAGACCGCGCTCCGCCGCGTCTGCCCGGATCTCGTCGAGAAGCTCCTCGGGGATGGTGACTGTCACCTTTTTCGTCGCCATACCAGACACCATACTCTCCACCGCGCCTGCCGTACCAGGCAGAATTCCTTGGCATGACAGGCGGTCGGCCCGCAACCACTCGCTCAGGCGGGGGGCCAGTTCGTCTATCGCTTGCGCGGAACACATAGTCGTCCCTAAGTCTCGGGGCATGAGCCGTACGGATGCACACGGATGCAGGTGGCCCGCGGTTCAGAGGGCGGGCACATTTTCGGCATCCCTGGCTTTCCCTTATCGGCCTGGGGCAGTCGGAGACAGACATCTCCCGCCGGTGCGGCGCGGGTGCCATCGTGAGATGTGCGAGAGGACAACGGGATGTCGGGCAGAGGGGGTACGGCGTCGTGGCGGACACGAAGGAGCAGCGGTACGTTGAACGGCTGACCGGGCTGCTGCGCGAGATGAGACGCCAAATGGCCCGCGACGCCGAGCCGGATGTGCGGGAGGTCCTGGACTGGCTGCACCAACAGACCGGCGCGGGCATCGCGTTGGTCGTGAACGACGAGGGCACGGTGGAGTCGTCCACCATGGGATTTCCCCGGGAGATTCTGCGACCGCTCGCTCCGCTGCTCGCGCGATTATCCGGCGGGAAGTTGGCCGCGGCCGCGACCCAGACCGCTGTGTGGCACGTGCGCTGTGAAGCCCTCGGCGCGCATGGGTCGCGCTTGGTACTGGTGGCTGCCGCGCGGTCGGCGCTGAGCCCGGAAGCGGTCGCACTGATCTCGTACACCGGCAGCCTCATCACGCTCCTGCGCCGTGTTGGGAACGGCGACCGTGCCTGGCGCGGCTTCCACGACAAGGCATACCAGGTGCGGTTCGGGGTGTTCCAGGCGCTGCTGGCGGGCGAGCCGATGCTGGCCCGCCGCATGACGACCGGTGCCGTTCCACCGCTGTTGGAGGCCGACCGGCTGCGGGTCCATCTGTTGCACTGTCCGCCGGCCGACCGCGACCGGATCGAGCGGGCCTACCAGGATCCCTCCGGCTACCACGGCCCGGACCTGATGGTGCAGTGCCCCGCCTTCAAGGAGCACCTGATCTGTCTCATCACCGATGGTCCCGGTGACGGTGACGGTGACGGTGACGGTGACGGGGACGGGGACGGGGACGGGGACAAGGCAGGATCCAGCGTCCAGGCTGGTGGCCGGGGCGAGACGCTGTGCCGCTTGGTACGCGACAACTCCGGCTATGCACTCGGTGTCAGCGGCCCGCATCCGCTCAGCGCGACGGCCAGGGCCTACAGCCAGGCCGTCCACGCCCTGGCTGCCGCCCGCACCATGCCCGGCCGCGTGGCCGTCTATGCGGGAAAGACGTCGTTGGACGGTGTTCTGCCCCGGGAGCCCGCCCTCGCCTGGTCCCGTGACTTGCTGCGCCCGCTGGACTCTCTCCCGGCGCTCACCGTCGACGTCACCCGCTTCTTCATGAGCGCACCCCGAGCGGCTGTGGCCCGCTTTCTCGACCTCAGCCGCAACACCGTCGCCGCCCACATCAGACGCGCAGAACGGGCCCTCGGCCTGGAACTGGCAGACGTCCGCTCTCGCGCCGCCGTCCACCTGGCGCTCGCTCTCACCAGCGCATCCTTCGCCTCCGAACCCGCTGAGCAGCAACCACCCCCAACTCTGGAGAACTTGCTGCGTACCGAACGCGCCGCCGTTTGGGCCCAGAGCTTCCTCGGGCCTCTGCACGCCCCGCAGCACCGCACCCTGCGGGCGTGGATCGACGCCAACACCGACGCGCAGCAGACCGCCCGCCGCCTCGGCATCAGCCGCAACACGGTCCGAGCCCACCTGCGCACCGCCGAAGCCGCACTCGGCCGCGATCTGCTCACCACCGGCATCGGTATCCACGACGCCGTCCATGCCCTCCGTATCACCGCCGCACAGGCCCTTTGAGCACCGTGCACAATTGGCACCCGGAATTGAACACTATGCACATTGCTCCGCGGGTACGGCGTCTCCTACGGTTTTGGTGACGGTTCATCTGTCGCACGGGGGAATGCTGACGTCGGCCCGAAGAATGAGGGCGGTCAATTCTGAAGCGCTCTATGGCAGAGGTTTTATCGTGACCCCGGACGACTCACCGTCGAGGCAAGAAACAGGAGCACGAACATGGGGAATCGCTTCGAGAGGAGAGGGTATCCGATGAAATTAGCCAAGGTTCGGTCTTCCCGATTACGCAGTGCAGTCATCGTATCGATCGCCGCAGCAGGAATCGTTGCGGGTCCGTCGCTGGCGGTGGCCGACACTCCTTGGGTCTACGAATCGTCCAAGAGGCAGTGCGCGGCGCGGTGGCTGTCATCCCAGAACCAGTTCCGGATCGACGACCGGGACCTGAATGACGACGACTACTGCTACGTCGACTTCTCGTGGGTGGCCTCCCATGAGCCCGAAATGAGGAGGTCGCACCCGCAGGACGTCCCCGGGGCCAGGGATTACAGCGTGTCAGTGGGTGGCCGTGATGTCATCCATTGGCAGGTGTGCAAGGAACGCCAGGACGACCCCGACATTTGCTCGGACTGGCGTACGGACAGGACCTGATAGCTGTCCCCGGGCACGAGGGGGTGTTCCAGGGCCTCAAGGTCGAGACGTACCGCAACGGCCACGCCCGCCCCGACGGGACCCACGCCCACAGTGACGCGTTCGTCGGCCATGGGGCGTGGGCCGATGCCGATCCCGTCCTGATGGTCGTGGAGGACGCACCGGTCGGCGTCACGCTCGACACCGAGCCGCTCCAGGGCTGGGTGCGCTGAGGGGGTGTCCGCCGCGTGGCAGGGGCTCCGTCCCTGGACCCCGGGGTCTGGGGACGAGCCCCAGTTGTGGGAAGGGGCGGGTAGGGGGAAGCCTCGATATGCGGCTCCGCCGCGTGGCCCGCCGCAGGCGTCACGCCCCGCCGGGCATCCCATACGTCCCTGGCTGCGGCGGCCCCCCGGTGGCCTGGAATGATTCCGTGGCATGTACACCGTTACCCTCTGGGAGTTCGCCGCGCTCGCGGCGGCATCCATACTCGTCGGCTTCTCGAAGACCGCCGTCAGCGGCGCCAATACCGTCAGCCTCGCGATCTTCGCGGCCGTGCTTCCGGCCCGGGAGTCGACCGGTGTGCTGTTGCCCCTGCTGATCGTCGGTGATGTGCTCGCCGTGGGCACCTACCGTCGCCACGCGCACTGGGGGACCCTGCTCCGGCTGTTCCCGGCCGTCGCGGCCGGGGTCGTGGTGGGGACGGTGTTCATGCTGTGGGCCGGGGACGCGGAGGTGCGGACGTCCATCGGCGCGATCCTGCTGCTGATGGCGGGTGTCACGGTGTGGCGGCGCCGCGCGGCCGCCCGGGCGGCGGCCCCGGAGGTCCCGGCCGCCGATGGGGCGGGCGCACGGCTCAAGGCCGGTTCGTACGGGGTGCTCGGCGGCTTCACCACGATGGTGGCCAACGCGGGCGGCCCCGTGATGTCCCTCTACCTGCTCTCCGCCGGTTTCCGAAAGCTGGGCTTCCTGGGCACCTCGGCCTGGTTCTTCCTGATCGTCAACGTCGCCAAGGTTCCCTTCAGCGTCAGCCTCGGCCTGATCGACGGCCGCTCCCTGCTGCTGGACCTCCTGCTGGCGCTCTTCGTCCTGCCCGGTGCGTACATCGGTAAGGCGTGCGTGGACCGGATCAATCAGCGGCTCTTCGAGCGGCTGGTCATCGCGGCGACGGTGCTGGGCGGACTTCAGTTGCTGCTGCGGTGAGGACCACACCGGCGAAGTTCGCCGCCAGCCGCCGCGCCGTACGCACGGACTCCGGCTCGACCCGCTCGGCCTCGGTCCGGAGCGCGCGCAGATCCAGGCCCGCGTCGGCCAGGGCGGCTTCGTCCCAGTCGTCGAGGCGATCCGCCCCCACCTCCGGATGAAACTGCACGCCCCAGGCCCGCTCGCCCATCCGGAACGCCTGCACCGGACAGGCGTCGCTCGATGCGAGCCAGGTGGCGCCGGGGGGAAGCGCGGTGATCTGGTCACGATGGTTCTGAATGGCCCGGAACTCCTGCGGTACCCCGGCGAACAGCGCGTCGGCGTCGGCCTCGGGCCGCAACCGGACGGCGCATGAGCCCCGCTCCGGCTGACCGTGATCGCCGAGCACGGTCCCTCCCGCCGCCACTGCGAGCACCTGGGCCCCCAGGCAAATCCCCAGCAACGGGACGCCCTCGGCGATGGCACGCCGGGTGAGTTCCCGTTCGGCCGGTAGCCAGGGCGCGTACGCGTCGGCATCCGGCAGGAAGCCACCGCCGAGCAGGACCACCGCGTCGAAACCCTCCGGGGACGCGGGGGCCGACGCGCCATCGGTCTCGACGACCGTCAGCCCCATCTCCTCCCACCACGGCCGCAACCGCCCCGGCCCACTGCGTTCCGCGTTGCGGACGACGAGGAGGCGGCTCACATCCCTGCCTTCTTCTTCAGGCTGGCTATGAAGGTGCTCCACGAGTTGTTGGTGAATATGAGGACGGGCCCGTCGGGGTCCTTGGAGTCGCGTACGGGGACGATGCCGGGGAGGTTGTCGGCGACCTCGACGCAGTTGCCGCCATTGTTGTTGCTGTGGCTGCTCTTGCGCCAAGCGGCGGTGCTCAGGTCCGGGGTGGTCGGCATGAGGTCAAGTCCTTCATCACGGCACGGATCATCGCCTCGGAATCACGGGGCGAGAGGGCCATGGCCCTGAGCAGATCGTAGTTCTCCCGGCGCATGGCGACTGCCCCTCGGTCCTCGATGATCACTCCGGATTGACTGCCCTCGTCGTAGGCCACCAGCGGCTCACTGGCCACCGTAAAGAGCGTCAGCGAACCGCCTGCTTCGGCGTGCCCGCCCGCTGTGAAAGGCAGCACCTGCATGGTCACGTGAGACTGCGTCCCGCGCTCGATCAGGGACGCCAACTGGTCACGCATTACCTCTGGTCCGCCGACCGGACGGCGCAGCACAGCCTCGTCGATGATGAACCATGAGCGCGGCGGCTTGGGCTTGTCGAGCAGCGCCTGCCGATCGATACGAGCCTTGACCATCGACTCGATCTCCGCGTCGGGAGCATGCGGAAGGCCGCAGCGCAGAGAGTGTTCCGCGAGCTGGGGAGTTTGCAGCAGTCCGGGGAACGTGGCGCAGACGTACTGCTCGATGATGGTTGCTCGGCTCTCGATCTCGATCATTCGCCGGTACTTGCCAGGGAAGGGCTCATTCTTCGCCAGCGCGTAGATCCGCGCGAACATCCCGTCCGTCCCAAAGCACGCATCCAACTTCGCCGGAAGGTCGTCGTACGGCAGGGACTCCGCCGCCTCGATCCGGGCCAGGTGCGATTTGCTGTAGTTCAGCACCTCGGACAGCCGCCGCAGCGACATGTCCGCCTTCTCTCGGTGGCGCCGGATCTCCGCGCCGAAGAGGTCGCGTGCCGAGCGGTCGGGAAACAGTTCGCGTGGCTGGAACGGCATCGTGCATCCCCTCTTGTCCCGCGATCTTGGCTGGGACGTGTCGCCTCTTTCCAGCCTATGCGCCGGAACGCAACGGTGTGTGCACTCAACGTAATTGGCCGACCGGAAAGACAGGTCAACGTGTTCTCACACACCGAATCCACCGCTCCACGGATGACGATGCGCGTCTACCGCGTCTCGCCGGACGGCGCGGTCGTGACGCAGGAGCTCGGCAGGGTGGTCGTCGTGGTCAAGGACAAGCTCGAACCCCTGCGGTCCAGCCAGTTCCCACCCTGCCGCTGCCCGCGCCACCGCGACACCGCGGACCTGTGATCTTCCTGACGGACGAGGGGATCGCCTCCGCGTCGCCCGCGCGCCAGACCGAGCAAACGCGACCGCGTCACGCCCCCAGCCCCACGCGTCGGCCGCGGATGCTCAGCGCGATGACGGAGACGAGGAACCAGAAGGCGCCGAAGGCCGAGTATCCGGCGACGGTGGAGAGGCTGCTGCTCGCCGAGGCGGAGGTGGCGGCGACGGTGGCTCCGGCGAGGACGGACTGGCCGCCGCTGATGACCATGGGCCACTGGGCGCCGACGGTGCGCCGGCGGCGGATCGCCACGATGAGCTGGACCGCTCCGGCAAGGAGGGCCCAGACGCCGAACACGAGAAGGGCCCTCCCGACGGTGGAGAAGACGGCGATGGTCATTCCGGCGGTGGTGGCGAGGCCGAGAGCCATGTTGATGGAGCTGACGCGATTCGTGGCGGAGCCGGTACCGGCCATACGACGCTCCAGGAGCGTGGCGATGACGTCCCACAGGGGGTAGACGATCAGCAGCACGGCCGCGATCGCCGTGGGCCGGTCCGTCGACACCAGCGAGGCGGAGGTCGTGAGGACGAGCGCCACCCAGATCAGGGAGAAGGCGATGCGGATCAGGTAGAGCGATCGGAGCCCGGAGGGCGTCGTCGTGGCCGTGGTCGTGGTCGGAGTTACCGTGGTCTGAGTCATCGGGTGTCCCGTTTGTGATCGAGATGGTGTGAGACGGTCGCCTCGATGAGGAGTCTCAGCGGACTCGGGAGGGGCCACGTACTTCGATCGAAGTACTTCTGCCATCCATTTCGATCGACATGAGTTCTGCCGTCTCCATCGGCCGAAGCAGGTTCGCCGTGTACTTCGTTTGAAGTACACGGCCGCAGCACACGGGAACGAGAATCAGGCCATGGTCAAGGCGCGGAACGATCAAGAAGGGCCCCCGGCACCCCTGTGGGTCCGCCGCCCCGAGGTGCTGCACCGAGCCGCCTATTCCGTGGCCGCGCTCGTGTTCACGGGTCAGATCGTGGCGGCGATATGGAGGGGGTCGGATTGGCCGACGGCCCTCTCGGTATTCCTCGCCGGTGGCGGTGTCGCCCTCTCGTGGTGGAAGCCGTGGGCAGGGCTGGTCGTGACGAGCGCGGCGTCGTTCGCCGTCACAGCGGTGGGGCACGACCCCCTGTCGGTGTGGATGATGGCGGTGCTCGTGCTGTTCTCGGTCACCCTCAGGGGCAAGCAGCCGCTGGCCGGGACCGGCATCGTGGCGGCGTTCTTCCTGGGGGCGTTCATGACGCTGGGAGGATTCCGCGGCGGCGCGGTCGTGGGGGCCGCCGCCCTCTTCTCGGCCATAGCGGGAGGCGCGACAGGGGCCGCGCTCCGCATCCATCGGGACCACTGGTGGATCTTGGAGGAGCGGGCCGAGAGCGCCATCGCCACCCGCGAGATCGAAGCCATCCGGCGAGTGACCGAGGAACGGCTCCGCATCGCCCGGGATCTGCATGACGTCATCGGCCATCAAGTCGCGATGCTGAGCCTGCATCTCGGTGCCGCGGAAATAGGGCTGCCCGAGGACGCCGAATCCTCCCGGCAGGCCCTCGTCTCGGCCAGGTCCAGCGCCCGCACCGTCGTCGTCGAGACGCAGCGGATCCTCGCGCTCCTCCGCCTCGGCGACGACACTTCCGGCGACGAGGCGCTCCGGCCGACCCCGTCGCTCAGCGGCCTGGAAGGACTGATCGCCTCTTTCGAGAGCATCGGCCTCGACGTCCAGCCCTCCATCGACATCCCCGCCGGTTTCGTGGAGCCCAGTGTCGGCGTGACGGTCTACCGGGTTGTTCAAGAAGCACTCACGAATGCCTACCGGCATGGAGAGGGGACGGCGACGGTGGAGGTGCGCGAGCGCGACGGCAGGATCTGCGTCACCGTGGAGAACCGCGTCGGTCATGCACTCCGTGGCTCCCACGCGGGCAGTGGACTCGGGCTCGTGGGGATGCGCGAACGCGTCGAGTCCTCCAGCGGGCGGCTGACGATCGACAGCGACGACGGACGGTTCCGGGTCCATGCGGAGTTCAGCCCCCTGGGAGCCGTCGTCTGATGACCCAGATTCTGATCGTCGACGACCAGGACGACATGAGGGCCGGCATCCGGACGATGCTCATGCCCGACCCGGGGCTCGTTGTCGCGGGTGATCTCTCCGATGGGCTCCAGGTCCTCCCCTTCCTCCGGGACCACCCCGTCGACCTGGTCTTGATGGACATCCGGATGCCCGGCATCGACGGTGTCGAAGCCACTCGCCGGATCCGCAAGGAGCACCCGCCCGAGAAGCTGCGGGTGATCGTGCTGACCACTTTTGACCAGGACGACATCGTTCTCGCCGCCCTGCGCGCGGGCGCCAACGGCTTTCTGAGCAAGACCGTGAGCCCTGCTGAACTCGTCGCCGGAATCAATGAGGTCGTCGCCGGTGGCGGTGCGCTGTCGGCCGCCGCGACGGCCGCGCTCATCGGCCATATGGCCGTCAGTCCGCCCCCGGTGATCGATCGGGAGCTGCTGCGCCGCTTCGACGCTCTGACACCCAGGGAACGGGACGTGGTCGTCCTCGTCGCGAGCGGTCTCGGCAACGACGAGATCGCGGCCCAGATGTCCGTGTCGCCGTTCACCGTGAAGACGCATGCGGTGCGGGCCATGACGAAGGTCGGCGCACGAGATCGGGCGCAACTCGTCTCGTTCACCTTCCGGGCCGGCCTCTACCGTTAGGCGGGGGCGGGTTTCCCGGTCAGGGCTCGCTTGCGCGTCGCCCACGTGTCCGTGGAGTGCTCCAGGTGTGAGTGTTCTTGTGGGCACCTCCTCACTCGGCGGCCACCGTCGCCTGCCACGCGCCCGGGCGTTTGCCTGTGGCCTTGTGGAAGAACACCGAGAAGTTGGATGCGTCGGGGAAGCCGAGTACGTCGGCACAGCGGGCGGCGGTGAGGCGGTCGTGGGCGAGGAGCCGTTTGGCTTCCAGGGTGATCCGTTCGACGATGTACGCCTTCGCGGTGCGGCCGGTGGCCTGCTGCACCGCTCGTGAGAGGGTACGCGGCGCGTATCCCAGCGCACGGGCGTAGTAGCCGGCGTCGTGGTGTTGCCGGAAGTGCTCTTCGACGCTGGAGCGGAACAACCGGAACACCGGATGTGTGAGCCGTGCTTCGGCGTGCGGTGGGTGCAGCCGGGTGATGAGCGCGGAGAGCAGGATTTCGGGCAGCTCCGTCGAGGAGTCACCGGGTGGGGCGGATGCTTCGAGGAGGAGATGGCTGCGCGCCGTGTCGACGAAGGGCCAGTCGGCGTCGGGGATGCTCCAGTGCGCGGCCAGGTCCGGGGAGGCGACGAGTTCTCGGGTGGTGTGGGTGACCGGCGCGGTCGGCACGAACAGCACGAGGTGCCCTGCCACTTCGGCGATGTCGTCCCACCGGTGCACCGCACCGGGTGGAATCCACACCGCGGACCGATCTTGGAGCGGGTGGAGGTGGAAATCGACCGTGACTGAGCCGGGTCCGGCGTCGATGGCGGCAACGACGTGGAAGTCGGCGCGCTGCGTGCCGCCGTCGTTCAGCTCGCGAAGGCGGCCGAACGTCATCGTCTCGACCGAGGCGGCGCGGCGTCCTGCGGGCTGGTAGGTCATCTGCCGGATCACGCTCACGTGTCCAGTTTTCACCATCGGGCGACCAGTCACGCCGATGCCCCGTCCGGGTGCGGAAGTTTCAATGAATACACAGGGCAATCGCCTGGAGCATCGACCGGAAGAGCCATCATGAACACGACGCAGCAGACGCTTCTGCCCGCTTACGACCATCGGCCGGGGGCCGGGCCGACTCTGGTGTTCCTGCACTATTGGGGTGGTTCTGCCCGCACCTGGGACCTCGTCGTCGACCGCCTGGCGGGCCGTGACGTGCTCACGGTCGACTTCCGCGGGTGGAGCCGGTCGAGCGCTCTGCCCGGTCCCTATACGCTCGGTCAGCTCGCCGACGACACGCTCGCCGTGCTCGCGGATGCGGGGGTCACCGACTACGTCCTGGTGGGGCATTCGATGGGGGGTAAGGTCGCACAGCTGGTCGCGGCCACCCGGCCCGCCGGCCTGCGCGGCATCGTTCTCGTCGGCTCCGGCCCGGCGAAGCCCGCCGCACAGGTCACTCCCGAGTACCAGGAAGCCCTGTCGCACGCCTACGACTCCGCCGAGTCCGTGGCCGGGGCACGGGATCACGTCCTCACCGCGACCGAGCTGCCCGCTCCGGTCAAGGCGCGGATCGTGACCGATTCGCGGACCGTCACCGACGCCGCCCGCACCGAGTGGCCGCTGCGCGGCATCGCGCAGGACATCACCGAGCACACGCGCATGGTCAGCGTGCCCGCTCTCGTCGTCGCCGGAGAACACGACCAGGTGGAGCCCGTCGGCGTGCTCCGCGACAACCTGGTGCCCTACCTCTCCCAAGCCGACTTCGTGGTGGTCCCCCGCACCGGTCACCTGATCCCGCTGGAAGCCCCGGCCGACCTCGTCGACGCCATCACCGCATTCGCGCCGGCAGCCTGACCGTCCCCGCGGCCCGACGACGGGCTGGGCCACACAACGGTGAGCAGTTCCCTACCCCTGAGCCTGCCGGGCGGCACCCCGGAACAGGTGGCCACAGCTCTCGCGCAGGACCAGCTCGGTGGGGATGGTCACGCGCACCCCCGGCTCGGGGGTGCGCTCCAGCTGGTCGAGCATCAGGCTCAGACAGCGGCGGCCGATCTCCGTGAAGTCCGTACGGACCGTGGTGAGCGGCGGGAGCAGATGCGCGGCCTCGGGGATGTCGTCGTAGCCGACCACGCCGACGTCCTCGGGGACCCGGCGGCCCGCCTCGTGGAGGGCGCGGAGGACGCCCACCGCCATCTGGTCGTTGGAGACGAACACCGCCGTGGCGTCCGGGTCGTGGGCGACGCTGCGGCCCAGGTCGTAGCCCGAATCCGCGCTCCAGTCGCCGAAGAGCGGCTCGTGCGCCGCCGCGCCCGCGTCCCTAAGGGCGGCCCGCCAGCCGTCCACCCGGGCCTCGGCGGCGATCCAGCCCACCGGGCCCGCGATATGGCGGACCGTGCGGTGGCCGAGGCGCAGCAGGTGTTCCGTGGCCTGGCGGGCGCCGGACGCGGAGTCGCCCGCGACGACGGGGAAGCGGGCGCCGAAGCTCTTGTCCAGCGTGACCATGGGCCTGCCGTGGTCGGCCTCGACCAGGGCCTCGCCCACCGAGCGCTGCGGGGCGATCGCGATGATGCCGTCCGCGCCCTGGCCGAGCAGCCGGTCCACCGCGCCCCGTACCGCCGCTTGGTCGGCGGCGGTGAGCGCGATCGTGCTGACCAGGTAACCGGCCTCCTGCGCGGCCTCGTTGATGCCCGCCAGCGTGGCGGCGGGGCCGAAGCGGGCCGCGTCGAAGGAGATCACCCCGAGCGTCCGGCTGCGGCCGCTGGCCAGGGTGCGGGCGCTGGCGGTGGGGCGGTAGCCGAGCTCCCGCATGGCTTCCCGGACCCGCTCACGGGTCTCGGGGCGGACCCGGGGGTGGTCGTTGAGGACGCGGGAGACGGTCTGGCCGGAGACCCCGGCGCGGCGGGCGACGTCGGCCATCACGGCCCCGCCGCCCGCCGTGGCCCGGCGCCGCCGGACGCGCTGGGGTCCGCCCGCCTGGTCCTCCGGCTCGCCCATGTGCGTTGTGTCTCCCGTCGTCCGTCTCGGCGCTCGTCCGTCCAAGCGCTTGTCCGCCTCAGCCTCGTACGTCTCAGGTCTCGTCCGCCTCAGCCCCTGTCCGTCTCAGGTCTCGTCCGTCCAGCCCAGGTCCGGCTCGTCCGTCAGCCGTACGGTGCGCGTGGTCGCCGCGTGGAGCTCCAGCAGGACCAGCTCGTTCGTCCCCGGCCGCAGCACCGGCGCGGGCACGTAGAGGCGGCGCTGCGGGCCGCGCGACCAGTAGCGGCCGAGGTTGAAGCCGTTGATCCAGGCCACGCCCTTGGTCCAGCCGGGCAGGGCGAGGAACGCGTCGGCGGGGGTGTCCACCGTAAAGGTGCCACGGTGGAAGGACGGACCGGCGACGGGGGTGTTGCCCGTGCCGCGGAAGGGCAGTTCGGGGAGGCGGTCCAGGGGGAGCGGGTGGCAGGTCCAGTCCTCCAGGGGCTCGCCGTCGAGGGTGACCGGGCCGGTGATGCCCTTGGGGTCGCCGATGCGCGGGCCGTAGTTCGCCCGGCCCATGTTCTCGACCAGGACGTCCAGCCGGGCCCCGTACTCCGGACTCCGTACGTGCAGCGTGTCCTCGTGGCGCTCGCGCTCCAGGACGCCCGCCGGGGCGCCGTTGACGAAGACCTGCGCCCGGTCGCCCACCCCGCCCGTGAAGTGCAGGACGCGGTCGCCGAGCGCGGGCAGCTCGGTGCCGTAGAGGATGAAGCCGTACGCCTGGCCCAGCCGCTCCATGGTGGGCGGGTCGGTGAACTGCTCGCCGGGGGACAGGAATTCGGCGCAGACCAGGGCGTTCGCCGAGTCGGTCAGCGTGACGTCGGTCGGCGGCAGCTTGGGCGAGGGCTCCGGGACGGGCTCGTCGGGGACGGCGGCGTGCCGGGCGATGACATCGCGGAACGCGGCGTACTTGGGGCCCGGGTCGCCGCATTCGGTGAGCACCGCGTCGTAGTCGTAGGAGGTGACGGCGGGGGTGTAGGCGTGGTCGTGATTGGCGCCGGCCGTGAAGCCGAAGTTGGTGCCGCCGTGGAACATGTAGATGTTCACCGAAGCGCCCGCCGACAGCAGCGTGTCCAGGTCCTTGGCCGCGTCGTCGGCCGCCCGTATGTGGTGCGGCTCGCCCCAGTGGTCGAACCAGCCGATCCAGAACTCCGCGCACATCAGCGGCCCGCTCTCCTGGTGGGCGCGCAGCACCTCCAGCGACTGCTCGGCCCGGCCGCCGAAGGTGCCGGTGGTGAGCACTCCGGGCAGGCTCCCGGCCGCCAGCTTCGCCTTGTCCGCCTGATCGCAGGTGAACAGCAGCTCCTCGACGCCACGGGTGCGCAGCGCGTCGGCCAGATACGCGAGATAGGCGGTGTCGTCGCCGTACGCCCCGTACTCGTTCTCCACCTGCACGGCGATCACCGGGCCGCCGCGCGCCGCCATATGGGGAGCGAGGGGCGGCAGCAGCAGATCGAGGTACGCGTCCACGGCGGCGGTGAAACGGGGGTCACGGCTGCGCGGGCGCAGGCCCGGCTGTGCGGTCAGCCAGGACGGCAGCCCGCCGCCCTCCCACTCGGCGCAGATGTACGGGCCGGGGCGCAGCAGTACGCGCAGCCCCTCGGCGTGGGCCAGCTCGAGGAAGCGGGGGAGGTCGAGCAGGCCGTCGAGGTCCAGGGTGCCGGGGGCGGGCTGGTGGAGGTTCCACGGGACGTAGGTCTCCACGGTGTTGAGCCCCAGCAGCCGCGCCTTGCGCAGCCGGTCGGCCCACTGGTCGGGGTGGGTGCGGAAGTAGTGGAGGGCGCCGGAGAGGATGCGGAAGGGCTCGCCGTGCAGCAGGAAACCGTCGTCGGAGAGCGTCAGGGCGGGCGGGGCGGCGGGCATGGGGGTCAGGAGGTCCTTTCGGCGGCGGGGGCGGGCTGGTCGGGTGGGGTGGGGAGTTCGGGCGACGTAGACGTAGGGGACACGGATGATGACGTAGAGGGCGCGGGTGATGACGTAGGGAGTACGGGCGGGGACGCGGCGCGGATCAGCCATCCGGTGGTGATCAGGCACACCGCGGAGATGGCGCAGAGGATGAGCGGTACGGCGCGGACGCCCGCGAGTTCGATCGCCTTGCCGAGCGCGGGCGGTGCGGCCACCCCGCCGACCATCGAGGCCGCCATGACCAGCGCCCCGGCCCGGTGGGCGCGCGGCGCCGCCCGGAGCAGCCAAGGGAGCCCGGTGGGGAAGATCGGCGCGATGAACAGCCCGGCGCCCGCGTAGGCGTACGGGGCCGCGGCGGGGATCGCGGCCAGCAGCAGACACCCCGTCATCCCCGCGCAGCTCACCGCGATGATCGTCTGCGCGGACCAGCGCAGGGCGAGCGGGGCGACGAGGAAGCGGCCGACCGTCATCATCAGCCAGAAGGCGGAGGTCGCGGAGGCGGCGGCGGTCGCCCCGTAACCGATGGCCTCCAGGTGGGTCGGCTCCCAGCCACCGACGCCGGACTCGATGCCGACGTGGAGGACGTAGAGGACGACGAAGGCGCCCAGCACGGTGGCGAGGCTGCGGGCGCGCACGCGGCGCCGCGCGCCGGTGTCCGCGGCCGTGTCTTCGCTTACGCCGGTGTCGCCACCGCGCGGCGGGGCCTCGTCGCGCACCCCGGCCAGGCAGAGCAGCAGCGGCAGCGTGAGCGCGGCGAAGCCGAGGAAGACGGCGGGGTAGTGGGCGGACCCGACCAGGCCGATGAGGGCCGGGCCGAGGACGGCGCCGATGCCGAAGTGGGCGTTGAGGATGTTGAGCATGGCGGTGCTACGGCGCCCGAAGCCGACGGCGAACAGCTGGTTCAGCCCGTAGTCGATCCCGCCGAAGCCCAGCCCCGCGAGAAGGGCGAGCCCCAAGGCGACCGGCCAGGCGGGCGCGAACGCGAACCCGGCCGCGCCACCCGCCATGAGCAGGTAGGACCAGCCCAGCAGCCGCCGGTTGCCGATCCGGCCGAACAGCCGGTCAAAGACAAGAACCCCCGCCACCGCACCGACGAAATGCGCGCTCAACCCCATCCCGGCCGCCGACGGCGACAGCCTGTAGGCGTCGCGCAGGGCGGGGATCGACGGCCCGTAGAGCGCCTGAAGCGCCCCGATGAGAACGAAACCGCCGCAGGAGGCGGCCACGGCGGCGCGGCTGAAGAGTTGTTGGGGAGGGGGTGGTGGTGAGGGGGTGCTCGTTGGTTGCTCCGAGGAGTCCACGAGGGGGAGTGTTACCGCTAACATCTGGACCGTCAAGGCACTGTTCTCGGATAGCTCCGGCCGGGTGGTGTGCAGCGAGCGCCTGATCACCCCGCTGCTTTGCGGTTGGTGTCTGGGCGGCCGGGACTCCGGGGCCTACGCCTTCGGCGTAGCTGTACTGTGTGCGGCCATCCCCGCTTACCGCGCCCGGACATGAACGGCGGCGTCGCCCCTGTCACATGGGTGGCGGCCTCTTCGCTGTCGCTAGAACCCGAAGACGGGTACGGCACGTCTTCACGGGTGCCCCGGCGCGGCGGGCTCTGCCTGCGCCGGGGCACCTCCCGCTCCTCTCTACAGCCGCCTCGGGACCACCCTGGCGGCGGATTGTGCGGCTCATGGCCCTGGAATTCCGTGGTGTCTCCTTCCGGTACAACCGGAAGACGACCGTTCTCGACAGCTTCGACCTTCGCGTCAGCAGCGCGGCAACGGTGCTGCTCGGCCCGAACGGGGCGGGGAAGTCCACGCTGATGGCGCTGGCCGCTTCCCAGCTCAAGCCTCTGGACGGCACTGTCACCTGGAAGGGCCGCGACCCCGCGGCCCGCAAGGATGTGCGGGCGTACCGGAAGGCGGTGGCCTGGCTGCCGCAGCACATCACGCCCGTACCGGGCCTGACCGTACGGGAGCAAGTCGCCTTCGCCGGGTGGCTCAAAGGCATGAACCGCTCTGATGCCTGGAAGGCATCGGCCACCACTCTCGGCCGTGTCGGCCTGGACAAGCTCGCCGACCGCCGCAGCCACCAGGTCTCCGGTGGCCAGCTGCGCCGGATGGGCATCGCCGGCGCCCTCACCCACCACAGCGAGCTCATCCTCATGGACGAGCCGACCGCCGGCCTGGACCCCACCCAGCGCAAGGTCTTCCGGTCCTTACTCGAACAGCTCGCCGACGACGTGCACATCGTCGTCTCCACCCACCAGACCGAAGACCTCGCCGACCTCTACCAGCACGTGGTCGTCCTGGACCGGGGCACGGTGCGCTTCCACGGCACCACCGCCGAATTCCATGCCATGGCCGACCACGCGGACAACGCCGGCAACGCCCAAGGCCCTCGCGAGCGCGCGGAAGCCGCCTACACCCAGCTCGTGGGCGAGGAGATCTGACCCGTGCTGCTCCGTACCGTCGTCCGCGTCTCGTCCGGCACCCGTCTCCTGCCGTTTCTGGCCGGCTTCATCGTCATCGCCCTCGGTGACAACTTGTCCGAGTGGGTCACGCCCCACTACTGGCTCTCCGCCACCGGCACCGCGAGCCTGGCCCTGTCCTTCGTGGGCCCCGCGTGCGCCGGAGCCGGTGCCTGGGAGGGAAGCCGGCTCAGGCGCGCACGCATCTCCGACCAGAACGCGGTGCGCTCGCCGCTGGCCATCGCCTTCCCCCTCTTGCTGCCGGTGTTCGTGATGGGTCTGGTCGGGATGACCGCGGCCCTGCTCGTCTCCGCGGCCGCCGCCGACGTCGGCTTCGGCATGCCGGATCCCGGCATCCTCGCGGTCGAAGCGGTGCTGCTCGCGGCCAACACTCTGGTCGGTTTCGTTCTGGGCCGTCTGTGGGCTCCGATCGTCGCGGTGCCGGTCACGCTGATCGCGAGCTTCGTCGCCAACGCCTATCCGGTCTCCTGGAGCATCGTGTGGATCCGCCACCTCGTAGGTGGAGGACTTCAGGACTGCTGTGTGCTCGATCAGAGCCTGGACGTATGGGCGCTGGTCAGTGCGGGAGCGTTCGGTACGGGCGTCTGCCTGTCCGCCGCCGTGCTGATCCAGTACCGGAAGTCCGCTCCCGCCGTCGTCGCCGCGGCCGCGCTGCTCGCCGCAGGGCTCGCGGGCGGTGTCGCCTCCGCCCACGGCATGGGAGCCGACCCGGTGACCTCCCGCCCGGTCGGCGACCTGGTGTGCGACCACGGTCGGCCCCGCATCTGCCTGTGGCCCGAGATGGACCAGCGAGCCGACATGGTCCGCACCGAGTCACGCAAGGCCGTCGCGAGGCTCCGTCAGGCCGACGTCGCGGTGCCGGCCACACTGACCATGGCCGACCGACCAGGCCCCGACGAGACCAAGCTCGCCATCGGGCCCGGCATCAGTGCCCTCGGTGTGCCCACAGGCGTGGCGGCAGGGCTCCTTCCACAATCCCCTGCCTGCGCGGACAACGGGGAGCCCTACCCGGCCGCTGACGCCTACGGCCCCGTCGGGGCGTGGCTCTCCCTGACCGCCGGCGCCTCGCCCCGGACCCTCACGAACCGGGTCGCGCCGCCGGAACTGGCCCTGGCCCAACACGTCCTCAAACAGTCCCGACAGGTCCAGCTCGACTGGTACGAGCGCAACACCCGCGCCATGCGATCCTGCGACGCAGCTCCCCAGTTGAGCATCGACGGGAGCCACGGATGAACTGGTGGCTGAGGGCCCGCGCCGTTCCCGCGCTGAGTGTGTCCGTCGTCGTGACCAATGCGGTGGGACTCCTCATGGGCGACGCCGAACTCCCCGTGCCCGTGCTGACCGGCCAGTCCGGACACTTCCTCGTCGGCCACCTCATCACGCTGCTGCCGGCGGTGATGCTGCTCCACGGCATGGGACGCGGCGACCTGCGCACCGAAGGCGTCGCCTGCCGTCCCGTTCGGAGGTGGGACGCCGCACTCGGCTCGGCGGTCGCCATCACCGGGGCGGGGGTGGCAGCCCTCTGCTACGCCCTGGGGGCCGACAGCATCGCCTTGGTGCTGGGGCGCAATATCGCCGGATACGTCGGCCTGGCGCTGCTGCTGTTTCCCTTCCTCGGCCACCGCATCGCGGCTGTCACCGTCGCCATCGTGCCCCTGCTGTGCGCGGCGGCCGGCTGGAGAAGCGGCGGTCGCCCCGAGCCGTGGGCCTGGATCCTGTACCCCGCGAACTCCCTGGTCGCCCCGCTCATCACGGCAGCCATCGTCCTGGTGGGCGTTCTCGTCTGCCTCACCCGGCGCGACCCGTTGCGGTCCGCTCGCTGAGGAAGCCATCAGTATGGCTGAACCCGGCCAACCTCCCGGCGGTAGCCGGGGGAGAACCAAGCCCGGAAAAGGGGCTGCGGAGGGGGACGGGTCTTGTCACGCTGTGCGGATGGACCGTCAACGGAGATCCCATCTCGCGCACGCCGACCATCCGATCGCCGCCCCGATCGCCGACGAGTCGGTGGCCCGGTTGCTCGACCGGGCGGTGGCGGACGAGGCCGACCGTGCCCTCGACCTCGGCTGCGGGGGCGGCGAATGGCTGCGGCGGCTGCTGGTCCGCTATCCGTGGATGCGCGCCGAGGGGGTGGACATCCACACCGCGGCCCTGGAGCAGGCACGCGAGGGCGCGGAGGAATCCGAGGTCGCGGACCGGCTGGTCCTCCATGAGATGGACGCCGCGGTCTTCGCCTCGGCGCACCGCTTCGACGTGGTGCTGAGCGTCGGCGCGGCGCACGCCTTCGGCGGCCTGCTGCCCACCCTCGCGGCGGCGCGCGAACTCCTCGCCCCGGACGGCCATGTCCTCGTGGGCGACGGCTTCTGGGAGCGCGAACCCGACGCCGCCGCGCTCTCCGCGCTGGGCGCCACCTGGGACGACTACGCGGATCTCGCGACGACCGTGGACCGAGTCGTCGCGGACGGCTGGACGCCGGTCTACGGTCATGTCAGCACGGCCGGGGAGTGGGACGACTACGAGTGGTCCTGGACCGGCTCGCTCTCCCGCTGGGCCCTGGACCACCGTGAGGAGCCCGACGCCCTGGACGCGTACAAGGCCGCCGCCGAGCACCGCTCCCAGTGGCTGAGCGGCTACCGCGGCACGCTGGGCTTCGTCACGCTCGTGCTGCGACGGAGTCCCTGACACGGGCGTTGTCAGTGGTGGGTGCGAGCATCTCGGTATGAGTGCAGAGAGCTCGACCACCGCCTACTGGGACGCCGCCGCCGCGGGTTTCGACGATGAGCCGGATCATGGGCTGCGGGACCCGGTCGTGCGGGAGGCGTGGGCCGGGCGGCTGCGGGGGTGGTTGCCCGGGCGGGCCGTGGATGTGCTCGACCTCGGGTGCGGCACGGGGAGCCTGGCGTTGCTCGCGGCCGGGTGGGGGCATCGGGTGACGGGGGTCGATCGGTCGCCGCGCATGGTCGAGCTGGCGCGGGCGAAGCTGGCCGGGACGGGGGCCAGTGTGCTCGTCGGGGACGCGGCGGAGCCGCCCGTGGGGGAGGGGCGGTTCGATGTCGTGCTGGTGCGGCATCTGCTGTGGATGCTGCCGGATCAGGGGGCGGTGCTGCGGCGTTGGGTGCGGCTGCTGCGGCCGGGTGGGCGGCTGGTGTTGATCGAGGGGCGGTGGGGTGAGTCCGAGCCCGTCGGGCTGACCGCCGCCGAGCTGTCGGCGATGGTCGGGCCGTTGACGGAGCGGCTGTCGGTCGAGCAGCTCGCGCCGGACGCGGCGTTGTGGGGGCGGGCCGTGCGCGACGAGCGGTATGCCCTGGTGGCCGACCTCGCGCCGGTTCGGCGCCATCGGGAGATCGTCGATGTGCATCTGATCCTGCGCCGGGGCGGGGACGTCCTGCTCGCGCGGCGGGCGAACACGGGCTATGCGGACGGGCTGCTGCATGCTCCGTCCGGCCATGTCGAGGACGGCGAGGACGTGCGTGCCGCGATGCTCCGGGAGGCGGCCGAGGAGATCGGGGTCGGCCTCGGCCCGGACGAGGTGCGGGCCGTGCTCGTGCTTCAGCACAAGGCGCCGACCGGGGACGCCCGTACGGGGTGGTTCTTCGAGGCGGAGGTGGCGGAGGGCGGCCTTGAGCCCGTCAATCGGGAGCCCGAGAAGTGCTCCGAGCTGGGCTGGTTCCCGCTGGACGCGTTGCCGGACGACATGGTGGCGTACTGCCGCGCGGGCCTCGAGGCGTATCGCGCGGGGCACCGCTTCGCCCTCCACTGGCATGAGCCGGACGACCCCATCGCGTACGCCCCCGAGGGGCCCGATCGGCTGACCCCGCTCTGACGGCCGGAGGTTATGGGACGTCGTCCCCTGAGGTTATGGGACGTTGTCCCGTTTCGTTAGACTCGGCCGCGAAGGGAGCGTGCGGTGAACGACAACGACCGAGACGCGGAGCGCGCGGCCCGGCCCAAGCGGGCGGACGCGCGGCGCAATGAACAGGCGCTGCTCGAGGCCGCCGCCGCGGTGTTCGTCAGCTCGGGCGTGGAAGCGCCGATACGCGATATCGCGGCCAAGGCCGGGGTCGGGACGGCCACGATCTACCGCCACTTCCCGACCCGAGCCGACCTCATAGTCGCCGTCTACCGGCACCAGGTCGAGGCCCTCGCTGAGGCCGGTCCCGCGCTGCTGGCGAGCGGCGAGACCCCGCATACCGCCCTGGGCCGGTGGATCGACCTCTTTGTCGACTTCCTGGTCACCAAGCACGGCCTCGCCGCCGTGTTCCAGTCCGACGACCCCTGCTTCGACCCCCTGCACTCGTACTTCATCGACCGGCTTCTGCCCGTCTGCGATCAGCTGCTCGACGCCGCGGTCGCCTCGGGCGAGATCCGCTCCGGCCAGGACGCCTATGAGCTGATGCGCGGCGTCGGCAGCCTCTGCGCGGGCGCCGGCAACAACCCCCGCTACGACGCGCGCCACCTCGTCGGGCTGCTCGTGTCGGGGCTGCGCCGAACCCACTGACGGGCTTGTCGTCCGGTGCCGGGCTTGCCGTCCGGGCCCGCCGGCCCGACGGCTCGGGGACCTGGGATCCGCGGGCTCGGGGCCGCGCCGTGGGCCGTGTGTCGGGCCTCGTGGCCCCGGCCCTGCCCTTGCCGGGTCTCGGCGCGGTCCCGGGGAGCCGACGTCCGGGGCTGGACCCGGTCCTCCGGACACCGGTGCCGAGGGTTACGCCGAGAGCTCCCGTACGTAGCGCCACTCCGTGGCCGCCGGTTCGTAGCCGAACCACTTGTTGACCGCCAGCATCGGGCCGTTGTCGCCGTCGTTGCCGGTGAACGCCTCCCGGCAGCCCGCCGAGCGGGCACGGTGGAGCGAGTCGTTCTTGGTCAGCTTGGCCAGACCGCGGCCGCGGAAGGCGCGGCGGGTGCCGGTCATACCGGACCAGTAGCGGCCCCGGCCGTCGGTGTGGGCCACGCTGTAGGCGGCCACCGTGCCGTTCACCACCGCCACCGACGTCAGCTCGTGGTCGAGCGCGGGGTGCTCCCAGTTCAGGGTCAGCCACTCGGCGTACGGCGGCGCGGCCACGTCCACATCGCCCGGCTCGTCCGCCGTGCACTCCACATCCGCCTCGTACAGCGGACGCGGATCGTCCGCGAAGTCCGCCGCCGTACGCAGCTCCACCCCGGCCGGGAGACCTCCCGGGAGCCCGCCCGGGAGTCCGTCCGCGCTCAGCGGCGGCAGCGCCGCCGTCGTCAGGTCCAGCCGCTGGACGCGGGAACAGCGGCCGCGCCGGTAGCCGCGCCGCTCGGCGAAGGTCACCGAAGACGGCTCGTCCAGCGTCCAGGCGAAGATCTTGGCGGTGCCCAGCCCGGACAGATACTCCTCCGCGGCGGTCACCAGCGCCGACCCCGCGCCCCGCCCGCGCGCCCCCGCGACCACCGTCGTATTGGCGAACGCCAGCCCCGGCTCCTCGCTGTCGTGGAAGACGCCCATCTCGCTCGAGCCCACCACCCGCCCGTCCGCCTCGGCGACCAGCAGCCGGTAGTGCTGTTCGACGGGCGCGCGCTCCGACTTCCAGACCACCGTCCGGGGCGTGGTCACCAGAAAGGGGAAGGCGGAGCGCCACGCCGCCGCCACGGCCTCCGCGTCGGTGGCCCGGAAATCGCGCACAGTCATGGTCATGGTTGCGCAGATTACGGCCTGTCAGCCCGGCCTGCCGCCAATTTCCGCAGCTCGTGGGCTAGATCACCGGGACCATGCGGATCCCCTCGGCCTGGCACACGGTTCTCCTTGGCCTGGCACACAATGGGTGCCACAAACACCGTCCCGCCCCCATGCCCCAGGAGCCCCAACGTGGCCTTGCAGATCACCGTCGACCAGGACGCGGCGACCGCCCCCTTCGAGCAGATCCGCGCGCGGATCGCCGAGCTGGCCCGCTCCGGCGCGCTTCCCGTCGGCTACAAGCTGCCCACCGTACGCGGCTTCGCCGAGGAGCTGGGGCTGGCGGCGAACACTGTCGCCAAGGCGTACCGGGCCCTGGAGGCGGACGGTGTGATCGAGACCCGCGGCCGCCACGGCACCTTCGTCGCGGCGGCGGGCGACGCGACCCTGCGCCGGGCCGCCGAGGCCGCCCAGACCTACGCCCAGCTGGCGCGGCGGCTGGGCCTGGACCGCGCGGCCGCCCTCGCCACCGTCGAGGACGCCCTGCGCGCGGTCTACGGCGACTCCGAGTGACTCGGCCGGGGTGGCTCCGGCAGTGCCGCCGCCTGACATGCTGTCCCCCATGACCAGCGCGCTGCCCAACCCCATGACCGGCCGTACGACCAGCCGCAAAGCCCTCGTCCGGCGCCCCAGCCCCCGCCTCGCCGACGGGCTCGTCACCCATATCGACCGCACCCCGGTCGACCCCGCGCTGGCGCTGCGGCAGTGGGAGGTCTACGTCGTGGCGCTGCGCGCGCACGGCTGGGAGACGGTCGAGCTGCCCGTGCTGGACGACTGCCCGGACGGGGTGTTCGTCGAGGACACGATGGTCGTTTACCGGAACGTCGCGGTGATCGGCCGCCCCGGAGCCGAGTCCCGCAGGCCCGAGACCGCGACCGCTGAGGAGGCGGTGACCGGCCTCGGCTGCTCGCTGAACCGGATCCGCGAGCCGGGGACGCTGGACGGCGGGGACGTCCTGAAGATCGGCGACACCATCTTTGTGGGACGCGGCGGACGCACCAACGGCGACGGCATCCGCCAGCTGCGCGCCGCGCTGGAGCCGCTGGGCGCGCGGGTGGTGGCCGTACCGGTCAGCAAGGTGCTCCACCTGAAGTCGGCGGTCACCGCGCTGCCGGACGGCACCGTCATCGGCTACCCGCCGCTCGTCGACGACCCGGCCGCGTTCCCCCGCTTCCTCCCCGTCCCCGAGGAGTCCGGCGCCCATGTGGTGCTGCTCGGCGGCGGCAAGCTGCTGATGGCGGCGAGCGCGCCGCGCAGCGCGGAGCTGTTCGCCGACCTCGGCTATGAGCCGGTGCCGGTGGACATCAGCGAGTTCGAGAAGATGGAGGGCTGTGTGACCTGCCTGTCGGTACGGCTGCGGGGGCTGTACGGCTGACCTACGGCCGGGGGCTTTACGGCTGCGGGGCTTTGCGCCCGAGCAGCCGGTCAGTCCCCTCGCCGTACGACGTCTCGTCTCAGAGGTACAGCCCCGCGTTCGACTCCGCCGACGGCGACGGCACGGCGGGCGGCCGGGTGCCGCGCCGCAGCGCGTACAGCTCCGCGAGCGTCGCCCCGTCCCGCCCGATGACACCTTCCCGGTCGTCGACCTCCCCACCGAGCCAGTTGACCGCCTCCGGCCGCGTCAGCTTGCCGACCTCGATCCGGGCCAGACACCGGCCGGGCCGGACCACCGCCGGGTGCAGCCGCTCCAGGTCCTCGTTGGTGGTCACCCCGACCAGCACATTGCGCCCCTGGCCGAGCAGACCGTCCGTCAGGTTCAGCAGCCGGGACAGCGCCTGCCCCGCGGTGTGCTTGGCCTCGCCGCGGATCAGCTCGTCGCAGTCCTCCAGGAGCAGCAGCCGCCAGCGTCCCTTGGCCGTGCCGTCGTCCTCGCCGATCGCGATGTCCATCAGATAGCCCACGTCGGTGAAGAGCCGCTCCGGGTCCAGGACACAGTCCACCTGGCACCAGTCCCGCCAGGAGCGGGCCAGCGTGCGCAGCGCCGAGGTCTTGCCGGTGCCGGGCGGGCCGTGCAGCAGCAGGAGCCGGCCGGCGATGTCGTCCGGGGTGACCTTCATCAGCCCGTCCATGGCCTCGGCCACCGGCGCCGTGTAGTTGTCGCGGATCTCCTCCCAGGTCCCGGCCGAGATCTGCCGCGTGGTGCGGTGCGGGCCGCGCCGCGGTGAGACGTACCAGAAGCCCATCGCCACGTTCTCCGGCTGCGGCTCCGGCTCGTCCTCCGCGCCGTCCACGGCCTGGTGCAGCACCTTCTCGGCCAGAGCGTCGTCGACGGCGGTCACGGTCACATCGGCCCCCCGGTTCCACCGGGAGATCAGCAGGGTCCAGCCGTCGCCCTCGGCGAGCGTGGCGCTGCGGTCGTCGTCACGCGCCGCGCGCAGCACGGTCGCGGACGGCGGCAGCAGCGTGGCGCCCGACCTCACCCGGTCGACGGAGTGACTGCGGGCGTACGGCTGCTCGCCGGTGGCGAAGCGCCCCAGGAAGAGCGCGTCGACGACATCCGACGGCGAATCGCTGTCATCGACGTTCAGCCGGATGGGGAGGGACTTTTCGGCGGGTGTCGTAGGCAGGGTCTGCCTCCTGAGAAAGGGGGGCCTGGTGCGGCGGTGAGCGCACCCGCCCCCATGATCCAGGACGGAGGGCGAGGGCGCACCAAGGTTTGTGGCCGTTTGCCGAGCTGTTCCACGGAAGCCCACCGGAATGGGGGCGTTCATGGGTGCTCTTGCCTGTTGTGTGTGGGGTGCTGGGGAAGGGGGCGGGGTGGGTTCGTCAGATTATGGCAAACGGGGCGCTGGCGGATCGGGGTGCTTGCGGACCGGCGCGCTTGCGGACCGGCGCAGCGCGCTGCGCGGCGTCGGCATGACCACGCTGGCGCTGCTGATGACCACCTGCTCCGGTCGGCCCGGCGGGGACGAGACGGTGAGACCGCATGCGCGCAGCGCCTGGAGCGGCCGAGGCATGGCCGTCCACACCGCCCGGCCGGCCGCCGTCAGCTCTCGCGGGCGATACACGCCGATGTCCACGGTGTTTCAGTCCTGACGTCGTGGTATACGTCGCCGCCGTACCAGGCGGCTGAGCAGCGTCGGCACCAGGATCAGCAGGCTCACTGCCCCACCGCCGCCACCCCGCCGCGCGCCGACCACATCCGCAGCGCGAGCATCGCCTCCGCCACCAGCAGATCCAGCGCGAGCGCGCCCGCCACCGCCAGCACCGGGCGGGTCAGCGCGTCCAGCCCGCGCAGCGCGCTGCCTATGGCCAGCGCGGGCGCCGCGAGCAGGAAGAACAGCGTGAACGGCGCCCGCAGCGGTGAGTGGACGTCGGCCAGCGCGAGTGCCACGCCGAGGCCCGCGATGCCGACCGCGGCGCCCACGATGACCGGTAGCGAATCCCCGCCTGCCGGTCTGTTGTCAGTGATGGTGTGCATTGGCGTCTTTGCCCCCCGAAGCGCCGGATGCCGGGCTTCAATGTCGCGCAGCCGCCGGATGCCGTCAAGACGGGGAAGTGTGCGAACGCGCCCGTAGGCGGGCGGATGGTTGAGCCCTCATCAGGGCTGGTCGCGCCGCGTGTGCCGGTCCTGCGCCGAGGGTTGGGGGGGATGGGGTGTTCGGGCCGGGGGGGGTTCGGCGTCGCGTGGTGACTCATCCGGATTCCGTCCGACCTATGGACGTATCAGCCACGTATCGAAAGATTTTTGCCAACTACCCGCATAGATCGGCCGGTTGCGCGGGATGACATATTCATGTCACGCCGCTGTAATCGATCCCCGCGACGTGACTGACGGTTTCGAACGCGATTGCCCATTTGTTGGGCTATCGCGCCTCATATCGGCACAGCAGTGATCCTGCTAGGGAGTTCGAATGAAACTGTCCAGACTCACGGCGACGATGGGTGCGTTCGTCGTCGGTGCCGTCCTCGCCCTCACCGGGGCCGGCTCGGCCCAGGCCACCGAGAACAGCGCGGGCCCCGCCTATGTGGCGCTGGGCGACTCCTACTCATCCGGCGTCGGCGCGGGCAGCTACGACGGCGCCAGCGGCAACTGCAAGCGCAGCACCAAGGCGTACCCCGCGCTCTGGGCCGCCTCGCACGCTCCCTCGAGCTTCAACTTCACGGCCTGCTCCGGCGCCAAGACCGGTGATGTGCTGAACAACCAGCTCGGCCCGCTGAACTCCGGCACCGGCCTCGTCTCCATCTCCATCGGCGGCAATGACGCGGGCTTCGCGGACATCATGACGACCTGCGTGCTCCAGTCGGAGTCCACGTGCATCAACGCGGTCAACAGCGCCAAGAACTTCGTTCAGAACACGCTGCCCGGCAAGCTGGACCAGGTGTACAACGCCATCAGCGCCAAGGCGCCCTCCGCGCATGTCGTCGTCCTCGGCTACCCGCGGTTCTACAAGCTCAACGGCTCCTGCATCGTGGGCCTCAGTGAGGCGGAGCGCGCCGCGATCAACGGTGGCGCGGATGTCCTCAACTCCGTCACCGCCAAGCGCGCAGCCGATCACGGCTTCAGCTTCGGCGACGTCACCGCGACCTTCACCGGGCATGAGATCTGCTCCGGCAGCGCGTGGCTGAACAGCGTCACCATTCCCATCGACGAGTCTTACCACCCCACCGCCGCCGGCCAGTCCGGTGGCTACCTCCCGGTCTTCAGCTCAGCTGCCTGATTCGCGCCCGCCACGACTCGTAGGGGAGGAGGCCCCGTCCGCCGGGGCCTCCTCGCGGGTCCCTCCGGCGTGGGGGGTGCGCGGTCTCGCCGCACATGTGGCTTTTACCGGGCGGTCGGCGGAGCGGGACGCCTGCGGCGGGCTGTTCCCCTCCCCGCCCCTTCCCGAAACCGGGGCTCTGCCCCGGGCCCCGGATCGGGGCTCTGCCCCGGACGCCGGGCCGGGCTCCCCCGGACCCTGGATCGGGGCTCTGCCCCAGGCCCTGGATCGGGGCTCTGCCCCAGGCCCCGGATCGGGGCTCTGCTCCGGACGCTGGGCCGGGCTCCCCCTAGACCCTGGATCGGGCTCCCCCTGGACGCTGGGCCGGGCTCTGCCCTAAGCAGGTCGGAGGAAGTCCGCTACGGTTCGGGCAGCGCCCCGAAGGGGCGCGGGGAACTGCGCGACCAGCCACGATGCGGCCGCAGACGCACGACGGCATCCCGTGGCACTTCCCGCGGAGCGCTTAGACCCTGGGCCGGGCTCTGCCCCAGGCCCCGGATCGGGGCTCTGCCCCGGACGCCGGGCCGGGCTCTCCCTCAGACCCTGGGCCGGGCTTCGCCCCGGACGCCGGACCGGGGCTTCGCCTCAGACCCTGGACCGGGGCTCTGCCTCAGACGTCCGGGCTCTGCCCCAAACGCTGGATCCGGCTCCGCCCCAGACGCCGGGCCGGGTTTCGGCCCACACCCCGGACTGGGGCTTCGCCCCAGACCTCCCAGGGTCCAGGGGCGGAGCCCCTGCCACACGGCAAGGGCATCGCGCCCTGGGCCCCGGGTCTGGGGCGGAGCCCCAGTTGTGGGAAGGGGCGGGGAGGGGAGAAGCCCGCCGCAGGCGGCATGGCCCGTTGGGCGCTCCCTAGCCGCCCTTGTTCAGCAGGGCCCAGGCCAACCCGCCCAGCGACAGCGCGGCCAGCAGCACCCCGGCCACCAAGGCCGCCACCGCGGCACGCTGCCGCCAGGGCGGCGGGTCATCGGGGGGTTCCGCCGGGCCGTCCGCGTCCGGGGCCGGGGGATGCGCGGGCGTCGCGCCGGGCTCCGGTAAGCGGGCCAGCGGCTCCGTCTCCGCCGTGGCGGCGGGCCCGAAGGCGTTCGGGGACGACACCGAGCCGCCGCCCGGTGTGCCTCCCGCCGCCACCAGCCGCAGCAGCCGCTCCGCCTCCGCCGCCGGAAGCCGTCGCCTGGGATCCTTGTCCAGCAGCCCCTCCAGTACGGAGGTGAGCGGCCCGGCCCGGCGCGGCCGCGGCAGCGACTCGTCCACCACGGCGCGCAGCGTGCTCAGCGGGGTGTCCTGGCGGAACGGCGAGAACCCCTCCACCGCCGCGTACAGCAGCACACCCAGCGACCACAGATCCGACTCCGGGCCCGGCGACCGGCCCAGGGCGCGCTCCGGCGCGAGGAACTCCGGGGAGCCCACGAGCTCCCCGGTCAGCGTCAGCGCCGCATCGCCCTCCACCACCGCGATCCCGAAGTCGGTGAGCACCACCCGGCCGTCGTTGGCCATCAGCACATTGCCCGGCTTCACATCCCGGTGCAGCACGCCCACCGCATGCGCGGCACGCAGCGCGGCCAGCACCTCCGCACCGATGCGCGCGGCCCGCGCGGACGGCAGCGGCCCTTCGGCGTCGAGCACATCGGTCAGCGACAGCCCGCGCACCAGCTCCATCACGATCCACGGGCGGCCCTCCATGGCCACGTCGTAGACGGTGACCACATTGCGGTGCGAGACCCGCGCCGCCGCCCGGCCCTCGCGCTCCATCCGCGCGTACAGCCGGTCGATGTCGCGGTCCCCGAACCCGGCCGGGGCGCGCACCTCCTTGATGGCGACCTCGCGGCCCAGCGCCTCGTCGTACGCGCGCCACACCACGCCCATGCCGCCCCGGCCCAGCTCGCCCAGCAGCCGGTAACGGCCGCCCCCCACCCGCTCGCCCTGCCGCCCTGAACCCGCTTCGCTCATGGCCGAGCCCCTCCCCCTCAACCCAACCGAGCAATTCGGGCTGAATGTACCTCAACCGAGCGTGGTTGCCGCCCCCCTCAGCACCAATCCGCACCCCAACGCGAGGACGACGGCGGCCGTTCCGACGGGCGAGGCGCGGCGCACCGCCACCAGCAGCCGGTCGATCCGGCCCCCGGACCCCCTGCGCGCCGCCAGCCGCTCCGTGGCCCGCACGCCCAGGCGCACCGCGGTGAACCCGGCCAGCGTGAGCGTCAGCGCCAGCCCGAGTCCGTACGCCACCACCAGGACGAAGCCGAACCACGCCTGGCCCAGCGCGGCCGCGCCGACGAGCACGATGACGGCGGAGGGGCTGGGCACCATGCCTCCGGCGAAGCCGAGCAGCAGTGTGCCGCGCAGAGTGGGGCGCACCTCGTGGGTGTGGGTGTGACCGTCGCCGTGGTCGTGGGTGTGGGTGTGCGGGTGCGGGTGACTGTGTTCGTGGTCGTGGCCGTGTGAATGCGCATGGCTGTGGCCGTGGTCGTGATCGTGGCTGTGGTGGTGGGCCCGTACATGCCGATGGCGGCGCAGCGCCTTGCGGAGCAGGCTCGCCCCGGCCACCGCCACCAGCACACCGCTCGCGATGCCCAGCCATGAGATCACCGAGGGGGCGGCGGCCGAACCCGCCGTGACCAGCAGCCCCAACGCGAAGACGCCCAAGGTGTGGGTGACCGTCACCGACGCGCCCAGCGCCAGTACGTCGCGCAGCGCGCTGCGCCCGCCCGCCGCGGCGGCCGCCGCCATCATCGTCTTGCCGTGGCCGGGGGCCAGGGCGTGCATCGCGCCCAGCAGAACGGCGGTGGCGAAGGCGGTAAGGGCGAAGCCGAAGGTGATGTCATGGCGCGCCACCATCGAGGTGAGCGCCTGCGTCCACCGGTCCACTCCGCGCGGCAGCACCGACGAGCCCACCGCGTCCTCCCGGTCGGACTCCGCCGCGCTCGCGAGCGCGGGGCCGCCCGCCTTGACCTTCAGCGCGGCCGATCGCTGGTCGGACGGTGAGGAGAGCTGCCCCGCCGGGTAGCGGATCAGCCGGTGGGAGGCGGAGGTCTTGGGGACGTTGGCATCGGTGAGCGTCATACGGTCGCCCTGCGCCGTCACCTCCCGCCAGCCGGGGCCCGTACCGATGTCGCGCGGACGATAGGCGACGGTGGCCCGTTCGCCGTCGCCCAGCGCGGCCGTGAGGCGGCACTCCACCCGCAGCGTCGGCAGCCCGGCCTGGCCGGGGCGCTGACGGGCCTGCGCGCGCCCGGCGCGTACGGGCACCTCGCGCCCGTCGACCGTCAGCCGCGCCCCCTCCGCCGCGCTCGCACACCGCCGTGCCGCCCAGGCGCTCAACTCCCGCCTGGACAGCGCGTCGTCGCCGTCGCGGTCGATCTCCGGCTTCGCCTGGGCGGCGGGGATCTCGGCGAGGTCCTCGACATGGTCGACCCGCAGCGTCCCCGGGGTGACCACGAGCCCGTCGTAACGGTTGACGGTGAAGTTCCCGAGCGGATGCGCCTCGGCACTCCCAGCAGGCAACACGACCATTGCCATGGCCCCCAGCAGCACCCCGACTGCCGCCAGCCGCCAACGGCCCCGCCGCCCGGGGTTCTGGGGTTCCCCGGCGCGGCTTCGGGGGCGCGGCCCCAGGCGGAAGGCCGGGATCAGCCCCGGGCGGGGGGCCGGGGGTTGGTCTCCGGTTCGGGGCGGTGCGGGGTGGGGGATCGTCATCGGGTGGCTCCCAGGTCCTTCAGTGCCGCCTTCGCCGCCCGCGCGCCCGTGGGGGAGAAGCCCGGGTTGAGGTCGAGTGCGGCCTTCAGATGGCGGCGGGCCGGGCCGGCGTCGCCCAGGGACTTCTCGATGGCGCCCCGGTGGTAGAGGAACGCCGCGTTGCGGTAGCCCGGCTCGGCGGCGTCCTTGGCGTACTTCAGGGCCTCCTCGTCCTTGCCATTGCGGTGCAGCGCCCAGGCCAGCGCGTCGGTGGTGTGTACGGTGTGCCGGCGGTCCCACTCGGCGCGGGCCGCCTTCAGCGCCTCCTTCACGTCGCCGTGGTCGGCCGCGACCAGCGCGCTGTCCAGGTCGGTCGCCACCCCGTTGGCCCGTGCGAGCGCGATCCAGGTGTCGACCACCGAGTACTGCCCGCGCGCCTTGGAGCGGTCGCCCCGCGCCTCGTACGCCTCGCCCAGGGCCGCGAGCTCGGCGGGCAGCGGATAGCGCCGTACGACCGCCTCCAGATCGCGGATCCCCGCCTTCTGGCGGCCGTCCGCGACCGAGGTGCGGCCGCGGCCCTCGAGCGCAGGGAGATAGTCGGGGACGGCGCGCAGCGCGGTGCCGTACGCCCGCCGTGCCGCCTCGTACTCGCCCTGGTTCCAGGCCAGTTGGCCGAGCGCCGTCGACACATAGGCGATATCGCTGGGCGAGGTGGCGGAGTCCTGGGCGCGCAGCAGCACCCGGCGCGCCCCGGCCGGGTCGCCGCGCAGCTCGTGGACGTAGGCGAGGCGGGTGAAGACGGGGATGCCGGGGCGCAGGGAGTCGGCCTTCTCGGCGGCCGTGTACGCGTCCTTGTAGCGGCCCAGTTCGACGAGGGCGTCCACCCGGACGGCGAGCGCCCCCTGGCTGTAGGAGTTCACCTTCAGGGCCTTGTCGGCGTCGCGCAGCGCGCCCCGGAAGTCATGGCGGGCGGCGGCGAGCGAGGCGCGCCCGGCGAGCGCCACGTCGTTGTCGCGCGGCTCCAGGGACAGGGACCGGGCGAACGCCTTGTCCGCCTGCGGATAGCGGGTGGGGTCGCCGCTGGTCCTGGCCTGTTCGACATAGGCCGAGCCGAGACCGGCCCAGCTCTCCGCGTCCTTCGGCTCAGCGCGCAGATGGGTCTGCATCGCGTCGATCTGCCGGGCGAGGCCGTCGCCGCTGAGCTGCTCGTACCGCGCGGCGGCCGGGTGCAGCGCGCGGGCGGCGTCCTGGCCGCCGCCGGACCCGCCCGGCCCGCCCGGCCCGTCCGAGGCGTCGATCACGATCGAGGCGGCCGTCAGCCCGGCCGCGAGCGCGAACACCACGGCCGCGGTCCGGGCCGTAGGGGGGAGGGATGGCCGTAGAGCCATGGTGACAGCTGCCTTTCGCTGAGCCACGAGCGCGGGGAAACGGACGGAAGGAAGAACGGGTGGGGAGGAGCGAGGAAGAACGGGTGGGGAGGAGCCTGGGCGCGGCCGCCGCGCGGGTTTCGGCGGGGCCGCGCCCGGTGGTACGGATCCGATGGCACCCGTGGTTCAGTGCCGGCGCACGCGGGGACCCCGCCGCCGCGACCGCATCCAGAGGAATCCGAGGCCCAGCAGCAACACGGCCCCGCCACCGGCCGCCGCGGACCCGGCCAGCAGCATGTTGTCGTCGGAGGAGGAGCCGACGCCCGAGCCGCCGTTCAGTAGCGACTGCCCGGCGCTCTTCGAGACGGCCTTGGCGTCCGAGCCGGAGCTGGGCAGCGCCAGATACGGGAAGGAGCCGCCGAACTTCTGGTCGTTCTCGTCCACCGCGTCGCCCAGGTCGTTCTTCTTGCCGAGCAGCTCGCCCTCCATGGCCTGGAGCGCGATGTCCAGCACGTCGTCGGAGAGCCTGCGGCCGTTGGGGAAGCCCGCGTTGTCGCCGTCCAGGACGCCCAGCCGCTTGGGGCTGCCGTTGGGTTCTATGGAGGTGTTGAGCCGGAGTTCCTCGGCGGGGCGGACGTTCGGTGGCTGGTTGAGCTTGGGCACACCGGTGAGGAACGCCTGCACCAGGTCGTCACGCGGGGTGTCCGGCGCCTTGATCTTGTAGATCTGCTCGACCAGCTTGGGGAGTTCGGGGTCCTGGACGAACTTCAGGAACTGCCCGTCGTCCCACGGCGCGGAGGCGTTGAACTTGTCCTTGTCCTTGCGCGGGATGACCACCTCGTTGACCAGCGGGCTGCCGAGCCGGGAGACCTGGGTCCAGTCGCCGTCGGCGGTCTGGCGGTGGGTGGTGGCCCAGACGCCGATCACCGGCTGGTCCTTGGACTCGGTCAGCGCCGACGTGGGCACCTGGAGGGCCATCGACTGGACGTTGTAGCCCTTGAGGGTGTCATTGCCGACCTCGGACATGTCGCCGCCGTACAGCAGGTCGAAGACGCGCAGATCGAGGAAGAACGGGTCGTCGGCCTGACCTGCGAAGGCGGTCGAGCCCCCGCTGTAGCCGATCTTCTGCACCGACTGGTCGCGCAGCTTCTGGTAGTCGGGCATCGACGCCTTGCCGACGTTCGACGGCGCGACCGGCAGATCGCTGCCCAGCTTGGCGCGGGCGACGGCCTTCTGATGCTTCAGCTTGATGACTTCGAGGTCGTATGTCTGGGTGAAGTTGAGGGTGGCGTCCTCGATCGAGTTCACCGGCCCGGTGTTGTAGAGGAACGTGTCGCCGTTCTTGAGGTGGTCCTTGAAGGTCCACCGGAAGAGCAGATCGCCCTGGCCGTCGCCGTCGTTGTCGACGTGCAGGTCGTAGCGGGCGTCATGGGCGAACTTGTAGAAGTTGGGGCCGCCCGCGGGGTCCTGGAACGGCAGCACATTGACGACCATGGTGGTCGTGTCCGGCTTGTCCGGGCTGACGAACGCGTAGACGTCCGTGGCGTCGTACTGCGGCTGACCGGAGATCAGCGGCGCCTCGCGGTGGCTCGAAGCCTGCGCCGTCCCGGGCTGTAGTACGGCCACTCCGGCGGCCGTGAGCCCGCCGGCGGCCAGTGCACAGCTGACCAGCGCGGCCAAGCTCTTGGTGATAGCGGTCATCCTGTAGGTCCTTCGCACGCTTGTTGGAGCAGTCCCTTCATGCGGCTATTCGGACCCGGCGGACGGATGGATTGGTCGACCCGGGAATTTGTTTGCGCGTGATAGGTATCGTCAACACCCTTGACGCGGTGGTGAATCCGGAACCTGGGATGCGTGGGTGACGGCTCGGGGAGGTAGGGTTACTCTGCCCGGGGCGGGTGCCCTCGTACGGGTGGGGAGTGTCATGGAGCAGATAACGGTACGGAGCAGGCCACGAGTGCCTGCGGTCAATTGCGGAAGCGGTGCGTCCAGTGCGCGGCTCGAGCGCCATCTCGCGGTGATGGGCGGCCCCGCCGTCCCGCAGGGGGAGGCGGAGAGCGCGGCGGTGCTGATGCAGGAGCTGACCGCGCGCGATCACGCACGCGCGAAGAACAGCCGGGGTGCGCGGGTGTCGCTGTTCGCGCCGCTGCGCCGGTTGCGCCGTTCGCTGTTCGGCAACCACGGCTGACCCGGCCGGCCCGTAGGCGCCTTCGTCGTCATCCCGGGCAGGCACGGGGTCAACCGGTTCGCTCCAGCCGGTGAGTCCGTGCTGTGATCCACCCCACGTCGCTGTCGCCGTGGGATGCCGACGAGACGCCACGACCGGCCATGCGGCCGACGCCCAGAGGGTTCGGGCTCCGAGGGCGACGCCCAGAGGGTTCCGGCTCAGAGGGCTCAGAGCAGGGCGAACTGCCCCTCCGGGCCCTCCTCGTGGTGGTCCAGTACGGACGCCGGGCGCCGGGCCGCGCCGGGCACCGGCAGCACCCCCGCCTCCCGTAGCTCCGCCGTGTCGATCAGCGAGCCGTCCGCCGCCCGGTCGGCCAGCGCCCGCAGCTCCGGGCGCAACTCGGCGAGCAGCGCCAGCACCGTGATCAGCTCCAGCAGCTCCGAGGTCCAGGCGGACGGCCAGCCCGCCGGGCCGATGGCCTCCAGCGTGCCCGGCTCCCGCGCGGCGGTGCGCTGCTCGAACCAGGTCTCCAGCACCCGTACCCCGCCCGCCCGGAAGTCCCATGCGGTCTGGGGGACGGGGGAGATACGGCCCTCGCCCAGCAGCAGGGCCTCCTCGTCCGGGTCGTAGTCCAGGGAGTCCGGCAGCCCGCTCGACGGAAGCGCGGCGCGGACATAGGGGCGCCGGCCACCCGGCATGCGCGGGCGTTCACCACTGTGCGCCCCGCGCGTATGCAGCCACAGCGCACGGCGACCCAGCTCCACGCCCGATTCCCACAGCTCCGGGTCGGCGGTCAGGGGTACGGCGCATGGCGCGCCGCGCGCCGTGGCGGCGGTCCAGGCCAGGAACTCCTCGGCGGTCACCGGGCGGCCGAGCCGGGTGGTGAGGTGGTCCAGCAGCCCGGGCGCGAGATTGGGCTCCTGTCCGCCGGGGCGGCGGTAGAGCGGACGGATCCGGCCGGGGCGGCCCGCGGGGGAGTGGCCGTCCGGCAGCAGCGCGGAGAAGGTGAGCACCGGGTCCGGGTCCGGTCCCGCGGCCTCGACGACATGGATCTGCCGGTCGTCCGCCACCCGCCACAGTTCGGGGCGGGCGGCGTCGAGCAGCCGGTGATCCGGGATCAGCCACTGCTGGTCGAAGGGCCCGTGCGCGATCCGCACCGGCTCGGGGCACGGCCCGTCCTCGCGCGCCAGCCGGGCCGTGGAGGTGGCCTGGCCGGGCAGCTGCGGTACGGAGCTGTGCGGCGTACGGGCGCGGGTCGGGCGGAACAGCGCGGCCCGCGCGGCCTCGTCCTCGGCCCGGGTCAGCCGCTCCCAGCGCGCTCCGAGCGAGGTCGCGTCCGGTGCCATGACCCATGCGCGCCCGAGCCGCAGGGGGCCTACGGCCCACGGCATCAGGTCCCCCAGCGGCGGCGCCTCACGTTCTCCCACGCCCGGCATGGTATCGATGCGGCCCTGTCCTCCAAGGGTCCGCCCGACGTCGTCCGCCCCCGCTCCGGTGGCTGACCGGCTGGGATCTTCCCCTCCCCGCCCCTTCCCGCAGCATCGATATGCGGCTCCGCCGCGTGGTGGGGCTCCGCCCCAGCCCCCTGGGTCCCGGGCCCCTGGTCTCGGGGGCAGCCCGCCGTGGCCACGGCACCTGGGACGGTGCGACCGGGGGAGGAGCGCCAGACCGGCCGGGATCTTTCCCCTCCCCGCCCCTTCCCGAAACTGGGGCCCTGCCCCAGACCCCGGGGTCCAGGGGCGTCCGGGGGTCTTTCCTCTTCCCGCCCCTTCCCACGGCATCGATATGCGGCTCCGCCGCGTGGCAGGGGCCTCGCCCCTGGGCCCGGGGGCTGGGGCGGAGCCCCAGTTTCGGGAAGGGGCGGGGAGGGGACAGATCCGCCGCAGGCGTTACCAACGCGACGGGACAGCACACCTAGTCGGCTTCGACCGTCACCGAGAACGAGAACCGGTCGCCCCGGTAGTGGATGCGGGCCACGTCCACCACGCGGCCGCTCTCGTCGTAGGTGACCCCCGTGTAGTGCAGGATCGGGCTGAGCAGCGGGACCTGGAGCAGCCGGGAGGTCTCGGGGTCGGCGAGCCGGGCCTCCACCGTGTCCGTGATCCGGCTGATCCGCACCCCCACCGCGTCCCGCAGCACCTTCGTCATCGGCCAGCGGGCGAGGTCCGCGAGGTCGATGCGGTCGGCCAGCTCCGGGCGGACCAGGTTCTCCGCCCAGTTGGTGGGCTCGCCGCTGTGGCCGTCCCGGCGCAGCCTGCGGTACGCGGCCGCTTCGTCCAGGTCGGGGAAGTACTCCGCGAGCGCCGCCGGCACCGGTTCCGGGCCGTGCTCCAGCACCGTCGTCCGCTCACCCGACTGCTGGGCCACGATCGCGTCCACCGACCCCAGCAGCCGCACCGGCGCGGCCCGCCGCGCGCTCGGCTCGATGAACGTGCCGCGCCGCCGGTGGCGGCTGATGAGCCCCTCGGTCTCCAGCTCCTTCAGCGCCTGCCGCATGGTGAGCACGCTGACCCCGTAGTGCTCGGCCAACTGGTCCTCGGTCGGCAGCCGCAGGGGATCGTGCGGGGCCCGCCCGAGTATCGAGGCCCGCAGCGACTGCGAGACCTGGTACCACAGCGGCAACTTGCGGTTGAGGGCGAGGGAGTCGGGGGCGAAGGTGGTCACACGGTCTCCGGTCGACGGCGGCAACGGCGGCAACGGCGGCGTTCAGGGGGGGAAATGGCGCTCCAGACCCTGCCATACGTCGTCATAGCGCCCCTGGAGGTGGTCCGCCTCCAGCGCCTGCCGGGTGGCCGTGACCGGCCAGCGCGTCTCGAACATGAAGGCCAGCCCGTCGTCCAGCCTCTGCGGCGCCAGCTCGGCCGCGCTCGCCCGCTCGAAGGTCTCATGGTCCGGGCCGTGCGCGGACATCATGTTGTGCAGCGAGCCACCGCCGGGGACGAAGCCCCCCGCGCCGCCGGTCTTCGCGTCGTACGCGCCCTCGATCAGCCCCATGTACTCGCTCATCACATTGCGGTGGAAGTACGGCGGCCGGAAGGTGTCCTCACCGACCAGCCAGCGCGGGGCGAAGACCACGAAGTCGACGCCCGCGAGCCCGGGGGTGTCGGAGGGCGAGGTGAGCACCGTGAAGATGGACGGGTCCGGGTGGTCGTAGCTGATGGTGCCGAGCACATTGAAACGGCGCAGGTCGTACACGTACGGCACATGGGTGCCGTGCCAGGCGACCACGTCCAGCGGCGAGTGGTCGTAGGTGGCGGCCCATAGATTGCCGCAGAACTTGTTGACCACCTCCACCGGCCGCTCCACGTCCTCGTACGCGGCGACCGGGGCGAGGAAGTCCCGGGGGTTCGCCAGTCCGTTGGCGCCGATCGGGCCGAGGTCGGGGAGGGTGAAGGGGCGGCCGTAGTTCTCGCACACATAGCCGCGCACCGACGGCTCCAGCGGCTCCACCCGGAACCGCACTCCGCGCGGGATCAGCGCCACATGCCCCGGCTCGGCGCGCAGCAGGCCGAACTCGGTGTGCAGCAGCAGCCCGCCCCGCTCGGGGACGATCAGCAGCTCGCCGTCCGCGTCGCTGAACACCCGATCGGTCATCGGGGCGTTGGCGGCGTAGAGGTGGATGGCCATCCCCGCGCGCTGGGTAGCGTCGCCGTTGCCGCCCAGCGTCCACAGCCCGGCCAGGAAGTCGGTGCCCTCCGGCGGCTCCGGCAGCGGGTCCCAGCGCAGCCGGTTGGGGTCGGGCGCGGCCTCGGTGAAGGGCGCCCCGCGCAGCGCGCCGCCCGCGATGCGGGTGAACGGCGGATGCGCGGCGGAGGGCCGGATGCGGTACAGCCAGGAGCGCCGGTTGGTGGCGCGCGGCTCGGTGAAGGCGCTGCCGCTCAGCTGCTCCGCGTAGAGCCCGAGCGGTGCGCGCTGGGGGGAGTTGCGGCCGATGGGCAGTGCGCCGGGCACGGCCTCGCTGCTGTGCTCATTGCCGAAACCGGAGGCGTAGACCAGCTCTTCGGCCGTCTTGCGCGCCCGCTCGATGCCTCGCTCGATGTCCCGCTCGACGCCCCGCTCGATGTCCTGCTCGTGTCCTCGCTGCTCGCCACGCCGCTCGCCGTGCCGGATCCCCGTGCCGTCGCCCATCGCGCGCTCCCACCGCTCTGCCGCACACCGCTGGTTTCCCCTTTATTCCTATGTCAGACGATAGGAATCGAAACCCGGGCCCGTCAATGATCGGGCAGGATGGTGGCGTGCCCATACCGCCCCTCCGCCGCCATCCGGTCCAGCGCCGCAGCGCCGAGCGCCTCGGCCGGATCCTCGACGCGTGTGCCGAACTCCTCGACGAGATCAGCTACGAAGAGCTGAGCACCCGGGCCGTCGCCGAGCGCGCCAACGTGCCCATCGGCTCGGTCTACCGCTTCTTCTCCAACAAGCGGGCGATGGCCGAGGCCCTGGCCCACCGCAATCTGGACGAGTACGCCGCGCGGATCACCCGGCGGCTGGCCGCCTCGGACCCGGCCTCCGGCTCCGGTTCCGCTTCGGGGCCGGACGGGCGCGGCGGCTGGCGGGAGGCGATGGACGTCGTCGTGGACGAGTATCTGGCGATGAAGCGCGGGGCGCCGGGCTTCGCGCTCATCGAGTTCGGCCATCCGGTCCCGGCCACCGCGCCGCCGGAGCAGCCCAACCATCTCGTCGCCGACCGGCTGCGGACGCTGCTCGCCGACCGGCTCGGGACGGGCCGGGACGAGGCGGCCGAGGAGCGGCTGCGGGTGGCCTTCCTGCTCGCGGTCGAGGCGGCGGACGCGCTGCTGCGGCTGGCGTTCCGGATGGACCCGGAGGGTGATCCGGCGATCGTGGCGGAGACGAAGGAGCTGCTGCGCGCCTATCTGGCTCGGGTCCTGGACTGATCCGGGTCCCGGACTGATCCGAGTCCTGGGCTGATCCGGGGTCCCGGACTGATCCAGGGTCCGCTGCGAGGTCCGGTCGAACCGGGAGTTCCCGTCGGTCCCAGGCCCGGTCTTCCGGGAGTTCCCGCCGATCCCTCCCCGACATGCCTACCAGTCGGTATGGTGAGCGGGTCCGGCGCGTCATCGCGGCCTCGCCGCCGTCCCTGGGAGAGACCGATGAGCACTGCCCCGCGTATCTGCCCGCTCTGCGAGGCCACCTGCGGGCTGACCCTCACCATCGAAGAGGGGAGGGTGACCGGGGTGCGCGGCGATCGCGAGGACATCTTCAGCCGCGGCTTCATCTGCCCCAAGGGCGCCGCGTTCGGGCAGCTCGACGCCGACCCCGACCGGCTGCGGCGCCCCCTCGTCCGCCGTGCCGGGCGCCTCGTGGAGACCGGCTGGGACGAGGCGTTCGCCGCCGTCGCGGAGGGGTTGGCCCCGCTGCTGCGCGAGCACGGGCCGCAGTCCGTGGGGGTCGTGCTCGGCAACCCCAATGTGCACACCGTGGCCGGCGGGCTCTATCCGCCGCTGCTGCTCGGTGCGCTGCGCACCCGTAACGTCTTCAGCGCCAGCACCCTTGACCAGATGCCCAAGCATGTCTCCAGCGGGCTGCTGTACGGGGACGCCAACGCGCTTCCGGTGCCTGACCTGGACCGTACGGACCATCTGCTGATGCTCGGCGCCAACCCGCTGGACTCCAACGGCAGTCTGTGCACCGCCCCCGACTTCCCCGGGCGGCTGCGGGCCCTGCGGCGGCGCGGCGGCCGGCTGGTGGTGGTCGACCCCCGGCGCACCCGTACGGCCGCGCTGGCCGACCGCCATGTGGCGATCCGGCCCGGCACCGACGCCCTGCTGCTCTTCGCCATGGTGCAGGTGCTGTTCGCCGAGGACCTGGTGACCCCGGGCCCGCTCGCCGAGCATGTCAGCGGGGTGGCGGAGGTGCGGCGGCTGGCCGCGGACTTCCCGCCGGAAGCGGTGGCCGAGGCGTGCGATGTGCCCGCCGAGGAGATCCGCACCCTGACCCGTGAGCTGGCCGCGGCGTCCCAGGGTGTGGTGTACGGGCGGGTCGGCTCCACCACCGTCGAGTTCGGCACCCTCACCAGCTGGCTGGTCGATGTGGTCAACGTGCTCATCGGGCAGCTGGACAGCCCCGGCGGCATGATGTTCCCGCTCGCCGCGACCGGCCGCCGGGAGCGCCCGGCGCGGCCCGGGAAGGGGTTCGCGCTCGGCCGCTGGCACAGCCGGGTCAGCGGATATCCCGAGGCCAAGGGCGAACTGCCCACCGTCGCGCTGGCCGAGGAGATCGAGACCCCGGGCGAGGGGCGGATACGGGCGGTGCTGGCGCTCGCGGCCAACCCCGTGCTCTCCGCGCCGGACGGCGACCGCCTGGACCGGGCGCTGGCCGGGCTCGACTTCATGGTCAGCGTCGATCCGTACCTCAACGAGACCTCGCGCCACGCCCATGTGGTGCTGCCCCCGCCGCCGCCCAGCCGCAGCCCCCACTTCGACTACGCCTTCAACAGCCTGGCCGTGCACAACCAGGTCCGCTACACCCGCCCCGCCATCCCCCTGGAGGCGGACCGGCTGAGTGAGAGCGCCATCCTGGCGCGGCTGGTGCTGTGCGTGAGCGGGAACGGCGGCGCCGACCCCGAGGCGGTGGACGCGATGGCGATCCAGGGGACGCTCGGCAAGGAGGTCGCCGACCCGTCCTCGCCGGTGCACGGACGCGACCCCGGCGAACTGGCCGCGCTGCTGACCGGGGTGGACGGCCCCGAGCGCCGGCTGGACATGATGCTGCGGCTGGGCCCGTACGGCGACGGCTTCGGCGCCGCCCCCGAAGGGCTGAGCCTGGAGAAGCTGCTCGCCCATCCGCACGGCATCGACCTGGGCCCGCTGCGGCCGCGCGTGCCGGGGCTGCTGAAGACCCGCAGCGGCACGGTGGAGCTGTGCCCGGAGCCGCTGGCCGCCGATGTGGAGCGGCTGCGCAGGTCGCTGGCCGACCGGCCCTCGGGGCTGCTGCTGGTCGGCCGCCGCCATCTGCGCTCCAACAACAGCTGGATGCACAACGTCCCGGCCCTGATGGGCGGCAGCAACCGCTGCACCCTCCAGGTGCACCCCGAGGACGCCACCCGGCTGGGGCTCGTGGACGGTGGTCTGGCCCGGGTCAAGGGCGAGGGCGGGGAGCTGGAGGTGCCGGTCGAGGTGACGGACGCGGTACGGGCCGGAGTGGTGAGCCTGCCGCACGGCTGGGGCCACGCCCGCCCCGGCGTCCGGCTGTCCGTGGCCGGGGCCCGGCCCGGGGTCAATGTCAACCAGCTCTTCGACGGCTCGCGGCTGGATCCGCTCTCGGGGACGGCGGTGCTCAATGGCCACCCGGTGCGCGTATCACCCTCGCTACGGCACTGACCTGGGGTTTTGCGCTTATTGCTCACGCGTCAAGACCTTGTTAACGGAAAGTTGCGCAACCTAACGTCGCCTCGACCGCCAATTCCGGGGGAGTTCAAAGGCGAACGTGAGGTAGCCAAACTATGCTGACCATCCTCGGCTTCGTCATGATCGCGACATTCCTTGTCCTGATCATGATGAAGAAGATGTCCCCGATGGGCGCCCTGGTGCTCATCCCCGCGCTGTTCTGTGTGCTTGTCGGGAAGGGGGCGCACCTCGGGGACTACGTCCTCGAGGGCGTCGGCGATCTGGCACCCACGGCCGCGATGCTGATGTTCGCGATCATCTACTTCGGGGTGATGATCGACGTCGGCCTCTTCGATCCGATCGTCCGGCTCATCCTGCGGTTCTGCAAGGCGGACCCGATGCGGGTGGTGGTCGGCACTGCGATCCTCGCGGCGATCGTCTCGCTCGACGGCGACGGCTCCACCACCTTCATGATCACCGTGTCGGCCATGGTGCCGCTCTACCGGCGGCTGAAGATGAGCCTGGTGGTGATGACCGGCGTCGCGGCCATGGCCAACGGCGTGATGAACACGCTGCCCTGGGGCGGTCCGACCGCCCGCGCCGCCACCGCGCTCAAGGTCGACGCCAGCGACATCTTCGTGCCGATGATCCCGGCCCTCGCGGTCGGCCTGCTCTTCGTGATCGCCCTCTCCTACGGCCTGGGGCTGCGCGAGCGCAAGCGGCTCGGCGTGCTGACCCTGGACGAGGTCACCGCCGGCGACCCGGAGCAGGTGCTGGTCGGCGCGGGCTCCGGCGGCAAGGGGGCCAAGGGCCGTAAGGGCGTGAAGGCCGCGCCGACCGGCGGCGGAGCGGGCTCCGGCACCGACGCGGAGGCCCCGTCCCCGAAGGGCTCCGGCTCCTCGGATTCCCCCTCCCACGAGGGTGAGGACGACGACGAGCTGAAGGGGCTCGACCCCCACCGCGCCACCCTGCGCCCCAAGCTCTACTGGTTCAACGCGGCCCTGACCGTCGCGCTGCTCGCCCTGATGGTGACCGAGACCATGCCGATCCCGGTCCTCTTCCTGCTCGCCGCCGCCGTCGCGCTCACCGTCAACTTCCCGAACATGAAGGACCAGAAGGCGCGGGTGGCCGCGCACGCCGAGAACGTCGTCAACGTCTCCGGAATGGTCTTCGCCGCAGCCGTCTTCACCGGCGTCCTCACCGGCACCGGCATGGTCGAGCACATGGCCCGCTGGCTGGTCGACGGCGTCCCCGAGGGCATGGGCCCGCACATGGCCATCGTCACCGGTGTGCTGTCCCTCCCGCTCACCTACTTCATGTCCAACGACGGCTTCTACTTCGGCATCGTGCCGATCCTCGCCGAGGCCGGAGCCGCCCACGGGGTCTCCGCGCTGGAGATCGCCCGCGCCTCGCTCGTCGGCCAGGCCCTGCACATGTCGAGCCCGCTGGTCCCCGCCGTCTACGTGCTCGTCGGCATGGCGAAGGTCGAATTCGGCGACCACACCCGGTTCACCGTGAAATGGGCGGCGCTCACCTCGCTGGTGGTGCTCGCCGCAGGTCTCGCGTTCGGCATCATCTGAGCCGTGAAGATCTCGAAGCCCGGTAGGGGCTGGCTGCTGCGCCTGGTCATCGCCTTCTCGTTCACACAAGGGGCGGTGAGCATGGCGCGGCCGGCCGTCTCCTACCGGGCGCTCGCGCTCGGTGCCGACGCCCGTGCCATCGGTGTGATCGCCGGTATCTACGCCCTGCTGCCGCTGTTCGCCGCCGTACCGCTCGGGCGGCGCACCGACCACGGGCGGTGCGCCCCGCTGCTGCCCATCGGGGTCGCCCTCATCGCCACCGGCTGCGCGTTCAGCGGCACGGCGGGATCGCTGCCCGCGATGGCCGCGTGGAGCGGGGTGATGGGCCTCGGCCATCTGTCGTTCGTCATCGGCGCCCAGTCCATCGTCGCCCGCCAGAGCGCGCCCGAGGACCAGGACCGCAACTTCGGCCACTTCACCATCGGCGCCTCGCTCGGCCAGCTCATCGGGCCCATCGCGGCCGGTCTTGTGGTCTCGGAACACGACGGGGCGATGGGCCGCACCAGCGCCGCCGCGCTGTTCGTCTCCGCCGCCCTCGCGGCCTTCTCCGTCACCTCGCTATGGCGCATCGAGCGCCGCCCCGACGGCACGGCGGCCGGGCCCGCCGAGGAGGCCCCGGCCCGCAAGGTCTCCGTACGGTCCATCCTGACCACCCGCGGGGTCGCCTCCGGCATGTTCATCAGCCTCGCGGTGCTCTCCGCCACCGACATCCTCACCGCCTATCTGCCGGTCGTCGGCGAACAGCGCGGTATCTCGCCCGCGGTCGTCGGTGTGCTGCTCAGCCTGCGCGCCGCCGCGACGGTGGCCTGCCGGCTCGCCATGACCCCGATGATCCGGCTGATGGGCCGCACCGTGCTGATGGCCGTCAGCTGTCTGGGCGCCGCGCTGCTGTGCGCGGGCATCGCCCTGCCGGTGCCCGCCTGGGCGCTCGGGGTGCTGCTGGCCGGGCTCGGCTTCTGCCTCGGCGTCGGCCAGCCGCTGTCGATGACGACCGTCGTCCAGGCGGCCCCCGAGGGGGCGCGCAGCACGGCCCTCGCGCTGCGGCTCACCGGCAACCGGCTCGGCCAGGTGGCCGCGCCCGCCTCCGCCGGTCTGCTCGCGGGGCTCGCGGGCACCGCCGCCCCCTTCGTCATGCTTGGCGGGCTGCTGTTGATATCGGCGGCGATAGCCGTCCGGCCACTGCGCGGTCGCGCGGGCGCACCTCACTCCGGGGACCGGCCGGTGCCGGAGAAGGGGCCTGCCAAGGGGCGTACGGAGGAGTCGTCCTCGGCCTCGCGGGGCACGGGACGGCCGCCCCGGTGAGGTGACAGTGAGCTGGGCCGGGCTCAGGGCCGCTCGCCGTCGACCATGGCCAGCCACGCCCTGGAGGCGTCCCCGAACGGCTCGGCGCGCCCGTCGACCGCGTCCATCAGCCACCGCCCCGCCGCCTCGGCCTCCGCTATGACCTTCGCCGGATAGCCGTACCGCACCTGGTGCTCGGCGAACTCGTCCTCGTCGTCCATCAGGGTCGAGCCGTCGGTCCGCTTGCGGATCACATCGAGGTCCAGGTCCACCATCGAGACCTCGTGGGAGGAGAGCCACTCGGGTGGCGTGGCGATGTCGCAGTAGATCTCGGTCTCCCGGGGCGGGGCGTTGAACGCCGCGGTCCACCACGCGTCGCGCGGGAGGAGGACCACATGCGCGCAGGCGATCGGCACCATCGGGCCGTACCCCTTGCGCATCACGCCGCCGCCTGGGAGCCCCAGCCAGACGCCGTGTTCGTCCTCGCCCAGCCTGCGCATCCGCAGGTTCCAGTGCAGAGAGCCGTCGTACTTGCGGTAGTTGACGGATACGAGATCTGGCATGAGCCGATCCTATGCGGTGGCCGGAGCGGCGTGCCGCCTACCATCGGTGCAATGGACACCCCCGTATCGCCGTGGAAGGACCGCGCGGGACCGCAGGACAGGCCGGTGCCGGATGCGGGGAGCGAGGACTTCCTCCACCACCGTGAGCTGCTCTTCTCCATCGTCTACAACATGCTCGGCACGGTCGCCGACACCGAGGACGTGGTGCAGGAGACCTGGCTGTCCTGGGCGTCGGTCCAGGACAAGGAGATCGCCAACCCCCGGGCCTATCTGGTGCGGATCGCCGTCAACCACGCGCTCAGCCAGATGCGCCGGGCCCGCCGCAGCCGGGAGAGCTATATCGGCCCCTGGCTGCCCGAGCCCGTGCTGACCGGACCGGACACCCCCGACACCGCGATCCGCACCGAATCGGTGTCCCTGGCGATGCTGGTGGTCCTGGAGACGCTGACCCCCTTGCAGCGGGCGGTGTTCGTGCTGCGCGAGGCGTTCGCGTACGACCACGCGGAGATCGCCGCGATCCTGGGGCGCAGCCCGGCCGCCGTCCGCCAGCTCGCCCACCGCGCCAAGGAGCGCGTCGAGGCCCGGCGGCCGCGGTACGACCTCGACCGCTCCACCCAGCGCATCGTCACCGAGCGGTTCCTCGACGCGGCCATCGGCGGCGACCTCGACGCCCTGATGGACGTCCTGGCCCCGGAGGTGGTCATGTGGAGCGACGGCGGGGGCAAGCGCCGCGCCGCGCTCCGGGTTGTCGAGGGCCGGGACAAGGTGGCCCGTCTCGTCGCCGCCGTCAGCGCGCGGTTGCCCACCTTCGACGCGCGCCCGGTGCAGATCAACGGGGGCCCGGGGGTGGTCCTGTTCCTCGGCGGGACGCTGTACGCGGCCGCTGTGTTCGACCCCGCGCCCGACGGTGAGCGGGTGCGCGGCATCTACGGTCTGATCAACCCCGACAAGCTCGGGCGACTCGCCGAGTCCGTCCACCCCCCGGCTGCCAGACTGGCCCCATGACAGAGCTGAACGGGGAACCGGCGGGCGTCCGCGAGCTGACGGCGCTGGCCATGACCAACTACGGTCACTTCACCACCATGCGGGTGGCGGACGGTCGGGTGCGCGGGCTGTCCCTCCATCTGGACCGGCTGGTACGGGACTGCGGTGTGCTGTTCGGCACCGACCCGGACCGGGACCGGATCCGCGAACTGGTCCGGCGCGCGGTCGCGGACACCGAGGGGCCGCTCACGGTCCGGGTGACCGTGTACGACCCCGACCTCGGCCTTGAGCGGCCCGGGGCCGAGGCCACCCCGCGGATCCTGGTCACCACCCGGCCCGCCGCCGCGCCCTCGCTGCCCCCGCTGAGCGTGCGCACCGCGGCGCACCACCGCGATCTGCCGGAGGTCAAACATGTCGGCCTGTTCGGGCTGTTGCGGCTGCGCCGCCTGGCCCAGCTCGACGGCTACGACGATGTGCTGCTGACGGACGAGCGGGGCGCGGTGTCCGAGGGCGCGACCTGGAACGTGGGGTTCTTCGACGGCGAGCGCGTGCTGTGGCCGGACGCCGTGTGTCTGCCCGGCGTCACGCAAGAGCTCGTCCGCCGCGGCCACGGCGGCCCGCAGCACACCGAGCGGATCGACCGGGAGCGGCTCGGCGACCTGCGGGCGGCGTTCGCGCTCAACGCGGGGGTGGGCGTGCGGGCGATCCGGTCGATCGACGGGGTGGAGTTCGACCCGGAGCATCCCGTCCTGGCCACGCTGCGCAAGGAGTACGCCACGACGGAAGCGGAACCGCTGTAGGCAGGACGGGGACTGTGCCGCCTGCGGCGGGCCGTTCCCCTCCCCGCCCCTTCCCGAAACTGGGGCTCCGCCCCAGCCCCCGGAACGGGGCTCCGCCCCCGGCCCCGGAACGGGGCTCCGCCCCTGACCCTGGGCCGGGGCTTCGCTCCAGGCCCGGGTCGGGGCTTCGTCCCAGGCCTTGGGCCGGGGTTCCGCCCGAGGCCTCGGAGCGGGCTTCGCCCCAGACCCCGTCCCGGGGCTCCGCCCCAGGCCCCGAGCCGGGGTTCCGCCCCAGGCCCCGGGCCGGGGCTCCGCCCCAGCCTCTGGGCTGGGGGTCCCGGGCTCCGGGGCGGGGTCTCGTCGCAGACGCCGGTCCGGAGCTTCGCCTCAGGCCCCGTCCCGGGGCTCCGCCCCTGACCCTGGGCCGGGGCTTCGCTCCAGGCCCGGGTCGGGGTTCCGCTCCAGGCCTCGGGCCCGGGTTCCGCCCCGGACCTTGGGTCGGGGTTCCGCCCGAGGCCCTGGGTCGGGGTTCCGCCCGAGGCCCTGGGTCGGGGCTTCGCCTCAGGCTTCGGTCCGGGACTCTGGCCGAGACCCCGGGCCGGGGTTCCGCTCCAGGCCCCGGGTCGGGGTTCCGCCCCAGGCCTCGGGCCGGGGTTCCGCTCCAGGCCCCGGGTCGGGGTTCCGCCCCAGGCCTCGGGCCGGGGTTCCGCTCCAGGCCCCGGGTCGGGGTTCCGCCCCAGGCCTCGGGCTGGGGTTCCGCCCCAGACCCCGGGCCCGGGTTCCGGCCCAGGCCCCGAGCCGGGGTTCCGCCCGAGGCCCTGGGTCGGGGTTTCGTCCCAGGCCTCGGGCTGGGGTTCCGCTCCGGGCCCCGGGCCGGGGCTCCGCCTTCCCCATGGCGTCCATGTGCGGCTCCGCCGCGCGGCGGGGGGCGCCCCGTCGCCCCGTCGCCCCGGCGGCCCGGGTTCCGGGGTCCAGGGGCGGGGCCCCTGGTAGCGGGAAGGGGCGGGGAGGGGAAAGACCCGCCGGACGCCCCGGAGCGTGGGTCGGCCACACGGGCCCTCTCTCGCGTCAGCCCGTGAGGGCCCGGTCGCCGGTGTGCCGGGGCGTCGGCGTCGTGGGTTCCTCGCGTAGGCCGTAGCGGCTGTGCAGTCGCCGCAGAGGGGCCGGGGCCCACCACGTGGCGCGGCCGCCCAGCCGCATCGCCGCGGGCAGTACGGCCCCGCGGATGAGCGTCGCGTCCATCAGCACGGCCAGCGGCAGCCCGACCCCGTACGCCTTCACCAGCGAGATGCCGGAGACGGTGAAGGCCAGGAAGACCACCGAGATCGCCACCGCCGCCGCGGTCACGATGCGGCCGGTGCGTTCCAGCCCCTGGGCGACGGCGGCCGTCGGCGAGCCGGTCAGGTCGTACTCCTCGCGCATCCGGGACAGCAGGAAGACCTGGTAGTCCATCGCGAGCCCGAAGGCGAGGCCGAAGAGCATCACCGGGATCGTGGCGGCGATGTTGCCGGTCGGGGTGAAGTCGCCGAACAGCCCCGCGAGATGGCCGTCCTGGAAGACCCACACCAGCGCGCCGAAGGTGGCCGTCAGGCTCAGCGCGCTGAGCACCAGCGCGAGGAACGGCAGCAGCACGCTTCCGGTCACCAGGAACAGCAGCACCAGCATGGTCAGCAGCACCGTGCCCAGGGCGTACGGAAGCCACTTCTCCAGCGCCGCCGCGGCGTCGTGGTTGGTGGCCGCCGCCCCGCCCACCAGCGCCTCGAACGGCGCCTTCTGCGACCGGATCTCGCCGACCAGCCGGTCCGCGTCGTCCGCGCCGGCCGTCTCCGGCACCACGGAGAAGTAGACGGCGTCACCCGAGGCGAAGCGCGCGTAGCGCTGGTCGGGCGGGGCGGCCTGGCGGCCCTCGGCGTAGGCGCCGGTGGCGGTGCGCACCGCGGCCACATGCGGCAACTGGGACAGCCGCTTGGCGTACGCGCCGACGGCCGCCCGGTCCGAGCCGCCCTCGGGCGCCACGACCTGGAGCGCGTTCTGCTCACTGCTGTCGAACTCGGCGCGCACGGTGTCGGCCACCTGACGTGCCGACGAGGACGCGGGCATCACCCGCTCGTCCGGCATACCGAGGTTGATGCCCAGGAACGGCGCCCCGAGCAGCAGCAGGAACGCGGTCACGATGGTCACGATCGGCACCGGGCGCCGCATCACGGTGGTGGCCAGCCGGTGCCAGAAGCCGCTCTCCACGCTCCGCGCGGCGGCCTCGGAGTCCGCCCCGCGCCGCCTGCGGAACACCCGGCCCTTCTCGATCCGGTCGCCGAGCAGCGCGAGCAGCGCCGGCAGCACGATGAGCGAGGACGCACCGGACAACAGAGCCGTGAGCGCCCCCGCGTAGCCCATGGACCGCACCGCCTGGAGCGGGAACCAGGCCATGGCCAGGGACGAGACGGCCACGGTCAGCGCCGAGAAGGTCACGGTGCGCCCGGCGGAGGTCAGCGTCGCCCGGATGGCCTCCGGCGGGGCGAGCCCCGACCGCAGCTCCTCGCGGTAGCGGCTGACCATCAGCAGGCTGTAGTCGATGGCGAGGCCCAGCCCCAGCAGGGTCACCACGCTCGCCGCGAGCGAGCCGACCGTCGTGACGCTCGCCAGGATCCACGTCAGCCCCATCGTCAGCATCATCGCCACCAGGGCGACGGCCAGCGGCAGCGCGGCGGCCACCGCGCTGCCGAAGATGAACACCAGCGCGACCAGGGTGATCGGGATGGCGACCGTCTCACCGGTGGTGGCGTCCTTCTGGCCCTGCTCCAGCAGCTCCCGCTGGAACTTCGTATAGCCGCCGACCTTCACCTCCAGCCCGTCCCGCGCGCCCTCGTAGCGGTCCGCCAGCTCGGCGACGCGCTTCTGCGAGGAGGTGTCGTCCCCGGTGATCGTGCCCATGATCAGGGCCTTGTGACCGCTCTCGCCGCGCAGCTGCGGGGCCTTCCCGGTGGTCCAGTAGGAGCTGACGTTCGCCACTCCGGGTTCCCCGCCCAGCCTCCGGGTGAGCTCGGTGCCCGCCGCCGTCACGGACGGGTCGTCCACCCGCCCCTTCGACGTCACCAGCAGGGTGAGATTGGGCAGCCCCTGCCCGAACCTCTTGTCCAGCGCGGTGATCGCCCGCGATGACTCGGACTTCGGATCGTCGAAACCGCCCGCCGTCAGCTTGTCGAACAACGTCGTACTCGCCACCCCGCCGACCACGGCGAGCAGCAGGCCGACGACCAACACCGCCAGGCGCTTCCGCACGACGAAACCGGCCAGTCTGTCCAGCATTCCCTCTTCCTTCCTCAAGCGCACCGGGTCTGGAATCCCGTCACGGCATCCCAGACGCCGAGCCCCTCCCGGATGTGACATCCCCGGCCGACACCGCTCCACGAGCGGCCGTCAGAACCGGTCCCGGCGCTCCTGAACCGCCCGGTCCACCAGCGGCCCGGCCGCCCCCGGATAGTTCGCCGGGTCCAGCAGGGCGGCCAGCTCCTCCGATGTGAAACGACCCGCGAGCTCGGGGGCGTCGGCCAGCACCTCGCCCAGCGTCCGCCCGCCGCGCGCCGCCTCCGCCGAGGCCCGGGCCATCAGCTCCTTCGCGGGCCCCTTGCCCAGCACCGGGGTCAGGGCCGCGGCCAGCCGCTCGGAGACGATCAGCCCGCCGGTCAGCCCCAGATGGGCGCGCATCCGGTCCGGGAAGACGGCAAGACCCTCGACCAGTTCGACGGCCGTGTGCGCCGCCCCGCCCGTCAGCCGCAGACACTCGCGCAGCGGAAGCCACTCGGCGTGCCACGCCCCGGCCGGCCGCTCGTCCTCCGCGAGCATGCACCCCATGACGGCGCTCGCCAGCGCCGGCACCTGGAGCGCCGCCGAGCGCACCAGCGTGGCCAGGGCGGGGTTGCGCTTGTGCGGCATCGCGGAGGACACCCCGCGGCCCTCGGCGGCGGGCTCGGCGACCTCGGCGGTCTCGGTGCGCGACAGCAGCTGCACATCCACCGCGATCTTGCCCAGCGCCCCGGTGGCCAGGGCCAGTTGGGCGGCCAGCCCCGCGACCGGCGTACGGGCGGTGTGCCAGGGCAGGACGGGCTCGTTCAGCTCGACCTGCGCGGCGAACTCCGCCGTCAGCCGCTCCGCGAACTCGCCCGGCCCCGGCGCCCCGGGCCGCGTCCCCCGGTCCATCTGGGCGTACTCGGTGTAGCCCGCCAGCGTGCCCGCCGCGCCGCCGAGCTGCACCGGCAGTTCGTGGTCGCGGATCCGGGCCAGCCGGGCGGCCGCGTCCGCCACGCCGCTCAGCCAGCCCGCCGCCTTCAGACCGAAGGTGGTGGGCACGGCGTGCAGGGCGAGCGTACGGCCGGGCATCAGCGTGTCCCGGTGCGCCACGGCCAGCTCGCGCAGCGCCCGCGCGATCCGCTCCAGGTCCGCCACCAGGGGCACGAGGGTCCGGCGCGCCACCAGCATGGCGGCGGTGTCCATGATGTCCTGGCTGGTCGAGCCGCGGTGTACGTACTCCGCGGCGGCCGGGTCCGCCGCGGCCACCAGCGCGGTGAACGCCCGGACCAGCGCCACCACCGGGTTGGCCGCGCCCCGGGCCAGCCGGGCGATCTCCTCGACGTCCAGGCGCTCGGCACGGGCGAGGCCGGTGATGGTGCGGGCCGCCGCCTCGGGCACCAGGCCCAGGCGCGCCTGCGCCCGTACCAGGCCCGCCTCGGCATCCAGCATCGCCTGGAGCCAGGCGCCGTCCGACGTGGTGGCCTCGGCCGGGGTGCCGGCTCGGACGGGGCTCAGCAGGCCCGCGTCGGCATGGCGCGGGGCGCCGTCGGTCGTATCGCTCATGGCGTCGGTCATGGGACGGAAACCTCGATGGTCTCGGGGCCTGTGGGGCCGTTGGGGTCGGTGGGCGAGCCGTCGCGCAGTGCCAGCACGGCACGCGAGATGGCGTCGGCATCGGAAAGGATCACAGAGCCGACGCCCGGCCGGACACCCGCGGCCGTGGCCCAGTGGACGGATTCGGTGGGCACGCCGAAGGCGAACCGCCGTGGATGCGGCCGCCCCGCTCCATCCAGCAGGTGGTAGGGGCTGGGCCCCACGGCGAGCCCGCCCGTCTCGAGGCCGCCCCGCCCATCGCCCGTGCCGCCGACCGCATACGGCCCGCACTGACCGCTCGTCAGCAGCCCCGACAGCAGCGGATCGGCGCTGGAGCGCACATCGGTGCCCGGCAGCCGGGCGTCGATCAGCGTGGTCGCCCGCCGTCGCGAGCCGGGCACGGCACGGGACTCCAGGACGAAGGCGCCCTCCTCGGCGTCGGCGCGCGCCACGGTGCGCGGGCCCAGCACGGTCAGCACACCCGCCTCGATGAGCGCGACCGCCTCCTCGATCCGCCGGGCCGGGGGACCGATCGACACGAAGGCGTTCAGCGGGGTGTACCAGGCGTCCAGGTCCTCGCGATGCGAACGGGCCGTCAGCCCGCCGTGGTCCACCACCAGCCGTATCTCGTTGCGCAGATCGCGCAGCACATCCAGGGCCGCCTTCAGCGGGCCGTGCACATTGCCCGCGCGCGCCGCCTCCAGATCCGCCCGCAGATACCCCAGCAGCCAGGACCGGAACGCGGCGGGCGAGCGGAGGCCGTCGGCGGGGCAGGGCCGGGCGATCCGGCCCCAGTTCCAGCGCTCCCGGAGCGGGATACCGCTCTCGGTCAGCAGCCGGTCCTCCGCCGCGCTGCCCCGGGGAGCCGACGGATAGGCGGCGCGCAGCCGGTGCGCGGCCGCCTCCCGCCCCCGGGCGGTGAGCAGCGCGGTGTAGTAGACCGTCTCCACCTCCTTGGAGATCAGCGGCCACAGCTCGGAGCGGAAGTCCAGACCGCCCCGCTCACGGGCCCGCCGCCGCAGACCGCGGATCACCTCCGGGGTCAGCACCAGCGGGTGGTGACGGCCGTGCGGGCCCTTCTGGTTCTCGCCCCGGGAGTGGAACGGCACGCCCCGGCGCGAGCCCGCCAGCAGCCGCGGCTCCCGGCCCGAGGGCCGGTAGACCAGACGTCCCGCCCGCCGTTCGAACCGGCCGTCCCGGCCCTCGGTGAGCAGCGCCAGATAGTCGAAGAAGTTCAGCCCCAGCCCCAGCAGGCCCACCGCCTCCCCGGGCCGGACGCCGGACAGATCCACCTCGGCCGGACTGGCGGGCGGGAGATAGCGCAGGCCCCGCGCCTCGGCGAAGGCCGCGTGGGCCGCCTCCCGCGGCGAGCGCCGCTGCGGCAGATGGCCCTGGGCCAGCACCACCGCGTGCAGCCCCGCCAGCCGGGTGCCGTCCTCCAGGACGACGGTCTGCGCCCCGCCCGCCGTGCGCTCCTCGAGCCCGACCGCCCGTGAGCGGTGGGACACCGTGCGGACGGACGCGGGAGCGGTGCCGGTCACCCGGCGGTGGACCCACTCCAGATAGTGCCCGTGGAAGGCGCGGGTGGGGTACGAGTCGGGGCCCAGGCGCCGCGCCTCGGCGAGGACGTCCTCGCCGTACCCGGCCTCGTACCCGACCTCGTCGAGACCGCCGGTGAGGCTCACGAACCGGGCCCACTCGTACAGGCTGGGCCCGGGGAGCACCGGCCCGGCCATCTCCACGGTCTCGTCCGTGAACAGGGTGACCTGTCCGGCGACGGTGTTCATGAGCAGATGGCGGGACTGGTCGGAGCGCCAGACCCGCCCCGCCCCCGGCGGATACGGGTCCACCACATGGACGGTGACCGAGGTGGTGGGCGCCTGCGCGGCGTTGGCGCACAGCCGCTCCAGGACCGAGAGCCCCCGGGGCCCGGCACCGATGAGGCAGACGTCCAGACGTTGCGTGGTCATGGTCATTCTCCGTGGACGAAGGGTCCGGGACGCGGCTCAGCCCGAGGCCGCGCCGCGGACGGCCGCCTCCCGCTCCTCCTCCCGCTCCTCGTGGTGCGGTGTGCCGGCCGGTGCGATGCCGCCGGGGGCGCCGGGGTCGTCGGGGACCTCGGCCGGGCCCCGGTTCCAGGCCCACGGCGAGCGGCCCTCCTCGCGGACCTTGCGGTACAGCAGCACGCAGTAGGCCGCGTCGATGGTCCAGACGGTCAGGAAGAGGAAGATGAACAGGTGGTGGCCCGGGTACATCACCAGCACCGTCCAGCCCGCGAAGAACGATCCGATGCCCTTGGCGAGCGCCACGTACATCGACTGCCCGAGCGAGGAGCCGCGCCGGTTGAGCATGAAGATGAAGGACAGGCTCAGGAAGACGTTCAGCCCGGTGCCGGTGTAGATGCCGGTGGCGTCCTTGAGCTCATAGGTGGTCATGATGTGGAAGACCGCGGACCAGGCGATGACGCCGAAGACCATCCACCGGAAGGCCCGCCGGCTCATGCCGGGATAGTCCTTCCATCCGTAGGCCAGCGTCTGCCGGAGGATGAAGCAGTCGACCAGGAACCAGCTGAGGTTGATCGGGCGTTGCACATCGGCCTGGTCCAGGATCAGGGAGAGGGTGAACTCCCAGGCGAGGTTGACCTCGACCACGAAGACGGGAATCCCCACCCGCTTGTCCAGTTTGGCGCGATAGATGGCGAGTCCGTACGCCACCAGCCAGCCCGATGCGCACGGGCCCATCAGGATCCAGAACAGCCAACTCGGCCGGTCCGCCTCCGGCAGCGTCACCGGGGCGACGTTCGGGAGGTCGATGAGAGCGGGCGGGAACCACACGGCTAATTACCCCTCGTTCATGGTGGATGCGGTCGTCTCGATGCGTGCTGTGGTGGTGCGATGCGCGGCGCGGGTCAGGTCCACTGGCCGGTGCCGTAGGTGTCGCCGGAGCCCAGCAGCCGTTCGCGCAGCTCCCCCCGGCGCACCTTCCAGGTGGCGGTGCGCGGCATCTCGTCCCAGGGGACGAGCCGGGGCTTGTCCATCTCGGGCAGGCCACGGCAGGCCCGGTCCCACTCCTGGGGGTCCAGGGCGTCGTCGCGCATGCACAGCACCGGGATCGGCGGCTGCCCGGGGACCCCGAGCACGATCACCTCGGAGGCCCGGTCCAGCCGGTCGAGCAGCGTGGACTCCAGCTCGATGCTGCTCATCCCGGGGATCATGTCGACCTCGCGGTCGATCAGCCGGATGCGGCCGTAGCCCGCGTACTCGCCCAGGTCGCCGGTGTTCCACCAGCGGCCCTGGTCCTTGGCGCGGTGCCGGTCGTCCTCGCCCAGATAGGTCAGACACCGCGACTTGGTCCTCACCATCAGCAGCCCCGGCTTCCCCCGGGGCCGCTTGCGGCCGGTCTCCGGGTCCACGACCTTCACCCGGACCAGGGGCGGGAACCCGACGTTGGTGGCGTCGTGCGCCCGGGGTTTGCCCGGACGGACCATGGAGCGGGTGGCCACCCCGGCCGCGATGCCCGCGATCTCCGACTGCCCCACGCCCCAGGCCCACAGCGGCAGCCGGACCCGGGAGGCGCCGAGGAACTTGCGGACCGTCCTGGGGTGCACCGCGTCGAAGGTGCTGATGAACCGCCGTACGCCCGCGAAGAGTTCGGGCCGGGTGTCGGCCAGCTCCTCCCAGTACTGGAAGACGTTCGGACAGGCCTCCAGCGAGGTGGGCGGGTGCGCGGCCAGCATCCGCGCCACGTTCTCCAGACCCGGATCGGAGAGGATCACCATCTTCCGCGGCCCGCGGAACAGCGTCCCGTTGGTCCAGGACAGATTGCGGTTGTGGGCGAAGGAGATCCCGCTGGCCACCACGTCCCGCGGCCGGGAGGTCATCAGCGGCAGCCGGTAGGACTCGATGCGGAACGGCACGGCCGCGAGCGTGGTGGCGGGCGAGTGCACCACCAGCTTCGGCACGCCCGTGGTGCCCGAGGTGTGGGTGACCAGCATGGGCTCATGGCGGCCGCGGAACCGCACCGGCGGGCGGGCGCCGCCGCGCACATCGTCGATGCGCAGTGTTCCGCCGGGCAGCCCCGGGCGGTCCTCGCCGACGGCCACGAGCGTCAGCCCCGGGTCGTCGAGCGCGATCCCGGCGGCGGTCATCCGCTCCAGCACCGTGGTGCCCATCACCAGGACCTTCGGGGAGATCCTGGTGAGCAGGGTGCGGATATGGGCCTCCGACCGGATGGGCGCGATCATCACCGGCAGCGCCCCGAGCCGGGCGGCGGCCGCGGCGAGCAGGATGAAGTCGTAGTGGTTCTCCTTGACGATGGCGAGCCGGTCGCCGTGGCGCAGCCCCGCCCCGTACAGCCAGCCCGCGGCGTCCTCCACGGTCGCCGCCAGGGCGGGTACGTCGAAGCGGGTGCCGGAGTCCGGGGCGATGTCGAAGGGCCGGTCCAGATGCATGACCGTCGGCCTGCCCTGTTCGGCGGCCCAGTGGAACAACCGGCCTACGTTGACGGGCTGTTGAGAACGCGCCGCCATGCTCATCTCCTTGGATATTGGATAGGGGTGCGTACGGCTGGGACGGGGGTACGGCTGGGGCGTATCCGGCGGGTGGTGGCGCCTGCGGCGGGCCACGCGGCGGAGCCGCATATCGTTGCCGCCCCCTCCCCGCCCCTTCCCGATACCAGGGGCTCCGCCCCTGGACCCCGGACGGGCTGAAATCAGCCCCTCCGGCGTTTGAGGAGCGGGGCTCACCCGCCACGCCCGGCGGCACGGGCCGGAGCAGCCCCTCCGGCGATTGAGGAGCGGGGTCTGGGGCGGAGCCCCAGTTGAGGGAAGGGGCGGGTAGGGGAACAGCCCGCCGCAGGCGTACGCGTACCGCCGGACACCCCCTAGGACAGGACATACAGCGCAGGCGCCAGCAGGCCCAGGAAGCCCAGGTCATAGGCGTAGAGCCCGAGCTTGCGGGCGCTCAGCCAGCGCCCCCGCAGCGGGCCCTCGCGCAGCTGGGCCGCGTGGAGAGCGGTGGCGGGCAGGAGGGTCAGCACGGTCCACCACGGCCACCGGGTGGCCAGGCCCAGGACGCAGATCAGCGTGGCCGAGGCCAGGAAGAACACGGCCATGGCGGTCTTGTAGACCCGCGGCCCGGTGGACGCGGCCAGCGTGCGGCGGCCCACCGAGCGGTCCCCATCGGCGTCGTTGACGTTGGAGTAGCTGCTCACCATCACCAGCCAGAGCCCCAGCAACAGGCCCACCAGCACCGCGGGGGACGACCAGTGCCGCTCCACCGCCAGATACGGGGCCAGCAGCCCGGCCGTGGTGGCCAGGCACAGCAGCGTCTCCGCACCGCCCCGGTGGTAGCTCAGCCGCAGCCCGGCCGAGTACTGCACGCTGAAGAAGAACCCGACCCCGTAGAGGAGGTACGCCACCGCCGGGGCCCGCCAGTCCAGCGCCCAGAACGCGCCGGTCCCCGCGAGCACCGCGACCGAGGCCGCGCAGGCGATGAACCGCACCGCCTCGCGCTCGGTGACCGCCCCGCTGAGCAGCGGCTTGCCGCGGATGTCGCGCTTGGTGTCACCGGCCTTGTAGTTGCGGGCGTCGCTGCCGTTGCGGAAGCCCACCAGGTCGTCGGTGGCGCAGGTGCAGGTGACGATGCCCATGGAGCCGAGCAGGAACAGCAGCATCGCGGCGGTGGTCCCCGGGCGGTCGCGCGCCTGCGGGCTCAGGGTGAGCCACGCCATGCCCCAGCCGAAGTAGTTCTGGTACACGAAGATCTTCGACAGCCGGAACAGACCGCGCGCCACGTCCCCGCCGCTGCGGGTGCGCGCCGTCGTCCGGCTCTCGCTCGTCAGCGACGTCACGGCCGACCTCCCCGGGCCGGGGTCCGCTCCCGCGCCAGGCCCACATAGTTCTCGGCGAAGTTCCGCGCGGCGGCGGGGGAGCCCACCACGGCCTTGAGCCGGGCGTGCTGGAGGCGTTCGTCGAACACCCGGCCCTCCGTCGGCCGGTGCAGCAGCCGCGACATCCAGTCGGAGAACTCCTGCGCCTGCCAGACCCCGGGCAGGCAGGCGGCCGAATAGCCGTCCAGCGGGCCGCGGTCGCCGGTTTCGTAGAACTCCCGGAAGGCCGCGGCGAGTACCTTGATGTCCGCCACGGCGAGGTTGAGCCCCTTGGCCGCGGTCGGCGGCACGATATGCGCGGCGTCCCCGGCCAGGAACAGCCGCCCGTAGCTCATCGGCTCGGTGACGAAGCCACGCAGCGCCACACAGCTCTTCTCCAGCACCGGCCCCTCGGCCAGCTCCGGGGCGCCGTCGATGTCCAGCCGGGTGTGCAGCTCCTTCCAGATCCGCTCATCGGGCCAGTTCTCCACCGACTCACCGGCCTCCACCTGGAGATAGAGCCGGCTCACCGCGGGCGAGCGCATGCTGTGCAGCGCGAAGCCGCGGCCGTGCACCGCGTAGATCAGCTCCTCGGCGGCGGGCGGCGCCTGGGCCAGCACCCCGAGCCAGGCGTACGGATACGAGCGCTCGTAGGTCGTCAGCGCGCCGGGCGGCACGGACCGGCGGGAGACCCCGTGGAATCCGTCGCAGCCCGCGACGAAGTCACAGGCGATCTCCACCGGTTGGCCCGCCACCGTGCAGCGCACGGCCGGTGTGTCCGTCTCCAGACCGCGCAGTTCGACGTCGGGGACGTCGAACCACAGCCGCGCCCCGGCCGCCGTCCGGGCCCGGATCAGGTCCTTCACCAGCTCCTGCTGGCCGTACATATGGACCGTCCGGCCGGTCAGCTCGGTGAACGGCATCCGGTGGGCGCGCGCGCCGAACCGGAAGACGAAGCCCTCGTGGACCAGCCCCTCACGGTCCAGCCGGTCCGCCAGACCGGCCTCGCGCAGGAAGTCCACGGTGCCGCCCTCCAGCAGCCCGGCCCGCACCCGCTTCTCCACGTAAGTCCGGCTCCGCCGCTCCAGCACGATCGAGTCCACCCCGGCGAGCTGGAGCAGATGGGAGAGCAGCAGACCGCCGGGGCCCGCCCCCACGATCGCGACCCGCGTTGTCAGGCGCTTCACGGATCCCCCCTCATCCCACGCTGACGGTGGGGGACTCGGGGGCGTCCTGCGGGCCGGCCTCCTCGGCCAGGCGCATGGCCTCCTCGATCAGGGTCTCCACGATCTTGCTCTCGGGGACGGTCTTGATGACCTTCCCCTTGACGAAGATCTGGCCCTTGCCATTGCCCGACGCGACACCGAGATCGGCCTCCCGCGCCTCACCGGGGCCGTTGACCACACACCCCATCACCGCGACCCGCAGTGGCACTTCCATGCCCTCGAGACCGGCGGTGACCTGGTCGGCCAGCTTGTACACATCCACCTGGGCCCGGCCGCAGGAGGGGCAGGAGACGATCTCCAGCTTGCGCGGCCGCAGATTGAGCGACTGGAGGATCTGGGTGCCGACCTTCACCTCCTCCATCGGGGGCGCCGACAGCGAGACCCGGATGGTGTCGCCGATGCCCTGCCGCAGCAGCGCGCCGAAGGCCACCGAGGACTTGACGGTGCCCTGGAAGGCGGGGCCCGCCTCGGTCACCCCGAGGTGCAGCGGATAGTCGCAGGACTCGGCGAGCAGCTCATAGGCGCGCACCATGACCACCGGGTCGTTGTGCTTCACCGAGATCTTCAGATCGTGGAAGCCGTGCTCGGCGAAGAGCCCCGCCTCCCACAGCGCCGACTCCACCAGCGCCTCGGGGGTGGCCTTGCCGTGCTTGGCCATCAGCCGCGCGTCCAGCGAGCCGGCGTTCACCCCGATGCGGATCGGGGTGCCGTGGTCCTTCGCGGCCCGGGCGATCTCCTTGACCTTGTCGTCGAACTTCTTGATGTTCCCCGGGTTCACCCGCACCGCCGCGCACCCCGCCTCGATGGCGGCGAACACGTACTTGGGCTGGAAGTGGATGTCGGCGATCACCGGGATCTTGGACTTGCGGGCGATCTGCGGCAGCGCGTCGGCGTCGTCCTGGCTGGGGCAGGCCACCCGGACGATGTCACAGCCGGTCGCGGTCAGCTCGGCGATCTGCTGGAGGGTGGCGTTGACATCGGCGGTGACGGTGGTCGTCATGGACTGCACGGAGACGGGGAAGTCGCTGCCGACCCCCACCGCGCCGACGTGGAGCTGACGGGTGACGCGGCGCTTGCCGAGCACCGGTGGCGGCGCGGCGGGCAGGCCGAGATCGACGGTCATCGGGAATCCTCCTCAAGGCGCCGGACGCCCGGCGCACGGTCGGCCGCGATCCGCATCCGGATCGAGCGGGCCAGGTCTTCGGGGCTCAGGCCGCATTCGGCGAGGATGTCGGCGCGTTTGCCGTGCTCCAGGAAGCGCTGCGGAATCCCGAAACCGGACACCGGGGCCGGGACACCGGCGTCGCGCAACTCCTGGGCGAGCAGCGAGCCGTAGCCGCCCACGCGCAGGTTGTCCTCGACGGTCACCACGAGCCGGTACTGCTCCGCCAGCTTGATCAGGGACGGGCCGACCGGTCTGAGCCAGGCCGGGTCCACCACGGTGACGCCCAGGCCCTCCTCGGTGAGCCGGCGCGCCGTCTCGCACGCCGTCCCGGCCATGGCGCCCACGGACACCAGCAGCACGTCGTCGCCGGGGGAGCGGTGCAGCACATCGATGCCGTCGTGCTGGTCGACGGCGGGGATGTCCGGCCCCACCGGGCCCTTGGGGAACCGGATGGCGCTGGGTCCTTCGGTGATCGCCACCGCCTCGCGCAGCGCGGCGCGCAGACGGGCCCCGTCGCGGGGCGCCGCGATCCGCAGACCGGGCACGATCCCGAGCACCGACAGATCCCACATGCCGTTGTGGGAGGCGCCGTCGTCACCGGTGACCCCGGCCCGGTCCAGGACGAACACCACCGGGCAGGAGTGCATCGCCACATCCATCAGCAGCTGGTCGAAGCCGCGGTTGAGAAAGGTGGAGTACACGGCCACCACCGGCACCATCCCCGCCATGGCGAGCCCCGCGGCCGAGGTGACCGCGTGCTGCTCGGCGATGCCGACGTCGAAGACCCGGTCCGGGAACTCCTCCGCGTACGCCGCGAGCCCGGTGGGCCGGAGCATCGCCGCCGTCACCGCCACCACCTCGGGGCGCGCACGGCCGATCTCGACCAGCTCCGCGCCGAAGACCGAGGTCCAGGACGGGCCCGGGGAGCCCAGCGGTTCGCCGGTGGTCGGGTCGCTGACACCCACCGCGTGGTGGTGGTCGCGCTCGTCGGCCTCCGCGCGCCGGTAGCCGTGGCCCTTACGGGTCAGACAGTGCACCACGACCGGCCCGCCGAACCCGGCGGCCTGCCGCAGGGCGGCCTCCACCGCCGCGATGTCATGCCCGTCGACCGGCCCGAGGTACTTCAGGCCCAGGTCGGCGAAGAGCCCCTGCGGGGCCAGCATGTCCTTCAGCCCCGCCTTGACCGCGTGCAGCGCCTCGTAGAGCTTCGGGGTGTGCCGCAGCCGCTGCTTGGACCACTCCAGGAACCGCTCGTAGTCGGGGGAGGTGCGCAGGCCCGCCAGATGGGTGGCGAGGCCGCCCGTGGTCGGCGCGTAGGAACGGCCGTTGTCGTTCACCACGATGACGACGGGACGGTCGGGGGCGCCCGAGATGTTGTTCAGCGCCTCCCAGGCCATGCCGCCGGTCAGCGCCCCGTCCCCGATGACGGCCACCACCGCGCGGTCGGTCTCGCCCCGCAGCCGGAACCCCTTGGCGAGGCCGTCGGCGTAGGACAGCACGGTGGAGGCGTGGCTGTTCTCGATGGTGTCGTGCTCGGACTCCGCCCGGCTGGGGTAGCCGGACAGGCCGCCCTTCTGCCGGAGCCGGTCGAACCCCTCCCGGCGGCCGGTCAGGATCTTGTGCACATACGCCTGGTGTCCGGTGTCCCACAGGATGCGGTCCCGGGGGGAGTCGAAGACGCGGTGCAGGGCGATGGTGAGTTCGACGGTGCCCAGGTTGGGGCCCAGGTGCCCGCCGGTGCGCAGCACCTTGTCGATGAGGAAGTGCCTGATTTCCGCTGCGAGTTCGGTGAGTTGGCCCGCGTCCAGGTGCTTGATGTCGGCGGGACCGTGGATGGTCTCCAGCAGTGTCATCCGGGTGTGCTCCCTGAAGCGTCGGTGGCGCCGGGTGCGGTCGCTGTCGGTGCCCATCGGTGGCCTCAGGCGCTCCGGTAGGCGACCTCGTGGGCCATGGCGGCCAGTTCCTCCCGCCACTCGGGCTCCAGCGGGGCCTCGGCGATGGCGCGGCAGGCCCGCTCGACGAGCCCGTCGATGTGCTTCTCGACGTCGTCGCGCACACCCGTCTCGATCAGCAGCCGCCGCAGGTCGTCGGCGTCCCGCAGCTGGGCGGGCACCAGCTCCCGGATGTGCGCGTTGCGCTGGATGGCCAGGGCCATCAGCAGCGTCATCTTGTGCTGCTCGAAGTCCAGACCGCTCGGCTTGCCGGTCACCTCGGAGTCCCCGAAGGCGTCCAGCAGGTCGTCCCGCAGCTGGAACGCCTCGCCGAGCGCGGCCCCGTACTCCTCGAAGGCCGGCGCCGCGTCCGCGCGGCCGGCCACGGCGGCGCCCAGGACCAGCGGGCGGTGGATGGTGTAGCGGCCGGACTTGGCGATGGCGATCCACCGCGAGGTCTCCGGGTCCGGCTCGAACTCCACGGACGCCGCCACGTCCATGTACTGGCCGATGATCAGCTCCGAGCGCAGCAGATGCCACTCGGCGGCCACCGCGGGCTCCACCTCGGCCATGATCTCGTCGGAGTAGACCAGGGCCAGATCGCCCGCGAGGATCGCCACGTTCTCCCCGAACCGCTCCGCCGCGCCCTGCCAGCCGCGCTCGCGGTGCAGCGCGGCCTGGCTGGTGTGCACGGTCGGCGAGCCGCGGCGCACCGCGGACTCGTCCATCACATCGTCGTGGATCAGCGCACAGGCGTGCAGCAGCTCCAGCGCGGCGGCGACGGGTATGACCCGGCCGTCCTCCGGATCGCCGCCGGCGGCCAGATAGCCGCTCAGGCAGAACGCCGGGCGCATCCGCTTGCCGCCCGCGCCGACCAGGTGCGCGATCGCGTCGACGGGGACGCTGGAGCGTGGGTCGAGACCGTGCCAGCGCTCGTACTCCCCGGACAGGAAGGTGTGCAGCCGCTCCTCGACCCGGGGCAGCAGGCTCATCAGCGTCCGGCGGGCGGTGGTCGCCGGGGCCGGGGCGGGGCGGGGGGTCGCCATCGTATGGACCGTCACTTCGTCCTCCTGGAGGTTCCGGCCGGTGCGTCCGATGGGACCTTCGACCAGGCGTCGTCGAGCCGTTCCCGGTCGTCGGACCGGATGCCGTCGGTGAGTGAGAGGGGCATGGAGAAGACCACGTCCTCGACGGCCGTGGACTCGATGTCGACCTGGTCATGGCCGAGCTCGGCCAGCCGGTCGAGGAGTTGGTGGACGAGGGCGTCCGGGACGCTGGCGCCGGAGCTGACGCCGACGGTGGTCACGCCCTCCAGCCAGCGGCCGTCCAGCCGGGAGACGTCCGGGACCAGCCGGGCCGGGGTTCCGGCGTCGCGGGCGACATCGACCATCCGCTGGGAGTTGCTGGAGTTCTCCGAGCCGACCACCAGCACCAGATCGGCCTGCTGGGCGAGGGACTTGATGCCGTTCTGCCGGTTCTGGCTGGCGTAGCAGATGGTGTCGGTCCCGGGGCCGACGATGTCGTCGAACCGCTCGGTGAGGGCGCGGACGATGCCGGCGGTCTCGTCCACCGACAGGGTGGTCTGGGTCAGATAGGCCACCGGAGTGTCCCGGGGCAGGTCCAGCCGTTCGACGTCCTCGACGGTCTCCACGACCAGGGTCTCCCGCGGGGCCTCCCCGCGAGTCCCTTCCGTTTCCTCGTGTTCCGCATGCCCCACGAGCAGCAGGACCCGGCCGTCCCCGACCACCCGGCGCGCCTGCTGGTGCACCTTGGCCACCAGAGGGCAGGTGGCGTCGATGACCTGGAGATCTCGGGTGGACGCCGCGGCGCGGACGGCGGGCGCGACACCGTGTGCGGAAAAGAGGCACACGGCCCCTTCGGGAACGTCGTATTCCGATTCCACAAAGCGTGCGCCCTTGCGCTCCAGGAGGCCGACGACGTAGTGGTTGTGGACGATCTGTTTTCGAACATAAATAGGCGGGCCGTATACCTCAAGCGCCCGCTCGACCATCGCGATGGCGCGGCGGACGCCCGCGCAGAAACCGCGGGGTTCGGCGAGGATGACGCGTTTGCGGGGCGCTCTCGTATCGGGCTGGGAGGTCTTCGTGCTTAAGCGCATGACGTATTGCTCCAACGCCGGCTTGCGGCTCGGATGAGAATGGGCGCGTCGCTGTGCGGCCATGCCGCCGTAAGGCGGGCATGGCTTTGTCCTGGCGTTTGCGGATGGCTGTCGAAGGGGCGAACGGCCCAGCGGTCAGCAATTGCTCACATCGCCTTGAAGGCGTGTCTGACCTGGGTAAACGCCAAGAGAGCCACTACCAGGAGGCAGGGCGTTAAGGACGGTCTCCGGAAGCCGGCGCTCGGAGACGATGCGATGGAAGAGACATTCACTTACCCCCGTAAGTCTCATGTGAGTTCTGCGCCATCCGTTGCCGTGCCCCCATCGGATAAGCGCAGGTCGAAAACACTATAGAAGGCGAGTCTGAGTGCAAGCCTTACGCATGTGACCTTCGTCACATTCCGAAATACCGGCGGAACTGTCGCTTACGGTTACACCCTATTGCTAAGCTCCCTGCCGCGTTGAATCGACCGTGTCGTCGGCTGCGCAACGGGGGCTCTGAGCGGAAATTCCGGTAGTAACCGCTGGTAATCCCTTCCGAGTGATGGAGAAATTCACTCGAAGGAGTGACGGACGTATATCCATTATTTCTATATCCGCTGGTCGCGGTTTTGCGGCCGGGAGCGGATGCGTCCGTTTCCTCGGTTCCGGTCCCCCCGCGGCCGGCCCCCGGCTGAACCCCGAGCAGGCCGCCGAAACGGTCCACGCGTTCGCCTCACCGCTCCGCGCGGGGTGAACCGTGCCGGTCATCCTTAAGTTCCGATAGGTTCGAGGTTTCGATGCGCACGCTGCTGGTAGACAACTACGACTCGTTCACCTACAACCTGTTCCACTACCTGGCCGAGGTGGGCGGCCGGGAGCCCGAGGTGATCCGGCACGACGACCCCGGCTGGAAGCCCGAGATGCTGCGGGACTTCGACAATGTCGTCATCTCCCCCGGACCCGGCAGCCCCGAGCGCGCGGCCGACTTCGGCGTCTGCCGCGACATCGTGCTCGAAGGCGCCCTGCCGCTGCTCGGCGTCTGCCTGGGCCACCAGGGGGTGGGCCTGCTGAGCGGCGCCCGGGTGGTGCGGGCCGCCGAGCCCCGGCACGGCCGGCTGTCCCGGGTGACCCACGACGGCAGCGGCCTCTTCGCCGGACTGCCCAGCCCGTTCGACGTCGTCCGCTACCACTCGCTCACCGTCACCGACCTGCCCGAGGAGCTGCGGGCCACCGCCTGGACCGAGGACGGTGTGCTGATGGGGATCGCCCACCGCGAACGGCCCCTGTGGGGCGTCCAGTTCCACCCCGAGTCCATCTGCACCGAGCACGGCCGGCTGCTGCTGGGCAACTTCGCCGATCTCACCCGCTCCTGGCAGACCCGCCGGGGAGTGGCACCGGCGGCGCGGCGGCGCGGCACACGCTCCTCCCTCCACGGCGGCGCGGAGCCCACCGCCGCGCCGCGCACCACCCCGCGGTCGCTGCGGGTGCTGGTGGAGACCCTGCCCACCCGCTGGTCCGACGAGGTGGTCTTCGACCGGCTCTTCCGCGCCGACGGACACGCCTTCTGGCTGGACAGCAGCGCCACCGGGGGCGAGCGCGGACGGTTCTCGATGATGGGGGACGCCTCCGGGCCGCTGGCCCGGGTGGCCACGGCCGACACCTGGGCGGGCACCGTCACCGTCACCGCGGGCGGCTCCCGCGAGGTGCTGCACGAGGAGTTCCTGCCCTGGATCGAGCGCGACCTTCGCGCCACCCGGGTCCAACTGCCCGCGCTGCCGTTCGACTTCGCCCTCGGCTGGACCGGATACCTCGGCTATGAGCTCAAGGCCGAATGCGGCGGTGAGCGCACCCACCGCTCCTCGGAGCCCGACGCCGCTATGGTCTTCGCGGACCGCGCCGTGGTGTTCGACCACGAGACCTCGACCACCTATCTCCTCGCCCTGGCGGAGGAGGGCGAGGAGCGGGGCGGCGAGGAGCGGGGTGGCGAGCAGCAGGCCCGGGCCTGGCTGCGCGGGACCGCCGGCCGGCTGGCGGAGCTGGCCGGGCGGGAGCCCCGCCCCACGCCGCTCACCACCGGCCCGGACGAGATACGGCTGCGCCACGACCGCGCGCGCTACCTGGAGATGATCGCCACCTGCCAGGAGCTGATCACCGCGGGGGAGACCTATGAGGTGTGCCTGACCAACATGGCCGAGGCGGAAGGACCGGTGGACCCGTGGGCCGCGTACCAGTATCTGCGCCGGGTCAGCCCCGCGCCGTTCGCCGCCCTGCTCCGCTTCGGCCCGCTGTCGGTGCTGAGCACCTCGCCCGAGCGCTTTCTGCGGGTCTTCCGGGACGGCACCGTGGAGTCCCAGCCGATCAAGGGCACCCGGCCGCGCGGCGGCTCCCCGGCCGAGGACGAGCTGCTGCGGGTCGACCTCGCCACCAGCGAGAAGGACCGCTCCGAGAACCTGATGATCGTCGATCTGGTGCGCAACGACCTCGGCCGCACGGCGGAGATCGGCTCGGTGCGGGTGCCCAAGATCTTCGACGTGGAGACCTATGCGTCGGTCCATCAGCTGGTCAGCACCGTACGCGCCACCTTGCGGCCGTCGAGCTCCGCGGTCGAGAGCGTGCGCGCCGCCTTCCCCGGCGGATCGATGACCGGCGCGCCCAAGATCCGCACCATGCAGATCATCGACGATCTGGAGGCGGGGCCGCGCGGGGTCTACTCGGGCGCCATCGGCTACTTCTCACTGTCCGGGGCGTGCGATCTGAGCATCGTGATCCGCACCCTGGTGGTGACCCCGGACCGGGTCAGGTACGGGGTGGGCGGGGCGATCGTGGCGCTGTCCGACCCGGCGGAGGAGTTCGAGGAGACGGCCGTGAAGGCGACCCCGCTGCTGCGGCTGCTGGGCGCGGAGTTCCCCGGCCGGGTGGGCACCGAGACGGCGGCGGCCCGCTGAGCGCCCCCGCGGCCCCGGCCACCGCCGCGGTCCCGGACACCCCTAAGCGCTTGCTCACTCTCCGTGTAGGGTGTGCGCCATGGACGCGGAGCCGAAGAACACCGGTGGCAAGGCCGAGCCCTGGGGCGACATCACCCCCGACGCCGCCCGGCGGCTGGTGAGCGCCGCCGTGCACGCCTTCGCGGAGCGTGGCTACCACGCCACCACCACCCGGGACATCGCCAGCCGCGCCGGAATGAGCCCGGCCGCGCTCTACATCCACTACAAAACCAAGGAAGAGCTGCTCTACCAGATCAGCAAGGTCGGCCATGAGCGGGCCCTGACGATCCTGGAGCGGGCGCGGGACAGCGAAGGCACCCCCGCCGAGCGGCTGGCCGACGCCGTCCGCTCGTTCGTCCGCTGGCACGCCGAGCACCACACCACCGCGCGCGTGGTGCAGTACGAGCTCGGCGCGCTGGCGGAGGAGCACCACGCCGAGGTCATCGCGGTCCGCAAGGCCACGGACGGGGCGGTGCGCTCGATCATCGAGGACGGGGTGAAGGCGGGCGTCTTCGACGTCCCGGACGTCCGCGGCACCTCGGTCGCGGTGCTGTCCCTGTGCATCGACGTCGCCCGCTGGTTCAACGCCCGCGGGCGCAGCACCCCTGACGAGGTCGGCGACCTCTACGCGGGTCTGGTGCTGCGCATGGTGGGGGCCCGCGTCGGTCAGCCGTAGTCGTCGTCAGCCGTAGAAGCGGACGACGGACTCCGCCACGCACGCCGGCTTGTCGGCGCCCTCCCGCTCCAGGGTCACCGTCAGCGTCATCTGGAGCCCGTCCTTGACCTCGGCCGCCTCCACGATCCGGCCGGTGGCGCGCAGCCGGGAGCCGACCGGGACGGGGGAGGGGAAGCGGACCTTGTTGACCCCGTAGTTGATGCCCATGCGCACGCCCTCGACCCGCAGCAGCTGCGGGGTGAACAACGGCAGCAGGGACAGCGTCAGATAGCCGTGCGCGATCGTGGTGCCGAACGGACCGGCGGCCGCCTTCTCCGGGTCCACATGGATCCACTGGTGGTCGCCGGTCGCGTCGGCGAACAGGTCGATGCGCTTCTGGTCGATCTCCAGCCAGTCGCTGGGGCCGAGTTCCTCGCCGACCGCGGACCGCAGTTCATCGGGCGAGGTGAAGATCCTGGGCTCTGCCATGCGTGCCTCCCGGGCAACCACTCACTAAGCGACTGCTCAGCATGGTGGGCTGACCAGGGCCCTGTCAACGCGGCCCGCGCCGAGGCGGCCATCGGCGTGCGTCAGCGGTCGACGGCGAGTGTCGGCGGTCGACGGCGGGTGTCGGCGGCCATCGGTGATCGACGGCTGTCTTCAAGGGATTCCGGCGCGCTCGCCGGTCGTCCGGTGCTCAAAGGTTCCGACGAGCGCGCTCCCGGCCGGGGCGGCCGGGTGTCATACGGCGGCGTACCGGCTCATCCGGACCACCCGCCGGGCCGCCGCCAGGGCCTCGGTGGTCAGCAGCGGCAGCGGCACCACGATGCCGCAGTCCGCGCAGACCGGTCCGGCCGAGGGGTAGCGGTCCAGGTCCTCGCGCCAGACCAGGCCCGGTCGGGTGCATACCGGGCAGGCCGCCCCCGGTCCCGATTCCATCGCCGCGATCAGCCGTCGCAGCACATCCGCGAGGCGGCCGTCGGGATGGGTCGAGGGGCTCTCGCAGGGAATGATGTCGCATCCGCCCCAGGTGCGCAGATGCCAGTCGTCGACAGCGCTCGGCTGCCGGATGCCGAGAAGTTTCTCCTGCCTGCGCCGGGCGGCGAAGTCCGCCTCGTACGCGAGCCACAGTGTGCGGGCCTCCTCGAGCTCCTCAAGGGCGGTGAGCAGTCGTAGGGGGTCCGGCCTGCGATCCTCCGGGGTCATCCCGGAGCGGGTGCACAGATGGTGCCAGGTCGCCCGGTGCCCGTACGGCGCGAACCGTTCCAGGCATTTGCGCAGCGATGTGCGCCGAGCGGTGATGTGTCTGCGTGGATTGCGAACCTCTCGTGCGAGTGCTCTGAAACCGGCCACTTCCTACCACCTCCGCGTGTTGCGGACCCGACTCGTTGTCGAATGGACGTAACGCAGCGCGATCCGGATCCATCGAATTCCCTGGATCTTCGCGGGCAGTCCTCATCCGCCCACAAGCGGAAAGAAGTTGACGCCCGCTCATCTTCCGGGTCGCTAATACCGCCGGTAACCTCCGTCCGACGGCAATCGGGAGGAGCGCACATGCGACGACGAACCCCCAGGCCCACCAGAACCCGCAAGCTCACCAGTACCGTGCTCGCCGCGGCCGCCGCGCTCGGCCTCGGCATCGCCCTCGCGGCCCCGGTGCCCACGCCCGCCCGGGCGGAGCCCGCCGCCGCGGCCGCCACCGACTACTGCCGGGGCCAGTGCTCCGACATCCTCCCGCCGGGCGCCACCGGCAACGCCACGCTCGCCGACATCCTCGCCAACCGGGTGCTGGGCACCCATCCCGAGCACAGCGCCGACCAGCTCGGCCCGTACGGCAATCTGGCGAGCGGCTACCCCACGCTCACCGACGACAAGCTGAACAGCTTCTTCAACGACTCCTCCTTCGGAGTCCCCGCCGACCAGGTCGCCTCGGTGACCAAGCCGCGCGACGACGTCACGATCACCCGCGACAAGAAGACCGGCGTCCCGCACATCCAGGGCACCACCCGTGAGGGCACCGAGTACGGCGCCGGATACGCCGCCGCCCAGGACCGGCTGTGGCTGATGGACCTCTTCCGCCACGTGGGCCGCGGCGAGCTGACCCCCTTCGCCGGCGGCGCCCCCGCCAACCAGGGCCTGGAGCAGGACTTCTTCCGCCAGGCGCCGTACACCGAAGCGGACTACCAGGCGCAGATCGACTACATCCTCAGCCACGGCGGGGAGCGCGGCCGCCAGGCGCTGGCCGACGCCCAGGCGTATGTCGACGGCATCAACGCCTACGCCAAGAAGTCCAAGGACGGCCGGTACTTCCCCGGTGAGTACGTGCTCACCGGCCATATCGACGCGATCACCAACGCCGGTGAGATCCAGCCGTTCAAGCTCACCGACCTGATCGCCCTCGCCTCCGTCGTCGGCGCGCTCTTCGGCAACGGCGGGGGCGGCGAGGTGGAGGGCGCGCTCTCGCTGCTCGCCGCCCAGCAGAAGTACGGCCTCGCCGAGGGCACCGAGGTGTGGGAGTCCTTCCGGGAGCGCAACGACCCGGAGGCGGTGCTGACCGTGCGCGACGGCAGCTTCCCGTACGCCGGCAAGCCCGCTACGCCTAAGGGCACCGCCCTGCCCGACACCGGCTCGGTAACCCCCGAACAGCTCGTCTACGACCGCGAGGGCGGCGCCGCCACCAAGGCCCGCACCCGGGTCAAGGCCCCCAAGTCGTCCCTGGAGCCGCTGCGCGGCATCTACGACGACGGGGTGCTGCCCCGCGATCTGTTCAGCCGCAAGAAGGGCATGTCCAACGCGCTCGTGGTCTCCGGCAAGTACACCTCGAGCGGCCACCCGGTGGCCGTCTTCGGCCCCCAGACCGGCTACTTCGCCCCACAGCTGCTGATGCTCCAGGAGATCCAGGGCCCGGGGATCAGCGCCCGCGGCGCCTCCTTCGCGGGGGTCGGGATGTACGTCCAGCTCGGCCGGGGCCAGGACTACGCCTGGAGCGCCACCACCTCGGCCCAGGACATCACCGACACCTACGCGGTCGAGCTGTGCTCCCCGGACGGCTCCGCGCCGCCCCTGGACTCCACGTACTACCGCTATCGCGGCGCCTGTGTGCCGATGGACAAGCTGGAGCGGCGCAACGCCTGGAAGCCCACCCTCGCCGACTCCACCGCCGCCGGCTCGTACCGGATGCAGGTCTACCGCACCAAGTACGGGCTGGTCACCCACCGGGCGACGGTCGGCGGCAAACCGGTGGCCTACACCCTGCTGCGCGCCACCTACCGCCACGAGGCCGACTCCATCATCGGCTTCCAGATGCTCAACGACCCCGGCTATGTGACCGACGCCAAGTCCTTCCAGAGCGCGGCGCAGCACATCAACTACACCTTCAACTGGTTCTACGCCGACTCCCGGCAGACCGGGTACTACAACAGCGGGCTCAACCCGGTGCGCGCCGCGGACGTCGACTCCTCGCTGCCGGTGAAGGCCGAACCCGCCTATGAGTGGCGGGACTTCGACCCGAAGGACAACACCGCGGCGGCCACCCCGCCCGCCGAACACCCCCAGTCCGTCGACCAGGACTACTACATCAGCTGGAACAACAAACTGGCCAAGGACTACAGCGCGGCCGGCTTCGGCAACGGCTCGGTGCACCGCGGCAACCTCCTCGACGACCGGGTGCGCGCCCTGGTCCGCAAGGGCGGTGTCACCCGCTCCGCGCTCACCCGGGCCATGGCCGAGGCCGCCGTCACCGATCTGCGCGGCGAGGACGTGCTGCCGGAGCTGCTGAAGGTGGTGCGCTCCAAGCCCATCGACGACCCCCAGCTGGCCACGGCCGTCCAGCAGCTGGACTCCTGGCAGTCGGCGGGCTCACAGCGCCATGAGACCAGCGCCGGCTCGCACACCTACGGGCACGCCGACGCGGTACGGATCATGGACGCCTGGTGGCCGCTGCTGGTCGAGGCCGAGTTCAAGTCCGGCCTGGGCGACGGGCTCTACGACGCACTGCGCACCAATCTGTCCGTCGACGAAGCGCCCTCGGCCGGGCACGGCCCCACCGGTTCGCACGCCGGGTCGTCGTTCCAGCACGGCTGGTGGTCCTATGTCGACAAGGATCTGCGCACGCTACTCGGCGAGGACGTCAAGGGCCCGCTGGCCCGCCCGTACTGCGGCGGCGGGCAGCTCGGCGCCTGCCGTGACGCCCTGCTGACCAGCCTGAAGACGGCCGTGGGCAAGACCGCCGCGCAGGTCTACCCGGGGGACGACAACTGCTCCGCGGGCGACCAGTGGTGTGCCGACACCATCATCCAGCGGCCCGTCGGCGGGCTCACCCACGACAAGATCAGCTGGCAGAACCGGCCCACCTTCCAGCAGGTCGTGGAGTTCCCGGCGCACCGCTGAGGCCATGAGGGGCGGGGCCTCGCATCCGGCGGGGCCCCGCCCCAGGTCCGTTACCCCTCTCCGATCCGGCCCGCGCGCAGCACCACCCGGGCCAGCTCCTCATGGCAGATGTCGCTGTGCGCCCCGGCCGGCGGCACACCGTGCCGTACCACCTCGGAGACATCGACGCTCACACAGCCCCCGGCCGGGAATGGGCCGTCCAGCGCCTCGGCCAGCTCCAGCCGCGGGCAGCCGTCCACCGCCTGGACGCCGTCGTACCCGATCGCCCCCCAGCGGAGGTCGCCCGGCAGCAGCGAGGCATCGTCCCAGGACACCCGCGACGCCACCGGATACAGCAGCCCCAGCGCGGTGTCATGGCGCGAATGGCAGGACACCAGCGGCCCGCTGACCCGGCGCGGGGCGTGGTGCAGCACCCCGCCGCGGTCGGCCGCGTGCGGCAGCCGCCCGGCGAAGGCGTAGTGCGAGAACGCCCCCTGGAGCAGGGTCACCGACGCCACCGTGGCGCCCTCCTCCAGCCCGGTCAGCGCGAACGACACCAGCCGGGCGCCGAAGCTGTGGCCGACCAGATGGATCCGCGGCGCGGTCCGCAGGGCCGCGAGGGCGCCGAGCACCGGGCCGAGGCCCTCGCGCCCGACCGTGCCGGCCCGCCGCTTCATCACGTAGTACGTCCCCTGGCGCAGCAGCTCGTGCGCCCCGTCCCAGAGGCCGCCGAGCCCGCCGAGCCCGCTGTCGAAGACGGCGCGGTCCTCCGCGTCGGTCTTCCCGCGCGCCTCGGTGAGCGCGGCGGCGAACCGCTCACAGACCTCCGTCACGTCCTGCCCGAACATCGCCGGTACGCCGTCCTCGTCCGGCTCCGCGCCGGTGTCCGCCGCGTCCCCCGCGCCGCCGGACATCCCGCGCACCCGCACCAGGCCGCGCACCAGCACCGCGAACTCGTCCAGCGCCGCCAGCCGTTCCGGCCGCTCGGCCAGCAGCTCCGCGAGGCGCGCCACGATCTGCTGCCGCCCCGGGAAGACCGCGTCCAGCGCCCGGTGGGTCTCCGCGTCGAGCCCGGGTGGCTCGCCGGGCGCCTGGTCCCGGGGTAACCCCCCGAGCGACTCGTCGGCGAACCGCATCGACGGCCACACCACTCCCACATAGCCCGGCCGCGCCGGGCCCGCCTCGCCGAGCAGCCCCGGGAAGGGCGCGAAGAAGCGGTCGTACAGCCGTGTGGCCATGGTCCGGGTGTTGTTCCAGCCGTGCGAGAACACCACCAGATCGGTGAGCTCCTGCTGCGCGGCCTGTTCCAGCAGCCGGTCCCGCTGCCGGGTGTCGACGTCCCCGTCCGCGTCGAATCTCAGCTCCCAGTACGGCCTTACGCTCATCCCCGTCATCGTTCTTTCCCCTCGGATGGTCCGATGTGCGTGCATCGTCCCAACTGCCCCGACCGCTGGCCATACGACACGCGTACGGTCGCCGTCGGACAATCGGCCAGCCGTTCGACTTACCCGGAATGGGACGGGCGGAACCTGGAATGCCGGGCTCCGTCACCATCCCGCGATAGCGAATTCCCGAATATCCATCGGAAGAATATCGCAGCTGTTCTCCGGATCAGTTCATGACAAGACGCTGCACTATGCTGCGAACGGAAACGTCATTGGGGTGCCGAATACTCTTCGAGCGGAAGGCCGGAATGCCCTTAAAGGATCGATGGCAGTACCCGACGGCGCTGCTGGACACCACGATGGACCAGCTCAGGACGTTGCTCGCGGTCCATGAGGCGGGCACCGCGCTGGGCGCCGCCCGGCTGCTGGGGCGGGAGCAGTCCAGTGTGCAGAAACAACTGGACACCCTGAACCGGAACTTCGGCGCACTGTGCGGTGAGCCGTTGGTGGTCAAACGGGGACGCAGTCAGAATGTGCTCTTCACCGCGACCGGGGAGTCCCTCGCCGGACTCGCGCGCGGCACCCTGGAGGGCTGGCGGGAGGGGCTGCACGACTGCCGCCGCCGGCTCGGCAGCCGGCTCGTGGTCGGCTCCACCCGTTACACCCTCGGCTTTCTGCTGAATGCCGTGGAGCTGGTCACCGAGGAATTCGACGGCCGGGGTGTCGAGCTCAAGGTCGAGCATGTGCGCACCCGGGATCTGCTCCAGCGGCTCGACGCCAAGGAGCTCGACCTGGTCTGCGGCAGCGTCCTCACCACGGCGGGCCACGACGACCGGCTCGACGGCTTCGAGGTGATGGAGTGGCGGCGCAGCGGGCTGTCCCTGGTCACCAGCCTCGACGCCGAGGAGCTGCCCGGGCCCTCGGTCCCGGTGAGCGAGCTGCCCCGGCTGCCGCTGGCGGTCTCGGCCGACGGCCTCATACCCGGCTTCCTGCGCGGCTGGTTCGGCGCCCGCTACCGCCAGGAGCTGCATATCGCGGCCGAGATCGACACCGTGCAGTACGGCCTTGAGCTGCTCTCCTCGGGGGTGCTGCGCGGCTGTGTGCTGGTCACCGAGGGCATCGGCGACGCGGTGGCCGACGGACGGATCCGGGCCGGGGCCGGGCTGCGCACCCTGGAGCTGACCGACGGCATGGGGCCGGAGCTGGAAGTGCTGGTCGGGGTGTTCGTACGGGCCGGGGAGCGCACCGCGCAGGACGCCGGCCATCCGCTCAACGTGCTGTGGAGCGCGCTCGCCGGGGAGAACGCGCGGTGGCGCAGCGTCATGCGCAAGGAGCGCCCCGGCCGGTAACCCGCCCGCCGCCGACGGGTAACCCCCCGGCCGTCCACTGGGTGGCGGATATGCCTCTTCCGTTTATACATACCGACTGGTTAGTCTGCTGGGCGGAAGCCGGGCCGGGCAGGAGCCGGGCCGGGCGGAAGCCGATCCGAGCCGAGCCGAGGAGCTGCGAATCGTGGGTACCGTGCGTGGGGCGCGTGTAGTGGTCACCGGAGCGGGCGGCGGCATCGGCGCCGCCCTCGCCCGGCGCTTCGCCGCCGAGGGCGCCCGGGTCGTGGTCAACGACCTCGACGCCGCCAAGGCCGCCTCCGTCGCCGGGGAGATCGGCGGGATCCCCGTCCCCGGTGACGCCTCAGGTGTCGTACCCGCGGCGCGCGAGGCGCTGGGCGGCTCCATCGACATCTTCTGCGCCAACGCGGGCGTCGGCCAAGACGGCGGACCCGAGGCCGACGACGCGCTGTGGCAGCACTCCTGGGACGTCAATGTGATGGCCCATGTGCGGGCCGCCCGGGAGCTGCTGCCCGAGTGGCTGGAGCGCGGCAGCGGCCGCTTCGTGGCCACCGTCTCCGCCGCCGGGCTCCTCACCATGATCGGCTCGGCGCCGTACGCCGTCTCCAAGCACGCCGCGCTCGCCTTCGCCGAATACCTCTCGGCCACCTACCGCCACCGCGGCATCGGCGTCCACGCCGTCTGCCCGCAGGGGGTGCGCACCGACATGCTCACCGCCTCCGGGACCGCCGGGGAGCTGGTGCTGGCGCCCACCGCGATCGAGCCCGAGCAGGTGGCCGACGCCGTCCTCGCGGGCATCGACGAGGAGCGCTTCCTGATCCTTCCGCACCCCGAGGTGGCCCGCCACTACGCCGCCCGCGCGGGCGACACCGACCGCTGGCTGGGCGGTATCAACAAGCTTCAGCGCAAGCTCGAAGAGCTCGAGGCGGCGTCCGGGACCTGAGGCGTCATCCGGGACATCGGGCTGACCCTGCGGCCCGGCGCTCCCGTATCTTTCCTGCCTCCCGCCTCTTTCGCACCTCCCCGCGCCACCACCTTTCGTACCTCCCCGCCCCACCACCCTCACCCCCGTCGAGACAGGGCCGCACCCATGACCACGTACCAGGACCAGCCATGGCTCGCTCAGCTCAATGAGAAGCAGCGCCGGCCGATCGTCCCGCGGCCGAGTCCGCTGCACGCGTTCCGGGACGCCGTGCGCACCGCCCCCGACCATCCGGCGCTCGCGTACTTCGACGGACGGCTGACCTACCGGGAGGCCGACGAGCTCTCCGACGGCATAGCGGGCCACCTCGCCGAGCGCGGCTTCCGGCCCGGCGACCGGCTCGCGATCATGCTCCAGAACACCCCGCACTTCGTGCTCGCGCTGCTGGGCGCGTGGAAGGCGGGCGGCACGGTCGTTCCGGTCAACCCCATGTACAAGGGCGCCGAGCTCGCGCACATCCTCGGCGACGCCGAGGTGAGCGCCCTGGTCTGTTCCCGCCACGGCTGGGAGGACTACATACGCGACACGGCCGCCGCGTCCCCGGTGCGCATCGCGCTCACCGCCGACGCCCGCGACTTCCAGACCCGCGACGACGAGCGGGTGCTGCGCGACCAGCCCATCCCGGTCCCCGAGGACACCGAGGACCTCCTCGCCGCCGCCCGCGCCGGGGCCCGCCCGCCGTCCGTCCCGGCTCCCGGCTCCGACGACATCGCGCTGATCAGCTACACCTCCGGGACCAGCGGCACCCCCAAGGGCGCCACCAACACCCACGGCAACATCTCGTACAACGCCGACCGGCAGCACCTCCTCCATGAGCTGCCCACCGGTTCGACGATCTTCGCGCTGGCCCCGCTGTTCCACATCACCGGCATGGTCTGCGAGCTGTGCGCGTGCGTGTCCGGAGCCGGCACCCTGGCCCTGGCCTACCGCTTCGAGACCGGCGTCGTCCTCGACGCCTTCGCCGAGCACCGCCCCGTCTACACCGTGGGCCCCTCCACCGCCTTCATGGCGCTGATGGCCCACCCCCGGGCCACCCGCGACCACTTCTCGTCCTTCCGGATCATCTCCTCCGGCGGCGCCCCGCTGCCGCCCGCGCTGGTCGAGCGGTTCCAGAGCGGCTTCGGCCCGTATCTGCACAACGGCTACGGGCTCACCGAGTGCACCGCGCCCTGCGCCAGCGTCCCGCCCGGGGTCCGCGCCCCCGTCGACCCCGTCTCCGGCACCCTCGCCGTCGGCGTCCCCGGCGCCGACACCGTCGTGCGCATCGCGGACGAGGAGGGGCGGGACGTGCCGTTCGGCGAGCAGGGCGAGATCGTCGTCCGCGGCCCGATGGTGGTGCCCGGCTACTGGCGGCGCCCGGAGGCGACCGCGGCCGCCCTCCCCGACGGGGAACTGCGCACCGGCGACATCGGTTTCATGGACGAGGGCGGCTGGCTGTACGTGGTCGACCGCAAGAAGGACATGATCAACGCCTCGGGGTTCAAGGTCTGGCCGCGTGAGGTCGAGGACGTGCTCTACACTCACCCCGCCGTGCGGGAGGCGGCGGTCGTCGGCAAACCCGACACGTACCGCGGCGAGACGGTCAAGGCGTATGTGAGCCTCCGGTCAGGGGCCGAGGTCACACCGGACGAGCTGTCCGCGTACTGTGCGGAGCGGCTTGCCGCGTACAAGTACCCCCGCGAGGTGGAGATCCTGCCGGAGCTTCCGAAGACGACCAGTGGCAAGATCCTCCGGCGGGAACTGCGAGGATGAGAGAGAAGAGGAAGAGAACGGGTGGCGACCATGGCCAGAGCGACGGACGGTGACGGGCAGCCGGTGCCACAGCGGCTGCTGGCCGCTGCCACCCGCCTCTTCGCGGAGCGCGGCTACGACCGGACGTCCGTACAGGAGATCGTCGAGGCGGCGGGCGTCACGAAGGGCGCGCTCTACCACTACTTCGGCTCCAAGGACGATCTGCTCCACGAGATCTACGGCCGGGTGCTCCGGCTCCAGCAGGAGCGGCTGGACGCCTTCGCGGACGCGGACGCGCCGGTGGAGACGCGGCTGCGGGAGGCGGCGGCCGATGTCGTGGTCACCACCATCGAGAACCTCGACGACGCGACCATCTTCTTCCGGTCGATGCACCAACTCAGCCCGGAGAAGCACAAGCAGGTGCGCGCCGAGCGGCGCCGCTACCACGAGCGGTTCCGCGCGCTGATCGAGGAGGGGCAGCGGACCGGGGTGTTCAGCACCCGGACCCCGGCGGACCTGGTGGTGGACTACCACTTCGGCTCCGTCCACCACCTGGGCACGTGGTACCGCCCCGGCGGCCGCTGGGCCCCCCAGGAGGTCGCCGACCACTTGGCCGATTTGCTGATGCGCGCGCTGCGGCCGTAAATGTCCTCAAACGCCGGACGGGCTGGATTTCCAGCCCGTCCGGCGATTGAGGACCGGGGTCCGGGGCGGAGCCCCGGTTACGGGAAGGGGCGGGGCTGGGGAAAGAAGCCCCGCGCCCGCACCCCTACTGGTACCGCTTCAACTCCCGCCGCGCCAACGACCGCTGATGCACCTCATCCGGCCCATCCGCCAGCCGCAACGTCCGCGCCGCAGCCCACAACTCGGCCAGCGGAAAGTCCTGGCTCACCCCACCCGCCCCATGCAACTGCACCGCCCGGTCCAGGATCTCCACCACCGTCCGGGGCGTCGCGATCTTGATGGCCTGGATCTCGGTATGCGCCTCGCGGTTGCCCGCCGTGTCCATCAGCCAGGCCGTCTTCAGCACCAGCAGCCGCAGCTGCTCGACCGCCACCCGCGCGTCCGCGATCCACTCGTGCACCTGCCCCTGCTGGGCGAGCGCCTTGCCGAACGCCTGCCGGGCCACCGCCCGACGGCACATTAGCTCGATCCCGCGCTCGGCCATGCCGATCAGCCGCATGCAGTGGTGGATCCGGCCGGGCCCGAGGCGGGCCTGGGCGATGGCGAAACCGCCGCCCTCCTCGCCGATGAGGTTGCTCACCGGCACCCGCGCCCGGTCGAAGACCACCTCGGCGTGGCCGCCGTGGTAGTGGTCCTCGTAGCCGTACACCCGCATCGCCCGCCGCACCTCGACGCCCGGCGTGTCGCGCGGCACCAGCACCATCGACTGCTGACGGCGCACATCGGCGCCCTCCGGGTCGGTCTTGCCCATCACGATGAAGATCTTGCAGTCGGGGTTCATCGCCCCGGAGATGTACCACTTGCGCCCGGTGATGACGTACTCGTCGCCGTCGCGCTCGATCCGGGTCTCGATATTGGTCGCGTCGGACGAGGCGACCTCGGGCTCGGTCATCGCGAAGGCCGACCGGATCTCGCCCGCGAGCAGCGGCTCCAGCCACTGCTTGCGCTGCCGCTCGTCGCCGAACTGGGCGAGCACCTCCATGTTGCCGGTGTCGGGGGCGGCGCAGTTCAGGGCGGTGGGGGCCAGCTGGGGGCTGCGGCCGGTGATCTCGGCGAGCGGCGCGTACTGGAGGTTGGTCAGCCCCGCGCCGTACTCGGCGTCGGGCAGGAAGAGGTTCCACAGCCCCTGGCGGCGCGCCTCGGCCTTGAGCTCCTCGACGATCGGCGGGGTCAGCCAGGGCGAGTCGAGGGCGGCCCGCTGCCGCTCGGCGACCGCCTCCGCGGGATGGACGTGCTCGTCCATGAAGGCGAGCAGCTTGGCGCGGAGCTCTTCGGTCCGGGCGTCGAATGCGAAGTCCATGACGGGATCAGCTCTCCTGGAGGGTGGTGAGGCCGTGGTCGATGAAGGCGGGGACGATGTCGCCGATGCGGTCGAAGCCCGTGCCGAGGGTCTGGCCGAGGGTGTAGCGGTAGTGAATGCCCTCGAGGATCACCGCCAGCTTGAAGTAGGCGAAGGCGGTGTACCAGGAGACGCCGCTGACATCGCGCCCGGAACCCTCGGCGTAGCGCTGGATCAGCTCGTCCGTGGAGGGGTGGCCGGGGGCGCCCTGGGTGGAGGAGATGGGGGAGTCGGCGAGATTCGGATGACCGCTGTACATCACGATCAGTCCGAGATCGGTCAGCGGATCGCCGAGCGTGGACATCTCCCAGTCGAGGATCGCGGTGATCCGGTCGTCGGCGTTCACCAGGACGTTGTCGAGACGGTAGTCGCCGTGCACGACCGTGGGCGCGGGGGAGGCCGGGAGCGCCTTGGCGAGCCGGGTGTGCAGCTCGTCGATCCCGGCCAGCTCACGGCTGCGCGAGGCGGTCAGCTGCTTGCCCCAGCGGCGCAGCTGCCGCTCCAGGAACCCCTCCGGGCGCCCGAAGTCACCGAGCCCGACCTCGGCCGGGTCGACGGCGTGCAGCGTCACGAGCGTGTCGACGAGGGAGAGCACGACCTCCCGGGTGCGCTCCGGGCCGATGGCCGCGAGCTGCTCGGCGGTGCGGTACGGGGTGCCCTCGACGAACTCCATGACGTAGAAGGGCGATCCGATGACCGAGTCGTCCTCGCACAGCAGCACCGGCTCCGGCACCGGCACGGCCGTCGGGTGCAGGGCGCTGATCACGCGGTGCTCCCGCGCCATGTCATGGGCGGTGGCGAGCACATGGCCCAGTGGCGGACGGCGGACCACCCAGCGGGACGTGCCGTCGGTGACCGTGTAGGTGAGATTCGAGCGGCCGCCTTCGATCAGCTCGGCCCGCAGCGGCCCGCGTACCAGCCCCGCGCGTTCGCGGTCGAGATGGGCGCGGAGCCGTTCGAGGTCGAGCCCTGGGGGATTGCCTGCGTTCATCGAACCTCTCTCGTACTCGTATACGGGAACGGGCGGACCGTTCGTCCCGCCTCATGATGCCGACCAGTCGGTATGTAGTCCAGTGGGTCTCGGGTGCGGGTGGGGATGACGGGGGGCGTGGCGTGGGGTGTGACGTGGTGTGCGGCGTGTGGCGTGGCATGTGACGTGGTGGTTCGAGGGCTACCGCCCCCGCTCCCGTCGCCGCTCGGCCCGCTCCTGGGCCTCGACCACCGCGTCCCCGTACTCCACCGACCAGGCGCCGAGCGCCTCGACCGGCCCCAGCAGGGTCTCCCCGAGCGGGGTCAGCCCGTACTCGACCCGGGGCGGCGCCTCCGCGTACCGGTGTCGCTCCACCAGCCCGTCGTCCTCCAGGCGGCGCAGGGTGTCGTTGAGCACCTTCGCGCTGATGCCGCCGATGGCCGCACGCAGCTCGCCGGGGCGGCGCGGCCCCTCCCGCAGCCCGAAGATCACGACGGCGGTCCAGGTGCGGGCCAGCAGATCGAAGCCCAGCCGCGCCCGGCAGTCGGCGATAAATCCGTCCGGGGCGGTGGGCCGTGCCGTCGTCGCCGGTTCGCTCACTGATGACCTCCTGGCCGCCGTCCTAGCGCATCCGTCGCACACCGCGCGGTGTGCGACGGACTTCCTAGTGTCGCTGCCCTACGACGGGCGATGACGAGGAGACCGCGATGCGGATCGGAGTGCTGGGCACGGGCAATATGGCCGACGCGCTGGGGACCCAGTGGGCGCGGGCGGGCCATGAGCTGCTGATCGGCGGCCGCTCGCGGCCGAAGGCGGCGGCGCTGGCCGCGCGGATCGGCCACGGCGCGCGGGCGGGGACGCTGCGCGAGGCCGCGGGATTCGGTGAGGTGACGCTGCTGGCGGTGGCGTACGAGGGCGTCGAGGCGGCCCTGGAGGCGGCCGGTGCGGCCGAGGGGACGCTGGGCGGCCGGGCGCTGATCGACTGCACCAACGCGATCGTCCCCGGCCGCTTCACCCTCGCCACGGACGGCGGACCGGGCATGGCCGAACGGATCGCGGCGCGGGCCGTCGGGGCGCGGGTCGTGAAGGGGTTCTGCCACTGCGCGGACGCGGTGTGGCGGATGACCCCGCCGGTCTTCGCCGACGGCCCGCTGGGGGTTCCGCTGTGCGGGGACGACGAGGGCGCCCTGGAGGCGGTACGGACCCTGGTCCGCGACATGGGCTGCGTACCGCTCGACGGCGGCGGTCTGGAGCGGGCCCGACTGCTGGAGTCCACGGTGGCGTTTCTGCTGGGCTTCTGGTTCGGCGGGGTGGAGCCGCGCGCCGCGCTGCCGCCGCTGGCGGTGCAGGGCCCGGCGTAGCGGGTGCGGATTTGCGGTGGCGGTGGGCGAGCAGGAGCGTCGAAGGGGAGGGGCGGGCGAGAACAGGCCGGGACGGGGAACCCGCGAACGAACCCACGAACCCGCGAACGAACCCACGAACCCGCAAACGAACCCGCGAACCCGCCACGAACCGCGAAGACCGCGAGGAGCGCCACCATGAAGGCCATCAGCTACCGCCGCTACGGCGGCCCCGAGATCCTGGAGTACGGGGAGCGGCCGGAGCCCAAGGTCGGCCCCGACTCCGTGCTGATCAGGGTCAAGGCCGCCGCCGTGAACCCCGTCGACTGGAAGGCCCAGGCCGGATACCTCGAACCGGTCCTGGACGCGGTCTTCCCGGTCATCCCCGGCTGGGACGTCGCGGGGGTGGTGGAGCAGCCGGGCCCGGCGGTGACGGAGTTCCGGCCCGGTGACGAGGTGATCGGGTACGTACGGGAGGACTTCCTCTCCCGGGGCACCTGCGCCGAGTATGTGGCCGCGCCCGTTCGCACCCTCGCCCGCAAACCGCGGAACCTCTCCTTCACCCAGGCCGCGGGCATCCCGCTGGCGGGCCTGACGGCGTACCAGTGCCTGGTGCGGGCGCTGAGGGTCGGCGAGGGCGACACGGTGCTGGTGCACGCGGGGGCGGGCGGGGTCGGCTCGATGGCGGTGCAGCTGGCGCGGCACATGGGGGCGCGGGTGATCGGCACGGCGGGGGAGCGCAACCACGAGTATCTGCGGGCGCTGGGCGCCGAGCCGACGGTGTACGGGGACGGGCTCGCCGACCGGGTCCGCGGCCTCGCCCCGGACGGGGTGGACGCCGTGCTCGACCTCGTCGGCGGCGACGCGCTCGCCGTCTCCTCCGAACTCCTCGCCCCCGAAGGCCGCCTGGCCTCCATCGCCGACCCCGCCGTCCTCGGCCTGGGCGGCCACTACGTCTTCGTCCGCCCCGACCCCGACGACCTTCAGGACCTCACCGACCTCGCCGAACGCGGCGCCCTGGGTGTCGAGGTCTCCGCGGTCTTTCCCCTCCAGAAGACGGCGGACGCGCAGCGGCTGAGCATGGAGGGCCACGTCAGGGGCAAGATCGCCATCACGGTGGACTGAGCGCACCCCGCCTGCGGCGGGCTGTTCCCCTCCCCGCCCCTTCCCGAAACAAGGGGCTCCGCCCCTTGAACCCCGCCAGGGCTCCGCCGCTTGGACCCCGCCAGGGCTCCGCCGCTTGGACCCCGCCAGGGCTCCGCCGCTTGGACCCCGCCAGGGCTCCGCCGCTTGGACCCCGCCAGCTTTGCCCCGGGCCCCGTCAGGGTTCCGCCCCGGGCCCCGTCAGCTCTGCCGCGGGCCCCGCCAGGGCTCTGCCCCGGGCCCCGTCAGCTCTGCCGCGGGCCCCGCCAGGGTTCCGCCCCGGGCCCCGTCAGCTCTGCCCCTTGGCCCCCGTCGGGGTTCCGCCCTGGGCACCCCGTCTGGGGCTTAGGCGCGGGCCGGGGGTGCCTGCGGCGGGCTGAGTCCCGGCCCCGTCCCCCGGGCCCCGTCAGGGCTTTGCCCCGGACCTCGCCAGGGCTCCGCCCGGGTCCCCGGTTGGGGGCTGCTCGGACGCTGACGGGTGTACGGGCTCGCTTCCTTGGGGCTCTGCCCCCGGTTCTGCGCGAGGCGGCGCACGGCTGGGGTCCGGGGCGGAGCCCCGGTGGGGTCAAGGGGCGGAGCCCCTTGTATCGGGAAGGGGCGGGGTGGGGAATCGCCCGCCGCAGGCGCCCCCGAGCCGCACTCGCGCCCCCGGCGATACCCGTGCCCCGGGGCCGCACTCGCGCCCCCGGCCCCAGCCAGCAGGGCCCCGCTCACCCCTATCGCAGTGTCGCCGCCCCCAGCGCCGCCAGCACGACCGTGCACGTGACCGCGGCCGCGGCCGCCCGCGGGGACAGGGCGGGCGGCCGAGGCGCGTGCATGGCCCGGATGCGGTGGTGGGCCAGGGCCAGGAAGGCCAGCCAGGCCAGCACCACCAGGGCCAGGACCACGAGCGAGACCGGGTCGATCCCGCTGTGCAGCGTCTGCCGACCCGCGAGCGAGGCGGCCACCGCGCACGCCAGCGTCGTACGGCGCCACGCCAGCCGCGTCCGCTCCGGCTGGAGGCCGGGGTCCCGGTCCCGCGTGCGGGATCCGTGGGTCCCATTCCCTTCCGGCATCGCCTCACACCTCCCGGCTCACCCGCCCCACCCGAAGGCGGCCACGATCACCATCAGCAGGGCGACCACCCCGACCGCGAGCCCCAGCGCGATCGGGAAGCGGGACGCCGGCAGGTCCTCGCCGCGCCGCATGGCCCGCTCGCAGCGGACCCAGTGGCTGATGGCCCGCAGGGCGCACAGCGCGCCGGCCGCCAGCAGTATGAGCGCCAGCGCGAGCCGCAGCGGGCGGCCGGTCTCCGGGAGGAACTGGTCGACCGCGAACCCGCCGCCCACCAGCGCCATCGCGGTGCGCAGCCACGCCAGGAAGGTCCGTTCGTTGGCGAGCGAGAAGCGGTAGTCGGGGGTGTCGCCCTCCTCCCGCAGCCGCTCCGGCGCGAACCACAGCCGGATGTCCGAGACCGCCGAGGCGCGGCCACCGTCACGCGGCCCGGTGTGGCGGGAAGGCCCCGAGGGCCCGGGCCCGGGCCCGGAAGAATCCGTCACCTTTCGACCTTCTCACGCCGCCACTCCACCAGCCGCCGGTACGCCTCCCACCCGTCCGGCACCCACTCCCACTCCGGCAGCCGCCGGGTCAGCTCCTCCTCGGTGAGAAAGGCGTGCCAGGCGACCTCCTCGGTCTGCGGATCGACCGGCAGCTCGCAGCGCACCTCGTAGACCCGGCTCCACCAGGTGTGCTCGGGCGTCTCGTAGAGGAACGAGAACAGCGGTACGGGCGCGGGCAGCCCGCGCACCCCCAGCTCCTCCTCCGCCTCGCGCAGCGCCGCCTCGTCGTAGCCCTCGCCCGCGCCGACGACCCCGCCGACGAACATGTCGTACAGCGAGGGGAAGACCAGCTTCTCGGCGGTGCGGCGGTGGACGAAGATCCGGCCCTGGGCGTCCCGCGCCTGGATGAAGACGCAGCGGTGGCGGAGCCGGTGGGCCATGGCGTCACCGCGTCGGGCCTGGCCCACCACGCGATCCCGCTCGTCCACGATGTCCAGCAGTTCGTCGGCGGAAAGCGGTTCCTGATCAGGCATACCGCCATACAAGCAGATCGGGGGCGCGGTCAGCGCCAGTGGCCACCGCCGTAGCCGCCCCCGTACCCGCCGCCATAGCCCCCGCCATGGCCGTTCCCGCCGCCATAGCCGCCGCCGTAGCCGTCTCCGCCGCCGTTCCCGTACCCGCCGCCGTAACCGCCGCTCTGGCCCTGCCCCTGACCTGGCCCGTACGGCCCGGAGCCGCCGTCCTGGCCGCGCTGCCTGGCCTGCTGCTCCGCCCAGCTGTCGAACGCCTCCACCGCGTCCTGCCAGTCGTCGTACTGCCCCGGCCCCCGGGACGACCACCCCGGCCAGGACGGGGTGGAGCGGCCCTTGCCGGGCGACGACGCCGCGGGCTTGTCCGGCGCGGAGTCGCCCGCCGGGGCCTGAGCGGTCGGCTGGGCGGCGGCCGGAGGCTGCGGCTCGGGCTTCTCGGCGCGGGCGCCACGCAGCGGGGTCTCGCCCTTCGCCGCCTCGGCGTACGGGACGGCATGGCTCTCGGGCTCGTCGGGCGCGGCCGACGAGCTGTCGTGGCCGGAGGCGGCCGTCGCCTGACGGGCGTCCTTGCCCATGAACATGAAGAGCGCGGTGGCCGCGCCGGTGGCCGACAGGAGAATCGCCCCGGCGGCCGCCTTGCGCCGGTTGTCCACCGGGCGGCGGCGGGCGTGCCGGGGTCCGATCACCTCACCGCGGAGCACCTGTGCCTCGTCCGCGGGCGGTCCGGCTTCGAGGGGCTGTGGGCCGGGCGTGATGAGCGTCGGGTTCACCACACGACGTTCGAGATCGGGCCTCGGCCCTGAGTGCTCAACGGAGCGGTCAGCCATGGTCGATGATGATGCCCGTTTGGCCGAACCGTGTCCAATGTCAGTGAACGAATGTGACCTTTTGTTCCACGCCCAGGTTGCGCGGAGGGAGTTGGCCGTCCGGCACCGGGACGGCACCGGGCCGTCGGCGGCCGGAAACCGCTCCCACGCCCGGGTTGACGCCGTACTAGCCGGTAGGCAGGATCGGCGGTCATGACTCCGGCGGTACACCGACTCCGGAACACCGTCACTCCGGCGGTACACCGTCGGCACACCGCCGGTGGCCGCCGGCGGGCTCACGAGAACGGGACACCACACCATGGCGTACGACGCGGATGTGATCGTGGTCGGCGCGGGGCTCGCGGGCCTCGCGGCCACCGCCGAACTGGCCGACGCCGGCCGTAAGGTGATCCTGCTCGACCAGGAGCCCGAGCAGTCGCTCGGCGGCCAGGCCCACTGGTCCTTCGGCGGCCTCTTCCTCGTCGACTCACCCGAGCAGCGCCGGCTGCGCATCCGCGACAGCCATGAACTCGCCTGGCAGGACTGGCTGGGCACGGCCGGGTTCGACCGCGAGGAGGACCACTGGCCGCGCCGCTGGGCCGAGGCGTACGTGGACTTCGCGGCGGGCGAGAAGCGGTCCTGGCTGCACGCCCAGGGGCTCCGGCTGTTCCCGCTCGTCGGCTGGGCCGAGCGCGGCGGCTACGACGCGACCGGGCACGGCAACTCCGTGCCCCGCTTCCACATCACCTGGGGCACGGGACCCGGCATCGTCGCCCCCTTCGAGCGGCGGGTGCGGGCGGCCGTCGCCCGCGGCCTGGTCGAGCTGCGCTTCCGGCACCGGGTGACGGGGCTGGCCCGCAGCGCGGGCACGGTCGACACCGTCACCGGCGACATCCTGGAGCCCAGTCAGGCCGAGCGCGGCAGCCCCAGCGGCCGCGAGGTCACCGGCGCCTTCGAACTGCGCGCCCAGGCCGTGATCATCACCTCCGGCGGCATCGGCGGCAACCACGACCTCGTCCGCGCCAACTGGCCCGAGCGGCTCGGCTCCCCGCCCGAGCGGATGATCTCCGGGGTCCCGGCCCATGTGGACGGCCGGATGCTCGGCATCGCCGAGGAGGCCGGCGGACGGATCATCAACCGCGACCGGATGTGGCACTACACCGAGGGCATCCAGAACTGGAACCCCATCTGGCCCCGGCACGGCATCCGCATCCTGCCCGGCCCGTCCTCGCTGTGGTTCGACGCACGCGGCAAGCGGTTGCCGGTGCCGCTGTTCCCCGGCTTCGACACCCTCGGCACGCTCGAGCACATCATGCGGACCGGCCACGACCACACCTGGTTCGTGCTCACCCGGAAGATCATCGAGAAGGAGTTCGCGCTCTCCGGCTCCGAGCAGAACCCGGACCTCACCGGCAAGAGGGTCCGCGATGTGATCGGCCGCGGGCGGGCCGGGGCGCCGGGCCCGGTCCAGGCGTTCATGGACCACGGCGCGGACTTCATCGTCGAGCGGTCGCTGCCGGCGCTGGTCCGGCGGATGAACGAGCTCACCAAGGAGCCGCTCATCGACGAGGCGGAACTGCGCCGGGAGATCGTCGCCCGGGACCGCGAGATCGCCAACCCCTACACCAAGGACCTCCAGGTCACCGCCCTGCGCGGGACCCGCAAGTACATCGCCGACCGGCTCATCCGCACCGCCGCCCCGCACCGCATCCTCGACCCCAAGGCGGGCCCGCTGATCGCCGTGCGGCTGCACATCCTGACCCGTAAGACGCTCGGCGGCCTCGAGACCGACCTCTCCTCCCGCGTGCTGACCGAGGGCGGCGAACCGCTGCCCGGCGTCTACGCGGCCGGGGAGGCGGCGGGCTTCGGCGGCGGGGGAGTGCACGGCTACCGCTCCCTGGAGGGCACGTTCCTGGGCGGCTGCCTCTTCTCGGGCCGTACGGCGGGCCGGGCGGCGGCCGAGGCGGTGGGGTAGACCGCGGTCGGGTGGACCGTAGTGGCGTGACCCCCTGGTACGCCGCCGGCTCCCGGAGTCTTACCGAAGTCTGACGAATCCCGGCAGGAGATGGCGCACCACCCCCGCCCGGTGCTCTCATCAATCCATGGACCCCAACACCGGTGCCGGACCGGACGGCGACGGCACGCCCGTCGGCCGGCGCCTCGTCCTCGGCATGCTGGGCCTCGGCGCGGGCGCGATGGCCGCGGCCCCCTGGCTCCAGGGCAGACTGGAGACCGCCCTGGGTGCGGTGGCCGACAAGGACCCGACGGGGGTGACCGGGCTCCTCCCCAACGGCGGGGGGTTCCGCTACTACTCCGTCACCTCCTCCGTGCCCCACAAGGACGCCGACAGCTACCGCCTGACCGTCGACGGACTCGTCGACAAGCCCGGCGCGTACCGCCTCGCCGATCTGCGCGCGCTGCCGCAGACCCGCCTGGTGCGCGACGTCCAGTGCGTCACCGGCTGGCGGGTGCCCGAGACCCCGTTCGAGGGGGTGCGGCTGTCGGCGCTGCTCGACGCGGCCGGGGTGCGCCGCGGGGCCAAAGCCGTCCGCTTCACCTGCTTCGACGGCGCGTACAGCGAGAGCCTGACCCTGGATCAGGCGCGGCGGCCCGACGTGCTGGTCACGCTGAAGCTGCGGGACAAGCCGCTCGGCCACTCCCACGGCGGGCCGGTGCGGCTGTACGTGGCGCCGATGTACTTCTACAAGTCGGCGAAATGGCTCTCCGGTATCACCGTCACCGATGAGGTGCGGCCCGGCTATTGGGAGGAGCGGGGCTATGACGTCGACGCCTGGGTCGGCAGGTCGAACGGACGCGACGATGACCCCACCGCCTGAGCGGACGACGGCCGCTCCGCCCCGGGCCGGGGAGCGGGACGGCGGGTCCCGGGTGCTCCGGTTCAGCCCCGCCGAGCGCTGGATCCACCGCACCACGGCCCTCCTGCTGGGCGCGTGCGTGGTCAGCGCGGCCTGCCTCTATCTGCCCGCGCTCGCCGAACTCGTCGGCCGCCGCGCGCTCGTCGTCACCGTCCATGAGTGGACCGGCATCCTGACGCCCCTCCCGGTCCTGCTCGGCCTGGTCTCCCGCGCCTTCCGCGCCGATCTCACCCGCCTCAACCGCTTCGGCCCGCACGACCGCCGCTGGCTGCGCGCGGCGCTGCGGCGCGACCACCGGCCCCAGGAGCGCCCGGCGGGGAAGTTCAACGCCGGGCAGAAGCTGTACGCGGGGTACATCGCGGGCGCGGTGCTGGTGATGGCGGGCACCGGGCTGCTGATGTGGTTCACCGGTCTGGCCCCGCTGGTGTGGCGCACCAGCGCCACCTTCGTCCACGACTGGCTGGCGCTGGCCATCGGCATCGTCCTGCTCGGCCATATCGGCAAGGCGCTCGCCGATCCGGAGGCCCGGCGCGGGATGCGCACGGGCCGGGTCGAGCGGGCGTGGGCGGCCCGGGAGCACCCCCTGTGGCGTACGGACGAGGACGCGCGGGAGCGCCGAGAGCACTGAACCCGCGACACGCGGTGCCATGATTCGTCGCATGCGAGAGAAAGGTGCAAGAACAGCCGTTATGCGGCGTTGGCTGCATGCCGCCGTGTGCCTCGCGGTGATGCTCCCGCTGAGCGGATGCCGCATGTTCGAGTCCCCGATGCGGCGCGGCGGGCTCTGGGTGAACCCGGACAGCCCCGCCGCCCGGCAGGCTCATGAACGAGAACACGAGGGGAAGAACGGCGACGCCGCGCTCATCCGGCGGATCGCCCAGCAGCCGGTCGCGGAATGGTTCGGTCCCGCGCCGCCCCGGGAACGGGCCCGCTCCATCACCGAATCGGCGGCGCGGACCGGGTCCACCCCGGTTCTGGTGGCCTATCACATCCCGTACCGCGACTGCGGGCGCTACTCGGCGGGCGGCGCGCGGAACCGCGCGGCCTACCGGTGGTGGATCGAGCAGTTCACGCTCGGCATCGGCGACCGCCGGGCGATCGTCGTCCTGGAGCCCGACGCGGTGGCCCAGCTGGTCGACGGCTGTGTGCCGCGCAGACTGCGCAAGGCCCGGCTGGAGATGCTCCGTGACGCGGTCGCCCTGTTCGCCGCGCTGCCCCACGTCAAGGTGTACCTGGACGCAGGGAACCCGAGCTGGATCAAGAATCCCGCCCGGCTGGTGCGGCCGCTGCGCGAGGCCGGTATCGAGCAGGCGGACGGCTTCGCGCTGAACGTCTCCAACTTCCAGCCGACCCGCCGCACCAAGGCGTACGGCCATCGGCTCTCCACCGCCCTCGACAAGGCCCACTTCATCATCGACACCAGCCGCAACGGCAACGGCCCGCTGCGGGCCCGCGGCGCGGCCCGGCACGGCATCCGGGCGCGGGACCGCTGGTGCAACCCGCCGGGGCGGGCGCTGGGCGAGCCGCCCAGCACCCACACCGGGGACCCCCTCGTGGACGCCTATCTGTGGATCAAACGGCCCGGGGAGTCCGACGGCACCTGCAACGGCGGGCCCCCGGCGGGCCACTGGTGGACCAAGTACGCGCTCGACCTGGCCCGTAACGCCCCCCACCGCTAAACGCTCCGCTGGAAGTGCCCTGATCTGCCGTCAATCGGCCGCGGCGCCGTGGTGGCCGGTGGCGCCCACGCGGCGGAGCCGCATATCGACGCGGCCCCGCGCCCCTTCGGGGCTCGCCGCGTCGCGCGCCGTCGGCACCGTGCCGCGCGCCGGACGCCTCCGGCCGCGGCGCAGCAGCCCCACCGACCAGATCGCCACCGGAGCCAGACACAGGGCCAGGGCGAGCACCGCCCAGATCCGCATCACCGCATGGGTGTGCCCCAGGAAGAACGAGCCGACCAGCGAGGAGCCGAACACCCCCGCCCACAGCAGGTGGATACGGAAGGTGGAGAGCCGGTCGGGGCTGGACGAGTCGCCCTTGGGCGTGACCACGAACCGGCTGGTGCGCCGCAGCACCGCGTCGCACAGCGACTTGGCGTAGATCGGGGCGGACAGCGCCGAGAGCAGCATCCCGGCCAGCCCGCCGGAGCCCTCCGGCTCGTGCGGGGAGACGTTGTGCCGCCGGTTCCAGATGTACAGCCCGAGCTGGAGCATCGCCGCGTCGCTGTAGAGCATCATCCACATCTCGGCCGGGAGGTGGATCCCGGCGGCGCCCAGCATCAGGAACAGCGCGCACGACAGCGCGGAGAGGAGCCAGTTGACCGCGGTCATCGGGTAGTACGCGATCATCAGCGAGTAGTTCAGCAGCTTGCCCGGCGACAGGGTGAACGGGCCCTTCCAGAACTGCTTGAGCACGGTCTCGTAGGTGCCGCGGCTCCACCGCATCTGCTGGGTGAAGAAGTCCGTCCAGGTGCTCGGCCCCTCGCCGACCGCGAGCACATCGGGCGTGTAGACCGAGCGCCACTTCTTCCGGGTCGCCGGGTTGCGGTGGCGGTGCAGCTCGAAGCCGGTGGCCATGTCCTCGGTGATCGAGTCGTACAGCCCGCCGATCGAGCGCAGCGCGCTGATCCGCACCGCGTTGTTGGTGCCCACGAACATCGGGCCGCCATAGGCGTTTCCGGCCCGCTGGATCAGCGCATGGAAAAGGAACTGCTGGCTTTCGGCGGCCTTGGTGACCGGTGTGTCGTAATTCCCGTATACCTGCGGGCCGACCACGAAGGCGATATCCGGATCCCGGAAGTAACCCAGCATGCGTTCCAGGAAGTTGGGCAGCGGCACATGGTCGGTGTCCACACACGCCATGAATTCATAACCGTCGCCGTGTGCGTCCAGCCAGGCGTTGTAATTCCCGTGCTTGGTGCGCGCCCGGAAAGCGCCCTTCGGCTGGTTCCACTTCTCGATGCCCTTGCGCGAGAAGTGCCGTACGCCCAGCCGCTTGCACAGCGCCTTGACCTCGTCGTCGTCCCCCTCGTCGAGCAGCCAGACGTCCAGCGGCCCGGTGTGCCGGATCCGCACCGCCCCCTCCAGCGTGGCCCGCACCATCGCGATCGGCTCCTTGCCGGGCACGAAGCTGGTCAGGAACGCCACCCGGGTCCCAGGCTCGGCCACCACCGGCACCGGATCCCGCGCCACCAGCGTGGCATGGGCGTTGGAGACGACCGTGAACAGGCGGAACCCCTCGATCAGCGCGATCGAGACCAGCATCGCCAGATCCGCCGCCCGCTGCCACCCCGGCGCGTAGCCGCGCTCCACCCAGTGGTCGGGGTGGAGCAGCCACAGCAGCAGCACCGCCGAGCACACCGGCGCCGCGCACAGCAGCAGCGCGGCGCGGATCCGGTGCGGCTCCTGCGCCAGCAGGCTCCGGCAGCGCACCCGGTAGGGGCGGTCCGCGGGGGCCTTGGTCAGCGGGCCCGCCAGTTCGCTGTACCGCTTGTACTCGTATACCGGGGCGGGGCGGTGGTGCGGGACGCGGGAATCCGACGCGGTACGCGCGGGCGGCGGCCCGGCTACGGCGCGTGCGGTGGTTTTCCGGGGGGAATCTCTGACGGGGGTCGGTGCAGACATCTGGGCACTCCCGCGGGGCTGGCTCGAACCGAATGTCGCGCCACGATGACCCATACGGGCCATATTCTTCAGGTCATCGCGCGAGATGAGAAGGTAACAATCCCATGGGGCATGAGCGTGCACATCGGATATTCGGCGCGCCTTTGCTGACGGTCCGTAAGGCATCCACTCCGACGGCCCAGCGGCGCGCGTCTTACGTGATTTACATCCCGCCGTCTGGCAGGGTCGGCACCGATCAAGCCCATCGGAATACGGAGGATGGGGCGCAGTCGCCCGATGAGAGTCCTGCACATCATCTCCCGCCTCGGGGCCGGAGGAGCCGAACAGCAACTGCGGCTGCTGCTGCGCCATATGCCGGTCCGCTGTGACGTCATCGCCCTCTCGGGCCCCGGCGCCACCGCGCACGGCATCCGCGCGGACGGCATCCCGGTCACCCATCTGCCCCTGGGCGGCGGGCGCGAGCGGCAGCTCACCACCGTGCCCAGGCTGGTGCGGATCATCCGGTCCGGCGGCTACGACCTGGTGCACACCCATCTGTACCGGGCCTGTGTGCTCGGCCGGATCGCCGCCCGGCTGGCCGGGGTACGGGCGGTGATCGCCACCGAACACAGCCTGGGCGAGCGGCGGATCGACGGCCGTCCGCTCAACGCCGCCCTCCGCGCCCGCTATCTCGCCGCCGAGCGGCTGGGCTCGGCGACCGTCGCCGTCTCGGCCGCCGTGGCCGACCGGCTGCGCGACTGGGGCGTGCCCAACCGCCGGATCCATCTGGTGCCCAACGGGATCGACGCCCGCCACTTCCGCTTCGAGCCGACCGCCCGGGCGGCCGCCCGCGCCCGGCTCGGCATCCCCGAGCGGGCCTTCGTGGTCGGCGGGGTGGGGCGCCTGGTGGCGGACAAGCGGTTCGACACGGCCGTGCGGGCCGTCGCCGAGGTGCCGGACGCCCGGCTGCTGCTGGTCGGCGAGGGCCCCGAGCGCCCCGCCCTGGAGGACCTGGCCGCCCGGCTCGGCGTGGCCGACCGGGTCCGGCCGCTGGGGGAGCGCGACGGCGCGGTGGCCCCGGCCGACGACCGCCCGGCGGGGCTGCCCGCGCTGCTGGCCGCCATGGACGTCCTGGTCTCGCCGTCCGCCGAGGAGGCGTTCGGCCTCGCGGCACTGGAGGGGCTGGCGGCCGGGCTGCCGGTGCTGCACACCGTCTGCCCCGCCCTCGACGAGCTGCCCGACGGCGCCGCGCCCGGCGCCCGCCGCATCGCCTCCGGCCCGGCCGCCCTCGCCGCCGCCCTGCGCGCACAGGCCGCCCAGGGCCCGCTGCGCTTCCCGGTCCCGGACGCCGTCGACCGCTACGACATCGCGCGCGGCGCCCGCCGTCTGATGGACCTCTACGACCGCACCACCACCTGCGGCCCGGACGGCTGTCTGCGGGTGCCGCCCGTCAGCCGCATGCCGCGGCGCGGCGCGCCCGCGGGCTGAGACGGCCCATGCGACGGGGCATCAGCCGCGTGGCGTGGCATTGCCGTCGTCGGTGCCGTCGGGGACCGGGACCAGGTCGCGCAGCAGCTCCAGCACATGCCGCAGATCGGGGCGGTCGCCGGTGCCCGCACGGCTGACGGTGAAGAGCGTCCGGGAGACCGGCCGTACCAGCGGGTGGAGGCTGAGCGGCGCGGTGGTCTCCGGCAGCGCCATACGGGGCACCAGCGCTGCACCGGCCCCCGCCGCGACCAGGGCCGTCAGCACGGCGAAGTCGCTGCTGCGGGCCCGGATGTCGGGGACGAAACCGGCGGCGCCGCAGGCGCGCTGGATCATCTCGTAGCAGGAGGTCTCCGGGCCCGGTGTCAGCCACGGCAGCCGCGACAGCCGCGACAGGTCCGCGGGCTGCCCGGCCGTGAGGTTCAGCGCCTCGGCCCGGCCGGGCGCCAGCGCGAGCAGCACCGGCTCCTCCATGAGGACCGCCTGCTCGCAGGCGGCCGGGAAGCTGCGCGGCAGCACGGTGTAGCTGTGCACCACCGCCAGGTCCGTCGAGCGCTTGCGCAGTTCGTCGAGGGCCTCGTCGGGCTCCTGGACCGAGAGCCGCAGCGACAGGTCGGAGGCGGCGTCGCCGTCGGCGAGGCGCTGCCACAGGGGCGCGACGAGGGCGCGGGCGGCGGAGGCGAAGGCGGTGATCCGTACGATGCCGTGCCGCCCGCTCCGCAGCGCGGCCAGACCGGACTCGGCCGCCGCGAGCTCGGCCAGGATGATCTCGGCGTGGGCCACCAGCAACTCCCCGGCGGCGGTCAGCCGCAGCGTGCGCCCCCGCTTCTCCACCACCGGGGTGCCCGCCTCCTTCCGCAGGGCGGCGAGGTGCTGGGAGACGGCCGGTGGGGTCAGGTGCAGGGCCTCCGCGGTGGCCGCGATGGTTCCGTAGGCGGCGAGGTGCTGGAGGATCCGCAGACGGCGCACATCAAGCACGGACGGCTCCTTGCTGGGATCGGTCACCCTGATCATCGGCGGTGGCCCCGGACGTGTCCAAGGCCGCCGTGCCGGGGGAGCGCAGGGTGCCGGGGGAGCGCCGGGCCGCTGTGCGCCGGTTGATCAGGACCACCCCCGCGACGCTGACCGCCCCGCCGGCCACCTCGATGGCGTGCGGCACCTCGCCCAGCCAGACGAAGGAGACGGCCAGCGCCACCGGCGGCACCAGATACAGGGCCGCCGTGGCGGCCGCGAGCGGCAGCCGCGCGACGGCGTAGGCCCAGATCACGAAGCCCAACGCGGAGGGCAGCAGGCCCAGATAGAGCGCCGAGACCAGCGCGTCGGCCGGTGCGTGCGCGGCCGCGTGCCAGGCGGCGGGGGCCAGCGGCAGCGCGAAGACGGTGCCCGCGACCATCGCGTAGGTGGCCACCTCCAGGCCGGTGTAGTGGCGCAGCAGCGGCTTGGAGGAGAAGTGGTACATCCCCTGGACCACGGCGGCCGCCAGGACGACGAGGGAGGAGACGGTGAACCCGCTGGTGCCCTCGGCCAGACTTACGATGGCCGCGCCGCCCAGCGCGATGACGCTGCCCACGACGATGCGGCCGGTCAGCCGCTCACCGAGGAACGCGGTGCCCAGCAGCACACTGAAGACCGGGGCGACCGAGATCAGCAGGCTCGCGGTCCCGGCCGCCACATGCACCTCGCCCCAGTTGAGCAGGACCTGATAGGCGGTCATGCCCGTGGCCCCGGACAGGGCGACCATCGGCAGATCGCGGCGGCGCGGCAGCCGAACCCCGGTGAACGGCGCCACCAGCGTCAGCGCGAGGGCCGCGACCACGAGCCGCAGGAACGACAGCCCGGCCACCCCCAGACCGTCGATACCGACCCGGATGGCGGGGAAGGCCGAGGCCCACAGCACGACGGTGCCGGCCAGGGCGAGGAAGCGGGGAGAGGCGACGCGGGGGAACATGCCTCCAGCGTCTCCGCCCCGAAAGCAAAAATCGAGTTAGCTTTTGTTGCCCGAAGCGTCAGTCACGCTTAATGCCGATGCGCGCTTGATGCCGATGCGCGGTGCGCCTGGGGGCTCAGGCCGCGCTCGCGCTTGAAGGCGGCGCTGAGGGCGAACGCGCTGCCGTAGCCGACCCGCCGGGCCACCGCCGCCAGGGTGTGCTCCGGATCCCGGAGCAGATCCGCCGCGAGCGCCAGCCGCCAGCCGGTCAGATACGCCATGGGCGGCTCGCCCACCAGCGCGGTGAAGCGGCGGGCCAGCGCCGCCCGCGAGACACCCGTTTCGGCGGCGAGCCCGGCCACCGTCCACGGATGGGCCGGGTTGTTCTGGAGCAGCCGCAGGGCGCGGCCCACCACCGGGTCGCCCAGCGCCCGGTACCAGCCAGGTGCCCGGGCCTCCGGCCGGGAGAACCAGGCCCGCAGCACCGAGATCAGCAGCAGATCCAGCAGCCGGTCCAGGACCGCCTCCTGCCCGGGCTCGTCCTTGACGATCTCCTCGCCGAGCCAGGGCATCAGCGGGCAGTCCCACACCCCGCCGTCCAGCGCCAGCAGCGGAGGCAGCGCGTCCAGCAGCCGCCCGCTGATCTCGCCGTCCAGCAGATAGCTGCCGATGAGCATCGTGGCCGGGCCGTCCGGGCTGTTGCCCCAGGTGCGCACCCCCAGCGCCATCGCCTCGGCCAGGTCGTGGCCGTCCGCCGTGCGGCACACCTCACCGGGGAGGATCCACGCCTGGGGCGCGGTCGCGGGGGCGTCGGCGACCGTGTACGGATCCGGGCCGCGCGCGATCGCCACGTCCCCCGGGCGCAGCCGTACCGCCTCGCCCGTGTCCGGCACCACCCACGCCTCGCCGCGCGCCATGGTCATCACACACAGCGGGGCCCGGTCCTCGATCCGCACCGCCCAGGGCGGCTCCATCACGACCCGCAGCAGAAAGGCCCCCCGGGCCCGCGGGCCGTCCAGCAGACTCGCCAGCGCGTCCATGGCGCACAGCGTAGACGCTCGCGCATGTGGCGAAGCCTCTCGGCCATGGTCCGTCTCACTGCCCGCGAGTTGACTGGCCGTATGACGACACAGAACACGGAACACCCGACCGTCCTGGTGCTCGGTGGCACCGGCAAGACCGGTCGCCGGGTCGCGGACCGGCTGAGGCGGGCCGGACACCCGGTGCGGATCGGCTCCCGGTCCGGTGAGACGCCGTTCGACTGGGCGGACCCGCGCACCTGGGAGCCCGCGCTGGACGGGGCCGCCGCCGCGTACCTCGCGTACTACCCCGACGTCTGCGATCCGGGCGCCGCCGCCACCCTCCGCGCCTTCGCCGAACGGGCGGCCGAGCGCGGCACCCGGCGGCTGGTGCTGCTCTCCGCCCGGGGCGTGGCGGCGGCGCTGCCCGCCGAGGAGGCGGTGCGGGTGCCCGGCGTGACGGCGACCGTGCTGCGGGCGAGCTGGTTCTTCCAGAACTTCGACGAGGGCGTTCTGCGCGACGGGGTGCTCGATGGCGAGATCGTCTTCCCGGCCGGGGACGTCAAGGAGCCCTTCGTGGACGCCGACGACATCGCCGAGGTCGCGGTCGCGGCGCTGACCGGGAACGTACCCGGAGACCGGACGTACGAGATCACCGGGCCTAGGTTGCTGACGTTCGCCGAGGCGGCCGCGGAGATCGCCGGGGCGACGGGCCGCCCGGTGCGCTACGTGCCGGTCTCCGCCGAGAGTTACGGGGCCGCGCTGGTGCGCGACCACGGACTGCCGGACGAGCTGGGGGCGTTTCTGACCGAGCTCTTCGCCACCTTGCTGGACGGGCGCAACGCGCATCTGACGGACGACGTCCGGCGCGTCCTGGGGCGCGAGCCCGGGGACTTCGCCGACTACGCGCGGCGGGCCGCGCGGGGTGGGGCCTGGGTGGACGGCTGAAGCGCGACGGGCACGGGTGCCTTCCGCGGGGTCTTACGCGGCGTGACTTCCGCGGGGCGTCAGGGGAGTGGCTGTTCGGTCCAGATGCACTTGCCGGTGGGGGTGTAGCGGGTGCCCCAGCGGTGGGAGAGGGCCGAGACCAGCTGGAGCCCGCGCCCGCCCTCGTCGGTCTCCGAGGCATGGCGGATCCGCGGGGTGGTCAAGGAGCCGTCGGTCACCTCGCAGATCAGCCCCTCGCCGCGCAGCAGCCGCAGCTCGACCGGGCCCCTGCCGTGCCGGATCGCGTTCGCGACCAACTCGCTGACCAGCAGCTCCGCGGTGGGGGTGAGCGGAGCCAGCCCCCAGTGGGTCAGCTGGTTCCGGACGTGATCGCGCGCCTCGCCCGCGGCGATCGGCCCCTCGGACAGCGGCCAGGCGGCGATGTGGTCCGGGGCGAGCGCATGGGTGCGGGCGATGAGCAGCGCCGCGTCATCGGCGGTGAGCTGCTTCTCCGGCAGCAGCTCGGCCAGCACCTCGTCGCACAGCCGCTCCAGCGACGCGTTCTCGCCCCGGTCCCCGTCGGGCCAGGTGTCCGCCGGGCCGGGCGCGCGGGCCGCGCTGGACAGCGCGCTCGCCAGTTGCCGCATCCCGCGGTCGATGTCCCGGGCGGCGGACTCCACCAGACCGTCGGTGTACAGCGCCAGCAGACTGCCCTCCTCCAGACTCACCTCGGTGGTCTCGAACGGCGGCTGGGCCGCGCCCAGCGGTGGATCGGGGTCGCCGCCGGCGAAGCGGACCGGGTGGCCGGGGCTTACGACGGCCGGTGGCGGATGTCCGGCGCTGGAGAAGACGCAGCTGGCGCCCACCGGGTCGTACACGGCGTACAGGCAGGTCGCGTAGAGGTTGTCCCCCAGCTCGCTCACCACGTCGTTGAGCCGGGTGAGCAATTCGGCGGGCGGGAACTCCAGTTCGGCCAGGGTGCTCACGGCGGTGCGCAGCCGGCCCATGGTGGCCGCCTCGGACAGCCCGTGACCCATCACATCCCCGATGACCAGCGCCACCCGGGCGCCGGACAGCGGGATCACGTCGTACCAGTCACCGCCCACGTCGATGCCCTCGCTGGCGGGCAGATAGCGTGCGGCGGTGGTGACCGAGGACAGCGACGGCAGAGCGCGCGGCAGCAGCCCCCGCTGGAGCTCCTTGGCCCGGGTGTGCTCCATGTCGTACAGCCGGGCGCGCTCGATGGCCTGCCCCATCAGTCCACTGAGCGCGGTGAGCAGGGCCCGCTCCTCCGCGTCGAGCCGGCGCGGCTCGGCGAAGGCGACCACCGAGCAGCCGATGCTCCGGCCGGAGACGATCAACGGCAGAAAGGCCCATGCCTGCTTCTGCGCCGCGGCGGGCCGCCCGGCCATGCCGGGATAGCGCGCGGTGTACTCCTCGGCCGACTCGACGAAGGCGGGCGCCCCGCTGTGGTACACCTCGGAGACCGGCGACACCTCATGGATCGAGGCCCCGTCGATCGCCTCCAGGAAGGGCTGCGGATAGCCGACGGCCCCGGCGATCCGGATCACGTCGCCCTCGATGAGCTGCACCACCATCCCCGAGGCGCCGAACGGCGGCAGCACCCGGTCGGCGATGGCGTTCACCACGTCGCGCATCGTCAGCGCCTGCGCGAGGGCGTTGGTCAGCTCGCCGATCCGCGCGGTGCGCTCGGCCGCCGTGTGCTCGGCCGCGGCCCGCTCCGCCTCCCGCGCCCGGCTCGCGGTGATGTCGGCGGCGTAGACCGTGAGCCCGTTCGGCACCGGGACCAGCCGCATGGAGTACCAGCGCTGATTGGTGGGCCAGCGCACCTCGAACCCGACCGGGGTGCCGCTCTCGGCGGCCCGCCGGTAGCGGCTCCGCAGGCCCGGCTCGGCCTCGTCGACGCTCAGCCGTGTGAAGGCGTCCCACAGCGTGCGGCCGAGCGTCGTCCGAGCAGTGCCGAGCAGCCGCTCGGCCTCGCCGTTGACGAAGGTGATGCGCCAGTCGCCGTCGACCGCGAAGAACGCGTCGCTCATGTGCCAGAGCGCCTGGCTCACCTGGTCGTCGGCCAGCAAGGTGCCGGTGCCGTCCGGGTTCCGGGCCTGGTCCCGGCCGGGAGGGTCCTCCCGCAGCCGCGCGGCGGCCCACGCGGCCAGCGCCTCGACGGCCGCCCACCGCCGCGGTGCGGGCCGCTCGGCCGGGGACATGAGCACCGACAGCGCGCCGGTGACCCCCTCCGGGGTGATCAGCGGAACCGCCAGCAGCCCGCTTCCGGCGGGCAGCGCCGGGCCGGTGCCGTCCCCGGTGCCGAGGGCCGGTGCCCACACCGGTGTGCCCTGGGCCATCGCGCGGGCCGGGGCGCTGGCGCCGGCCGCCTCGACCTGCGCCCAGTCCCGGGCGACCGGACGGATCAGCCCGTGTACCGCCGTGAGCTGCGGTGACCGGGCGCCGGGGCCGCGCAGATGCACCATGCCGCCGAGTCCGCCGGTCTCCGTCACGGCGTGGTCGAGCGCGAATCCGAGCAGATCGGGGCCGCTCAGCCCGTCACCCGCCTGGGTGATCATGCGTATGCGTGCGGCGATGGCCTCGTCCATGCCCATGGGGAAAATTTACTCCCTTGGGGGTGTATGCCAGGGAATGCGCCGTGGGGCGCCCGGCGGACCACGCGGCGGAGCCGCATGCCGGTGCTTTCCCCTACCCGCCCCTTCCCACAACTGGGGCTCCGCCCCAGACCCCGGGGGTCCAGGGGCGGAGCCCCCCCCCACGCGGCGGAGCCGCATATCGTCAGGTGGCGGGAAGGGGCGGGGAGGGGAAACAACCCGCCCCAGGCGTCAGGATCCGTCGGACACCTCCCGACCCGGGCGCCGGTCCGCCGGGGTCAGCGGGGACCGGACGGGCGGCGCCGTGCGGCGCGGGCCCGACCAGGGGGCCGGGACCGCGTCGATGTCCCGCGCCAGCCGATGGGCCGGCGTCTCGTCGTTCACCCGCCAGCTACGGAAGTGCGGCCACGCCTCCTCCGCGGTGCGCTCCATCGGAGAGCCGCAGGGTGATCACGATGGACACCGGCGCCACCGGGGCCGGCACCCGGTCCGGCCGGGGTCGGCCGGGGGATGACCAGGGTGCGCAGCACCGAGCAGAAGATTCCCAGCACGACGACGGCGCCGATGACGCCCAGCAGTACTCGCACCGCGCTTCCGTTCCGCCCACGTCATCACTTGAACATCTCGGGGTGCTCGCGGACGTACTCCCGCACCCCGGTCGCGGGCCTTCCCGTGATCGTCTCGATGTCGTCGGTCCAGCGGTCGTAGCGGTTCTCCGCGTGCAGCCGCGCCATCGTGGCGAGGTGGTCGAAGAGGTGGTCGGGCAGGCCAAGCGCCTTCAGGTCGTGGTTGACCCAGGCCTCGTAGGAGACGTCCACATAGGCGACCGGCCGGCCGAGCGCGTCGGCGAACTCCTCGGCCATGGTGGTCATGTCGACCGAGGCCGGGCCGGTCAGATGGTAGGTCCTGCCGATGTGCGAGGAGGGGTCCACCAGGATCGCCGCCACCACCGCGGCGACGTCCCGCGCCGCGACCGGGGAGGTGCGCCCGGCGCCGAACGGCAGCCGGATCGTGCCCTCCTCCGCGATGGAGCGGTAGGCGAAGACCGAGAACAGCGGATTCTCCAGGAAGACGGTGGGCCTCAGGTGGGTGACGGGCAGCCCGGACCAGTTGAGCGCCTGCTCGGCCAGCCAGTGCTGCCGCTGCTGCGTCGACTCCGAGGTGCTGGTGAGGTCCATCTGGGAGACCGTCATCTGCGACATGTTGACCAGCGCGTCCAGCCGCGCGTAGTCGCGGGCGACCGCCGCCGTGGTCATCGTCGCCTCCAGGTACGTCGGCGAGACGCTCATGCCGAAGTACATCCGCCCGCAGCCGTCCAGCACCCGGACCACATCCGGGGCGCGGGTCAGATCGCCCGCCACCACCTCCGCGCCCGTGGCGCGCAGGGCCTCGGCCCGCTCGTCCTCGCGGTGGACCATGGCGCGCACGGGCAGTCCGCGGCGGCGCAACTCCTCCACCACGGTGCGGCCGACGGCTCCGATGCTGCCCGCGGCGCCGGTCACCAGGATCGGTGGCTCGGGCATGGCTAGGACACCAGCTTGTCCAGGGTGATGGGCAGTTCCCGGATCCGGACGCCGGTGGCGTGGTGCACGGCGTTGGCGATGGCCGCGGCGGTGCCCGTGATGCCCACCTCACCGAGGCCCTTGGCCCCCATGGGGTTGGTGTACGGATCGGACTCGTCCACCCAGTGGGCCTCGATCGCGTGGACATCGGCGGCGGAGGCGATGTGGTACTGGGCGAAGTCCTGGTTGACCACATGGCCGAACCGCGGGTCCAGCACGCTGTGTTCGTACAGCGCCATCGAGATCCCCTGGGTCATTCCGCCGATCAGCTGGGAGCGGGCCGTCTTGGGGTTGATGACCCGGCCCACGTCGAACATCCCCAGCAGCCGCGCCACCCGCACCTCGCCGGTGTCCTCGTCCACCCATACCTCGGCGAACTGGGCGCCGAAGCTGTGCATCGCATAGCGCTCGGCCTCCGGATTGCCGCCGGACAGCTCCGCGGTGACCTCCAGCCCCTCCGCCGGCGCGACACCGCCGTGCTCGGCCTGGAGCCGGGCTCGCAGCCGGTCCGCCGCCTCCCAGATCGCGGTGCCCCAGCTGTTGATGCCCGCCGAGAACCCGGCGACCGACGCGGCCGGCAGCGCCGTGTCCCCGATCCGCATCTCCACCTGCCCCACGGGGACGCTCAGCGCGTCCGCGGCGATCTGGGTGAGCGCCGTCCAGGTGCCGGTGCCCAGGTCGGCGGCGGCGATCCGGACCGTGTAGTGGCCGTCCGGGGCGAGCCGGATCGTGGCCGCGTTGCCGGGGAAGCGCAGGGAGGGGTACGTCGAGGCGGCCACCCCGGTGCCCACCATCCAGCGCCCCTCGCGGTGGGAACGGGGGACCGGGTCGCGCCGGTCCCAGCCGGCCCGGCGGGCGCCCTCGCGCAGACAGTCCGTCAGATGGCGGCTGGAGAACGGCAGCCCGGACTCCGGATGCACCTCCGGCTCATTGCGGATCCGGAACTCCACCGGGTCGAGACCGCAGGCGATCGCCATCTCGTCCAGCGCCGACTCCAGCGCGAACATCCCCTGCGCCTCGCCCGGCGCCCGCATGATCGTGGGCACCGGGACATCCAGCGGGGCCAGCCGGTGGGTGGTGCGCCGGTGCGGCGCCGCGTACATCAACCGGGAGCAGACGGCCACCTGCTCCGCGTACCCCTTGGCCTTGGCGGTCTGCTCGATCACCTCGTGGGAGAGCGCGGTCAGCCTGCCGTCCCGGCCGGCGCCCAGCCGGATCCGCTGGATCGACGCCGGGCGGTAGCCGACCAGGGCGAACATCTGCTGCCGGGTCAGCGAGAACTTGACCGGCCGCCGGACCATCCGGGCCGCCATCGCGGCGAGCACGGCGTACGAGTGGGGGTAGACCTTCGAGCCGAACGCGCCCCCGACATGCGGGGAGATCACCCGCACCCGCCCCGGCTCGAGACCCAGCACCCCGGAGATCAGGGCCTGGCTCATGGAGGCGCCCTGGGTGGAGCAGCGCACGATCAGCTCACCGTCCAGCCAGGTGACCACGGCGGTGTGCGGCTCCATCGGGTTGTTGTGGTACATCGGCGTGGAGTACGTGGCGTCCACCATGGTCGGCGACGCCGCCAGCGCCGTGTCCACGTCCCCCAGCACACTGTCGGCGGGCGAGCCGTCCTGGAGCTCTCCGCCGCCCGAGCCGAAGATGGCGGCGTCCACCGGGGCGTAGAGGTCGCCGCGGTCGGCGCGCAGCGCCACATCGGGGGGCCGGCTCTCGTAGTCCACGCGGACGAGCCCCGCCGCGCGGCGCGCGGTCTCCAGGCTCTCGGCCACCACCGCCCCGATGAACTGGCCGCGCCAGGCGACCTCGTCGGTCTGGAGCACCGCGAGCTCCGGATCGTCCGGGCGGGTCAGCGTGGGGGCGTTGAGATGGCTGAGCACCGCCAGCACCCCCGGCTCCGCCTCCGCGAGCGCGCCGTCCACCCCGGTGACCCGCCCGGCGGCGATCGTGGACTGGAGCGGATACAGATAGACGGGCTGGTCGAGGGGCCATTCATAGGCGTAGGTGGCGGTGCCGGTGACCTTCTGCACACCGTCGATACGGTCCATCGGAATGCCGATGGCGCGGGGGCGTGCCGTGACGTCGCTCATCGCGCCTCCTCCAGCAGCTCCAGCAGGGTGGCGACCATCGTGTTGCGGGCGAGCGGGACCTTGAAGGCGTTGCCCGCCAGCGGCCGCGCCGCGGCCAGCTCGGCGGCGGCCGCGTCCACGAAGCTCTCCCGCGTGGCGGGCGCGCCGCGCAGCACCGCCTCGGCCGTGATGGCCCGCCAGGGCTTGTGCGCCACCCCGCCCAGCGCGATGCGTGCGTCCCGTACCGCCCCGTCGGTGACCTCCAGCGCGGCGGCGACCGAGACCAGCGCGAAGGCGTACGAGGCGCGGTCGCGCACCTTGCGGTAGCGGGAGCGGGTCGCGGCGTGCGGGGGCGGCAGCTCCACCCCGGTGATCAGCTCACCGCGCTCCAGCACGGTGTCGCGGTCGGGGGTGTCCTCCGGCAGCCGGTGCAGCTGGGTCAGCGGGATCCGCCGCTCGGCGGCCGGGCCGGCCACCGTCACCACCGCGTCAAGGGCGGCCAGCGCGACGGCCATGTCGGAGGGGTGGGTGGCCACACAGGCGGGGGAGGCGCCCAGGATCGCCATATCGCGCTGATAGCCCTCCACCGCCGAGCAGCCCGAGCCCGGTATGCGCTTGTTGCAGGGGGTGGTGACGTTCTGGAAGTACGGGCAGCGGGTGCGCTGGAGCAGATTGCCGCCGGTGGTGGCGAGGTTGCGCAGCTGGCCCGAGGCGCCCGAGAGCAGCGCCTGGGAGAGCACCGGATAGCGCCGCCGGACCCGTAGGTCGGCGGCCAGATCGCTGTTGGGCACCGCCGCGCCGATCCGCAGCCCCCCGTCGGGCAGGTCCTCGATCCGGTCCGAGGTCAGCCGCCGGACGTCGATCAGCACCTCCGGGGTCGTCACCTCAAGACGCATCAGATCGACCAGATTGGTGCCCCCGGCCAGATAGGCCGCCTCGGGTTCCCTCACCAGGGTGGCGACGGCCGCCGGCACCTCATCGGCGCGTTCGTAGCGAAAGGGCTTCATCGGTGCGCCACCTCCGCGATCGCCGGGACGATGTTCGCGTACGCGGCGCAGCGGCACAGATTGCCACTCATCCGCTCGGCGATCTCCTCGTCGTCGAGCACCACATCGGTGGCGCCGGGGTCCTTGCTCGCGGCGCTGGGCCAGCCCTCCCCGGCCTCCTGGAGCATCCCGGCCGCCGAGACGATCTGGCCGGGTGTGCAGTAGCCGCACTGGAAGGCGTCATGGGCGATGAACGACCGCTGGAGCGGATGCAGCTCACCGTCGGTGAGCCCGGCCGCCGTGACGATGTCCGCGCCCTGGTGGGCGACGGCCAGCGCGAGGCAGCCGAGGATCCGGCGGCCGTCGAGCAGCAGGGTGCAGGCGCCGCACTGTCCGTGGTCGCAGCCCTTCTTGGGGCTGGTGTTCCCCAGCTGCTCGCGCAGGGCGTCCAGCAGCGTCGTACGGGTGTCGACGGTGAGGCGGTGCTCGGTCCCGTCCACCCGGAGCTCGATCTCCAGGTCCATGGTCCCTACCCTTGATCGTCGTCCTTCGGAACGTCACGCGGCACCCCCATTCTGGGACATATGCGTACTGATCGCCCGTTCGGCGGTATGGTCACGCCGGAACTCCGCACCGCTACGGGCCGCGGCCCACACCCGGCCGACACCGGTGGACCAGGCCGCGGCCCGGGGCCAGGGCCGCCTTCAGGTGCGCTGGATCACGGCTTCCAGATGGGGCAGATAGTGGTCCATGCGATCCCGCTTGGTGAGCAGATACGGGAGGTTCTCCTTGTGCGGAGTCATCAGCAGCGGCACCTGCTCGCTGACCCGGACGCCGTGCCGCAGCAGCGCGTCCCGCTTCTGGGGGTTGTTGGACAGCAGCCGCACGGAGCGCACCTCGAGGTCGTGCAGGACGTCCGCCGCCACCTTGTAGTCGCGGGCGTCGGCCGGCAGGCCGAGGGCGAGGTTGGCCTCGACGGTGTCCAGCCCCTCGGACTGGAGCTTCATCGCCTGGAGCTTGGCGAGCAGCCCGATCCCGCGCCCCTCATGGCCCCTCAGGTACACCAGAACGCCCCGGCCTTCGGCCACGATCGCCTTCAGCGCGGCGGAGAGCTGGTCGCCGCACTCGCAGTGGCGGGAGCCGAACGCGTCTCCGGTGAGGCACTCGGAATGCAGTCGGGTAAGCGCTTCCTCCCCGCCGACATCGCCGTATACCAGGGCTATTTGTTCATCACCGCGCACGAGGTCCCGATAGCCGATCGCGTGAAAGTCGCCATGCTTCGTGGCCAGCCGGACATTCACCACTCGTTCGACACCCGAGGTGCCGGTGTCGACATCGAACACACCATCACTTTCTGTCATGTCCCGATCTTATCTGGAAAACCACCGCCCTTGTACAGGAGAATGAGAAAGCCGCAGCAACAAGCTGTCCGGCCGACGTATGAAAGGTCCACGAGATATGAGCGGTTCGGGAACGCGCCCGCAGGCCGGCATGGTGTTGCCGACACGGACGACGGAGGAAGTGCGGGCCGACCGGGCCGAAGTCGCCGTTCTTCCGGTAGGCAGCTTCGAACAACACGGCGCCTTTCTCCCGCTGGTGACCGACACGGTCATCGCCTGCACGGTCGCGGCGGAGATCGCGGCCGCGTATCCGGTTCTCCAGCTGCCCCCGGTGACGGTCTCCTGCTCCCATGAACACGCCGCCTGGCCAGGGACGGTGTCGATTTCCGCGGCCACCCTCTACGCCGTCGTCCGCGATATCGCGGACTCCCTCAGGCGCTCGGGTATACGCGGTCTGATTCTGGTGAACGGACACGGCGGAAATTACGTACTGCGCAACATCGTTCAGGAATCCGCGGGCACTGACTTCCGCATGGCGCTATTCCCCGGATCGGCCGACTGGGAGACCGCGAGGACGCGCGCCGGAGTACGCACCCCGGCCAACAGCGATATGCATGCGGGCGAACTGGAGACATCGATCCTCCTGCATGCCCATCCGGAACTCGTACGGCCCGGTCATGAAACCTCCGACTGGATATCCGACGATCGGAAACATCTGCTCACCCTCGGTATGTCCGCCTATACGGAAACCGGGGTCGTCGGCCGTCCGTCCAGGGCGTCCGCGGATAAGGGAAAGGAACTCCTGGCCGGGCTCGTCGACTGCTTCGCCGAGTATCTTTCCCTGGTCGGTGCCGAGAAGGAGGCGGGATGACCTTCCTGGAGACGGAAGAGGCATGGGAGCGGCTGCGCTCCGTCCGGACCGAGTCGGACGCGGGGGCGGCCGGTCTGGTCCGGGGCCCGGACGGCCGGTGGCGGTGGAGCGAGGCCGCCTCGCCGGAGGCCCGGCTCCTGGTCGACCGCTATCTCCCGCTGTGCCTGGCCGGGCCGGGGCTGACCATCGCTCAGCTCGGCCAGAGCCTGGACGGCTTCATCGCCACCCGCACCGGCGACGCCGACTACGTCACCGGCGAGGAGGACCGCCGCCATCTCCACCGGCTGCGCGCCCTCGCCGACGCGGTGGTCGTCGGGGCCGGCACCGCCGTCGCGGACGACCCCCAGCTGACCGTGCGCGCCTGCGCGGGCGCCCATCCGGTGCGGGTCGTGCTCGATCCGCGCGGACGGGTGCCGCTCGACCGACGGGTGTTCACCGATGGCTCAGCTCCGACCCTGTGGGTGGTGGGCACCACCGGTGAGCGCCGGCCGGCGCCGCCGGACGGCGTGGACGTGCTGACGCTTGACGACCCGGACGCCTTTGCCCCCCACCACCTGGTGCGGGCGCTGCGGCGGCGCGGGCTCGGCCGGATACTCGTCGAGGGCGGCGGGGTCACCGTGTCGCGCTTCCTGCACGCGGGGGCGCTGCACCGGCTCTACGTCACCGTGGCCCCGGTCCTGCTCGGCGACGGCATCCCCGGACTGCGCTTCGACGGGACGACCGTCATGCGGAACGCGCTCCGCCCGCCCGTCCGCCGCGACACCCTCGGCGAGGACACCCTCTTCGAACTCGACCTGTCGGCCCCGCAGCCGGCCGTAACCCTGGACGGCCAGCACCAGAACACCGGGGAGGCTCGCGGCGAAGGTGAGCACCCCGTAGACCACGGCCACGGTCAGCCCCTGGCTCGCACCGAGGCCCGCGGCGCCGAAGGCCCAGGCGGTCACGCCCTCGCGGGGGCCCCAGCCGCCGACGTTCAGCGGCAGGGCCATGGCGATCAGGGCGAGCACCATCAGGGGCACCAGCTCGGTCAGCGGGGCGTCTGACCCCGCCACCCGGGCGGCCAGGACGAACGTCGTCAGATGCCCGGCCAGCACCACCACCGAGGAGATCACCACCCCCGGCCAGCTGCCCCGGGCCAGCAGCCCGCGGCGCGCCTCGAGGAGCGCGCCGCGGACCGCGCCCCGCCGCCGCCCGGCCACCGGCGCCGCGCGGCGGCGGCGCCGGACGGCCACCACCGCGAGGAGCGCCAGGACGCACCCCGCGGCCAGTGCCCAGGCCGCGGCCGGCCCGCCGATCAGCCGGCCGGTGTGCTCCAGGGCCACGGAGGGGTGGGCCAGCAGGATCGCCACCCCCACCGCGATCAGCACCACCTGGCCCGCGACCCGCTCCAGCACCACCGCGCGCACGCCCCGGCCGACATCCCCCGCGTCCCGCCCGTGCCGCACCGCGCGGTGCACATCGCCCAGCACCCCGCCGGGCAGCGCGGCGTTGAGGAACAGCGCGCGGTAGTAGTCGGCGACGGCCGGGCCCAGCGGCAGCCGGATCCGCAGCCCCCGCGCCACCAGACACCAGCGCCAGGCGCTGAAGACCGTGGTGAGCAGGCCGAGGCCGACCGCCGCCAGCAGGGTGGGCCCGTCGATGGTGCGCAAGCCGTCCACGAAGGCCCCGGTGCCCAGCCGCCACAGCACCACCCCGAGGATGGCGACGCCCGCGGCCGCCCCGAGCCGGGCCCGCAGCGCGCCGGTCACGCGGCAGCCCCCAGCGTGCGGGGCGCGGGCAGCGCCAGCAGATCGTGGTGGTGCACCACCACCCGCAGCGCGCCCGCCGCGGCCATCGCCAGCCGGCGGCGCAGATACGCCTCGGCGTGCGCGCCGAGCTCCGGCCGGTGGTCCACGGCCGCGCCCACCCAGCCCCGCAGCCACTCGGCCGTCAGCGCGGAGTGCTCGGCGCCCAGCACCCAGGGGCTGGCGTGGGTCCGTACCGTCGCGCCGTGCCGGGCGAACGCCTCGGAGGCCACCGCCATCGCGTCGGGGCCCACCAGACCGCCGCGCCGCTGATGGGCGTTGAACGCCTCGGTGATCTCCGCGTCCATCGGGTCGGCCGGGGTGAGCTCGACCCGCCCCACCACGGACAGCGCCAGCAGCGCCGGGCACTCCGCCTCGGCGCAGGCCGCGGCGATCCCGTCCACCTCCTCCGGGGTGAGCACGTCCAGCAGCGCGGACGCCGTCACCAGCGAGGCGCCGTCCAGCGTGCTCGCGGTCAGCCGGGAGAGGTCGCCGCGCGCCGTCGCGACGGTGATGCGGCTGCCGTCGGTGGCCGCCCGGGGCATCCGCACCGCCGCCCGGTCCAGCAGATCGGGGTCGCGGTCGTGCAGGATCCACAGCTGCGGACCGCTCAGCCGGGGCGCCAGCCAGCGCCCCATGGAGCCGGTGCCGCAGCCCAGGTCGTGGATCACCAGCGGCGGGCCGGACAGCCGGGGGCCGAGCGCCTCGAGGAGTTCGGGGGAACGGGCCGCCGCGTCGGCGCCCTCCCGCAGCTCCAGCCAGTCGGGGGTGTAACGCGGTACGTCGGTCGTCTTCACGCGGCCCTCCGCGGTTCGTCTCGGAGCTGTTCCAGCGCACCGGCCAGATTGCGGGTGGTGTTCTCCCACCCGGCCAGCGCGGTGCGCCGCTCGTGCGCGGCGGCGGTGAGCCGGCGGCGCGCACCGGGGTCGCCCAGCCAGCGGCGCAGCGCCGCGGTGAGGGCGTCGGGGTCGTCCGGATCGACGAGGATGCCCGGCACCCTGCCGTCGGGCGCCTGCCCGACCGCCTCCGGAACCCCGCCGACGGCGGTGGCCAGCACCGGGATCCCCCGGGCGAGCGCCTCGGTCACCGCCATGCCGTAGGTCTCGGCGTACGAGGCGAGCACCACCGCGTCGGCGGAGGCGTAGCCGGCGTCCAGCTCGGCGCCGGTCCTCGGGCCGAGCAGATGCACCCGGTCGGCCACGCCCAGCTTCTCGACCAGCTCCCGGAGCCGGGCGGCGTACTCCGGGTCCTGCTCGAGCGATCCCACACAGTCGCAACTCCAGGGCAGGTCGTCGATCCGCGCGAGCGCCTCGACCAGCCGCAGCTGCCCCTTGCGCGGGGTCACCGAGGCCACGCACAGCAGCCGCGAGCCGTCGCCGCCGGAGGAGGCGAGCGGCGCGATGTCGGCGCCGGGCGCCGCCACATGGACCCGGTCCGGGACCAGCCCGTGCAGATCGACCAGCCGCCCGGCCGCCCAGGCGCTGGTGGCCACCACCGTCCGCACCGCGCGCAGCGTCCGGCCCTCCAGCGCCTTCAGATCATCGGCCCGGCCGGGGGCCAGCCCCGTCTCGTCGCTCAGCGGCAGATGCACCAGCACCGACAGCCGCAGCCGCTGGGCCTGCGGAACGACGATGTACGGCAGCGCACAGGCCACCAGCCCGTCGAGCAGGACGAGCGTGCCGTCCGCCAGCGCGGTCAGGAGCCGGGTCAGCTCGGCGCGGGCGGCCGGGCCCGGCTGGGGCCAGTCGCCCGCGATGGCGTGCTCCTCGACCCGCCAGCCGGAGCCGGGCAGATCCCGGCAGATCCGCCGGTCGTAGACGTTGCCGCCGCTCGGCGTGGCCGGGTCGGCCACACTGCCGGGCATCACGAAGTGCACCGTGCGCGGTGCGGCCGGGTTCATAGGCCACGCTCGTAACTCGCCCAGGCGACATGCGACTCATGCAGCGTGACGGAGATCCCGGACAGGCCCCGGGCGCCCTCGCCCAGCGCGCCCGAGCGCACCCGCTCGGCGAGGCGGTCGGCGATCACCTTGGCGAGGAACTCGGTGGAGGTGTTGATCCCCTTGAAATCGGGTTCGTCGTCGAGGTTGCGATAGCTGAGCGCGCCGCACACCTCCCCGAGCTCACGGGTGGCCAGGCCGATGTCGACGACGATGTTGTCGTCGTCCAACTCGGCACGGCGGAAGGTGGCGTCCACGAGGAACGTCGCCCCGTGCAACCGCTGCGCGGGTCCGAAGACCTCGCCGCGAAAACTGTGAGCGATCATGATGTGATCGCGAACGGTGATGCTGAACAACGGATGACCCTCCAGATACGGCGCGTCGGGCCCTCAGCCGGGGCACGCCCTCTAGTACGGCCGTCGCGTTCCCCGTGTTCAGCCGGGCGACACGGCAGATTCCGCGTCGTAGCGAACCCGGTGGCACAGCCCCGGAATCTCGCCCGAGGCGAGCCTGGGAAGCACCTCGGGAAGCTCCTCGAAACCGCATTCGCCGGTGACGAGGGCGTCGAAGGCGGGATCGGCGAGCAGTTCGAGCGCCAGCGCCATCCGGTCGCCGTAGGAGCGGCGGGCGCCCCGGGCCGGGGACACCGTCCCCACCTGGCTGCTGCGCACCGTCAGCCGCCGGGAGTGGAACGCCTCGCCCAGCGGCAGGCCGATCCGCCGGTCCCCGTACCAGCTCAGCTCCAGCACGGTGCCCTCGGGGGCGAGGAGCTCCAGCGAGCGCGCGAGCCCCTGCTCGGTGGCGCTGGCGTGCACCACCAGATCGAGGTCGCCCGCCGCCTCCCCGGGGAGCGCGAAGTCCACCCCGAGCGCCCGCGCGACCTCCGCGCGCGCCGGCTCGGCGTCCACCAGTTGCACCCGTACGGCCGGGAACCGGGACAGCACCGCCGCCACGGAGGCACCCACCATCCCCGCCCCCACCACCGCGATCCGGTCGCCCAGCAACGGCGCGGCGTCCCACGCGGCGTTCACCGCGGTCTCCACCGTCCCCGCCAGCACCGCGCGCGGCGCGGGCACGCCCTCGGGCACCGGGGTCACCGCGCTCGCCGGGACCACGAAGCGGGTCTGATGCGGATACAGACTGAAGACGGTGCGCCCCCGCAGGGCCGCCGGTCCCTCCTCGACCAGACCCACATTGAGATAGCCGTACTTCACCGGCCCCGGGAACTCGCCGTCCTGGAACGGCGCGCGCATCGCGCCGTACTGGCTCTCCGGTACGCCACCGCGGAAGACCAGGGTCTCCGTACCGCGGCTCACCCCGGAGCACAGCGTGCGCACCACCACGTCCTCGGGCCCGGGTTCGGCCAGGTCCACCTCCCGTATCTCGCCGTGTCCGGGGTAGTGGAGCCAGAAGGCACGGGCGGTGCGCGTCATACGACGTTCTCCTGAGGGGCTGAACAATCGGAGGGTGGCCCACGTACGGATGACCATGAAGCCGCGAACACGGTACGCGGCACCCATCCACTCCGCCACACAGCCCGGAGGGTGCACGGTGGCCCTGAACAATCCCTACAACACGACGCTGTTGCGCGATCAGCGCGCCGCGGGCGCGGCCGCGTTGCGCAACGAGACAGCCGTGGGCGCGGCCGCGCAGCTGCTGTTGCTCGTCCTGCTCGGCACGGCGATCGACCTGGGCCCCGCGGGCTGGCTGACCGGCCTGGCCTTCGCGGTCGCCACCTGGGTGGTGCTCACCCGTGCCCTCCAGCGGTCCTGGCTCGCCTCCTTCGGCGCGGCCAACCGGGTCACCCTGGCGCGGGCCACGCTCGTCGGCGGGGTGACCGCGCTGGTCGCCGACTCCTTCGAGAGCCCGACGCCGGTCACCGCCCTGGTGTCCCTCACCGCGGTCGCGCTGATCCTCGACGCGGTCGACGGACAGGTGGCGCGCCGCACCGGCACCTCGTCCTCGCTGGGCGCGCGGTTCGACATGGAGGTCGACGCCGTCCTCATCCTGGTGCTCAGCGTCTATGTGGCCACTTTCCTCGGCCCCTGGGTGCTGCTGATCGGCGCCATGCGCTACGCCTTCGTGGCCGCGGCGTGGGCGCTGCCCTGGCTGAACGGCCAGCTGCCCCCGAGCACGGCCCGCAAGACGGTGGCCGCGCTCCAGGGCGTGCTGCTGCTGGTCGTGGGCGCCGATGTGCTTCCGTACCCGGCGGCCTTCGGCGCCGCGCTGCTGGCCCTGACCCTGCTCAGCTGGTCCTTCGCCCGTGACATCAGGTGGCTGTGGCGCACCCGGGAGAGCCGGGCGCAGTGAGCGCGGCGGCGCCGGGCGAGCCCGCCGCCCGCTGCAAAGGGAGGACCCGCTACCAGGGGAGGGTGCCCTCGATGTCGAAGTAGCCTCCCGTCGGGCCGTCCGGGCCCACCGTCGCCATACGGACGATGATCTCGGCGCCCTCCTCGACGGTCTGGTGACCGGTGTGCCCGTTGAGGTCCGTGGCGGTGTAGCCGGGCTCCACGGCGTTGATCCGCATCTCCGGGAACGCCTTCGCGTACTGCACGGTGACCATGTTGACCGTGGTCTTCGACGCCGGATAGGCGACCCCCGGGTAGGCGTGCGTGGGGGTGTGGGGGGTGGAGACCCGCTCCAGCGAGGCCAGCCCGCTGCTGACATTGACCACGACCGGGGCGGCGGACCGCCGCAGCAGTGGCAGGAAGGCATGGGTCACCCGCACCACGCCGAAGACGTTCGTCTCGAACACCTCCTTCATCATGTCGGCGGTGACCTCCGCGGCGCCGATCACCCCGCCGTCCGGCATCCGCGCCTCGATACCGGCGTTGTTGATCAGTACATCCAGTCCGCCGTCGGCCTCGACGGTCTTCGCGGCGGCGGCCACGGAGGCGTCATCGGTGACATCGAGGACGACCAGCCGCGCCCCCGCCCCCAGCTGCTCGGCGGCGCGGCGTCCGCGGTCGGCGTCCCGGCTGCCCAGATAGACGGTGTGGCCCGCGGCGATCAGTCGGCGGGCGGTCTCGAAGCCGAGACCCTTGTTCGCTCCGGTGATGAGTGTTGTCGTCATGCCGTCCAGGCTGCATCGGGGCCGCGCGGGCAGCCAGGTGCTCCGTCTTCCTGGGACCGCGGGTACCAGGCTCGTCCCCGGCCCGGGGTGCAGACTGGTGGCCATGGCGACCACGGAGTTCGGGCAGGCGGTACGGCGCTGGCGGGACCGGGTCCCCCCGGAGGCCGCCGGGCTGCCGGCCGGCGGGCAGCGGCGCGCGGCCGGGCTGCGCCGCGAGGAGCTGGCCCTGCTCGCCGGGATCTCCGTCGACTACGTCACCCGCCTCGAACAGGGCCGGGCGTCCCATCCCTCGACCCAGGTCGTCGAGGCCCTGGCCAGGGCCCTGCGGCTGTCGTCGGCCGAGCGCGCCCACCTCTTCCGGCTGGCCGGGCTCGCCCCACCCGGCCCGGAGACGGTCCCGGCGTACATCACCCCGAGCGTCCAGCGGCTGCTTGACCGGCTGACGGGGACGCCCGTGGCCGTGAGCGACGCGTCCTGGACGCTGCTCATGGCCAATCCGCCGTATGTGGCCCTGAGGGGCGATCCGTCCCGGTGGCGCGGCAACGAGCGCAACGGAGTCTGGCGCCACTTCGTCGGCGAGGACACCGGGTCCCGGCAGACCCATGAAGCCCGCACCGAGTTCCAGGCCGCCCTGGTCGCCGACCTCCGCACGGCCGCCGCCCGCTACCCGGCCGACCAGCGGCTGCGGCGGCTGGTCGCGGAACTGCGCGCGAACAGCGAGCGGTTCGCCGAGCTGTGGGACTCCGGCGCCGTCGGCCACCACGAGGCGTCGCGCAAGACCATCGACCATCCACGGGTGGGTCCGCTGACGCTGGACTGCGATGTGCTCACCGTGGCGGGCAGCGATCTGCGCATCGTGGTCTACACCGCCGAGCCCGAAACCGAGGACGCGGAACGCCTCGCCCTCCTCACGGTCCTCGGCACCCAGTCGCTCACCGGCTAGCGGAGCCCGTGGGCGCCGCCTGCGGCGGGCCGTTCCCCTCCCCGCCCCTTCCCACAACTGGGGCTCCGCCCCAGCCCCCGCCCGGTGAGCCGACCACGCCAACGACCGGCTCGTCGCCCCCTGGGGCCCAGGGGAAGTAAACCCGGGGCTCCGCCCCGAACCCCGGCCGGGCGGCCCGGATGCACGCGGGCGTCCGCCCGGTCTTCCGCCGCATCGCAGGTGGCGCGGTGGGTGTCCTGAGCCGGTGAGTTGATCGCGGCGGCGTTCGGCTTGTCGTCCCCTTGGGTCGAGGGGCGGAGCGGAACCGGGGGTCCGCTCCAGGCCCCGGCTGGGCGGTCCGGGCCGGGGTCCAGGGGCGGAGCCCATGGTTGTGGGAAGGGGCGGGGTAGGGGAAAGACCCCCGGGCACCCCATAACCCGCCGCTCGCGCCCAACGGCGCCAGCGCGGCGCGGGTGGTACGGGGTCGGTCGGTCGGCCCCGCACCAACCCCTGAATCTGGCGATGAGATTTTCATATTTGCGTAATTGGATCGCTGCGTTCCGTAAGATTTTAGGCTCATCCGATGCACGAACCGGCGTCGGTGCGCGCTATCTGAACAGAGGGCGCAACACCGCGCACTCGCGGGGCGTGTGGGGGCCACCCTCGTACGACGAACAGAAGGACAGCGAAGTCCGGTGAATCTTCAAACCGTGGTGAACGTCGTCACCGCCGTACTCGTCACCCGGGTATTCGGCAGTGACGCCATCGCCCTCCTGCGCCGCGCGGCCGCGATGGGAGTCCGCGTCGGCGTATCGGAACTGCATCGCAATAACCAGGAGGGAGGGGAGCGGTGACCAACGACTTCCCGCGCTCGCGCGAGATCACCTCGATGACCGCCCGACTCCCCGCCGACTTCCGCGCCTTCCACCAACTCCACCGGAAGGCGTACATCGACCGGGCCATGGTCTACCTCGGCAACCACGCGGACGCCGAAGAGGCCGTCGACGCCGCCTTCGAACAGCTCCTGCGCTGCTGGCCCAAGGTGCTGACCATGGAGAACCCGGCCGCCTACGCCTGGAAGGTGATGAAGAACCGGGTCATCGACCTCGCCCGGGCCCGCAACCGGGGCCCCGCCCTCCTGGACAACGCGACCTTCGAGACCGCGATCCTCAAGGACGCGGTCGACCCCATCGCCGCCCTGGAGGAGAGCCTGAACCTCTATCAGGCGATCAAGAAACTCCCCGAGCGCCAGCAGGACGTGGTCATCCTGCTCCACTGCCGCGGCTACAGCGTCGCCGAGACCGCCACCCACCTCGGCATCACCGAGGCCGGTGTGCGCTCCACCGCCCGCTACGCCCGCCGCCGTCTGCAACAACTCCTGGCCAAGGACAACCGATGACCTCACCCATTGACCGCATCCTCGCGCGGGCCCTGCTCAACCCCACTCCTCCCATCGACTTCGAGGCCGCCGAGGCCCGGCTCGCCGCCCGCCACGCCAACCCCGGCGGCGTCCCGCCCCAGGAGCGCCCCCCACAACAGGGCCCGGGGACCGCCGCGGCCGCCGGAGCCGCGGTGCCGGGCGCGGACGAGCGGATGGCGCAGGATCTGCACACCCTGTGCGAGGCGATCATCGCCCGGCCCGACGCCCTGACCCAGCTGCGGGACTTCCTCACCCGCCGCATCCTCGAACCGCCCGGCTCCCGGGTCCTGGGATGCGTACTCCAGCTGGCCGGGCACGAGGACCACGCCCAGTTCTGGTGGCAGTTCGCCGCCGGGGCCGGCGACCCCGCCGCCGCGTACTGCCTCTACCTCCACCACATGGCCCTCGGCGAGGACGGCCAGGCGCACGCATGGCTCGAGTGGTGGCACGAGCAGGCGGGCAACGACATCCCGCCGGTCACCGACACCGTGGAGGACTGGACCGCCACCGACCACGAGATGGCCGCCGCCCTGCGCATCCTGCACGGCCTGAAGAGAGGGCAAGAGGTCCCGCCCGCCACCAGGGCGGTCATCCACTACGTCGCCGAGGCCGTCGACTTCACCGACGACCCCGACATCGACCTCCCGCTGCCGGAGCCGGGGTTCGCCGACCGCATCGAGGACCTCACGACCACCAAGACCACCACGGACACCGCGCCCCCCGCCGACCGCGCCGTACTGCCGGAGCGGCCGCGCAGCGGTTCACCGGCGTAAGCGCGGCTCCGCGTAAGCGCGGCTCCGCCGCATGGCAGGGGCTTCGCCCCCGGACCCCGGGGTCCAGGGGCGAAGCCCCAGTCGGCACAACCCGCCGCAGGCGCGAACCTCAGCGCCGGGCCACCAGATCCCTGAGCGCCACGTTCAGCTCGAGGACGTTCACCCGCGGCTCGCCGATGAACCCCACCATGCGCCCCTCGGTCTTGTCCTTGACCAGCCTCTCCACCTGGCCGACGGACAGCCCGTTCCGCGCCGCGACCCGATGGACCTGGAGCTCCGCGTACCGCGGGGAGATGTCCGGGTCCAGACCCGAGCCGGAGGACGTCACCGCCTCGGCGGGGACCTGGGACGGCTTGACGGTGTAGCCGGGCACCGAGTTGTCCCTGACGACGGCTGCCTTGGCGTCCCGGACCTGCTGGAGGAGGTCCTTGCTGTCGGCGGAGAGGTTGGTGGCTCCGGACAGCAGCAGCTTGTACTGGGTGTTGACGCTGTTGCTGCCGAGGCCGTTCGCCGGGCGCCCCTGGAACCACTTCAGATCGGGGTCCGGGGTCTCCTGGCCCTTCTTCAGCGGCAGGTCGTACGACTGCCCGATCAGCGAGGAGCCGACGACCTTGCCGTGCGCCGTGATCTCGGAGCCGTTCGCCTTGTCGTGGAACAGCCCCTGGGCGACGCCGGTGACCAGCAGCGGGTAGATGACGCCCGTGACCAGGGTCAGCATCAGCAGGGCGCGCAGCCCGGCGCCGAACAGCCGGGCGGTGTTCGTGACGGTGTGGTTCATGGCGATCAGCCGATCCCGGGGATGAGGGAGATGAGGATGTCGATGATCTTGATGCCGATGAAGGGCGCGATCAGGCCGCCGAGACCGTAGATCCCGAGGTTGCGCCGCAGCATCCGGTCCGCGCTCATCGGCCGGTAGCGCACCCCCCGCAGGGCGAGCGGCACCAGCGCGACGATGATCAGCGCGTTGAAGATGACCGCGGACAGGATCGCCGAGTCCGGCGAGGACAGCTGCATGATGTTCAGCTTGTCCAGGCCCGGGTAGACCGCCGCGAACAGCGCCGGGATGATCGCGAAGTACTTCGCCACATCGTTGGCGATGGAGAAGGTGGTCAGCGCGCCCCGGGTGATCAGCAGCTGCTTGCCGATCTCCACGATCTCGATCAGCTTGGTCGGGTTGGAGTCGAGGTCGACCATGTTGCCGGCCTCCTTGGCGGCCGACGTCCCCGTGTTCATCGCCACCCCGACGTCCGCCTGCGCCAGCGCCGGGGCGTCGTTGGTGCCGTCACCGGTCATCGCGACCAGCTTGCCGCCCGCCTGCTCCCGCTTGATCAGGGCCATCTTGTCCTCGGGCGTGGCCTCGGCGAGGAAGTCGTCGACGCCCGCCTCCTCGGCTATCGCCTTGGCCGTCAGCGGGTTGTCACCCGTGATCATGACGGTCTTGATGCCCATGCGGCGCAGCTCGTCGAACCGCTCCCGCATGCCCTCCTTGACCACGTCCTTGAGGTGGATGACGCCCAACACCCGTGCCCCGTCGGCGTCTTCGACGGCGACCAGCAGCGGGGTGCCACCGGCCGCGGAGATCCGGTGGGCGAGCCCGTCCGCGTCCTCGGCGACCGTACCGCCGCGCTCCCGGACCCAGGCGATGACCGAACCAGCCGCCCCCTTGCGGATCTTCCGGCCGTCCACGTCCACGCCCGACATCCGGGTCTGCGCGGTGAACTCGATCCACTCGGCCCCCACCAGCTCGCCCTGGTGACGCTCGCGCAGCCCGTACTTCTCCTTCGCCAGGACGACGACGGACCGGCCCTCGGGGGTCTCGTCGGCCAGCGAGGACAGCTGGGCGGCGTCGGCGACCTCGGCCTCGGTGGTGCCGCGCACCGGCGCGAACTCCGCCGCCTGCCGGTTGCCCAGGGTGATGGTGCCGGTCTTGTCCAGCAGCAGCGTGGAGACATCACCGGCGGCCTCGACCGCCCGGCCCGACATCGCCAGCACATTGCGCTGGACGAGGCGGTCCATGCCCGCGATGCCGATCGCGGAGAGCAGCGCGCCGATCGTCGTCGGGATCAGACAGACCAGCAGCGCCACCAGCACCACCATCGTCAGATGCGTGCCCGCGTACTCCGCGAACGGCGGCAGTGTGGCGCAGGCGAGCAGGAAGACGATGGTCAGCGAGGCGAGCAGGATGTTCAGCGCGATCTCGTTGGGCGTCTTCTGCCGTGCGGCGCCCTCCACCAGGTTGATCATCCGGTCGATGAAGGTCTCGCCGGGCTTGGTGGTGATCCTGATGACGATGCGGTCGGAGAGCACCTTCGTACCGCCGGTCACGGCCGAACGGTCGCCACCGGACTCGCGGATGACCGGCGCCGACTCGCCGGTGATGGCCGACTCGTCCACCGAGGCGACGCCCTCGACGACATCGCCGTCGCCGGGGATGACATCGCCGGCCTCGCAGACCACCAGGTCACCGATGGTCAGCCCGGTGCCGGGGATCCGCTCCTCCGCGCCGTCCCCCAGCAGCCGCCGCGCGACGGTGTCGGTCTTGGCCTTGCGCAGGGTGTCGGCCTGCGCCTTGCCACGGCCCTCGGCGACCGCCTCCGCCAGATTGGCGAAGATCACGGTCAGCCACAGCCAGGCGCTGATCGCCCAGCCGAACCAGTCGCCCGGGTCAGTGAAGGAGAACGCGGTGGTCAGTACGGACCCGACCAGCACGACGAACATCACGGGCGACTTCACCATCACCCGCGGATCCAGCTTGCGGAAGGCGTCCGGCAGCGACCGCAGCAGCTGCTGGGGATCGAAGAGGCCCGCGCCGACACGGTCCTCGGCCGAGGTGTGCCCGGAGGGAACGCCGCTGTGCGGCGCCCTGGTCGGAGTGGCAGTGGACATGGAGTCCTCGTATTTTTCTCTCTGGGTGGTCATCACGCCAGCCCCTCGGCCAGCGGCCCCAGCGCCAGCGCCGGGAAGTACGTCAGACCGGTGATGATCAGGATCGCGCCCACCAGCAACCCGGTGAACAGCGGCTTCTCGGTGCGCAGCGTGCCCGCGGTGGCCGGGACCGGCCGCTGCCCGGCGAGCGAGCCCGCGAGCGCCAGCACGAAGACCATGGGCACGAAGCGGCCGAGCAGCATCGCGAGCCCGGTGGTGGTGTTGTACCAGTCGGTGTTCGCGTTCAGGCCGGCGAAGGCCGAGCCGTTGTTGTTCGAGGCGGAGGTGAAGGCATACAGCACCTCGGAGAAGCCGTGCGCGCCGGAGCCCCGCATCGAGTTCGGCGGCGTCGGCAGGGCCATGGAGGCGGCGGTGAAGACCAGGACCAGCGCCGGGGTGACCAGGATGTAGCAGGCCGCCAGCTTGATCTCGCGGGGACCGATCTTCTTGCCCAGATACTCGGGCGTACGGCCGACCATCAGCCCGGCGATGAACACCGCGATGATCGCCATGATCAGCATCCCGTAGAGGCCGGAGCCCACCCCGCCGGGCGCGATCTCGCCCAGCATCATGCCGAGCATGGTGATGCCGCCGCCCAGGCCGGTGAAGGAGGAGTGGAAGGAGTCCACCGCTCCGGTCGAGGTGAGCGTGGTCGACACCCCGAAGAGCGCCGAGCCGCCGACCCCGAAGCGGGTCTCCTTGCCCTCCATCGCGCCACCGGCTGCCTGGAGCGCCGGGCCGTGGTGGGCGAACTCGGTCCACATCATCAGGGCCACGAAGCCGACCCAGATGGTGACCATGGTCGCCAGGATCGCGTAGCCCTGCTTGACCGAGCCGACCATGACGCCGAAGGTGCGGGTCAGCGCCAGCGGGATGACCAGGATCAGGAAGATCTCGAAGAGGTTGGTGAACGGGGTCGGGTTCTCGAACGGGTGGGCGCTGTTGGCGTTGAAGTAGCCGCCGCCGTTGGTGCCCAGCTCCTTGATGGCCTCCTGCGAGGCCACGGCGCCGCCGTTCCACGCTTGCGAGCCGCCCATGAACTGGCCGACCTCGTGAATGCCGGAGAAGTTCTGGATCGCCCCGCAGGCGACCAGCACCACGGCGGCGACTGCCGCCACCGGCACCAGGACGCGGACCGTGCCGCGCACCAGATCGGCCCAGAAGTTCCCGAGCTCACCGGTGCGCGAGCGCGCGAAGCCGCGCACCAGCGCCACCGCGACGGCCATGCCCACCGCCGCCGACACGAAGTTCTGCACGGCCAGACCGGCGGTCTGCACGACGTGGCCCATGGCCTGCTCGCCCGCGTACGACTGCCAGTTGGTGTTCGTCACGAAGGACGCGGCCGTGTCGAACGCCTGCGCGGGCTCGATCGAGGAGAACCCCAGCGAGCCGGGCAGGCCGCCCTGGAGCCGCTGCAACAGATAGAGGAAGAGCACCCCGGCCGCCGAGAAGGCCAGCACCCCGCGCAGATACGCGGTCCAGCGCATCTCGGTGTCGGGGTTGGCACCGATGCCCTTGTAGATCCACTTCTCCACGCGTAGATGCTTCTCGGAGGAGTAGACCCTGGCCATGTAGTTGCCGAGGGGGACGTAGGCGAGCGCCAGCGCCCCCATGAGGGCGAGCAGCTGGAGCACGCCGGCGAGTACGGGACTCATGCTTGTTCTCAGAACCTCTCCGGGAAGATCAGGGCGAGGACGAGATAGCCCAGCAGGGCGACGGCCACGATCAGGCCGACGACGTTTTCGGCGGTCACAGCTTCGTCACCCCTTTGGCGACAAAGGCCACCAGCGCGAACACCGCGATGGTGACGACGACGAAGGCCACATCGGCCATCGCGAGCTCCTGGAAAGAGGTCGGGGGAGATCCGCGAACAGCGGATCGAATGGACAACGCAAGAAGGAAACCCCGACCCATGGCCGGATCCGACCGCCGTTGACGGGTCCCATACGGCGATCGACGCGCCTTTGACGCGCCTCTTACGGGCGCTGCGACGAGGGGTGGCGGCGACGGGCGCCACCACCTCCGGGAAACACGAAGTGCCGGCCGAGATGAGACTCGGCCGGCACTCTCATGGAGCCCGTGGGCTGTCGGTATGGGGGTCGGCGGACGGCTGACGCGCGGGCGTACCCGATCCGGACATGCCCTGCCGTCTCGGTCCTAGCGGCCGGCGGCCGGGATCTCCCGTCGCCGGTCGTCGCCGGCTGTGGCGGGGATGGCGTTGTCGATGAGGACCGCGGCGATGGCGGCGGCGGTGGGGAAGGCGTCGGCGTTGAGGACCCGGGTGCGGGCCGCGGCGCCGTCGATGAGCAGCGCGAGCTGCTCGCCGAGCTGTTCGGGGTCGGCGGCGCCGGCTTCGCGGGCGGTCTCGGCGAGCCGCGCGGCGACGGCCTTCTTGTAGTCGCGTGCGTACTGGGATGCCGGGTGCTCGGGGTCGTGGAGCTCGACGGCGGCGCCGATGTAGGGGCACAGGGGGGTGGTGGCGGGGACGTCGAAGGCGGCGAGGAGCCGTTCGCGGGGCGTGAGGTCGGTGCGGTCGAACACGCCGGACAGAACGGAGGGGTCGAACCGGCGCAGGTACTCGGCGACGAGTTCGTCCTTGCTGGTGAAGTGCTGGTAGGCCGTGCGCTTGGACACCTGGGCCACCGCGCAGAGCTGGTCCATGCCGGTGGGGTTGATGCCCTGCTCGCGGAACAGTTGCCGGGACGCGCTGAGGATGCGTTCGCGGGCGCCCCGGCCGCGGCGGCGGCCCTTGGGGCCCTTCTCCAACTCCGTCATGGCCCCATGGTACCGCAGCTGGGTAACGACCGGTGTACATAGTTTGCGCGCCGGCTGCCCGCCCGTACCGTAAGCACACAGGGCGGTGTACATAACGCCGTCACCCCAGGTGCGCACGGCACCACCGACCCAAGGGAGCGACTATGGGAAAGCTCGACGGCAAGGTAGCGGTCATCACCGGCGGCACCAGCGGCATGGCACTGGCCGGCGCCAAGCTGTTCGTCGACGAGGGAGCGCACGTCTTCATCACCGGCCGCCGCCAGGACGCCCTGGACGAGGCCGTGCAGCAGATCGGCCGCAATGTCACCGGCGTCCAGGGCGACGCCGCCGACCTGGCCGACCTGGACCGCCTGTACGACACCGTCAAGCGGGAGAAGGGAAGCCTCGACGTGCTGTGGGCCAGCGCCGGCATGGGCGAGCCCGCCCCGCTCGGCGAGATCACCGAGGCCCACTTCCACGCCGCGTTCTGGCTCAACGCCCGCGGCACCCTGTTCACCGTCCAGAAGGCCCTCCCGCTCTTCAACGACGGCGGCTCCATCCTCATGACCGGCTCCAACGCCTCCCTCGGCGCCTTCCCCGGCTGGAGCGTCTACGCCGGCAGCAAGGCCGTCCACCAGGCCTGGGCCCGCGTCTGGCTCAACGAGCTCAAGGACCGCCGCATCCGCGTCAACGTCCTGACCCCCGGCCAGGTCGCCACCGCCAAGCAGGAGGAACTCTTCGACGAGGCCACCAAGTGCCAGTTCGAGTCCCTCATCCCCCGCGGCCAGATGGGCCGCCCCGACGAGATCGCCACCGCCGCCCTCTTCCTCGCCTCCGACGACTCCAGCTACGTCAACGGCATGGAACTCGTCGCCGACGGCGGCATCACCGCCATCTGAACCGAGCGACGCACAACCAGGACAGGACATCTCATGAGCAACATCAGCATCATCGGCACCGGAAACATGGCCCGCACCATCGGCGCGCGGGCGATAACGGGCGGCAACGCCGTCGAGATCATGGGCCGCGATCAGTCCAAGGCCGCTGACCTGGCCAAGGCTCTCGGCGGCGGCGCCAACCACGGGGTGGGGAACTTGGACTTCGCGCTCAGCGTCACCGAACTTCCCGGCTGAGCAAAGAGAACTCCCCGCCCGGACCGACCCGAGCGGGGAGTTCGCCCGCCGGAAAACCACCTGAATCACTGGTATTGCCCCTAGGGGGCCGAAGCCGCCCCCGCCCCCCGGCGTCGCGACTGTTGACGTACCCAGGCCGTAGCCGGTAACTGTTGACGAGTCGCCTTCAAACCGGTTTAGAAATCGGTGCCCCAAGCCGAAGCCGTGACCGAATCAGCACCCGGAAGACCTCGTCGACCGACGCACGCCCCCACGGCAGCGTTGTCGGGATCTGGGCGCGCCCAAAGGAGTCCGCATGACGGAAAACGGAGTCGTCCCCCTGCCCGATCGACGTCGCGTCCTACTCGGGGGCCTCGGAATCACCGCCGGTGTCGCCGGGCTGACGCTGTCGGTGCCGGCTCTCGCGCGGGCTGCGGAGGCCGGTGGGAGTCGAGCGGTCACGGATGACATTCAGCTCATCATCGAACGCCTGCAACAGCGGTTCCTTGCGCAGGGCGACCAGGTGAGGATCGCCAATGGCATCTTCCTCGCCCGTACGTCCGAGGCCCTGACCTATGTCGAGTCCCTGCGCGCCGACGGCTCGTGGCCCAATGTGGACTACGACGACACCACGAGTTCCGCCAACGGTCGGGTCTGGTCGCCCTATCACGCGCTGTACCGCATGATCGCAATGGCTCATGCCTACCGTGACCCGGATGCCGCGGGCTACGGCAAACCGGAGCTGATCGAGGCCCTGAACCGTGCGTTTCTCTACTGGGACAGTGTCAAACCGACCAGCACGAACTGGTGGGAAGTCGAGATCGGCAAGTCGATGGCCATGGGCCGGGTGTCGATCTTCGTCGGCGACGAACTCAGCGCCGAGGCGCGGGAGGTGACCTACGCGCACAACACCGGCCGCCTGGACCCGGCCGGGGCGAACGGCTCCTGGAGGACCGAGAACTACCTCTATGAGGCCGTCGCGAAGCACGCGACCGCCGACATCGAGCAGGGTTACGCCACCATGTCGCAGACGGTCGCCGTCGACAGCAGCGGTAAGGTCACCGAGGCCGTGCAGGTGGACTCGTCCTTCTGGGCACATGGGGCGCAGCTCTACAGCGAGGGCTACGGCATGGCCCTGTTCACCATCGTCGCGGCCTGGGCCGATGTCGCGCGCGGCACCAGCTTCGCCTTCTCGCCCGAGAATATCGACGCCATCGCCTTCTACATCCTCGACGGGACCCGCTGGCTGATCCGCGGGGAGATCGGGATGATGTACCTCGGGTACCGTCCCCCCAATACCATCGATGGCATTACGAGTTACGCGGCCGACTTCCTCGAGCCGCTCGACCGGATGGTGCGGGCCGATGAGACGAACTCGGCGGCGTATCAGCGACTTGCCGACAATATCCGCGGGAAGATCCGGGAGAACGGCGTCACCGGGCATAAGTACTTCTGGCGCTCGGAGTTCTCCTCACATCTGCGGGACGAGTATGGAATCTTCACCAGGATCAATTCCCCTCGCATGAAGGGCAGCGAGTACCGCTCGACCTTCCGGCCCGAAGTCGGCAACGAGATCGACTGGAATGCGGCGGGAGCCACCTCGATCCAGGTCACGAACCGGGAATACGATGACCTCGTACCCGCCTTCGACTGGTTCCACTACCCGGGTGTCACCGCGCCTTACACCAAGGTGACGACGCAGTCGAGTCCCTCCAACCGCGGCAGCTTCACCGGCGGCGTCTCCGACGGGCGTTACGGGGCAAGCGTCTTCACCCTCGACCGGTTCTCGACGACGGGGCGCAAGAGCTACTTCTACTTCGACGATGAGATGGTCGCGCTCGGCGCCGGGATCAGTTCCACCTCGCAGCACGCCGTCCATACGACCGTCAATCAGGGAGCGGCCCGGCCCAATGCCTCCGTCGGCGGCAAGGCCGTACGCCCGGGGGCCGATTCAGCTGCCACCGGCGCCTCTTGGGCGTACAACGACGAGATCGGCTATGTCTTCCCGGAGGGTGGGCCGTTGAAGGTCTCGAACAAGGAGCAGACCGGGAGCTGGCTCGACCGTGATCCAGTGAAGCGGAACGCCTTTACCCTCTTCTTCGACCACGGCACCACCCCGGACGGAGCCAAATACGCCTACGTCCTCCTTCCCGGCGCGACACCCGAAAAGGTCCGCTCCTATGCGGCCAAGCCGGTCGTCAAGATCCTGCGCAACGACGAGCAGGTCCAGGCAGTCCGCCATCCGCGGCTGCGGCTGACGATGGCGACCTTCCATGCCGCGGGCTCCCTCGACCTGGGATCAGGCCGCACGCTGCGGGTCGATCAGCCCGCCATCATCATGCTCGACGAGGACGGCAGCTCCGCCGTGGTGAGCGTGGCCAACCCCGACCAGCCCGGCCTGACGGTCTCCGTCACCCTTGCCGCCCCCGGCCGCACCCGTCGTGCCGGCTTCCCGCTGGGCACCGGCCCGAACCTCGGCAAGACGGTGACGCAGCCCCTCAGGTGACGCGAAGCGCAGACATGAACCGCCCGCTGGCCTGTCTGTCCAGCTCTTCCACGTTTCGGCTCCGGTCGGGCCCACCCGAGCCCCGGCCCAACAGCCCGCGCCACACCCGCAGCGGTGAAGTACCGGTTCACAGGTCAGAGGCGTCAGTCCGCGGTCCGCTCCAGAGCGGCTACGCCGATCGCGCTGTCCGCCATCCCGTAGAACACATAGACGGTCCCCGCGATGCGCTCGATCGCAGTCGGGAAGACAACGTTGCCAAGCGTTCCTACCGTCTCCTCGCGGGTCTCCGGAGACAGCCACGGCTCCTGCGAGCGCGCCAGCACCCGCGCCGGATCGTCCGGGTCCAGCAGCATGCCCCCGGCCCGGTAGACGGCGCCATGGCTGAGCTCAAAGCCCCTCGCGACCGGACCGGTCACACCGTGGTGGACGAGCAGCCAGCCCTCGGGCACCCGCAGTGGCGGCGGACCCGCACCGATCTTCGCCGCCTCGAACGGCATCTCCGGAGCGGCCACCGGAGCGGAGTGCCGCAGCGAGGTCAGCGCCGAAAGATCGCGGCGGGCCGCCTCGGCGTCTACGTACGCGATCCAGATCGACGGGCGGCCGTCGGCCACCCCGGCCGGGACCGGGGCGCCCTCGCCCGGGCGCAGCCAGTCCAGGTCCCACATCGGCCGGTGCAGCATCGCAAAGCTCGCACGGCCGTCGGGGCCGGGCACGATCTCGGGGAAGAAGACAAGGTCCTTATTGGGGAAGAAGTTCAAGTCGGTGGACAAGTGCGACTGATACGTAAAATGCAGTGGGCCCAGACGGCGCCAGCTGATCGTGTCCGTGGAGACGGCCAACGCGGGCCGCGGGCCGAGCGGACCGTAGGCGACGTATGTCATGACGTGCACGCCCAGGTCGGGGATGAAGGTGATGCGGGGATCCTCCACGCCGGCATTGTGTGCACCCCGCTCGAAGCCTTCGTCCGGGGACAGCACCACGCCCTGGCGCTCGACGCCGACCGGTACGCCGTCTTCGATCACGACACGGGCGCGGCCGATCCGGGAGACATTGCCTGCCGCGACCATGCGGGGGAAGAGATAGAGCTCGCCGTCGGGTCCCCAGGCGGTGGCCGGATTGAGGACGCCCTCGGTCTCCAGGGGGTCGGCGGGGTCGGCGTTCATGAGCACGCCGACCCGGTTCAGTGCAAACGGGAGCGCGCTTTCGGTGTTGAGCCGGGTCATACCTAGCCTTTGATCGCGGATCCGAGGTTGGCGGAGGTGAAGTGGCGCTGGAAGAGCAGAAAGAGGACGACGGCCGGCACCGCCAGCACGCAGGCACCGGCGAGCACAGCGCCCATGGGGTTGGCCTGGGAGGTGGAATTGGCCTGCGAGAAGTTCGCCAGGCTGACCGCGAGGGGCTGCATCCCCTGGTCCTTGGTCACCAGGAACGGCCAGAGGAACTCGTTCCACGGGCCGATGAAGGTCACCAGCATGGCTGTGAGAATCGCCGGGCGCACCAGTGGCACCGCCACGGAGCGCAGGATGCGCAGCTCACTGGCTCCGTCCATACGCGCCGCGTCGAAGATCTCGCGCGGGATCTGGAGAAAGTACTGGCGGAAAATGAGCACGGCGACGGAGTTGATGGCGAACGGCAGGATCATTCCGGCGTAGCTGTCGGCGAGGCCGAAGTAACGCACCACCATCACGTACAGCGGGATCATCAGCAGCTGGAACGGGATCGCCTGGACCAGCAGGACGAGCGCGAACACCAGGCCACGGCCGCGGAAGCGCAGGATCGCCAGGGCGTAGCCGGCCAGCAGGCCGAAGACCAGCGTGCAGACCACCACCCCGACCGTCATGATCAGCGAGTTGGCCAGGGCGCCCAGCAGGCTGAACGAGTCGTCGATACCGGCGAGGTTGTCCAGGGTCAGGTTGCTCGGCTTCGGCAGCAGGCCGCCGAGGCCGGTGTCGCGCTTCTTCTGTAGCGCCCCGATGAGCATGTAGTAGAACGGCAGCAGCGCGGCGATGGCGCCGAGGCCGAGCGCGGCGTGGCGCAGGATGCGCAAGGTGCGGGCCATATCAGTCCCTCTCCATGACGCGCCGGGCGACGGTCGCGATGATGAGCACGCCGGTGACGAGAATCAGTCCGATGGCGGCCGCGGCATCCGGCTCGCCCTGCTCGATGCCCCGCTGGTACACCAGCAGCGCGGGGGTGAGCGAGGCGCCGCTCGGGCCGCCGCCGGTGAGCAGGAACGGCTCGGTGAAGATCTGCCCGGACGTGATGATCGACAGCAGGATGACGAGCGAGGTGACGGGCCGGACGGCCGGCAGGGTGACGGCCCGGAACGCCTGCCAGCGCCCGGCTCCGTCGGTCAGTGCCGCCTCGTGGAGCTCCTTGGGCACGTTCTGTAGCGCGGCGAGGTAGAGCAGGATGTAGAACCCGAGCTGCTTCCAGGTGACGTAGACGGCGATGAGCGGCATCACCAGGTGCTTGTTCGCCAGCCAGGACGGGTCCGGGGCCCAGGGGCCGAGGACGTTGTTGACGGCACCGGAGCCATTGAACAGAAACAGCCAGACCGCCAGCGTGGCGACCGAGGCCGTCACGTACGGCACGTAGTACGCCACCCGGAAGAAGCCGCGCCAGTGAGTCGCGGCGTTCAGTGCCGACGCCAGCACGAGCGCCAGGACCACGGTCAGCGGAATGTTGATCGCCATGAACAACCCGAGGTTGGCGAAGGCGCGCTGGGTCTTCTCCTCTCCGAGGACCTCGGTGAAGTTGTCGAACCCGACGAACGGGTGCGGCACGGAGACGCCGGGCGCGGTGAAGAAGTAGTCGTGGAAGGCCATCCATACGCCGACCCCGAACGGGATGATGAACACGACCAGGACGTAGGCGGTGTACGGCGCGGTCAGGACGAGCCCGAGCGGGCTGTTGCCCAGCCAACGCTCGAGCCGCGAGGCGCCGGGCCGGCGACCCGGCATACGGCGTTCGGGTCCGGCTGCCGGCGGTGTGTGCCGGGTCGATGGCCGGGGACGCCGGCCGCGGGGCGGATCACCTGCGGCCTGAGTCCCATCGCGGCTGTCGCGGAGTGATTTCATGGTGTGCCTCGTCAGCCGACGATCTGGTCGTCGATCTGTTGCGCGGCCTTGTCAAAGGTCGACTTCACATCGCCCTTCCCGGGCAGCACCGCGTCTTCCCAGGCTGTGCGGAACGTCTTCCACACCTCGGTCGAACCAGCGATGTTCGGCACGTCCACCGCCCGCGGCACCGCGTCGGCGAAGGGCTGGTAGAAGGGATTGTCCTTGAGATAGCCGCCCGCGACGGCGGCCACGTCACTGCGGGTGGGGAACTGTCCCGTCTCCTCCAGCAGTGCCGCGTCGTTCTTCGCGCTCATCGAGAACTTGGTGAATTCCCAGGCGGTCTGCTTGTGCTTGCACGAGGTGAACAGGCCGACGTTCTTGGAGTCCGCGAACGTCGATGTCTTGTCTGCCGGTATCCCCGCGGCCGTGGGCAGCGGCACCACGCCGTACTTCACCTTGCCGTCGAACTGCCCCTTGCCCCACGGCCCGGCGATGCCCATGGCGGCCACCCCGTCGGCGAACGGGCCCGCCCACATGTCGCCGCTGTACGCCTCCGGGGACGAGTAGCCGTTGGCATACATCTGCTGCCAGAGGCCGAGGGTCTGCCGTCCGGCCTGGGAAGTGAAGGTGGCCTTCTTGTCTTTCACCAGTTGCTTGCCACCGGAGTTGGCCAGGTACAGCGGATAGAAGTCGAACAGCGCATTGGTGTAGTCACTGGTCGCCGGCGGATACAAGGTGAACTTCGCCGCCTTGCTGCTCTTGATCTTCTTCGCCGCCGCCAGCACATCGTCGTACGTGCTCAGCTTCGGATTCTCGGCATCCAGACCGGCCTTTTTGAAGACGTCCTTGTTGTAATAGAGCATGAACGGGTTGGTTTTCCACGGCACTTGATACAACTTGCCGTCCGGGGAACGGAAGCCGCCCACGGCACCGCCGGAGCGCTTCTTGATGAAGGACTCGGCATCGCCGAAGGTGTCCGAGAGATTCACCAGACCGCCCTGCTTCTGGAATGCGGCGACCGCCGCCGGAGCGGTGTTGTAGACGAGGCACGGGGTGTTGCCCGCGGTGATCGCGGCCCCGATGACGTCTTCGGTGGACTTGCCCGACGGCACCGCCTTGGCGGTGACCTTCTCCTTGGGGTGCTCGGCGTTCCAGGCAGACACTGTGGCCTTGGCCCAGGCTTGCTCCTGCTCATTCGTCGAGTACCAGATGTCGATCGGTCCCGAGGTCGGCTTGCCGCCGCCGGCGTCGCCCGAACCGCAGGCGGACAATGGCAGGACAAGCGCCGCGGCGGCGGCCAGCACCGTAACGCGCGGAAAACGCCTCATTGTGCCCAACTCCCTTCCATGCGGGTGAATGAGGGTCCGAAGCGACTCCCCTCCTATCGCCGCCGACCCGCCCCGCCAGAATGATCACCGCGGGGTTACGAGCGTCATCAAACCGGTTTAATATCTAAGCGTCAAGGACGGGTGCGAAACGTTTCGGTAACCTGGTGGCGCAGAACTGCGCCACCCGGGAGCCGTACGTCCCGAATCAGTGGAAGGCGAGGCGGTATGGTGCGGGGCCAGGGCAAAGCGGGTGGATCGGCGGGCGGTTCCCGCCAGGCGATGCCTCCGCCGTCACGCCGGGGCGGGGGCAGTCGGCCGACGATCGGTGATGTCGCCGCACTGGCCCAGGTCTCCAAGGCGACGGTCTCCTTCGTCATCAACGACCGCCCCGGGGTCAGCCCGCAGGCGCGCCAGCGGGTCCTGGACGCGATCGACCAGCTGGGCTGGCAGCCCAACGCCGGCGCCCGGGCGCTCTCCACCAAGCGGTCCCAGACCCTCGGTCTGGTGATGCGCCGGCCGCCGGAGCTGCTGAGTACCGACCCGTTCTTCCCGCAGTTCGTCGCCGGCATCGAGACCGGCCTGGCGCCGCTCGGCTACGCGCTCGTGCTACAAGTCGTCCCCGACGAGGAAACCGAACGGCAGGCGTATGAGCGGCTGGCCCGTGACGGTCGGGTCGACGGCGTGTTCCTCACCGATCTGCGCACCGACGACCCGCGGCCGGCGCTCGTGACGGAGCTGGGTATCAGCGCCCTGATCGTCGGACCACCGCACCACGGCGGCCAGGTGCCGGCCCTCGGGGTCGACGACGGCAGCGGGGTGCGGCGTGCGGTCAGCCATCTGCGCTCACTCGGCCACCGGTGGATCGGACACGTCTGCGGCGCCGCGGGGTTTGTGCACACCGAGGCCCGGTGCGACGCCTGGCGCGGTGCGCTGGCGGATGCCGACCTGCCCGAGATCCCGCCCGTGGCCGCGGACTTCACCGGCGCGGCCGGCGCCCGGGCCACGCATCAGCTGCTGGACCTGGACCGTCCACCGACCGCCATCGTGTACGCCAACGACCTGATGGCCATCGCCGGGATCACCGCCGCGACCAGCCGCGGGCTGCGGGTCCCCGAGGACCTGTCGGTGGTGGGCTTCGACGACATCCCGCTGGCCGACTGCATCGCGCCACCGCTGACGACGGTGCGCCAGGATGTGCTGACCTGGGGTCGCGCCGCCGCACAGGCGCTGGTTTCGCTCACCGAGGGAAGAGAGTTCCAGGCTGCCGAGCTCCCGCCAGTGGAATTCGTGGTGCGGGCGAGCACCGCGCCGCCGCGGAGCTGAGTGTGGAGCCGTGAGCGGGGGCGGGCGCAGGCTCTCAGCTTCGGCCGACCGGTCCCGTCGACGTACGGCACTGCGAAGCAGGCGCCGACCCCGCCCTCGTCACACAGTGGATCGCCGAGACCCAGACCCGCCGGGTCGGACCGGCTCACCTACGTCCCGGCCCAAGCGATGGTACGTGCCGAGATCACGCTCGACCCGAAGAATGAAAAATCCCCACGGTCGGCGAACAACCGTGGGGAACTGGTACGTGTCCGAGGGGGGACTTGAACCCCCACGCCCGATAAAGGGCACTAGCACCTCAAGCTAGCGCGTCTGCCATTCCGCCACCCGGACCAGGTGTCTGCCGGTCGGCCCGTGGCCGTTCCGACAGGGAAAACCATAGCAAACATCGGGGCGTGCTCGATCACGGCCGGTCGTGCCCCGGAGTGGCCGGGTGAGTGGGCTGTGTGACGGGAGCATGACGGCGGCATTGCCGCCTTGGGCTGGGCGGGCGAGCGGAGGAGTATGGGCGGGTGACCCCTGTCGCGGGGGCCGTGGCAGGGCGTTCCGTGGCAGCGCAACGACGAGGAGGCATCGTGAGTGAGTCGCTTTCGGGCGCGACGACGACCGGGACGGTCAAGGGCGAGGACGAGGTGGTCGACCTCTGCCGTGACCTGATCCGGATCGACACCAGTAACTATGGCGACCACTCCGGCCCCGGTGAGCGCGCGGCCGCCGAGTACGTCGCGGAGAAGCTGGCCGAGGTGGGGCTCGAGCCCAAGATCTTCGAGTCGCACAAGGGCAGGGCGTCGACCGTGGCGCGGATCGAGGGGGAGGATCCGTCCCGGCCCGCGCTGCTCATCCACGGCCACACCGACGTCGTACCGGCCAACGCCGAGGACTGGACCCACCACCCCTTCTCCGGCGAGATCGTGGACGACTGCGTCTGGGGCCGGGGCGCGGTGGACATGAAGGACATGGACGCGATGACGCTCGCGGTCGTCCGGGAGCGGCTGCGCAGCGGCCGCAAGCCCCCGCGCGACATCGTGCTGGCCTTCCTCGCCGATGAGGAGGCGGGCGGGGTCTACGGGGCCAAGCACCTGGTCAACAACCACCCCGAGCTCTTCGAGGGCGTGACGGAGGCGATCGGCGAGGTCGGCGGCTTCTCCTTCACCGTCAACGAGCAGCTGCGGCTGTATCTGATCGAGACCGCCCAGAAGGGCATGCACTGGATGCGGCTCACGGTGGACGGCACCGCGGGTCACGGCTCGATGACCAACAACGACAATGCCATCACCGAGCTGACCGAGGCGGTCGGGCGGCTCGGGCGGCACAAGTTCCCGGTGCGGGTCACCAAGACCGTACGGTCCTTCCTGGACGAGCTGTCCGACGCCCTCGGCACCCCGCTCGACCCGGAGAACATGGACGAGACGCTCGCCAAGCTGGGCGGCATCGCGAAGATCATCGGGGCCACGCTCCAGAACACCGCCGCCCCGACCATGCTCAGCGCGGGCTACAAGGTCAACGTCATCCCGGGGCAGGCCACGGCGCATGTGGACGGGCGCTTCCTGCCGGGGTTCGAGGAGGAGTTCCTGGCCGACCTCGACCGCATCCTCGGCCCGCGGGTCAAGCGGGAGGACGTGCACGCGGACAAGGCGCTGGAGACCACTTTCGACGGGGCGCTGGTGGACGCCATGCAGTCGGCGCTGAAGGCCGAGGACCCGATCGCCCGCGCCGTGCCGTACTGCCTCTCGGGCGGTACGGACGCGAAGTCCTTCGACGACCTCGGCATCCGCTGCTTCGGCTTCGCGCCGCTGCGGCTGCCCCCGGAGCTGGACTTCGCCGGGATGTTCCACGGGGTCGACGAGCGGGTGCCGGTGGACGGGCTGAAGTTCGGTGTGCGGGTGCTGGACCGGTTCCTGGACGCCTGCTGAGGGCCTGCCCGAGGGGACTGCCGGGTCCGCCGAAGGGCTGACCCGATCGGCCTAATCGATCACACATACCGAAGGGACCAAAAAGGGTGAATGGTGTCGTAGCTTGATAGCTTGATTGCTCCTTCCTCGTTACATGGTGTGTGCGGCTCGTAACCGGGCCGCGATGCCGACGAGGGGGTGGTGCTGTGCCCCGCCTTCGGCGACTACCGCATCGATCACGTGACATCGGGTCACGGTCCACCGGGGTGTGATCCCGGGCGGTCTCGGAGTGTGCGCGCTCCGGGGCCGCTCGGGGATGGGGGTGCGGGCGAGATCGCCCGCGCGCACTCCGTCCGGGACGGAAGGCTAGGGGAGCAGAAAGTTATGCGACAGGTTGCGAAAAAGGGCCTGATCACCGTAGCCGCGGCCAGCGGCGTTCTCGCCGTGACCGGCGGCTATGCCCACGCGGCGGGGTCGGGCGCCGACGGTGGCGCCGCGTACTCGCCGGGCATCGTCTCGGGCAACAACATCCAGGTCCCGGCGCATGTGCCGGTGAACCTGTGCGGAAACACGGTCAGCGTCGTCGGTGTCCTCAACGGCGCGGGCGGGGGGCAGTGCGGCGACCGGAGCGGCGGCGGCTCGGGCGGCTCGTCCGGCGGTGGCGGCTCCCAGTCCGGCGGCTCGCAGGCGCAGGGCAGCAGCAGCGACTCATCGGGCATCGGCTCCGGCAACAACATCCAGGCCCCGATCGGCGTCCCGGTCAATGTGTGCGGGAACAACATCAGCGCGGTCGGGTACGGGAACAGCAGCGACGGCGGCGAGTGCGGGGAGACGGTGCCGGCGGTGCCGGAGAACCCAGGGGAGCCGGGGGAGCCGGGGGAGCCTGGCAATCCGGGTAACCCTGGCAATCCGGGGAACCCCGGGAACCCGGGCAATCCGGGGAACCCGGGGAATCCTGGCAACCCTGGGAACCCGGGGAATCCCGGAAACCCTGGTAACCCGGGTCAGCCTGGGAACCCGGGCAACCCCGGTAACCCGAGCAACCCGGGGGGCTCGAACCCCGGTGGTGGCTCGGAGCAGCCCGGGGACTCCCCGCAGGGCCACCAGGCCGAGCACGCGGGCGCCCATGGCCTCGACCCGTCCGCGAACCTCGGCAGCAAGGAGCAGCTCGCGCACACCGGTGCGGGCCCCGTCGAACTGGCCATTCCGGCCGCCGCGGGCATGCTGCTCGCGGGCACGGTGCTCTACCGCCGGGCCCGCGCCGCGCAGCCCTGATCACACCTCGCGCTGATGGGTGCTGACGGGTGCCGGGCGGTGTGCCCACCGCACCACACACCGTGCACCGCACCTCACACGCCGCGCATCACCCACCGGATCCCGTACGCCGGGTGACAGTGGCGTCACTCCGGGCGGGCCCCGCATCAAGTGGGGCCCGCCCGGTCATGCCCCGGCCCGCTACCAGGTCGCCCGTAGCTGGCGGATGATCCGGCGCCGCAATCGCACTCTGCGGCTGCCGTCGGGGTTGAGTCTCAAGCGATCCAACTCCCAGTGTCCGTACTCGGCATGGTCGGTGAGCAGGCGGGTAGTGGCCTTGCGGGAAACACCCCGCGGCACATACACATCACAGAATTCGTATTCCGGCATCGCATCTATTGTGCGGGAACTGCCCTGCTACGGATAGCGTCTGCACTATGTCTGATGCTGCGCAGCCATCCGCTGCCGAGGTACGTGCCGCCGCTGAAGCGGTGAAAGCCGCACTGGATCGTCACCTCGACGCCGTCGAACGTCGGTCGGGGGAAGGCGATCCGGCCGTCTACGCCGCGTTCAACGAACTGGCCGCGGCAGCCGAGGTCTACGACGAGCTGCTCTATGACGCCTACGACGAGGTGACGCCCTTCGAGATCCCTGGTGACGACCGCCTCCCCGCCTACACCGGGCCGGAGGAGCCGAGCGCGCTGAGCGTGCTGATCCGCAGGGACTACGTCGTCGCCGAACCGCAGCGACTGCTCTCGCAGGCGCAGCGGATCGCCGACCTGGATCCGGACATCGACACGGGGAACGACAAGCAGGGCGGGGCGGCCGCCGGGGAGAGCGTGCACACCGCCCTGGGGGTGGTCTTCGGCGAGTTCGAGCCGGACGAGATCGCCTCTCGGCACAAGGAGTTCGGCCTGGAGGAGGGTGACTCCACGCTCTGGGTGGTGGCGGCCGAGGAGCCCCCGGAGCCGGGGGAGTGGCTCTCCGCCCCCTTCGATCAGGCGGATCCGCATATGGTCGTGTGCCGCTTCGACATGAGCTCGGTCTTCGACGAGGAGCTCGAGGACGAGGACGAGGACGAGGACGACCTGGAGGTCCTGGAGCCGGGCAGCTGAGGTCGGGGGTCCGGGGCTGCTTGGCCCGGGGGCCGTTTGCCTTCGGACCGCTCGGCTCCGGACCAGCCGGTCCCGGACCGCTCGGTCCGGGACCGCTTCGCGGCCCGGGGCCACTTCGCAGTGGGCGGCTCGGTTCCCGGCCGCGTGGCTCGGGGCTGCTCGGTTCCCGGCCGCGTGGCTCGGGGCTGCTCGGTTCCGGGCCGCGTGGCTCGGGCTGCTCGGTTTCGGGTCTCTTGGGACCGCACTGCCCGGCTCCGGGCATCCGGTCCGGGATCCCCGGCCCCGGATCGTCTGACCGCGAGGCCGGGTGATCCGGGGGCTGGTCGCGGGGCGGGGCCCGGCGCGGGCCGTCGGTCAGCCGGTGGGCGCGGGTGGGACCTGGGCCTGGAGGAGGGCTCGCAGGCGGGTGGTGCGGTCCTTGAAGGGGGTTTCCGCCACCGCTCGCGGCAGCGCCGCATCCGCGCCGTGGACCACGGACAGATGGCGCTCACCGCGGCCGAAGGCCGTGTAGACCCAGGCCCGGGTCAGCCCCGCCGTGGCGTCGCCCGGCAGCACCACCACGGCGGCGGGCCAGCGCGCTCCCGCCGCTTGGTGCGCGGTGAGGGCCCAGCCGTGCCGCACCAGCTCGCCGACCTCCTCGCGCGCCACCACGACCGGTGTGCCCGCGCAGTCCAGACGCAGCCCCTCGGCGTCGGCCGAGACCACGGTGCCCGGCACCGTACGGCCCGGGGCCGGGGTGTACGCCACGCGGTCACCCGGGTCGAAGCCGCCGAACCGGCCGGGGCCGGGGTTGAGGCGCTCCTTCAGGGCCGCGTTGAGCGCGCGGGTGCCGGCCGCGCCGCCGTGGCCCGGGGTGATCACCTGGGTCTGCTCCGGCGGGACGCCGATCGCACGGGGCACCGAGTCGGCGACGAGCTGCACGGTGCGGTGCACCGCCTCGCCCGCGTCCCGCACAGGCACGATCACGACCTCCTTGCCGGGCGCCTCCACCTGGTTGAGCTCGCCGATCCCGATGCCCGAGACCAGCTCGCCGATGGGGCCCGGGTCGGGGGTGCGGGAGACGACCTGCGGGCAGCGGCGGGCCGCCACCAGATCCGCGAAGACCCGGCCGGGACCGGCCGACCACAGCACCCCCGGGTCCCCGTTCAGCACCAGACGGGCGCCGTCCGGCAGCGACTCGACCAGCATCGCGGCCGTCTCCACATCGAGCTGCGGGGCGTCCAGGACGACGAGCAGATCGAGCGCCAGAGCGCCCTCCTCGTCGCGTCCGGGGCCCTCGGCGTCGGCCAGCAGCCCGGCGACCGTGACGGCTGCGGAGGCGGCCGCCGGGGCCTCGTCCGGGCCCGCGGCGTCCGGACCGGCGCCCGGGGCCTCGCTCAGCGCGGCGGCCAGCCGCCGCCTGCCGTCCTCGGTGTGCGTGGCGGCGTAGGCCCGCAGGCCCATCGCGCGGGCGGCGGCGACCAGCGCCGCCGGTTCGGCGCGCGCCGCCTCGCCACCGCTGTGGGCGACCAGGCCGTGGGCCGCGACGGTACGGATGAGCTCCGCGGCGGAGGCGGAGGTCGCGGCGGCGGCCGCGCTCTCCCACTCGGCGCCGCCCACCGGCGCCTCGCCGTCCTGTGCGGGGGCGAAGGTGCTCGCCAGCCGGGCGAGACCGTCGGCCAGGCTCTCCTCCGCCAGGGCATAGCGGTCCAGCCCCAGCAGCACCCGCACCGGCTGCTCGGCGTCCTCGTCCTCGGCCGCCCGGGGCCGGGCCCCCGCCGGGGCGTCGAGCGCGTCCTGGAAGACCAGCACCGCGCCGTCCGCGATCGCGGTGCGCAGCGCCTCGTCCGGGTCCGGCACGGACGCCTTGGCGAGCGCGTCGCGCAGCGCGGACGACTCCAGCGCGGTGTGCCCCTCGAGGGCGGCGCGCTCCAGCAGCCATCCGGTGAGCGCCAGCGCGCGGCGCTCGTCACCGGGCTCGCAGGCCGGGCCGAGGAGGGAGCGGGCGAAGCCGTCCGCCTGGTCGGGGCGTACGCCGGGCACGGCCAGCAGCTGCCAGGGGTCCTCGCGCAGCGCCTCGGCGGCGTGCTCCCCGAGCGTTTCGGCGACCTTCCCGGCCAGGGCCTCGGGGGCGCCGCCCGCCGCGAGTACCTCCCGGACGTCGCCACTGCCGGGGACCTCGCCCCCCGGCCCGCGCGCCGGGCGGGCCGACGCCGGACGTACGGGAGCGGGCGCGGAGGCGGGCGCCGGCGCATGGGCCCGCTCACGGGGGGCTGCGGGTGCGGCGGGCGCCGCCGGACGCGCTGCCGGGGCGTCGTTGAAGAACGACGCCGCCGACCGCTCACCGCTCTCCACGGCCCGCACGGCGGCGGCCAACGCCTCAGCCGCCGCCGACCGCCGCCCCTTGCCACCACCGCCGGAGCTTTCCGCGCCGCCGCCGGATGAGTCCTGCCCGGCGGATCCGGAAGCGCCATCCCCCGCGCCCGCGTCACCGCTCGCCCCGGCGCCGCGCCCGGCCGGCCCCGGGCTTGACGCGCCGTGCCCGGCGGGAGGCTGCTCTCGGTCGGCGCCCTCGGCCTGAGGGCTCGCCCCGGCACCGCCGGACCCGCCCTGCCCGGCGGGGGTGGGAGCACCTGCTCCCGCGCCATCGCCCGCCCCGTCCGGCCCTGGCGCTTCCGCGTCCCCGGCCCCGGAACCCTGGCCCGCCCCTGAACCGCCGGACGGGCCCTGCCCAGCGGATGGGCCCTGCCCAGTGGACGGGCCCTGCTCAGTGGACGGGCCCTGCTCAGCGGATGGGGCCAGCCCCCCACCCGTTGCGGGCCCGTCGGCCCCGCCTGCTGCCGGGGGCTGTTCGCCGTCGGTGCCCTGGGCGCCGTGGGAGCTCGCTCCGGAGGCGGCGGCCCCTGCCTCGTCGGCCCCGCCCCGGCCGGCGGATTCCGCAGGTCCGGCGGCCGCGGCCGCCCTCGCGTCGTTCTGGTCCGCCCCCGCCGGGCCGCCCGACCCCACGGGGCCGCCCGTGGCGGCGGGCTCGCCGTGGGCGTCCGGGGCCGTCCCGGTAGCCGGGGCACCCGGGGCGCGGGCCGCAGGGTTCGCCGGCTCCGCCGGCGGGTCGGCCTCCTCGGGCGCGGGTGCGGCGTCGCCGGCGAGGCGGTCGGTACTCACAGCGTGCTCCAGTCCTGATCGGGATAGCGGTGCACGGGCGCCGACACATCGTCGAGCGCCTGGCAGATCTCGTCCGGAAGACTAAGGGTCTCCGCCGACAACGCCGCCCTCAGCTGCTGGGCGTTGCGCGCGCCGACGATCGGGGCGGTGACGCCCGGGCGGTCGCGGACCCAGGCCAGGGCCACATTGAGCGCGGTGGTCGCCAGGCCGTCGGCCGCTATGGCGACCGCCTCGACGATCCGGCCCGCCTCTTCGTCCAGATACGGCTCGACGAACGCCGCGAGCTCGGAGGCGCCGCGCGAGTCGGCGGGTGTCGTATGCCGGTACTTGCCGGTGAGCACACCGCGGCCGAGCGGCGAGGACGGCAGCAGCCCGACGCCCAGGTCGAGCGCGGCGGGCAGCACCTCGCGCTCCACACCCCGCTGGAGCAGCGAATACTCCATCTGTGTGCTGGCCAGCCGGGTGTGCGCGCCCGAGGAGGCCAGCTGCCAGGTGGCGGCCTTCGCGAGCTGCCAGCCGCTGAAGTTGGACACCCCCACATAGCGGGCCCGCCCGCTGCTCACCGCGATGTCGAGCGCCTGAAGGGTCTCCTCGAGCGGGGTGAACGGATCGAAGGCGTGCACCTGCCACAGGTCGACATAGTCCGTGCCCAGCCGCTCCAGCGAGGCGTCCAGCGCGGCCAGCAGATGGCCGCGCGAGGCGTCGAAGCGGCGGTCGGGGTCGGGCACGCTGCCCGCCTTGGTGGCGATCTGGAGATCGCGCCGGGGCAGTAACCCCTCCAGCAGCTGCCCCAGGAGGTATTCGGCGCCGCCGTCCGCGTACACATCCGCGGTGTCGACGAGTGTCCCGCCCGCCTCCCAGAACGCCTTGAGCTGATCCGCGGCGTCGTGTTCGTCAGTGTCCCGCCCCCAAGTGAGCGTGCCGAGCCCGAGCCGGGAGACGCGCAGGCCCGTGCGACCGAGGTGCCTTAGCTCCATGAACGTCGAGATTACTGGCCGCAAAGCGCCACGTGGGAGCCTGTGGATAACCCACCCCTGACGTAGCGGGGCCATGCGCGCTAGAGTCCCCGGAACAGCGACGTTACTGATCAGTAAGGGGTGCGGTATGAGGCTCGGCATCAACCTCGGCTACTGGGGCGCCGGAATGGACGCGGACAACCTCGCGGTCGCCCGCGAGGCCGACAGGCTCGGCTATTCCGTCTGCTGGGCGGCCGAAGCCTACGGTTCGGACGCCGCCACGGTGCTCGCGTGGGTCGCCGCGCAGACCGAGCGCATCGACGTCGGCTCCGCCATCTTCCAGATCCCGGCCCGCACCCCCGCCATGACGGCGATGACCGCCGCCACCCTGGACACCCTCTCCGGCGGCCGCTTCCGCCTCGGCCTCGGCGTCTCGGGGCCCCAGGTGTCCGAGGGCTGGTACGGGGTGCGGTTCGACAAGCCGCTGGCCCGCACCCGCGAGTACGTGGAGATCATCCGCAAGGCGATGTCGCGCGAGCGGCTGACCCACGAGGGCCGGAACTGGACCCTGCCGCTGCCCGACGGCCCCGGCAAGCCCCTCAAGCTCACCGTGCACCCGGTGCGGGAGTACATCCCGCTGTACATCGCGGCCATCGGCCCGAAGAACCTGGAGCAGACCGGCGAGATCGCCGACGGCGCCCTGGTCCTGTTCTACGACCCCGAGCACGCCGAGGAGACCACTCTCAGCCCGCTGCGCGCGGGCCGCGAGAAGGCGGGCAAGGACCTCGAGGGCTTCGACGTGGTGCCCACCGTCCCCATGGCCCTCGGCGACGACGTCCGCGCCCTCGCCGACCAGTTCCGCCCGTACACCGCGCTCTACGTGGGCGGCATGGGCAGCGCCAAGCAGAACTTCTACAACAAGCTCGCGCAGCGCATGGGGTACGAGAAGGAGGCCGCCGAGATCCAGGAGAAGTACCTCTCCGGGGACAAGGAGGGCGCCGCCGCGGCCGTCCCCCACGAGCTGATCGACTCCACCGCGCTGATCGGCCCCGTCGAGCGCATCGCCGACCGCATGCAGGCGTACGCGGGGGCCGGGGTCACCACCCTGTCGCTCACACCCGCGGGCTTCACGCTGGAGGAGCGGCTCGCCGGACTGCGGGCGGGCGTCGAGGCCCTGGAGCGGGCCGGACTCGCGTAGGCGCCGAGCCGAGCGCGGCGCCGGGAAAGTTCCGCGGCCGTGGTGGGGGCTCGGGGGTCTTCCCCGCCACGGCCGTCATCCAGCACAACGCCTCCGCCGCCCAGGGGTTACGCGGACGCGGCGTCCGGGAGGTTCCCCCGTTCGGCCGAGCCGGGTGCCCCAGCTGTTGCCACCGCCCCCACCGGGCCGTTGACTTTTTCTGCGCACGGCGGCTTCCGCGCACGGCGGCGCACGACCAGCGCACGGAGGTGGCGGCGATGCTCTCGGCGAAAAGCGTGTTCCAGGAGATCCTCGACAACGACGAGGCGTTCCGGCTCTTCTGCTCCGTCGCGGCCAGCGGGGAGGCCCAGGGAGGCTGGGAGAACGGCCGGATCGCCGCCCTGGTGCCCGAGAGCCGCCGCGACCTCGCGCCCAAGATCGCCCGCCATGGCGCCGACGAGGACAAACACGGCCGGATCTTCAACGCTCTGCTCCACAAGCGCGGTCTGGAGCCCATGGAGGTGCCGCGCGAGACCGACTACACGATGCTCCTGGAGGCGCGCGGCATCGGCCTCGCCCATGACAAGCTGCGCCGCGACGAACCGCTCACCGAGCACGACATCGTGATCTACCTCGCCCACAGCCGGGTCACCGAACAGCGCGCCTCCGCCCAGATGAGGATGTTGCGCGGATACTTCGGCGACCACCCCGACCTCGGCCGCGCGGTGCGCATGATCGCCGACGACGAGGACAACCACCTCGCCTACTGCCACGAGGAGCTGCTGCGCCTGGCCGCCGACGGATACGGCCGGACCATCCAGCGGACCCTGCGGGAGAGCGCGCTCGTCGAGATGGCGGTGTACCGGGACGTCAGCCTGGCCGTGATGGCCCACATGGGACGCGTTCTCGGCTGGCCCGGGCCGAAGTCCGCGCTGCTCGCGGCCGGGATCCACGCCCTGCACACGTATGAGCGGCTGGGCGGCTGGCGGCGCATGGTGTCCCTGCGGATGCCCGAGCGGCGGAACGCGCTGGGCGGACCCGTGAAGAGCGCTTCCGGCGCGGCCGAGGCGCCCGAGTTCGTCTGACCGAGCCGCGCGCCCGAGGCGCCCACGTCTGACCGGGCTCCGAGACCTCCGCTCAGAGCCACCCACGCCGCTTGAACCAGCGGTACAGCAGCGCGATCACACCGCCCATGAGCACGATCACCGCCGGATAACCCCAGGGCTGCTTCAGCTCCGGCATGTGCGTGAAGTTCATGCCGTAGATCCCGGCGATCATCGTCGGGACCGCGGCCATGGCCGCCCACGCCGAGATCTTCCGCATGTCGTCGTTCTGCCGCACGCCCATCTGCGCGAGATGGGCGGAGAGGATGTCCGACAGCAGCCGGTCCAGCCCCTCCACATGCTCGTTCACCCGGGTCAGATGGTCGCTGACATCGCGGAAGAACGGCCGGGAGCCCTCGTGCACGAACGGCACCCCGGCGCCGGTGAGCCGCTCCATCGGCTCCCCCAACGGCCCGGCCGAGCGGCGGAATTCCATCACCTCGCGCTTGAACGCGTAGATCCGCCCGGCGGTGTTCTGCCCGGCGCCCGCGTTCGGGGCGAAGACCTCCGTCTCCAGCCCCTCCAGGTCCCCGTGCAGAGCGTCGGCCACGTCCAGGTAGTGGTCCACGACCGCGTCGGAGACCGCGTACATCACCGCCGTGGGGCCGTGCTGGAGCACCTCGGGCATCTTCTCCAGGCGGTCGCGCACCGAGCCCAGCGGATTGGCCTCGCCGTGCCTTACGGTCACCACGAAGGAGTCACCGACGAAGACCATCAGCTCACCCGCGGTGACGTTCCCGGCCTTCTCGTCGTACTGCACCGGCTTGAGCACCAGGAACAGCGAATCGTCGTAGACCTCCAGCTTCGGCCTCTGGTGGGCGCACAGGGCGTCCTCGACGGCCAGCGGATGCAGTCCGAACTCGCTGGTGACCAGCTCGAACTCCTTCTCGGTCGGCTCATGCAGCCCGATCCACAAGAAGGCGTCCCCACTCGCGCGCGCCTCGTCCAGGGCGTCGGAGAAGTCAGCGGGTCCCTCGGTACGGGCCCCGTCCCGGTAGATGGCACAATCCACGATCACGCTGCGCATTGTGCCTCGCGTGATGCCCATCGGCACAGGGGGACCCCGTGCGGGATCGGTGCGCATCCCCGCTGAGCGGCGCCGGAGGGGTCGTAGGGTGGCAGCCATGCCCATGCTGATCCTCGTACGGCACGGCCGGTCCACCGCCAATATCGCGGGCGTCCTCGCGGGCTGGACACCCGGTGTCGCCCTCGACGAACGCGGTACGGCCCAGGCGGCGGCGCTGCCCGGCAGACTGGCCGGGGTGCCGCTCGCCGCCGCCGTCACCAGCCCGCTCCAGCGCTGCCGGGAGACGCTGGCCCCGCTGCTCGCCGCCCGCCCCGAACTGCCGCTGCACCCCGACGACCGGATCGGGGAGTGCCACTACGGCGACTGGTCCGGCCGGAAGCTGGCCGAGCTCGCCGATGAACCATTGATGAACATCGTCCAGCAGCATCCGTCCGCGGCCGCCTTCCCCGGTGGCGAGTCCATGCGCGCCATGCACGCGCGCGCGGTGGAGGCGGTGCGCGACTGGAACGCCCGGATCGAGAGCGAGCACGGCGCGGACGCGGCCTATCTGATGTGCTCCCACGGGGACATCATCAAGGCGCTGGTCGCGGACGCCCTCGGACTCCATCTCGATCTGTTCCAGCGGATCTCGGTCGAGCCCTGCTCGGTCACCGCGATCCGGTACACCCCGACCCGGCCCTTCCTCGTCCGGCTCGGGGACACCGGGGACTTCGCGGGTCTGGCGCCGCGCGAGGAGAACTCCGGCCACCGCGGCGGGGACGCGGCGGTGGGCGGCGACGCGGGAGCACCGTGATCGCTGTGCGCAGTAGGGTGGTGCCGCGGTGCGAGGGCGCCGTGACAGCCGTGACCGGGCGGTCGTGACACCCAGCGGTCAGCAGTCAGTCAGCCGAGCAGTCGAATCAAATGGAGCAGGACGTTGTCCCGTCAGGTGTTCCTCTATGACCCGCCGGACCGTTTCGTCGCCGGTACGGTCGGGCTGCCTGGTCGCCGTACCTTTTTCCTACAGGCATCCGCCGGCAGCCGGACCACCAGTGTCGCGCTGGAGAAGACGCAGGTCGCCGCGTTGGCCGAGCGGATAGACGAGTTGCTGGACGAGGTGGTGCGGCGCACCGGCGGAAACGCCCCGGTCCCCGCCGTCGCACCGACCGAACTCAGCGACACCGGACCGCTGGAAGTCCCCGTGGAGGAGGAGTTCCGGGTCGGCACCATGGCACTCGCCTGGGACGGCGAGGAGCAGCGGATGATCGTCGAGGCGCAGGCGCTGGTCGAGCTGGAGGCCGAGTCCGAGGAGGACCTGGCCGAGGCCGAGGAGCGGCTGCTCCAGGACGATGTGAACGGCCCGCCCATGCTGCGGGTGCGGCTCACCGGGACGCAGGCGCGCGCGTTCGCCAAGCGCGCCCTGGAAGTCGTCAACGCCGGCCGGCCGCCCTGCCCGCTGTGCAGTCTGCCGCTCGACCCGGAGGGACACGTATGTCCGCGCCAGAACGGATACCGCCGCGGAGCCTGACGCCCCCGGCCCCGGCCGAGTTGCTGGCTCTCGGTGAGCTGACGGTGCGCGGCCGGGTCCGGGAGGCGTCCAACGCGGTGCTGTACTGCACGGTCGAGTACGAGGGCCACAGCGCCCCTTGTGTCTACAAGCCGGTGGCCGGGGAGCGGCCGCTGTGGGACTTCCCGGACGGCACGCTCGCCCAGCGCGAGGTCGCGGCGTACGAGATCTCCGAGGCCACCGGCTGGGGCCTGGTGCCGCCCACGGTGCTGCGCGACGGGCCGTACGGGCAGGGGATGTGCCAGCTCTGGGTGGAGGTCGAGACGGCCACCGACGGGCCGGACGGGGCCGACGGCGGGCCGGACGGCGACGGCTCGGCGGAGACCGGGGGAGCGGAGCTGCTCGCGCTCGTCGAGGGTGATGAACCGGGTCCCGGCTGGAAGGCCGTGGGCTACGCCGAGGTGGGCGAGGGCCGTACGGCGCTGCTGGTCCACGCCGACGACGTACGGCTGCGCCGGCTGGCCGTCCTCGACGCGGTGATCAACAACGGCGACCGCAAGGGCGGCCATCTGCTGCCCGCGGCCGGTGGCCGGCTCTATGCGATTGATCACGGAGTGACCTTCAACGCCGACGACAAGCTGCGCACCCTGCTGTGGGGCTGGGCCGGGGAGCCGCTGCCGGACGATGTGCTGGAGGTGCTGCGCCGGCTGGCGGGCGAGCTGGCCGACGGTGGCCCGCTGAGCGCCCGGCTGGCGGAGCTGATCACCGGAGCCGAGATCGAGGCCCTGCGGGCCCGTGTGGCCGCGCTGTTGCGGACCGGGAAGCACCCCGAGCCCAGCGGCCAGTGGCCCGCCATCCCCTGGCCGCCGGTCTGATCGGACCGGGCCGCTCCGGACCCTCCGGTCCGGGTGGACCGGCCGGTTCCGGGGCCGTGGGGCCGTCCGCTCCGGGGCCGTGAGCCGTCCGCTCCGGGGCCTGGCGGGGCCCGCCGCGCCCCCGCCAGGGGCCCTGGAGCACGGATCGGGCGGCTCAAGCAGCTCGCGGACGTCCGCGCAAGACCGCCCATCCGGCCAACACCACAGGTCCGGTTCGTATACGGACGCTGCATCCGGTTACGCTCATTGCATGTATGCCTGGCCCGCTTCTGAGGTTCCCGCCCTGCCCGGCAGTGGCCGCGACCTGAGCATTCACGACACCGCGACCGGGGGACGGATCACCCTGACCCCCGGTCCCGTCGCGCGCATCTACGTCTGCGGGATCACCCCGTACGACGCGACCCACATGGGTCATGCGGCGACCTATAACGCGTTCGACCTCGTTCAGCGCGTATGGCTCGACACCAAGCGCCAGGTGCACTACGTCCAGAACGTCACCGATGTCGACGATCCCCTGCTGGAGCGGGCGCAGGAGAACGGCGACGACTGGACGGCCCTCGCCGAGCGTGAGACCGCCCTCTTCCGCGAGGACATGACGGCCCTGCGGATGCTGCCCCCGCAGCACTACATCGGGGCCGTCGAGTCGATACCGGGGATCGTGCCGCTCGTGGAGCGGCTGCGCGACCTGGGCGCCGCCTATGAACTCGAGGGCGACATCTACTTCTCCGTGGAGTCCGACCCCGCCTTCGGCTCGGTCAGCCGGCTCGACGCCGAGGCCATGCGGCTGCTGTCCGCCGAGCGCGGCGGCGACCCGGAGCGCCCCGGCAAGAAGAACCCCCTCGACCCGATGCTGTGGATGGCCGCCCGTGACGGCGAGCCGAGTTGGGACGGCGGATCGCTCGGTCGCGGCCGCCCCGGCTGGCACATCGAATGCGTGGCCATCGCCCTGGACCACCTCGGCATGGGCTTCGACGTACAGGGCGGCGGATCCGATCTCGCCTTCCCGCACCATGAGATGGGCGCCTCGCACGCCCAGGTCCTCACCGGTGAGCGGCCGTTCGCCAAGACGTATGTGCACGCCGGGATGGTGGCCCTGGACGGCGAGAAGATGTCGAAGTCCAAGGGGAACCTGGTCTTCGTCTCGGCGCTGCGCCGCGACGGCGTCGACCCGGCGGCCATACGGCTCGCGCTGCTGGCCCGTCACTACCGCTCGGACTGGGAGTGGACGGACGGGCTGCTGCGGGAGGCCGAGGAGCGCCTCGACCGCTGGCGTGCCGCCGTCTCGCGGCCCGACGGGCCCTCGGCCGAGGCGCTGGTGGAGGAGGTCCGCGCGGCGCTCGCGGACGACCTGGACTCCCCGGCCGCCCTGGCCGCCGTCGACCGCTGGGCCGCCGCGCAGTCGGCCACCGGCGGTACGGACGAGGGGGCGCCCGGTCTGGTCTCGCGCGCCGTGGACGCGCTGCTGGGCGTGGCCCTCTGAGCGGCCCTCTGAGTGGGCCTCTGACGCGTCGTCGGGGCGCCGCGCCGCGACGGTGAACGCATGAGCCCGCGCCGGGGTCCGCCCGGCGCGGGCTTCTCGCTGTCTCGTACGCGGGGTACGAGACGTGTGCGGCGTGCGTGGCGTACGCGACCTACGAGGCGTACGAGACGTGCGTGACGGTCGTGGTTACCGGTCGGAGCCGGACCCCTCGTCCCCGTCGCCACCCCGGTCCGTGCCGCCCTCGTCGCGGCGGTAGGCGTCCTGGCCCTCGGTGCCCCGGTCCTCGGTGCCCTGGCCGTCGTCCGCCTCCTTGTCGCTGTCGGCGTCCTCGGCATCGCCCGCACCCGCGCCCGCGTCCACGTCCTTGGCCTCGTCCTCGGCGCCGCCGGTGTCCTCCGTGTCGTCGTCCTTGGCCACCTCGTCCTTGGGGGACGGCTTGCGCGGCCGCCCATGGCCGGTGGAGGGGTCGCGCAGATAGGGGGCGCCAGGGCCGCCCGCGCCGCCCTCCAGACCGCCGCTCTCGGTCGCGTGGCCACCGGCGGGGCCGGGCTGGCCGTCACGCCGCCGCAGATAGCGCTCGAACTCGCGGGCGATGGCCTCGCCGGACGCCTCGGGCAGCTCGGCGGTGTCCCGCGCCTCCTCCAGCGACTGGACGTACTCGGCGACCTCGCTGTCCTCGGCGGCCAGCTGGTCCACGCCCAGCTGCCAGGCCCGCGAGTCCTCGGTCAGCTCGCCGAGGGGGATGCGCACCGAGATGAGGTCCTCGAGGCGGTTCAGCAGCGCAAGGGTGGCCTTCGGGTTCGGCGGCTGCGAGACGTAGTGCGGCACGGCCGCCCACAGGCTCACCGCCGGGACACCGGCGTGGGTGCACGCCTCCTGGAGGACCCCGACGATCCCGGTCGGGCCCTCGTAGCGGGTCTCCTCCAGATCGAGGCTGCGGGCCAGGTCCGGGTCGGAGGTGACCCCGCTGACCGGCACCGGCCGGGTGTGCGGGGTGTCGCCGAGCAGCGCGCCGAGGATGACGACCATCTCCACGCCCAACTCATGGGCGTAGCCGAGGATCTCGTTGCAGAACGACCGCCAGCGCATGCTCGGCTCGATGCCGCGCACCAGCACCAGGTCCCGGGACTTCTCCCCGGTGTCCGCCCGGACCACCGAGAGCCGGGTCGTCGGCCAAGTGATCTTGCGCACGCCGCCCTCGAGGGCCACGGTGGGCCGGTTCACCTGGAAGTCGTAGTAGTCCTCCGCGTCGAGCGAGGCGAAGACCTCGCCCTTCCACTCCCGGTCCAGGTGCCCGACCGCGGTCGAGGCGGCGTCTCCGGCGTCGTTCCAGCCCTCGAAGGCACAGATCATGACCGGGTCGATCAGCTCGGGAACCCCCTCAAGCTCGATCACCCAGCGCCTCCTTCCGACCGGGGCGGACGGATGGTGCCGCCTCCAGCTCAGTTTCCCATTGCGTGCCACCCAAGCCTACGGCTTTCCGGGGCCCCGGCCGCAGCCCCTGTCCAGGAGCACTAAGAGATTCATCCGATCTGTCCTTCGAAAGTTCCGACGCACCTCTGGACGAAACCCCTAGGGCAGCGCTATACATCGGATCATCGCGAAAGGTCCGATGTTCTCTCTCGCGCATCGTTTCAGGGAGCCCCCATTGAGTCAGCGTCCATCCGTCACCGAGCTCGAGGTCCATGACATCCGGTTTCCCACCTCGGAGCAGCTCGACGGCTCGGACGCCATGAACCCGGACCCCGACTACTCCGCCGCCTACGTCGTGCTGCGCACGGACGCGGGGGAGGGGACGGCGGCCTCCGAGGGACACGGCTTCGTCTTCACCATCGGCCGCGGCAACGATGTCACCGCGGCCGCCATCCGCTCCCTGCGCCCCCATGTGGTGGGCCGCCCCGCGCCGCTGACGGCCACCGAGCTCGCCGCCCTGCACCGCGAGCTGACCCATGACTCGCAGCTGCGCTGGCTCGGGCCCGAGAAGGGGGTCATGCACATGGCCGCGGGCGCGGTGGTCAACGCAGCCTGGGACCTCGCCGCCCGGCAGGCCGGAAAGCCCCTGTGGCAGTTCCTCGCCGAGATGTCGCCCGAGGAACTGGTCGAGCTGGTCGACTTCCGCTACCTCAGCGACGCGCTCACCCCGGAGGAGGCGCTCGCCATTCTGCGCGCCGCCGAGCCCGGCCGCGCCGAGCGCGCCGCGCTGCTGCGCGAGCGGGGCTACCCCGCCTACACCACCTCGCCCGGCTGGCTCGGCTACTCCGACGAGAAAATGATCAAACTGGCACAGGAGGCCGTCGCCGACGGCTTCGGCCAGATCAAGCTCAAGGTCGGGGCCGATCTGGACGAGGACCTCAGACGGATGCGGCTCGCCCGCGAGGCGGTCGGCCCGGATGTGCGCATCGCCGTGGACGCCAACCAGCGCTGGGACGTGGCGGAGGCGGTGCGCTGGATGAGCGCCCTGGCCCCGTACGACCCGCACTGGATCGAGGAGCCCACCAGCCCGGACGACGTCCTCGCCCACGCCGCCATCCGCGCCGGGCAGCCGGTCAAGGTCGCCACCGGTGAGCACGTCGCCAACCGCGTGGTCTTCAAGCAGCTGCTCCAGGCCGAGGCGGTTGACTTCGTCCAGATCGACGCGGCGCGGGTCGCGGGGGTCAACGAGAACCTCACGATCCTGCTGCTCGCCGCCAAGTACGGACTTCCGGTGTGCCCGCACGCGGGCGGCGTCGGGCTGTGCGAACTCGTCCAGCACCTGGCCATGTTCGACTACGTGGCCGTCTCGGGCAGCTGGGAGGACCGGGTCATCGAGTATGTCGACCACCTCCACGAGCACTTCGCCGATCCCGCGGTCGTCGAGTCGGGCCGCTACCGGGCTCCGACCGCGCCGGGCTTCTCCGCCCGTATGTACCCAGAGTCGATCGCCGCCTACCGCTATCCGGACGGGCCCGAATGGCGGACCCGTCTGGCACGGTCCGTACCGGCGCCGCCCGTATCGGCTCAGCCCGTAGCAGCACCGTCCGCATCCGCACGGCCTCAGGAGGACCACCAGTGACCACCGGCGACTTCGAAGGGCTGGCCGCGCTCGTCACCGGCGGGGCCTCCGGCATCGGCGCCGCCATCGCCGCCACACTGCGCGACCGGGGCGCGCGGGTCGCCGTGCTCGACCGCGATCCGTCGGGCGCCCCGGACGGCACGCTGCCGCTCAAGGCCGATGTCACCTCCGACGAGGGGGTCAGAACCGCGGTGGACGCGGCGGTGGCCGAGTTCGGCGCCCTGCACACCGTCGTCGGCAACGCGGGCATCGGCGCGATCGGGAGCGTCGAGGACAACTCCGACGAGGAGTGGCACCGGCTGCTGGACATCAATGTGCTGGGCCTGGTCCGCACCGCGCGGGCCGCGCTGCCCCACCTGCGCGCCGCCGCGACCGACCGGCCCGGCGCCGTCTCCATCACCCACACCTGCTCGATCGCCGCCACCGCGGGGCTGCCGCAGCGCGCCGCCTACAGTGCCAGCAAGGGCGCCGTGCTGTCGCTGACCCTCGCCATGGCGGCGGACCACATCCGCGAAGGGGTGCGTGTCAACTGCGTCAACCCCGGCACGGTGGACACCCCGTGGGTCGGCCGGCTGCTCGACCAGGCCCCCGACCCGGCGGCCGAGCGCGCCGCCCTGGAGGCCCGGCAGCCCACCGGACGGCTGGTCTCCGCCGACGAGGTGGCCGCCGCCGTCGCGTATCTCGCCAGCCCCGCCGCCGCGGCCGTCACCGGCACCGCGCTGGCCGTCGACGGAGGGATGCAGGGGCTGCGGCTGCGCCCCGCCTCCTCCTGAGACAACCGCCCGACCGCTCGGACCCACCGCCCGGCCGCTCGGACCCACCGCCCGACCACTCGGGGCGGCGGCCCGGCCGCCCGGGAGAACGGCACAACCGCCTCCGCGTGAGGCCGGCACCACCCGCACGACCAGACCCAGGAACGACCAAGGACGGGACTCGATGACGAGACTCCGCACCACCGGCACCGCCGCCTGCGCCGTGCTGCTGGCCGTCGCAGCGCTCACCGGCTGCAACCGAGAGAGCAATGGCGCCGGCGGCGGCAAGGTCGGCATCGACATGCCGCGGACGGACACCGACTTCTGGAACTCCTACCAGCAGTATCTGGAGAAGGGCATCGACAAGGGCACGGTCTCCGCGCTCCCGCTGTCCAACTCGCAGAACGACATCGGCAAACTGGTCGCCAACGTCCAGGCGTTCACCGACCAGGGCGCCAAGGCGGTCATCATGGCGCCCCAGGACACCGGGGCCATCTCCTCCACGCTGGAGCAGCTGGAGGAGAAGAAGATCCCCGTCGTCAGCGTGGACACCCGGCCCGACTCCGGCAAGGTCTACATGGTGGTGCGCGCCGACAACCGGGCGTACGGCACCAAGGCGTGCGAGTACCTCGGCGAGAAGCTGGGCGGCAAGGGCCGGATCGCCGAGCTCCAGGGCGACCTCAGCTCCATCAACGGCCGGGACCGCTCGCAGGCGTTCGCCTCCTGCATGAAGAAGAAGTACCCCGGCATCAAGGTGCATGAGCTGCCCACCGACTGGAAGGGCGATGTGGCCTCCGCCAAGCTCCAGAGCCTGCTGGCCCAGCACAAGGACGTGAGCGGCATCTACATGCAGGCGGGCGGCGCCTTCCTCCAGCCCACGCTCGCGCTGCTGGAGCAGAAGCGGCTGCTGAAGCCCGCCGGTTCGGCCAAGCACATCACGATCATCTCCAACGACGGGATACCCGAGGAGCTGGACGCGATCCGCTCCGGGAAGATCGACGCCACGCTCTCCCAGCCCGCCGACCTCTACGCCCAGTGGGCCCTGAACTACGCGAAGGCCGCTCTGGACGGCAAGACGTTCAAACCCGGCCCGACCGACCACAACTCCAAGATCGTCAAGATCGAGAACGGCCTGGAGGACCAGCTCCCGGCGCCGCTGGTCACCAAGGAGAACGTCGACGACAAGAAGCTGTGGGCCAACCAGCTCGAGAAGAAGTGACCATGGCCGACGCCGAACAGCCCGCCGTCGTACGGGCTCAGGGCATCGTCAAGCGGTTCGGGCCCACCGTCGCCCTGGACCACGCCCGGCTGGCGGTGCGGCCCGGGGAGGCCCACGCGCTGGTCGGGCGCAACGGGGCCGGCAAGTCCACGCTGGTGTCCGTCCTGACCGGGATGGAGCGCCCGGACGAGGGCGAGGTGACCTTCGCGGGCGAGTCCGCCCCCGGCTACGGCGACACCGCCGCCTGGCAGCGCAAGGTGGCCTGCGTCTACCAGAAGTCGATGGTGGTCCCGGATCTGACGGTCGCCGAGAACCTCTATCTCAACCGCTTCCCGGGCGCCGGGCGCATCCGCTGGCGCGCCCTGCGCGAGGACGCCCGCGCGCTGCTGTCCGAGTACGGCGTGGAGGTGGATCCGCAGGCGCGGGCGAAGGATCTCAGCGTCGAGCAGCGGCAGTTCGTGGAGATCGCCCGGGCGCTCTCCTTCGGCGCCCGGCTGATCATCCTCGACGAGCCCACCGCCCAGCTCGACGCGGGCGGGATCGACCGGCTCTTCGCCAAGCTGCTGGAGCTGCGCCGGCAAGGGGTCGCCTTCCTGTTCATCTCGCACCATCTGCAAGAGGTCTACGAACTCTGCGACACCGTCACCGTCTTCCGCGACGCCCGCCATGTGCTGACCGCCCCGGTCGCCGGCCTCCCCAAGGAGGAGCTGGTGGCGGCGATGACCGGGGACGACGGCGGGGCGCCCGAGGGCGACTCCCGGGCCGTGGCCCGCGCTCCCGTCGCCCGTAAGGAGGCCGACCCGGACGGGGAGCCGGTGCTGCGCACCGAAGGCCTCGCCCTGGAGGGCGAGTTCGACCCGCTGGACCTGGTGGTGCGCCCCGGCGAGGTGCTCGGCCTGGCCGGGGCCACGGCCAGCGGCAACACGGCGGTCGGCGAGACCCTGGTGGGCTTGCGCAAACCGGCCGGCGGGCGGCTGTCGGTGCGCGGCCGGCCGGTGCGCCCCGGCAGCGTGCCGCACGCCCTCGACGCGGGCATCGGCTACGTCCCGGAGGACCGGCACGACCAGGGCCTGGTCCTGGGCCGCAGCGTCGCCGAGAACGCCACCCTGACCGTCACCGACCAGCTCGGTCCCTACGGCACCGTGCTGCCCTCCCGGACCCGCGCCTTCGCCCAGCGGATGATCACCTCCCTGGACATCAAGACCTCCGGCCCCTCGCAGCCGGTTTCGGGTTTGTCCGGCGGAAATCAGCAGAAGGTCGTCATCGCGCGGGCGCTGGCCCGTGAGCCCAGCGTCCTGGTCGCGATCCGCCCGACCGCCGGGGTGGACGTGAAGTCCAAGGACGCGCTGCTCGGCGTCGTACGGGACGTGGCCGCGTCCGGGAGCGGCGCGGTCATCGTCTCCGACGAACTGGACGACCTGCGGGTCTGCGACCGGATCCTGGCGTTCTTCCACGGCCGGGTGGTCGCCGAGTTCGGCAGCGGCTGGAGCGACCGCCAGCTCGTGGCCGCCATGGAGGGCATCACGGAGCCGGGCACCAACGGCACGGCGGGGGACACAGAAGACCGCACAGAAGGAAGGCAGACATGACCGATACCGCACGGCAGCGGACCGCCGAGGCGGTGGCTGACGACCCGGCGGGGGGCCGGCCGCGGATCGACATCGCGCGCTGGCGCGATCTGTCGCTGGTCCCCGTGATCTTCGTCCTCGGGGTGATCGGCTTCATCGTCTCGCCCGCCTTCCTCACCGAGGACAACCTGATCGGGGTCGTCCAGCAGTCCACCGAGCTGGGGCTGCTGGTGCTGGGCGAGGCGCTGATCCTGATCAGCGGGCGGATGGACCTCTCCCTGGAGTCGACCATCGCCGTGGCGCCGGTGATCGCCCTGTGGCTCGTGCTGCCCGAGCACGGGGCGCGGTTCGAGGGCCTGGGGCTGCTGCCGGTGTGGACCGCGATACCGCTGTGCCTGGCGGTCGGGGCGCTGATCGGCGCGGCCAACGGCTTTCTGATGCTCAAGCTGCGCGTCAACGGCTTCATCGCGACCCTGGGCATGCTCACCATGCTGCGCGGGCTCCAGGTCGGCATCGCCGAGGGCCAGTCGATCGTCAACGTCCCCGAGTCCTTCCGCTACCTCGGCAAGGCCGAGTGGCTGGGCGTGCCCGCCGCCGTGTGGATCTGCCTGGGGCTGTACGCCCTCGGCGGCCTGGCCCTTGGCTATCTGCGGCACGGACGCGCGCTGTACGCGATCGGCGGCAACCCCGAGGCCGCGCGCGCCGCGGGCATCCGGGTGGACCGGATCACCTGGATCGTGCTGAGCGTCGGCGGACTGCTGGCCGCCTTCGCGGGCATCCTCTACACGGGCCACTACGGCTCGGTCGCCGCGACCCAGGGCAACGGCTGGATCTTCCAGGTGTTCGCCGCGGCGGTCATCGGCGGGATCAGCCTCAAGGGCGGCCGCGGCACCCTCTTCGGCGCGCTCACCGGCGTGCTGACGCTTCAGCTGGTCGTCAATGTGATGACCCTCGGCGGGGTACCGCCCCTGTGGAACCAGTTCATCAACGGCTCGATCATCATCGTCGCGCTGATCATCTCCCGCTACGCCAGCGGCGAGAAGCAGGACTGAGAGCCGGGAGGAAGCCATGGCGGTCGACGGCGGACGGGTTCCGAGCGGCCCGCGCGAACTGGGGCGCTCGGGGGTGTGCGTACCACCCCTGGGGCTGGGCTGCGCGCCGCTGGCCAACCTCTACGAGGCGGTGCCGGAGGAGCGCGCGCTGGACACCGTAAGGGCGGCGTTCGACACCGGTCTCACCTATATGGACACCGCGCCGCACTACGGCGTCGGGCTGTCCGAGGAGCGGCTGGGGCGGGTGCTGGCCGGGCGCGACCGCGCCGGGTACACGCTCTCCACCAAGGTGGGGCGGCGGCTGCGGCCGCGCGCCCCCGGGGAGCCCGTCCAGGCGGACGGGTTCGCCGACACCCCCGACCGGGTCCGGATGTGGGACTTCACCCGGGACGGCATCCGCGCGAGCCTCGAGTCCTCCCTGGAGCGGCTCGGGGTCGACACCGTGGACATCGTCTACCTCCACGACCCGGAGGACCACGTCCGTGAGGTCTACGAGACGGCCTTCGCGGCGCTGGCCGAGCTGAAGCGGGAGAAGCTCGTCCGGGCCATCGGCTTCGGCATGAACCACAGCGACCTCCTCGCCCGGTTCGTCGCCGACTTCGACGTGGACGTCGTGCTGTGCGCCGGGCGCTGGACGCTGCTGGAGCGCACCGCCTTCGACGATCTGCTGCCGGTGTGCGAGCGGCGCGGCACCTCCGTGGTGGTCGGCGGGGTCTACAACTCCGGGCTGCTCGCCGACCCGGCCCCCGGCGCCCGCTACGACTACCAGCAGGCGCCGCCCGAACTCCTCGCCCGGGCCCGGCGGCTGGCCGAGGTGTGCGCCGAGTTCCAGGTGCCGCTGCGGGCCGCCGCGCTGCGCTTCCCCTTCGGCCACCCGGCGGTGGCCGCGGCGGTGGTCGGCTGCGCCTCCCCGGCCGAAGTCCGGGACAATGCCGGGATGTTCGCCCACGACATCCCCGACGAGCTGTGGCAGGCCCTGGTCCGGCGCGGTCTGCTCGACGACGACATCCCGCTGCCGGTCTGAACCACTGAGGAGTGCCCGAGTGCCCTTGCCGCGCCGTATCGACGCCCATCACCACCTGTGGGACCTGACCCGCCGTGAGCAGCCGTGGATGGACGGCGCGTGGGCCGAGCCCATCCGCCGCACCTTCACCCCGGACGACCTGGCCCCGCATCTGGAGGCCCATCGGATCGACGCCACCGTCGTCGTCCAGTCCAGCTCGTCCGTGGAGGAGACCCGGGAACTCCTGGCCCTGGCCGGCGGGTCGGACCGGATCGCGGGCGTCGTCGGCTGGGCGGACCTCACCGACCCCGGGGTGGGCGAGGTGCTCGCGGAACTGGCCGCCGGGCCCGGCGGCGACCGGCTGGTGGGCCTGCGTCACCAGGTGCAGGACGAGCCGGATCCGCGGTGGCTGGACCGCGAGGACGCCCGCCGGGGGCTGGCCGCGGTGGCCGACGCGGGGCTGGTCTACGACCTGCTGGTCACCCCGCGCGAGCTGCCCGCGGCCATCGACGCCGTCCGCGAGCTGCCGCAGCTGCGCTTCGTCCTCGACCACGCCGCCAAACCGCCCGTGGCGAGCGGTGAGCGCGACCCCTGGGCGTTGCAACTGGCCGCGCTCGCGGCGCTGCCGAACGTCGACTGCAAGCTGTCGGGTCTGGTCACCGAGGCCGACTGGGACGGCTGGAAGCCCGAGCAGGTGCTTCCGTACGCCTGGCATGTGCTGGACGCCTTCGGGCCGGGCCGGGTGCTGTTCGGCTCCGACTGGCCGGTGTGCGTTCTGGCCGCGACCTACGACGAGGTGGTGGCCCTTGCGGAGCGGGCCACCCTGCGGCTCGGCGAGGGCGAGCGCGCCGCCGTCTTCGGCGGTAACGCGGCCCGCGCGTACGGTCTGGGAACCTAGGGGGTTTGCGGCGGTACGCGTACGCCTGCGGCGGGCTGCTTTCCCCTCCCCGCCCCTTCCCGAAACTGGGGCTCCGCCCCAGACCCCGCTCCTCAAGCGCCGGAGAGGCTGGAGGGCGGGGCTCCGCCCGGACCTGCTCCTCAAGCGCCGGAGGGGCTGGAGGGCGGGGTTCCGCCCCGGACCTGCTCCTCAAGGCGCCGGAGAGGCTGGCAAGCGGAGCCCGCCGGCGGGGGTCTGGGGGCGGAGCCCACAGCGGGGGGCGGGGCGGGGCCCCGGGGGGTTCAGAGTGTGGAGCGCAGCCACTGCTCCACGCTCGCGATGTGCACCGTCGCCCACGACCGCGCCGCCTCCGCGTCGCGGTCCCGCAGGGCGGCCAGGATCGCCCGGTGCTCATGGAGGGTGCGGCTGACCGCGTCCTCCTGCGTCAGACCGCGCCACACCCGGGCCCGGGTGGTGGGACCGGAGAGCCCGTCGAGCAGGGAGCAGAGCACCGAGTTGCCGGAGGTCTGGACGATGCCGCGGTGGAACTCCAGATCGCAGGCGACCAGCTCCTCCACCGACGGCTCCTGCCCGAGCGCGTCCAGCTGCTCCTGGAGCCGGTCCAGCTCGGCGTCGCTGATCCGGGTGGAGGCCAGCGCCGTGGCCGCGGGCTCCAGGATCCGCCGCACCGCCAGGAACTCCAGCACCGTGTCGTCGCGGTGGAAGTCCACGACGAAGCTCAGCGCCTCCAGCAGCAGCTGGGGATCGAGGCTGGTCACATAGGTGCCGTCGCCCTGACGTACGTCGAGGATCCGGATCAGCGACAGCGCCCGTACGGCCTCCCGCAGCGAGTTGCGCGACAGCCCCAGGTCGGCGGCGAGCTCACTCTCCTTGGGGAGCCGGTCACCGGGGCGCAGCGCGCCCGAGACGATCATGCCCTTGATTTTTTCGATCGCCTCGTCGGTGACCGCCATGGTGGACCTCCCCGGGCCAAACATCCGATGTATCAGGTCCATTATGACGTGCTTGAACCGGCGGCGTCTGCCGGGGACGCCGCCGGTCCAGTGTGACCTTTTACCAGGAGGGCCCGAAGGCGGGCTCAGAGCCGGTTCATCGGATGGCTCAGAAGGTGAACGGCCCCGGGGACTGGGGCGTGGTGGCGGTGCAGTTCACCGTGATCAGACCGAAGATCACCAGCTTGAGCGACTTGGCCTCCAGGACGTCGCCCGCGGCCACCGTGCCCTTGAGCGGGCCGGTGGTCACATCGGAGCCGGTCGGGATCGCCGGGTTGGAGCTGCCGGTGAAGGTCTTGGTCCCGCCGCCGCTCTTCGACAGCGTCAGCGTCGAGCTCACCGAGCCCGCCGGAACGTCGATCGGGGCCTTGATCGCCCCCGAGGACAGGGTGATGGTCGCGGAGGTCCCGCTCTGCGTGGCGGTCAGGGTGGCCAGACCCGATCCGAACGTCCCGCAGTCGGCCGTGAGGGTGGCCGTCGTGGGGGTGACCGCGGTCGCGGTCGGTGCCAGCGCCAGCGCGCCGGCGGCCAGTGCGGCTGTTCCCATTGCCGTGCTGATCCCGAGCTTGATCCGTCTCATGGGATTGCCTTCCGGAGTGGGGGAAGTGCGGCTGAGGTGTGGGGGGTTCGCGCCCGTCATCCACGGGCGATGTCATTGATGCGCGCACCGCCGAAGAAGGCAAGAGCGATTCAGCTGATTTTTAACGCGCGAGTAAGTTCACCGGCCCGCGGTGGACCGGCCGCCAACTGCCCGCCACGCACCGCGAGTTCACAGGATCACGCAAGGGCCCCGGCCGCGCGCCGCGCGGCGGTCGGGGGGTAAAGAGCGGTCCGGGCGGCCGGGTGAGGAGACGTTTCCTCGCACCCGGCCGCCCGGACCCGGGAAGGCGGCCCCGCGGGGGTCAGGGTCGCTTGGCCAGCAGATCCTCGACCCGGCTCCGGATGTCCTCGGAGTCCAGGCCGCGGATGGTCAGGGTGGTGCGGCGGCGCAGGACGTCGTCCGCCGTGCGCGCCCACTCGTAGTCCCGGGCGTAGACGACCTGCGCCCAGATCTCCGGGGCGTCCGGATGGATCCGCTCCGCGAGCGCCGGGTCGCCGCCGGCCAGCCGGGCGATGTCGAAGGAGAGCGAGCCGTAGTGGGTCGCGAGGTGGCGGGCGGTGTCGGCGGCCATGCGCGGGCCGGGGGTGCCGCCGTCCACCAGCAGCCGGTGCTCGACGGCGTGCGGATTGGCCAGGCCCGGCAGCGGCATGTGCCGGGGCAGCTGCTTGACCGGCTCCATGTCGTCGGCGAGCGGACGGCCCGGCAACTCGGCCAGCTTCTGCATCACGGTGCGGCCGATGTGGCGGAAGGTGGTCCACTTGCCGCCGGCTATGGAGAGCATTCCGCCCTTGCCCTCGGTGACCACGGTCTCCCGCTTGGCCTTGGCGGTGTCGCCAGGGCCGCCGGGCAGCACCCGCAGACCCGCGAAGGAGTAGGTGATCAGATCGCGGGAGAGCTGCTGGTCGCGGATGGAGAAGGCGGCCTCGTCCAGGATCTGGGAGATGTCCGCCTCGTTGACCGCGACATCGCCCGGGTCGCCCTCGAACGCCTCGTCCGTGGTGCCCAGCAGCAGCATGTCCTCCCAGGGGAGGGCGAAGGTGATGCGGTACTTGTCGATCGGGGTGGCCAGCGCCGCCCGCCAGGGCGAGGTGCGCTTGAGGACCAGGTGGGCGCCCTTGGACAGCCGGATCGACGGCGCCGCGTTCGGGTCCTCCATCCGGCGCAGATGGTCCACCCAGGGGCCGGTGGCGTTGAGCACCAGCCGGGCGTCGACCCCGAACTCGGTGCCGTCGGTGCGGTCCCTGAGCTCGGCGCCGGCGACCCGGCCGTCGTTCTTGCGCAAGGCCATGACCTCGGCGTGGTTGAGGACGGTGGCGCCCGCCTCCGTGGCCGCCCGGACCGTCATCAGGGCCATGCGGCTGTCGTTCATCTGGCCGTCGCCGTAGACCGCGACCGCCTTGAGGCCCTCGGTGCGCAGCTCCGGGACGTCGCGCGCGGCCCGCTCGGCGCCGATCACATGGCCCACGCCGTCACGGAACGCGGAGAGCGCCGAGTAGGCGAAGACGCCCGCGCCCAGCTTGGCCGCGCCGTGCGGACCGCCCTTGTAGACCGGCAGGTAGAAGGTGAGGGGGTTGGACAGGTGCGGGGCGACGGTACGGGAGACCGCGCGCCGCTCGAAGTGGTTCTCGGCGACCAGCTTGACCGCGCCCGTCTGGAGGTAGCGCAGGCCGCCGTGGAGCAGCTTGGAGGAGGCCGAGGACGTGGCGCCGGCGAAGTCACCGGCGTCCACCATCGCCACCCGCAGCCCGGACTGCGCGGCATGCCAGGCAGTGGTGATGCCCAGGATGCCGCCGCCGATCACCAGGAGGTCGTACGTCGCCTTGGAGAGCTGTTCCCGGGTTTCGGCTCGGCTCGGGTTCGAACCGGCAGCCGGGTGCGTTCCGAGGGAGGACGGAACGCTCTGCAAGGTGGTCATTGATTACTCCTCGTCTTCGATCCAGCCCATGGTCCGCTGCACGGCCTTGAGCCAGCTCTTGTACTCGCGGTCGCGGACGTCCGCGTCCATTCGGGGGGTCCATTCGGCCGCCCGGCGCCAGTTCGCGCGCAGGGCGTCGGTGTCCGGCCAGAAGCCGACGGCGAGACCGGCGGCGTAGGCGGCGCCGAGGCAGGTGGTCTCGGCGACCATCGGGCGCACCACGGGCGCGTCCAGGGCGTCCGAGAGGGTCTGCATCAGGAGGTTGTTGGAGGTCATACCGCCGTCGACCTTGAGCGAGGTGAGCTCGACCTCGGAGTCCTTGGTCATCGCGTCGACGATCTCGCGGGTCTGCCAGGCGGTGGCCTCGAGCACGGCGCGGGCGATGTGCGCCTTGGTGACGTAGCGGGTCAGGCCCGCGATCACACCGCGCGCGTCGGACCGCCAGTACGGGGCGAACAGGCCCGAGAAGGCGGGTACGAAGTACGCGCCGCCGTTGTCCTCGACCGAGCTCGCGAGCGTTTCGATCTCGGCGGCGCTGTTGATCAGGCCCATCTGGTCCCGCATCCACTGCACCAGCGAGCCGGTGACCGCGATCGAGCCCTCCAGGGCGTAGACCGGCTTCTCGTCGCCGATCCGGTAGCCGACGGTGGTCAGCAGCCCGTTGTAGGAGTTGACCGGCTTCTCGCCGGTGTTCATCAGCAGGAAGGTGCCGGTGCCGTAGGTGGACTTGGCCTCGCCCTCGGAGTAGCAGGTCTGGCCGAACAGGGCCGCCTGCTGGTCGCCGAGCGCGGAGGCGACCGGCACGCCCGCCAGGACGCCCTCGGCCGTGTGCCCGTAGATCTCGGCGGAGGAGCGTATCCGCGGCAGCACGGCGGCCGGGATGTCCATCGAGGCCAGGATCTTCTCGTCCCAGTCCAGGGTGTGCAGGTTCATCAGGAGGGTGCGGGAGGCGTTGGTGACGTCGGTGACGTGCACGCCGCCGTTGACCCCGCCGGTCAGGTTCCAGATGACCCAGGAGTCCATGGTGCCGAAGAGGATGTCGCCCGCCTCGGCCCGCTCGCGCAGCCCCTCGACGTTGTCGAGCAGCCAGCGGATCTTGGGACCGGCGAAGTAGGAGGCCAGCGGGAGGCCGGTCTCGCGGCGGAAGCGGTCCTGGCCGACGTTGCGGCCGAGCTCGCGGCAGAGGGCGTCGGTGCGGGTGTCCTGCCAGACGATGGCGTTGTGCACCGGCTCACCGGTTTTGCGGTCCCACAGCAGGGTGGTCTCGCGCTGGTTGGTGATGCCGATCGCCTTGACGTCGACGGCGGTGATCTCGGCCTTGGCGATGGCGCCGGCGACCACCTCCTTGACGTTCTCCCAGATCTCGGTGGCGTTGTGCTCCACCCAGCCGGGCTTGGGGAAGATCTGCTCGTGCTCCTTCTGGTCGACCGAGACGATGCGGCCGTCCCGGTCGAAGACGATGCAGCGGCTGGAGGTGGTGCCCTGGTCGATGGCCGCGATGAACGGTCCGTGGCCGTGGGACGAGGCGCTGGTGGTGTGGGTGTCGGTCATGATCTGCTGCTCTCCTGCGGGTGGTGGGGTGGACTAGGCGAAGGCGATCTCGTAGATCCCGCCCGCGATGGCGCCGCCGATGAGCGGGCCGACGACGGGGATCCAGGCATAGCCCCAGTCCGAGCCGCCCTTGTTGGGCAGCGGCAGGAGGGCGTGGGCGATCCGGGGGCCGAGGTCACGCGCCGGGTTGATGGCGTAACCGGTCGGGCCGCCGAGCGAGAGGCCGATGCCGACCACCACGAACGCAGTGATCATGACGCCGATGACACCGAGGCCCTTGCCGTCGCCGTTGAGCCCCTGAGTGAGGATGGCGAGCACGAGCACGGCCGTGGCGATGATCTCGGTGGCGAGGTTCTGACCGACGTTCCGGATCTCCGGGCCGGTGGAGAAGACGCCCAGCACCGGGCCGGCGCCGCTGGTCTGCTGCTTGTCCGCCGCCACCGTGTCCTGGGCGCCCGGGCCGCCGACGATCTCGCGGTCGGTGAGATGGGCGTGGAAGTGGCCGAGGTAGGCGAGCCACACCAGCGAGGCACCGATCACCGCGCCGAGCATCTGCCCGAGGAAGTAGATCGGCACCTTGCTCCACTCGACGCCGCCCTCGATGGCGAGGCCGACCGTCACCGCGGGGTTGAGATGCGCCCCCGAGAGCGGTGCGGAGATATAGGCGCCGGTGAGCACGGCGAAGCCCCACCCGAGGGTGATGGCGACCCACCCGGCCTCGAACGCCTTGGATTGCTTCAGTACAACGCCGGCGACGACACCGCAGCCGAGCAGAATGAGAACGGCGGTACCGATGGTCTCGCCGATGAAGATGTCGGAGCTGGACACCCGCGACTCCTTTGTCCTTCGTCCAGGGGAAGGCGAACCCCCGGTGCTGTCCGGTGGTCCGCGCCCTCGTGGGAGGGCGTTGGTCGGCCCGCGGCGAGTCCACCATAGCGAATATTGTCGTCAGGTGTTCGACAATGCCGACCGATGAACGGCAGTTTTCTTCACGCCGAAGACCCCGTCAAGGGTCGTGTGAAGGAAAAATCGCGCGTATGTGAAACCGTGATGAAGCAGGTCATGCCGGGATATGGGGGCAGATCCGCACGCGCCCGCACGATTCAGAAACCACGGGCCCGCACGATTCAGAAACGCAGGGCACCCAGGTCCCGGGAGACGGCACGCGCGCAGTCCCGTACGGCGGCCACGAGCTCCGAGCGCAGCTCCCCGTCCGCGCACACCCGCTCGACCGCGCCCGTTATCCCCACCGCGCCCACGGGCAGCCGGCGCCGGTCGTGGATGGGGGCCGCGACGGACGCCACGCCCTCCCAGGTCTCCTCCACGTCGCAGCCCCAGCCGCGCGCCCGGGTCAGGTCCAGCACGGCCTCGAACTCGCGCTCCCCGGTCACCGTGCGGGGCGTGAACGCCTTACGGTCGACCTCGGTCACCTCGCTGTGCGCGACCGGGTCGTAGGCGGAGAGCACCTTGCCCAGGGCCGTGGAGTGCAGCGGGTGCATCGCGCCGACCTCCAGCACCTGGCGGCTGTCGTCCGGCCGGAAGACATGGTGGACGATCAGCACGCCCTGCTGGTGCAGCACGCCCAGGTACACGCTCTCGCCGCTGGACCGGGCCAGGTCGTCGGCCCACACCAGGGCGCGGGCGCGCAGCTCGTGCACGTCCAGATAGCTGTTGCCCAGGCGCAGCAGCTCCGCGCCGAGCTGATAGCGGCCGGACGCCTCGTCCTGCTCCACGAAGCCCTCCTGCTGGAGGGTGCGCAATATGCCGTGCGCGGTGCCCTTGGCCAGCCCCAGCGTGGAGGCGATGTCGGACAGTCCCAGACGTCGCTCACCACCGGCGAGCAGGCGTAGCATCGCGGCGGCGCGCTCCAACGACTGGATGTTCCGGGCCATCGCCAACCTCCTGACTGCGGTTCGACAATGCTGAACACTATCGGTCCATGCCGACTGCGTGGTACCAGGCGGCCGTGTGTCGGCGATCGATGGACTCACCGGGTGCTCATCGGCCCCGCTCATCCCGGGTGATGGACCGACCCTCGCGAAATGACCACTGGCGGCTACCCTGGCGTGGTGCGCCGTCCCCGGGGGAGGGCGCAAAGCCGACAGCCGTCGCACTCCAGGGAGCACATCCATGGCCTCTCATACGCCATCGCCCACATCCGCCGCCCGAGCCGACGCGCTCCGCGAAGCGCTGGCCACCCGAGTGGTGGTCGCCGACGGCGCGATGGGGACGATGCTCCAGGCGCAGGAGCCCAGTCTCGACGACTTCCAGCAGCTCGAGGGCTGCAACGAGATCCTCAACATCACCCGCCCGGACATCGTCCGCTCGGTCCACGAGGAGTACTACGCCGCAGGCGTGGACTGCGTCGAGACCAACACCTTCGGCGCCAACCACGCGGCGCTCGGTGAGTACGACATCGCCCACCGCGTCCACGAGCTCTCCGAGGCCGGCGCCCGGATCGCCCGTGAGGTCGCCGACGAGTTCAGCGCCGACGGACGCCAGCGCTGGGTGCTGGGCTCGATGGGCCCAGGCACCAAGCTGCCCACCCTCGGCCACGCCCCGTACACCGTCCTCCGCGACGCCTACCAGGCCAACGCCGAAGGCATGATCGCCGGCGGCGCGGACGCCCTCCTGGTGGAGACCACCCAGGATCTGCTCCAGACCAAGGCCTCGATCATCGGCGCCCGCCGCGCCCTCGAGGCCACCGGCGCCAACCTCCCGGTGATCTGCTCGGTCACCGTCGAGACCACCGGCACCATGCTGCTCGGCTCCGAGATCGGCGCGGCGCTCACCGCCCTCGAGCCGCTCGGCATCGACATGATCGGCCTCAACTGCGCCACCGGCCCCGCCGAGATGAGCGAGCACCTGCGCCATCTCGCCCGCCACTCCCGGATCCCGCTCTCCTGCATGCCCAACGCCGGCCTCCCGGTGCTGGGCAAGGACGGCGCCCACTACCCCCTCACCCCCGCCGAGCTGGCCGACGCCCAGGAGACCTTCGTCCGCGAGTACGGGCTCTCCCTGGTCGGCGGCTGCTGCGGCACCACGCCCGAGCATCTGCGCCAGGTCGTCGAGCGGGTCCGCGACCTGACCCCCACCGAGCGCACCCCTCGCCCCGAGCCAGGCGCCGCCTCGCTCTACCAGACCGTGCCGTTCCGCCAGGACACCTCGTACCTGGCGATCGGCGAGCGCACCAACGCCAACGGCTCCAGGAAGTTCCGCGAGGCCATGCTGGAGGCCCGCTGGGACGACTGCGTGGAGATGGCCCGCGAGCAGATCCGCGAGGGCGCCCATCTGCTCGACCTGTGCGTGGACTACGTCGGCCGGGACGGCGTCGCGGACATGGAGGAGCTGGCCGGGCGGTTCGCCACCGCCTCCACCCTCCCCATCGTCCTGGACTCCACCGAGGTCGACGTCATCCGGGCCGGGCTGGAGAAGCTCGGCGGACGCGCGGTCATCAACTCCGTCAACTACGAGGACGGGGACGGCCCCGAGTCGCGGTTCGCCAAGGTCACCCGGCTGGCCCAGGAGCACGGCGCCGCCCTCATCGCGCTGACCATCGACGAGGAGGGCCAGGCCCGCACGCCGGAGAAGAAGGTGGAGATCGCCGAGCGGCTGATCGCCGACCTGACCGGCAACTGGGGCATCCTCGAGTCGGACATCCTCATCGACACCCTGACCTTCACCATCTGCACCGGTCAGGAGGAGTCCCGTAAGGACGGCATCGCCACCATCGAGGCGATCCGCGAGCTCAAGCGGCGGCATCCGGACGTCCAGACCACGCTGGGCCTGTCCAACATCTCCTTCGGCCTCAACCCGGCCGCCCGCATCGTGCTCAACTCCGTCTTCCTCGACGAGTGCGTCAAGGCGGGCCTGGACTCGGCCATTGTGCACGCCTCCAAGATCCTGCCCATCGCGCGGTTCGAGGAGGAGCAGGTCCAGACCGCCCTGGACCTGATCTACGACCGCCGCGCCGAGGGCTATGACCCGCTCCAGAAGCTGATGGGGCTCTTCGAGGGCGCCACCGCCAAGTCCCTCAAGGCGGGCAAGGCCGAGGAGCTGGCCGCGCTGCCCCTGGAGGAGCGCCTCAAGCACCGCATCATCGACGGCGAGCGCAACGGCCTGGAGGCCGACCTCGACGAGGCCCTCCAGGAGCGCCCCGCCCTCGACATCGTCAACGAGACGCTGCTGGAGGGCATGAAGGTGGTCGGCGAGCTGTTCGGCTCCGGCCAGATGCAGCTGCCGTTCGTCCTCCAGTCCGCCGAGGTCATGAAGACCGCGGTCGCCCATCTGGAGCCGCACATGGAGAAGTCGGACGACGAGGGCAAGGGCACCATCGTGCTCGCCACCGTCCGCGGCGACGTCCATGACATCGGTAAGAACCTCGTGGACATCATCCTGTCCAACAACGGCTACAACGTGGTCAACCTGGGCATCAAGCAGCCGGTCTCCGCGATCCTGGAGGCCGCCCAGGAACACCGCGCCGACGTCATCGGCATGTCAGGGCTGCTGGTCAAATCCACCGTGATCATGAAGGAGAACCTGGAGGAGCTGAACCAGCGCAAGCTGGCCGCCGACTACCCCGTGATCCTCGGCGGCGCCGCGCTCACCCGGGCCTATGTCGAGCAGGATCTGCACGAGATCTACGAGGGCGAGGTGCGCTACGCCCGCGACGCCTTCGAGGGGCTGCGGCTCATGGACGCCCTGATCGCCGTCAAGCGCGGGGTGCCCGGCGCCACGCTCCCCGAGCTCCGGCAGCGCCGGGTGCCCAAGCGGGACGTGTCCGTGACCGAGCCGGAGCCCGAGGGCCCGTCCCGGTCCGACGTGGCCACCGACAACCCCGTGCCCACCCCGCCCTTCTGGGGCACCCGCGTGGTCAAGGGCATCCAGCAGGCCGACTACGCCTCCTGGCTGGACGAGGGTGCGCTGTTCAAGGGCCAGTGGGGGCTCAAGGAGGCCCGTACCGGCGACGGGCCGAGCTACCGGGAGCTGGTGGAGTCCGAGGGCCGTCCGCGGCTGCGCGGCTGGCTCGACAAGCTGCACACCGAGAACCTGCTCGAGGCGGCCGTCGTCTACGGCTACTTCCCGTGCGTCTCCAAGGGCGACGACCTGGTGCTGCTGAACGAGGACGGCAGCGAGCGCACCCGCTTCACCTTCCCGCGCCAGCGCCGCGGCCGCCGGCTGTGCCTGGCCGACTTCTTCCGCCCGGAGGAGTCGGGTGAGACCGATGTCGTCGGCCTCCAGGTGGTCACCGTCGGCTCGAAGATCGGTGAGGCCACCGCCGAGCTGTTCGCCGCCGACTCCTACCGCGACTACCTGGAGCTGCACGGGCTGTCCGTCCAGCTGGCGGAGGCGCTGGCCGAGTACTGGCACGCCCGGGTCCGCGCCGAGCTGGGCTTCTCGGGTGAGGACCCGAGCGAGATGGAGGAGATGTTCGCGCTGAAGTACCGCGGCGCGCGCTTCTCGCTGGGCTACGGCGCCTGCCCCGACCTGGAGGACCGCGCGAAGATCGCCGATCTGCTGGAGCCGGAGCGGATCGGGGTGAAGCTCTCGGAGGAGTTCCAGCTCCACCCCGAGCAGTCCACGGACGCCATCGTGATCCACCACCCGGAGGCGAAGTACTTCAACGCGCGGTAGACGCGGGGTAGCCCTCCGGCGGCCTCCCGTGACCGCCTTGGGTGCTCACCGGGCGCGCCGGCGCGGCGCGACGTAGACTGGTCGATCCGGTAGAGGCCGGTCGCCTTCCCGTCAGTGGAAGGGGACCGGCCTTCGTGCCCCTTATCCGGAGGTGTTTGGATGACCAGCAGCATCCCCGCCGTCGACACTCGTACGGCCGAAGGCTCGGCTCTGCAAGCCGTTCTGCTCGACATGGACGGCACCCTGGTCGACACCGAGGGCATCTGGTGGGACGCGGAGGTCTCCATCTTCGCCGAGCTCGGGCACGCCCTCGCCGAGGAGTACCGCCAGGTCGTGGTGGGCGGCCCGATGTCGCGCAGCGCCCAGTTCCTGATCGAGGCCACCGGCGCCGAGATCGCCCTCGCCGAGCTCACCGGCCTGCTCAACAGCCGCTTCACCGAGCTGATCGACGGCAGTGTGCCGATGCTGCCCGGAGCTCACCGGCTGCTCACCGAGCTGGCCGCGCACTCCATCCCCACCGCCCTGGTCTCCGCCTCCCACCGGCGGGTGATGGACCGTGTCCTGCGCTCGCTCGGCCCGGAGCACTTCGCCCTGACGGTGGCGGGCGACGAGATCGGGCGGACCAAGCCGCATCCGGACCCCTATCTGTTCGCCGCGGCCGGGCTGGCCGCCGAGCCGGGGCGGTGCGTGGTCATCGAGGACACCGACACGGGCGTACGGGCCGCGGAGGCGGCCGGGTGCCGGGTGGTCGCGGTGCCGTCCGTGGTGCCGATCGAGCCCGCGGCGGGGCGTACGGTCATCGGCTCGCTCGAAGAAGTCGATCTCGATTTTCTGCGCACTCTGGTCACGGCGGTGCACTGATCGCGCACCGAGCGTATTCCTGTAAATGACAAACTGAATAGCGCGGGTGGAGTTTTCACGTTCCGTTGGCAACAACCGAACGTGATGTTTATCACTGCATATGCCGTGGACGGATGCGCTCGTTGACTGTCGCGCGTCCCGTCTGGTGCGTTTTGGGCGAGCCCTTGTGTCCGGATTGGTGGCATGGCGTACGAATCGCGGCCACGTCCGGATATCGGGCGATGATCGCTCGTTATCGGGGCGTGATATCGCCTCAACTTCGTTGTGTCTGAGCATCACTGGTGCCGCGGACTAATCTCGTCGCGAGTAGTTGATCGATGGCAGGGAGACTCCCGACAATGACGCGCAAGTCGCTGGTGCTGCCGGCCGTGGCCGGCCTCCTGATCTCCACGCTCGCCGCGTGCGGTGGTACCGACGGCTCGGGCTCGGACGGCAAGACGCTCGTCCTGGGCAGCACGGACCGCATAGAGGCGTCGAAGGCGGCGCCCGCGCCGCTGGATCCCGCCCTGGCCTACGACTTCGCGTCCTGGAGCGTGCTGCACAACGCCTTCCAGACGCTGATGCGGCTGCCGCGCTCGGGCACCGAGCCGATACCCGACGCGGCCGAGAAATGCGGCTTCCAGGACAGACAGAGCGAGCAGTACCGCTGCACGCTGCGCGAAGGCCTGAAGTTCTCCAACGGCCACGACCTCACCTCGAAGGACGTCAAGTTCTCCCTCGAGCGGGTGCTGCGCATCGACGACCCCAACGGCACCAAGTCCTTGCTGTCCAACGTGGACAAGATCGAAACTCCCAGCGACCGCGAGATCGTCATCCACCTCTCGCAGCCGGACGCGACCTTCCCGTCGAAGCTCACCACCCCGGCCGCCGCGATCCTGGACAGCGAGGTCTACAAGCCCGACGCGCTGCGCGACGGCTTCGAGATGACCGGCTCGGGCCCGTACAGCGCCAGGACCGAGGTGCGCGACAACCGGCTGACGAAGGTCGTCTTCACCAAGAACTCCCACTACAAGGGCGATGTCGAGCCAAAGGCCGACAAGGTGGAGATGCGGTTCTACGACTCCGCGTCGACCATGGAGAAGGCGCTGGTCAAGGGCGACATCGACCTCGTACACCGCGGCTTCTCGCCGGAGCAGATCGACAAGCTCAACAAGGGCGAGGTCAAGGGCGTCCGCCTCTTCGAGTCCTCCGGCCAGGGCATCCGCTACCTGGTCTTCAACACCTCGGACCCGGCGGTGAAGAACAAGGCGGTCCGGCAGGCCATCGCCCACCTCGTGGACCGCCAGGCGCTGGTGCGCGATGTGTACAAGCGGACCGCCGAGCCCCTCTACTCGATGATCCCCACCAGCATCTCCTCGCATATCAACTCGTTCCACAACGAGTACGGCGACCCGGATCCCGACGAGGCCCGGCGCGTGCTGAACCAGGCCGGTATCGACACCCCGGTGAAGCTGACGCTGACCTACACCACCGACCACTACGGCCCGGAGACGGCCGGGGAGTTCAAGGAGCTGCGCAAGCAGCTCAACGCCAGCGGGCTGTTCTCCGTGACGATCAAGGGCTACCCGTGGCGGGACTTCCGCCCCGCGCTCATCAAGCGCCAGTTCTCCGCCTCCGGGATGGGCTGGCTCCCCGACTTCCCGGACCCCGACAGCTACACCGCGCCGTTCCTCACCAAGGACAACTTCCTCAACTCGCCCTACCGCAACCGCACCATCCAGGACGAGCTGATCCCCAAGACCCGGCAGGAGGCCCAGCGCAGCCTCGCCGACAAGGACTACCAGTCCATCCAGAACGCCGTCGCAAGCGATGTGCCCTACCTTCCGCTGTGGCAGGGCAACACGTACGTGGCCGCCCGCGGGAACGTGACGGGCGCCGAGTACGCCTTCGACTCCTCGACCATGCTCCAGCTGTGGGAGCTCGGTAAGGGCGACTGAGAACGACTTACGGGGGCCGGACACGAAGACGTCGAGTGTGTGAGGAAATACCGTTGAGGAAACGTGATCAGTGGCTGGCAGCGCCCCTCGGGGCGGGACTGGCCGCCGCGCTGCTCACCGGCTGCGGCAGCGAGGACGGGGACGCGGCGGGCACCGGCGAGCACGTGGCCATGGGGATGTCGGACGAGGTGCTCGCCACCGACCCGGCGTCGGGCTACGACCCCGGCTCCTGGCTGCTGTTCAACAACGTCTTCCAGTCGCTGCTGAGCTTCCCGAAGGGCAGCACCACCCCGCAGCCGGAGGCGGCGGAGAAGTGCTCCTTCAAGGACAGCACCAGCCGGGTGTACTCCTGCACGCTGAAGAACGGCCTGAAGTTCACCGACGGCCATCCGCTCACCTCCGAGGACGTCAAGTACTCCTTCGAGCGCACCAAGCGGATCAACGACCCCAACGGCCCGGCGCTGATGCTCACCTCCATCGGGAGCATCGACACCCCGGACAAGCGGACCGTCGTCTTCCATCTGAAGGACTCCGACGCGACCTTCCCGCAGAAGATCGCCTCCGGCGCCGGATCCATCGTGGACCACGAGGAGTACCCGGCCGACAATCTGCGCACGGACCACAAGGCGGTCGGCTCCGGCGTCTACAAGCTGGACTCCTTCACCAAGGGCGAGGCGGACTTCTCCGTCAACGGCGACTACCAGGGGCCCGCCAAGCCGAAGAACTCCGGGCTGACCCTGAAGTTCTTCCACGGCGCGCAGGCGCGGCTGAAGTCCGCCGTGCAGAAGGGCGATGTGGACCTCGCCTACCGCGGGCTGGCCATGCGCGACCTCGCCGACCTCCAGGCGCAGAGCCTCGGCGGCGGCAAGAGCCTGAACGTGGTCGAGGGCACCGGCGCCGAGGTCCAGCACCTGGTCTTCAACATGAAGGACCCGGTGGCGGGCAAGCTCGGGGTGCGCAAGGCCATGGCGTACCTCATCGACCGCTCCACCCTGGTGCGGGACGTCTACAAGCGCACCGCCGAGCCGCTGTACTCGGTGGTCCCGGCCGGTATCACCGGCCACAACACCGCCTTCTACGACAAGTACGGCGACCGCCCGCAGCCCGATAAGGCCAAGCAGGCGCTGCGGGACGAGGGGATCACCGGCAAGGTCAAGCTGACCCTGTGGGGCACCCCGATCCGCTACGGCCCCGGCACCGTCCCGGGCCTGCGTCGGATCGCCGAGCAGCTCAACGCCAGCGGGCTGTTCGACGTCGATGTGAAGAGCGCGGACGTCGCCACGTACGAGAAGGGCGTGGCCGGCGGAAAGTACGGCGTCTATGTGAAGGGCTGGGTGCCCGACTACCCGGACCCGGACAACTTCGTCGCCCCGTTCTTCGGCGCCGGCAATGTCCTGGCCAACCACTACACCTCGCCGCGGCTGACCGCGCAGCTGATCCCCGCCACCGCCGAGCAGCCCAGCCGCGAGGCCACGGTCGGCGACTTCCAGCGGATCCAGGACATCATCGCCGACGAGGTGCCGATGCTCCCGCTGTGGCAGGGCAAGCAGTACGCGGTGGCCCAGGACGACATCACCGGGCTCCAGTGGACCCTCGACTCCTCGACCGTCTTCCGCTTCTGGGAGATCGGCAAGTCGTCCGGCAGCTGACGCACTGACGGGGACGACCGGACGGCCGCCCCCGTCACCCCGAGCCGCCCCGGTGACGCCTACTGCGCGCCGGGGCGGACCAGCCCGCTCTCATAGGCGTAGACGGCAGCCTGCACCCGGTCGCGCAGCCCCAGCTTGGTCAGCACATGGCCCACATGCGTCTTGACCGTGGTCTCGCTGACGAACAGATCAGCGGCGATCTCCGCGTTGGACAGCCCCCGGGCCACCAGCTTCAGCACCTCGACCTCGCGCTCGGTGAGCGTGTGCAGGGTGTCCGGCACCGGCTCCTCGCCCGACGGCAGATGCCCCGCGTACTTGTCCAGCAGCCTGCGGGTGATGCTGGGCGCCAGCATCGCCTCGCCCGCCGCCACCACGCGGATGGCCTGCACCAGCTCGGTGGCCGGCGCGTCCTTCAGCAGGAAGCCGCTGGCCCCGGCGCGCAGCGCCTCCACCACGTACTCGTCCAGGTCGAAGGTGGTCAGCACCAGCACCTTGGCCGGGCCGTCCCGCCCCGGACCAGTGATCTGACGGGTCGCCTCCACACCGTCCATCCGCGGCATCCGGATGTCCATCAGGACCACATCGGGCTGGAGCGCCCGCACCTGGTCGAGGGCCTGTAGACCGTCCCCGGCCTCACCGACGACCGCCAGATCCTGCTCCGCTTCCAGAATCATCCGGAATCCGGTGCGCAGCAGCGGTTGATCATCGACCAGTAGGACGCGGATCGCCACGGGGAACTCCCTCTCCTAGACCGCGTCCATTCTGCCGGACTGCACAGGCACCACCGCCAGCGGATACGGCGGCGGCGTACCCCCGAATTCCGGACAGTGTGCCTGGTGGTCGCACCAGCCGCAGAGCCTGGTCTGCCGGGGCACGAACGCACCGGTCTCCGTGGCCAGCCGGATCGCCTCCCACAGCGCCAGCACCTTGCGCTCCACGGCCCGCAGATCCCGCTCCTCCGGGTCGTACGTCAGCACATCCCCGCTGCCCAGATAGACCAGCTGGAGCCGGCGCGGGATCACCCCGCGCAGCCGCCACACCACCAGCGCGTAGAACTTCATCTGGAACAGGGCCTCGCCCGCGTACTGCGGCGCGGGGGCCTTGCCCGTCTTGTAGTCCACGATCCGCACATCACCGGTGGGAGCGATGTCGATCCGGTCGATGATTCCACGGAGCGTCAGCCCGGACTCGAGCTCCGTCTCCACGAACAGCTCGCGCTCCGCGGGCTCCAGACGGGTCGGATCCTCCAGCGAGAACCACTGCTCCACCAGCGTCTGGGCCCCCGTCAGCCACTCGGCCAGCCGGTCCGGCGCCGGAGTGCCGTCCTCCTCCTGGAACAGCTCCGCCAGCTCCGGCTTGGCCGCCAGCAGCCGCTCCCACTCGCCCGGCACCATCGACCGGGCCCGCGGCGCGGTGCGGTCGGCGGCCGGGGCGTCGAAGAGCCGCTCCAGCACCGCGTGCACCACCGTGCCGCGGGTGGCCGCCGCGCTGGGCTTCTCCGGCAGTTTGTCGATCACTCGGAAGCGGTACAGCAACGGGCACCGCATGAAATCGGCCGCCCGTGAGGGTGACAACGAGGCGGCGGGGCCGGACTTGGGCGGCCCGTCGGAGGGTTCGGCCTTCCCGGTGGTGGTTCCCGTGGTGGTTCCCATGGCGAAGACCCTACGACCCGCCACCGACAGCCGGACGCATACCATCGACGTTCGAGCCCCCGGCACTGCATGATCGTGGGGACCGTATCAAAAAGAGGGGTGCGAGCGAGCATCCGACGAGGGGACACCGTGGACAACAGCGGGCAGCGGCAGTCCGACAACGGGGAATCGGACCGCGCGACCGAGCCCGAGGGCGGCAAGCAGCCGCGCCCACGCGACGTGGGCGGCGGCTTTCTCATGGGCCGGCCCTTCGGCGTGCCCGTCTACGTCTCGCCCAGCTGGTTCCTGGTCGCCGCCCTCATCACCTGGGTCTTCGGCGGCCAGCTCGACCGGGTGCTGCCAGAACTCGGCGCCGCCCGCTATCTGGTCTCGCTCTTCTTCGCGGTGGCCTTCTACGCCTCGGTGCTGGTGCACGAGCTCGCCCACACCGTGGCCGCGCTCCGCTTCAAGCTGCCGGTGCGCCGGATCCAGCTCCAGTTCTTCGGCGGGGTCTCGGAGATCGAGAAGGAGACCGAGACCCCCGGCCGGGAGTTCGTGCTCGCCTTCGTCGGCCCGCTGCTCTCGCTCGTCCTGGCGGGCGTGTTCTACCTCGGCATGATGGTCGTGGAGCCCGACACGGTGCCCGGGGTGCTGCTGGCCGGGCTGATGATCTCCAACCTGATCGTGGCCGCGTTCAACCTGCTCCCCGGGCTGCCGCTGGACGGCGGGCGGATGCTGCGCGCCGTCGTCTGGAAGATCAGCGGCAGGCCCATGACCGGCACCGTCGCCGCGGCCTGGAGCGGCCGCGCGCTCGCCGTCGCGGTGCTGGTCGGACTGCCGCTGCTCACCCAGGCGGGCGGACTGGGCGAGGAGCCCAAGAGCTTCGGCAGCGTCGACTCGCTCACCGACGCGCTGCTGGCCGCCATACTCGCCGCGATCATCTGGACCGGCGCGGGCAACAGCCTGCGGATGGCCCGGCTGCGGGAGCGGCTGCCGGACCTGCGTGCCCGTACGCTCACCCGGCGCGCCGTCCCCGTGGCGGCCGACACCCCGCTCTCCGAGGCGCTGCGCCGGGCGAACGAGGCCGGGGCCCGGGCCCTGGTCGTGGTGGACGGCCACGGTGCCCCGACCGCCGTGGTGCGCGAGGCGGCCATCGTGGGCGTCCCCGAGCACCGCCGCCCCTGGGTCGCGGTCAGCGGTCTCGCCCAGGACCTCAAGGACGGTATGCGGGTCTCCGCCGAGCTCACCGGCGAGGAGCTGCTGGACACCCTGCGGGCCACCCCGGCCACCGAGTACCTGGTGGTCGAGGAGACCGGCGAGGTCTACGGGGTGCTCTCCACGGCCGATGTCGAGCGCGCCTTCGTGGCGGCCATGGCCAGGACCCCCTCCAGCCCCTCCTGAGGCCCCCGGGCGTGGTCCGGGCACGGCGAAGTGCCCGGTAGGCTGTTCACATGTCCGAACCGACCGGTGCCGCCCGCCGTCGCGGGCCCTTCCAGGTCGGGGACCAGGTCCAGCTCACCGACCCCAAGGGACGCCACTACACCTTCACGCTCGAATCCGGGAAGAACTTCCACACCCACAAGGGTTCCTTCCCCCATGACGAGCTGATCGGCGCCCCCGAGGGAACCGTCGTGCGTACCACGGGAAACGTCGCGTATCTCGCGCTGCGCCCCCTGCTCCCCGACTATGTCCTGTCCATGCCACGCGGTGCCGCCGTGGTCTACCCCAAGGACGCGGGGCAGATCCTGGCGATGGCCGACATCTTCCCCGGCGCACGTGTCGTCGAGGCGGGCGTCGGCTCCGGCTCGCTCTCCACCTTCCTGCTGCGGGCCATCGGCGACCAGGGCATGCTGCACTCCTACGAGCGCCGGGCCGACTTCGCCGAGATCGCCGCCCAGAACGTCGAGCGCTACTTCGGCGCCCCGCACCCCGCCTGGCGGCTCACCGTCGGCGACCTCCAGGACAACCTCAGCGACACCGACGTGGACCGCGTGATCCTGGACATGCTCGCCCCCTGGGAGTGCCTGGAGCCGGTGTCCAAGGCGCTCGTCCCCGGCGGCATCCTGTGCGCGTACGTCGCCACCACCACCCAGCTCGCCCGCACCGTGGAGGCCATCCGCGAGCACGGCACCTTCAATGAGCCGTCGGCCTGGGAGACCATGGTGCGCACCTGGCACGTGGAGGGCCTCGCGGTACGGCCCGACCACCGCATGATCGGCCACACCGGCTTCCTGCTCACCGCCCGCCGGCTCGCGGACGGCGTGGAGCCCCCGATGCGCCGCCGCAGGCCCGCCAAGGGCGCCTACGGCGAGGACTACGTGGGCTGGGGCACCGCCAAGGACTCCGGCACTGCCAAGGACTCCGGAGCCGCCGGGGACACCGGCACTGCCAAGGACGCGGGCGCTGTCAAGGACGCGGGCGCCGCCAAGGACACCGGCCAGGACGCCCCCTCCGGCGACGCCTGACGGCCGTCCGGGACCCGTCCGGCGGCCGTCTGAGGCCCGTCCGACGGAAACCGGCGCCGCAACGGCTCGGCGCGGCCACCGAATTCCCCGTGCTAGGGCGGTGGCCGCGCCCCTGTGAGATGTGGCACCATGCGGGTCATCTCCCGCCTCAGCCCCTCACATGGAGTCATCCCGCGTGCAGTCTCTGGGCCCGGATCTCGCGCACACCCAACCCCGTCCGGTGCACTGGGTGGCGACCGCGGCCGCCGTCGCCGCCGTCATCGCCGGAGGGTCGTTCTTCCAGCCCTCGGACGCCAAGGCCACCACGTCCACCACCGCCTCCGCGCCGGGCACCGGGGGGCTCCCGGCCGCCAAGGCGCCCGACCCCCGCGCCGCGGACTATCCGATGAACTGCGGACGGGCCCGGCCGGACGTCATCGACCGGGGCTCGGCGGACCTGGACGGGGACGGGCGGCCGGAGACCGTCGCCGTGGTGCGCTGCCCGACCGCCTTCGGCACCCCGCCCAGCGGCGTCTATGTGCTCTCCCGGCCGACCGGCCGCGCGGGCGCCGCGCCCCGTGTGGTGGCCACCTTCGTGGATCCGAAGGAAGGGATGAGCGTCAGCGATTTCGCGGTGCGCGGAAAGAAGGTTTCGGCCACGTTGCTGGGATACTCGTCGGCCAAGGTCCCGCGGTGCTGTCCGGATCTCCAGCGCAAGGTCAACTGGCAGTGGCGGGACGGAAAGTTCGTATTGAAGGCGCTGCCGGTTCCGGGGAGTGTGTGAGCGGTTACTCGCGGTGGGTCACTCCGCGTCGGGTCCGTAGACCTCGACCCGGTCCGTGACGCGGCGTACATGGATGCAGTCGCCGGGGCACTCCTTGGCGGAATCCCTGACCTCGGTGAGCAGGGCCAGGGGGACCGGGGTGGTCGCGCCCTTGTCCTGCAACAGCTCATCGTCGGCGCTCTTGACGTAGGCTAGACCGTCGATGTCGAGTTCGAAGACCTCGGGAGCGTACTGGGCACAGATGCCGTCCCCGGTGCACAGATCCTGGTCGATCCAGACCTCAAGACCGCCGAGCTCCTCGTTCCGCACGGTGTGCCGCCTCCTGTTCCTTCGATACGCGATTCAACAGTGTCTAAATATCGCCAACCCTGACGGGTGTTGACCGTGTCGACGATACAACCGCTCGCTTTCCGATGTTGTTGGGTGGGTATTCACCTGGCGTGAGGGAGTGCGCAAGGGTGAAGATCGGACACACGCCGACCGGGTTTGTGATCTAGGGGTTTCAACCCGCACCGGCCCAGGTAGGGTCAGGAAGCGTCCAGCTCCCCTTGGAGGAGGTGAGGACCGTGGCAGCCCACGACGACGACATCAACCGCGGCATCCGGCCGGGGCGGGGGTCTGACGACCCTGCCGGTCAGGTTGCCTATCTCGAGCAGGAAATCGCCGTCCTGCGCCGCAAGCTCGCCGACTCTCCGCGTCATACGAGGATTCTCGAAGAGCGGATCGTCGAGCTGCAGACCAATCTGGCGGGAGTCTCCGCACAGAACGAGCGGCTCGCGAACACACTCCGTGAGGCCCGCGACCAGATCGTGGCCCTCAAGGAGGAGGTCGACCGGCTCGCACAGCCGCCGGCCGGTTTCGGGGCCTTTCTACAGGCGAACGAGGACGGTACGGCGGACATCTTTACCGGGGGCCGTAAACTCCGGGTGAATGTCAGCCCAAGCGTCGAGCTCGACGACCTCAAGCGCGGCCAGGAGGTCATGCTCAACGAGGCGCTCAATGTGGTCGAGGCCATGGAGTTCGAGCGCGCCGGGGACATCGTCACCCTCAAGGAGGTCCTTGAGGACGGCGAGCGCGCCCTGGTGATCGGGCACACCGACGAGGAGCGGGTGGTGCGGCTGGCAGAGCCGCTGCTGAGCACCACCATCCGGCCCGGTGACGCCCTGCTGCTCGAGCCCCGGTCCGGCTATGTCTACGAGGTGGTACCGAAGAGCGAGGTCGAGGAGCTCGTCCTCGAAGAGGTCCCGGACATCGACTACAACAAGATCGGCGGTCTGGGAAACCAGATCGAGCTGATCCGCGACGCGGTCGAGCTCCCGTATCTCTACCCCGACCTCTTCAAGGAGCACGAACTGCGGCCGCCCAAGGGTGTGCTGCTGTACGGCCCGCCCGGCTGCGGTAAGACGCTGATCGCCAAGGCCGTGGCCAACTCCCTTGCCAAGAAGGTCGCCGAGGTGACCGGCAAGCCCGCGGGGAAGAGCTTCTTCCTCAACATCAAGGGCCCCGAGCTGCTCAACAAGTACGTCGGTGAGACGGAGCGGCACATCCGGCTGGTCTTCCAGCGGGCTCGGGAGAAGGCCAGCGAGGGCACGCCCGTCATCGTCTTCTTCGACGAGATGGACTCCCTCTTCCGCACCCGTGGCTCCGGGGTCAGCTCGGACGTGGAGAACACCATCGTCCCCCAGCTGCTCTCCGAGATCGACGGTGTGGAGGGCCTGGAGAACGTGATCGTCATCGGTGCCTCCAACCGCGAGGACATGATCGACCCCGCGATCCTGCGCCCCGGCCGCCTGGATGTGAAGATCAAGATCGAGCGTCCGGACGCCGAGGCCGCCAAGGACATCTTCTCGAAGTACCTGACGGAGTCCCTGCCCATCCACGGCGACGACCTCTCCGAGCACGGCGGGTCGCCCAAGGCCGCGATCGGCGGGATGATCCAGTCGGTGGTCGAGCAGATGTACACCGAGTCCGAGGAGAACCGCTTCCTGGAGGTCACCTACGCCAATGGCGACAAGGAAGTCCTCTACTTCAAGGACTTCAACTCCGGCGCCATGATCCAGAACATTGTGGACCGCGCCAAGAAGATGGCGATCAAGGACTTCCTGGACCACAACCAGAAGGGCCTTCGCGTCTCCCATCTGCTCGCCGCCTGCGTGGACGAGTTCAAGGAGAACGAGGACCTGCCCAACACCACGAACCCGGACGACTGGGCCCGGATCTCCGGTAAGAAGGGCGAGCGGATCGTGTACATCCGCACCCTGGTCACCGGAAAGCAGGGCGCGGACACCGGACGCTCCATCGACACGGTGGCGAACACCGGTCAGTACCTGTAACAGCGCGGTCCGGCTGCGGATGTCCTGGACGGGGCATCCGCAGCCGGATGCGCTTTTCGGACCGCATTCTTCGTATGAGTCCTACGAGCCCGACCGGAGCAATGACTGTAATGATCTCCGCAGCACCGCTTGGCCGTTCTAGGCTCTTCGGTACCGCAGTATCGCGGCACGGGGGATCGGGGGCCGCAGATGGACCGGGAGCGCAGCGGTACTTGAGCGCCGATCCCAGCCGGGGGCGGCGCGGGGCAAGGAGGGCCGCATGACCGTACGGCGCGTAATGGGAATCGAGACGGAGTACGGGATCTCCGTTCCGGGGCACCCGAACGCCAATGCCATGCTCACCTCATCCCAGGTCGTCAACGCCTACGCGGCGGCGATGCACCGGGCGCGCCGCGCCCGCTGGGACTTCGAGGAGGAGAACCCGCTGCGGGACGCCCGCGGATTCGACCTCGCGCGCGAGTCCGCCGACGCCAGTCAGCTCACGGACGAGGACATCGGCCTGGCCAATGTGATCCTCACCAATGGCGCTCGGCTCTATGTGGACCACGCCCACCCCGAGTACTCCGCCCCCGAGGTCACCAACCCCCGGGACGCGGTGCTGTGGGACAAGGCCGGCGAGCGCATCATGGCCGAGGCCGCGCTGCGCGCCGCCGAGCTGCCCGGTGGCCAGTCCATCCACCTCTACAAGAACAACACCGACAACAAGGGCGCCTCCTACGGCACGCATGAGAACTACCTGATGAAGCGGGAGACCGCCTTCTCGGACATCGTGCGCCACCTGACGCCCTTCTTCGTCTCCCGCCAGGTCGTCACGGGCGCGGGCCGCGTCGGCGTCGGCCAGGACGGCCATGAGCACGGCTTCCAGATCAGCCAGCGGGCGGACTACTTCGAGGTCGAGGTCGGCCTGGAGACCACCCTCAAGCGCCCGATCATCAACACCCGCGACGAGCCGCACGCCGACGCCGAGAAGTACCGCAGGCTCCACGTGATCATCGGCGACGCCAACCTCTCCGAGCTGTCGACCTACCTCAAGCTGGGCACCACCGCCCTGGTGCTGTCGATGATCGAGGACGGCTTTATCGCCGTGGACCTCGCGGTGGACCAGCCGGTGCGCACCCTGCACCAGGTCTCGCACGACCCGACGCTGCGCCGTCTCGTCACGCTGCGCAGCGGCCGTACGCTCACCGCGGTGCAGCTCCAGATGGAGTACTTCGAGCTGGCCCGGAAATACGTCGAGGACCGCTACGGGGCGGACGCCGACGAGCAGACCCGGGACGTCCTGGCCCGCTGGGAGGACGTGCTGAACCGGCTCGAGCGCGACCCCATGAGCCTGTCCGGCGAGCTGGACTGGATCGCCAAGCGGGAGCTGCTCGAGGGCTACCGCCGCCGCGACGCCCTGGAGTGGGACGCGGCCCGGCTCCACCTGGTGGACCTCCAGTACGCCGACGTACGCCCGGACAAGGGCCTGTACAACCGGCTGGTGGCCCGCGGCAAGATGAAGCGGCTGCTGGACGACCAGGACATCGCACGCGCCCAGAACAAGCCCCCGGAGGACACCCGCGCCTACTTCCGCGGCCGCTGCCTCGAGCAGTACGCGGACGACGTGGCCGCGGCCTCCTGGGACTCGGTGATCTTCGATCTGCCGGGCCGTGACTCTCTGCAACGGGTTCCCACCCTGGAGCCGCTGCGCGGCACCCGCAACCACGTCAAGGAGTTGCTGGACCGCTGCCGCACGGCCGAGGACCTGGTCCGGGTGCTGTCCGGAGGCTGAAATGCCCTTGGGCCGGGAATCATCGAGGTGGCCTCCGTGCGTTGTACCGAGTGGGAGGCCGATGTCGGACCCTGCTTGTAGGGTCTGATCTTGAGACCGATCGAATCAGCGGGCGAACCGAGCGGGGTGAGGGAAATGGCGACCAAGGACACCGGCGGCGGTCAGCAGAAGGCGTCGCGCTCGACCGAAGAGGTCGAGGAGCAGACGCAGGACGCGCAGGCCGCGGACGACCTCAAGGAGCGGCAGGAGAAGCTCTCGGACGACGTCGACTCCGTGCTGGACGAGATCGACGACGTGCTCGAGGAGAACGCGGAGGACTTCGTGCGGTCTTTCGTCCAGAAGGGCGGGCAGTAAGGCGCGTCTTCTCCGTCCTGCGTCCCCGCGGTGGGGACGCAGGACGGATGACTTCCATGGCCAGGGGTATGGTCCGTGCATCATTTCAAGATCTGGTGGAAGGAAACGTGTGGAAGCCAACACTCGTAGCACAGGGCGTCTGCCGGCTGCCTTCCTGACGCCCGGCTCCTCGTCGTTCATGGACTTCCTGGGCGAGCACTCGCCCGAGCTGCTCCCGGGGAACCGTCCGCTGCCCCCGGTGCAGGGCGCCATCGAGGCCCCCCACGGCACCACCATCGTGGCGGTGACCTTCGCCGGCGGCGTGGTGCTCGCCGGTGACCGCCGCGCCACCATGGGCAATGTCATCGCGCAGCGTGACATCGAGAAGGTCTTCCCCGCCGATGAGTTCTCGGCGGTCGGGATCGCGGGGACCGCCGGTATCGCGGTGGAGATGGTCAAGCTCTTCCAGCTGGAGCTGGAGCACTTCGAGAAGGTCGAGGGCACCGTGCTCTCGCTCGAGGGCAAGGCGAACAGGCTGTCGACCATGATCCGCGGCAACCTCGGCATGGCGATGCAGGGCCTCGCCGTGGTCCCGCTCTTCGCGGGGTGGGACGTCGACCGGGGGAAGGGCCGCATCTTCTCCTACGACGTGACCGGGGGGCGTTCGGAGGAGCGCGGCTTCGCCGCCACCGGCTCGGGCTCGATGTTCGCCCGGGGCGCGCTCAAGAAGCTCTATCGCGAGGACGCGACCGAGGAGCAGGCCGCCACGGCCGTGCTCCAGGCGCTCTATGACGCCGCCGACGACGATTCGGCCACCGGAGGGCCGGATCTCGCCCGCCGCATTTATCCGATCGTCACCTCCCTCACCGAGGACGGTTTCAAGAGGTTCGGCGAGGACGAGGTGTCCGAACTCGCCCGCGCCATCCATGAACGGCGCCTCGAAGAGCCGGACGGCCCCCGCGCCGCCCTGCTCTGATCAGGACGGCCCAACCGGAATGCATTCGCCGATGACAGAAGGGACGGACAGCCGGTGACGACGCCGTTCTATGTTTCTCCTCAGCAGGCCATGGCCGACCGCGCGGAATACGCCCGTAAGGGCATCGCGCGCGGCCGCAGCGTGGTCGTGCTCCAGTACGCCGACGGCATCGTCTTCGTTGCGGAGAACCCGTCCCGCGCGCTGCACAAGGTCAGCGAGATCTATGACCGGATCGCCTTCGCGGCGGTCGGTAAGTACAACGAATTCGAGAATCTGCGCATCGGCGGTGTCCGTTACGCCGATCTGCGTGGCTATACCTATGACCGCGAGGATGTCACGGCCCGCGGGCTGGCGAATGTCTACGCCCAGACCCTGGGCACGATCTTCTCCAGCGCCGCCGAGAAGCCGTACGAGGTCGAGCTGATCGTCGCCGAGGTCGGGGAGGGCCCCGAGGACGACCAGATCTACCGGCTTCCGCACGACGGCTCCATCGTGGACGAGCACGGCTCGGTCGCCGTCGGTGGCAACGCCGACCAGATCAGCAGCTACCTCGACCAGCGCCACCGGGACGGCATGACCCTTGCCGAGGCCCTCAAGCTGGCCGTCGACTCGCTCTCCCGTGACAACAACGGCGGGGAGCGCAGCCTCACCGCCGAGCAGCTCGAGGTCGCGGTCCTGGACCGCACCCGCCCCCAGAAGCGCAAGTTCAAGCGCGTCCTGGGCGGCCAGCTCTCCCGGCTCCTGGAGCCCGGAGAGGGCGGGGCCGACGCGGAGGCGTCGGCCGAGTCCCCGGAGGAGTCCTCCTCGGAGTCCGAGGACTGACCCACCCGCCACCGTTCTGTCGCTCCGCCACCGCCGCCCCGGCCCACCGGGGCGGCGGTGGCGTCTTGGGGCCGGGCCCGGGTCAGGACCGTGGGGGAGCGGCCGTGGAGCCTCGGGGGATCAGGTCGACGGGGAGCACGGTGTCCTGGGGCGTCTCGCCGTCCAGGAGCGTCATCAGGGCCCGCATACCCGCCGCGCCCACCGCCTCCGCCGGGAGCCGGACCGTGGTCAGCTCCGGCTCCACCGCCGTGGCCAGGGCCAGATCGTCGAAGCCGGTCACCGAGATGTCGTCCGGGATCCGCAGGCCCAGCCGCCGGGCCGCCTTGCAGGCGCCCGCGGCCAGGATGTCGTCGTCGCAGACGAGCGCGGTCGGCCGGGGCCCGGGGCGGGCCAGGACGCGCTCGGCGGCCCGGCGGCCCTCCTCGACGCTCAGCCCCGCCGGTTCGGCGCTCAGCCCGGCGCCCGGCACCCCGTCCACCGCCTCCGCCAGCGCCCGGGCGCGTACCCGGAAGGTCCAGGAGTCCACCGCCGCCGCGAGATGGGCCACCCGGCGGTGGCCGAGCCCCAGCAGATGCCCGGCCACCTGCCGCGCCCCGTCCGCGATGTCGAGGTTGACCGTGGCCGCCGCGGCCGCGTTGTCCGGGTCGCTGTCGAGCATCACCAGCGGCAGTCCGCCGCCGCGCACCGCGACCAGCGCGTCGGCCGCCATGGAGGAGGCGATTACCCCGTCCAGCGAGGCGCGCGCCGAGTCGAACGGATCCCGGGCCGGGCCCACGCCCTCGGGGGACGGATAGAGCACCACGCCGAAGCCGTGGTCGGCGGCGACCCGCTCGGCGCCGGTGTAGACGCGGGCGAAGAACTCGGTCGTGAGGGCGGGCACCACCAGCAGCACGGTCCTGGTGCGGCCCAGCCGGAGGCTGCGGGCCGCGAGGTTGGGGCGGTAGCCGAGATCCCGCGCGGCGGCGCGCACGGTCTCCACGGTGCGCTCGGATACCCGTCCGGGCCACTTCTCCCCGAGCACCAGGGAGACGGTCGCCTGGGACACGCCCGCCGCGCGCGCCACATCCCGGCTCGTCGCCCGTCCGGCCGCCGGTCGTCCCGCGCCCGCCCCGCCGCTGCCCTCGGCCGTTCCGCCACTGCCCGTGCCCGCCCCGCGGTTGCCCGTGCCCGTTCCGCTGCTGCCCGTGCCCGCCCCGCCGCTGCCCGTGCCCGCCCCGCGGTTGCCCGTGCCCGTTCCGCTGTTGCCCGCGCCTGCCCCGCCGCCGCCCGGAGCCGGCCCGCCGCCGCCCGGGTCCCCGCGCCGCGCGGACTCACCCGTCCGGCCGGTTCCCCGGGAACCTCTCCGGGGGGCCCCGCCCGCCGCGTGGGCGCGGTCCGCGCTCGCCACCATCGCCTCCGCTCCCCTCGGTCGCCGTACGGCCGGCCGCAGGTTTCATTTCCGGTCCGCGAGTGGACCCGCGGTGGCGGCCATGGTACGTATGACGCTGGACGTTATACGTACAACGTCATCCACGACCCGCGACGCGCTCGCGACAACGGACCGGAATCCACCGGAACCCGCAGGAAGGGGCAGGCAATGGCGGCTGGCTACGGGGAACTGCTGCGCACCCCACATGCGGCACGGCTGCTCACCGGCACGCTGCTGGGACGGCTTCCGAACGCCACCGCCGCCCTCGCCGTGCTGCTCTTCGCCCGCGCCGAGGGCGGCAGCTACGCCCTCGCCGGGGCGCTCTCGGCCGTCTACGGCGCGGCCAACGCGGTGGGCCAGCCGCTGCTGGGCCGGGCCGTGGACCGCCTCGGCCAGCCCCGGGTGATGCTCCCCGCCGCCGTGGCCTCGGCGCTCGGGATGGTCCTGTTCGCCGTCGTCGGAGTCGAGCCGCTGCCCGTGGCGTACGCGGCGATGCTGATCGCCGGGCTGTTCACCCCGCCGCTGGAGGGCGGGCTGCGGGCGCTGTGGCCCACCGTGCTGCGGCGCGAGGACCAGGTGCACGCGGCGTACGCGCTGGACGCCGTGGCCCAGGAGGTGATGTTCGCGGTCGGCCCGCTGCTGGTCACCCTGTCCGTGGCCGTGTGGTCGGAGGCGGCCGCGCTGCTGGTCATCAACGCCGTCGGGGTCGCGGGCGCGCTCTCCGTCGTGGTCTCGCGGCCCTCGCGGCAGTGGCGCTCCGCGCCGCGCGAGGCGCACTGGCTGGGCGCGCTGCGCTCGCCCGGGCTGCTGGTGCTGCTCGGCTCGTTCTTCTTCATCGGGCTCGCGCTCGGCGCGATCGCGGTGGCCGCGGTGGCGTACGCCGACGAGCACGGCGGCGGCGTGGTCTCCAGCGCGCTGCTCTCCGCCCTGGGCGTGGGTGCGCTGGTCGGCGGCGTCGTCTACGGCGGCCGCACCTGGCCCGGCGCGCCCGAGCGGCGGCTGCGGCTGCTCGTGGCCGCGCTGGCGCTGGGCTATCTGCCGCTGATACTGGTGCCGGGCGTCGCCGCGATGACCGTCCTCGCCGGGCTGGCGGGCGTGTTCCTCGCCCCGGCACTGGCCTGCGCCTTCGTCGTCGTGGACCGCCACGCGCCGTCCGGCACGGTCACCGAGGCGTTCTCCTGGCTGGTGACCACCTTCGTGGTGGGCAACGCGGTCGGCACCGCCGTGGCCGGGCCCGCCGTCCAGTTCGGCGGGGTGGCCCCCGGATTCGCGGTGCCCGCGGCCGGTGGCGCGGCCGCGCTGGCGGTGCTGCTGGCGGCCCAGCGGTTCCTCCTGGACGGGCCGCGGCCCGTCGTCCGGCCGGCCGCGTACCGAACACCGGATGAACCTCGTGCGGAAAATGATCGCAACCATGCCGCCGAACCCGGTTTCAGACCACGCCATCAGGCGTAATGTTCAGGCATGGACCGCCGCATTTTCGGGCTGGAGAACGAGTACGGCGTCACGTGCACATTCAGGGGACAGCGCCGGTTGTCTCCTGACGAAGTGGCGCGGTACCTCTTCCGCCGTGTCGTCTCCTGGGGCCGCAGCAGCAATGTCTTCCTGCGCAACGGCGCCCGCCTCTATCTCGACGTGGGCTCGCACCCGGAATACGCGACACCCGAGTGTGACAACGTGACCGAGCTGGTCACCCACGACAAAGCGGGCGAGCGCATTCTCGAAGGTCTGCTCGTGGACGCGGAGCGCCGCCTGCACGAGGAGGGAATCGCGGGCGACGTCTATCTCTTCAAGAACAACACCGACTCCGCGGGCAACTCCTACGGCTGCCACGAGAACTATCTGGTGGCACGGCACGGGGAGTTCTCCCGGCTCGCCGACATTCTCATCCCGTTCCTGGTGACGCGACAGCTCCTGTGCGGCGCGGGCAAGGTCCTCCAGACCCCCCGCGGCGCGGTCTACTGCGTCAGCCAGCGCGCCGAGCACATCTGGGAGGGCGTCAGCTCCGCCACCACCCGTTCCCGGCCGATCATCAACACCCGCGACGAACCCCACGCCGACGCCGAGCGCTACCGCCGGCTGCATGTCATCGTGGGCGACTCCAACATGTCCGAGACCACCATGCTGCTCAAGGTCGGCGCCACCGACCTGGTGCTCCGCATGATCGAGGCGGGCACGGTGATGCGCGACCTGACCCTGGAGAACCCCATCCGGGCGATCCGCGAGGTCAGCCACGACATCACCGGGCAGCGCAAGGTGCGGCTCGCCAGCGGGCGCGAGGCGTCCGCCCTGGAGGTGCAGCAGGAGTACTACGAGAAGGCCGTCGACTTCTGCGAGCGCCGGGGCATCCGCACCGGCATGGTCGAGCGCGTCCTCGAGCTGTGGGGCCGCACCCTCGACGCGATCCGCACCGAGGAGCTCGACCGGATCGGCACCGAAATCGACTGGGTGATGAAGTACCAGCTCATCGAGCAGTACCGGGCGAAGAACAACATCACCATGTCGCATCCCCGCATCGCCCAGATAGACCTCGCCTACCACGACATCCACCGCCGCCGTGGCCTCTACTACCTGCTGGAGAGGCGCGGCCAGGCGGCCCGGGTCTGCAACGACTTGAAAATCTTCGAGGGCAAGTCGGTGCCGCCGCAGACCACCCGCGCCCGGCTGCGCGGCGACTTCATCCGCCGGGCCCAGGAGCAGCGCCGCGACTTCACCGTCGACTGGGTGCATCTCAAGCTCAATGACCAGGCGCAGCGCACCGTGCTGTGCAAGGACCCCTTCCGCTCGGTCGACGACCGGGTGGAGAAGCTGATCGCCGGTATGTGACCGGCGTACGGCTTACCTTCCCCTCGGGCCCCGTGCGTTCTCCGGACGGGGCCCGAGTCACGTCGTAGAGTGGCGCGCACTGGCCATCTCAAGATCTACCTAACGAGGACTCCGTGCGTCGACGCTCCGTACTCCTTGCCGTGCCCGCGGGCCTGCTGACACTCGCGGGCTGCGGTGACGAAAAGTCAGGGTCCGACAAGACCAAGCCGTCCCAGGAGCCGACGAACCAGAGTCCCTCACCCGCCCCCAGCGGCAAGATCGTCTCCGGCCCGGTGCCGGCCATTACCGCGGGTAAGAAGTTCGGTGAGAAGCCGAAGGTCGCCAAGGGCTCGGGGAAGCCCCCGCAGAGTCTCGCGGTCAAGACGATCAGCCAGGGCGACGGCAAGAAGACGGTCAAGGGCGACTGGCTCCAGATCAACTACCTGGCGCAGATCTGGGACACCGGGAAGGTCATCGACAACACCTTCGACAAGAAGAAGACCGCCGCGTTCCCGATCGGCAAGGGCCAGGTCCTCCCGGGCTGGGACCAGGGACTGCTGGGCCGGAACCTCGGCAGCCGGCTGGAGCTGGCCGTCCCGCCCGCGTACGCCTACGGCAAGCAGGGCCAGCCGCAGGCCGGTATCAAGGGCACCGACACGCTGGTCTTCGTCATCGACCTCGTCGGCGCCTACAACGCCAAGAGCTCGGCCAAGGGCAGCAAGGTGGACCAGACCGACGCCGACCTGCCCAAGGTGTCCGCCAACACCGACGGCAAGGCGCCCACCATCACCGTTCCCAAGAAGTCCGCGCCGAAGAAGCTGGTCTCCGAGTACGTCATCGAGGGTGACGGCAAGGAGGTCAAGAAGACCGACGCGCTGCTCGTCCAGTACCGGGGGGTGCTGTGGGACGGCGGCAAGGAGTTCGACTCCACCTACAAGCGCGGCGAGCTCGCCCAGTTCTCGCTCCAGCAGGTCGTCAAGGGATGGTCGCAGGGGCTGACGGGGAAGAAGGTGGGCAGCCGGGTGCTGATCGTCGTGCCCCCGGACCTGGGCTACGGCAAGGCGGCCCAGAAGGGCATCCCCGCCAACTCCACGCTGGTGTTCTCCGTGGACATCCTGGCGGTTCTGTAGCCTGTGCGGGTTGCCCACCACGTCACAAGGAGCAATTTCGTGAGCATCGAGAAGCCCGAGGTCGACTTCCCGGGCGGCGAGCCGCCGGCCGAGCTGGAGATCAAGGAGATCTGGGAGGGCGACGGGCCCGTGGCCAAGGCCGGCGACAACATCGCCGTGCACTATGTGGGCGTCTCCTTCAGCACGGGTGAGGAGTTCGACGCGAGCTACAACCGCGGCACTCCGCTGCGGATCCAGCTCGGCGTGGGCCAGGTCATCTCCGGCTGGGACCAGGGCCTCCAGGGGATGAAGGTCGGCGGCCGCCGTCAGCTCATCGTCCCGCCGCACCTCGGCTACGGCGACCGGGGCGCCGGTGGTGGCCGGATCAAGCCGGGCGAGACGCTGATCTTCGTCTGCGACCTGATCTCGGTCTGAGACGGCCGTCCGTCGCGCCGAGGGCTCCTGCCGGTGAGCGGGGGCCCTCGGCTTTTGCCGCGCGTGCCGGTAGCGGTACGGTCACGTCGTTAAGGTCACAAAGAAAGGGCGTCGATGGCGATTGCCAAGGCCGAGCGGTTGATGAACCTGGCCCTGTGCCTGCTGGGAACGCGGCGTCCGCTGACCAAACGGGAGTTGCGGGGCTCCATAGAGGCGTACCTCCAGACCGACACGGCCAATGACGAAGCGTTCAACCGCATGTTCGAACGCGACAAGGACGATCTGCGTGAACTCGGCCTGATCATCGAGACGGTGGAGGGCCTCGACGGCGAGACCGGCTATCTCGCCCGCCGGGACAGCAACCGCCTCCCGCCGATCACCCTCGACGCCGAGGAGGCCGCCGCCCTCGGCCTCGCCGCCAAGGTCTGGCAGCAGGCCCGGCTCGCGGGAGCCGCAAGCGGCGCGTTGCAGAAGCTGCGCGCCGCCGGGATGCCGGTCGCCGAGGATCCGTACGACACGCCCGGTCACAGCGCGCTGGAGCCGCGTATCCCGGTCCATGAGAGCGCCTTCGAACCGCTGATGCTCGCCTGCCGCGACCGCCGCCCCGTCGTCTTCGACTACCGCAAGGCGAACGCCGCGCGCCCCGAGCAGCGGCAGGTCGAGCCCTGGACCCTGGAGTGCTGGCGCGGCCACTGGTATCTCGCCGGATGGGACCGTGACCGCGCCGCCGAGCGGGTCTTCCGGCTCTCCCGGATCACCGGCCGGGTCCGGCTGCGGTCCGGCGCGTTCACCGCCGAGGTGCCCGACCACGTCACCGTCCGGGAGACCGTGGAGAGCTGGGCGGGCGAGACGGCCAACGGCACCGCCCGGATCCGGCTGCGCTCGGGCCACGGCTATCCGCTGCGGGCCAAGGCGCTGTCCACCCGGGAGGCCGGCGACGGCTGGGACGAGCTGGAGATTCCGTACGGGCACGGCCTGGACGCCTGGCTCGTGGAGTTCGGCCCGGACGTGGTCGTACTGGCGCCCGAGGAGCTGCGGGCGGATGTCGTGGACCGGCTGCGCGCGGTCGCCAAGGGCTGAGGGGACGGATCTACTTCATCATGGCCGGAAACGCCATTGACCAGACCCGGCGGATGCTCTCCCTGGTGACGTATCTGCGCGAGCGCCCCGGCGCCCGCGTCGCCGACGTCGCCCGGGCCTTCGGCATCAGCGAGGACGAGCTGATCGCCGACCTGGATGTGCTGCCGCTGTGCGGCACCAGCTTCCGCGGCGGCGATCTGATGGACATCGACACCGACGGCGAGCGGATCTGGTGGCACAACCCCGATGACGTGGCCGAGCCGCTGCGGCTGGCCGCCGACGAGGCCACCGCGCTGCTGGTCGCCGCCCGCGCCGTCGCCACCCTCCCCGGGCTGCGCGAGGGCGACCGGGACGCGCTGCTGCGGGCCACCGCCAAGCTGGAGGCCGCGGCGGGCGAGGCGGCGGGCGCCAGCTCCCGGCTCTCGGTGATCTTCGAGTCGGAGGGCGGGGTCTTCGCCGACGTCGACCGCGCCATCTCCGAGCGCCGCAGGCTGTGGCTGCGCTACTACTCACCCGCGCGGGACGAGGTCACCGAGCGCGAGGTCGACCCGATCCGGCTCTTCGCCGTCGGCCGCACCTACATGGAGGCGTGGTGCCGCCTCTCCGAGGCGCGGCGGACCTTCCGGCTGGACCGGGTCGTCGAGATCAAGCTGCTGGACGACGCCTCCGATCCGCCGCCGATCGAGCTGCGCGACCTGTCGGAGCTGTCCTCCGCGCTGGTGCAGACCGGCGCCGAGGACCCCGAGGTGGTGGTCGAGGTCGGCCCCGGCGGGCGCTGGGTGGCCGAGTACTACCCGCACGACAGCGCCGATGAGCTGCCCGACGGCGGCCTCCGGATCACGCTGCGCGCGCCCGACCCCGGCTCGCTGCGGCGCCTGGCGCTGCGGCTGGGCAGGGACGGCAGGATCGTCTCGCCGCAGGAGCTGGCGGACAGTGCTCGGGACGCGGCGCGGCAGGCGCTCGCGGCGTACGGTGAGTGAAGGGAGGCACACAGTGACCGCACGGGGAAGTGCCACGTCGGTGATCTTCAAGGCGGCGTGCCCGCAGTGCCGCGGCCGGTTCGAGCTGGCCGCGGGCGCCCTGCGGCTGGCCATCGGGGCCAGCCACCGCACCACCTTCTACTCCTTCACCTGCCCCGACTGCGGCACCGCGGTGCGCAAACCGGCGGGGGAGCGGATCGTGGAGCTGCTCACCGGCGGCGGGGTGCGTACACTGCGGCTCCACTCCACCGTCTAGGCTCTGCCGCATGCTCTGGCCGATGCTCGCCCTCGCCCTCGCCTTCTGCGGAATCGCCGTTCTCGCCGTGCTCTCGGTGCGGGTCCACACGGAGGTCCGCAGGCTGGCCCGGCAGGTCTCGGCCAGCTCGGAGCGGATCACCCGGGCCGCGGAGGACCTGGAGCGGGCCTCGGCTCCGCTGGGGTCGACCGTCGACGCTCTGCGCCGGCAGTGAGGGGCCGCTCCGCGGCGGCGGTGACCGCTGCGGCTGATGGGCACTCTGCTGCCCCACGGCCAAGCGGGGTACGCTGACAATTCGTGGCCCCGGAAACGAGGCGGAGGGCCGCAACCCGGAGTCCGCACGGGGATTGCTTACGGTTTACCCCCGCGCGCTACGATCGCTGACAGCACGGCTGCCGGACACCTGTCCGACCGGTCGGGCAGCCCCACCCCCCAGCCGCCTCGGTGAGAAGGTAGACGCTTATGCTGTTCGGAAAGATCGGCGTTCCCGAGATTCTCCTCATCCTTGTCGTCGTGCTGCTGCTGTTCGGTGCCAAGAAGCTTCCGGACATGGCGCGCTCGCTGGGCAAGTCGGCCCGGATCCTCAAGAGCGAGGCGAAGGCCATGAAGTCGGACGGCCAGCAGCAGAGCGCGCCGGCCGACCCGCCCCACCCCGGTCAGGACGACGCCACTCACCGCACCATCCAGGCCGCGCCCGGAGACGTGACCAGCTCGCGCCCGGTGTCGGAGCCGAGCGACACCACCAAGCGCTGACCCAGGGCCACTTGAAGGCGGCGCGAAGGGCCGTCACCGGACGCACGAGATGAGGACGTGGGTTGCTCAAGTCTGCCCGCAAGAAGGAGAAGGACCCCGAGGGGCGGATGCCCCTCTCCGAGCACCTGCGTGAGCTGCGCAACCGGCTGCTCAAATCGGTCCTGGCGATCTGTGTGATCACGATCATCGCGATGTTCTACTACATGGACATCGCGAAGTTCCTGATGCGGCCGGTGCTGGACGCCGTCGGCTGTGGCGGGGTCTCGTTCTCCGACCTCACCGGCAAGGGAGGCGCGGGGGGCAAGGGTCACGACTGCGCCTACTTCACCGTGAACGGTCTGCTGTCGCCGTTCACGATCATGCTGAAGGTCTCCTTCACGACCGGTCTGGTGGTGGCCACTCCGGTCTGGCTCTACCAGCTGTGGGCCTTCCTCGCGCCCGGGCTGCACCGCAACGAGAAGAAGTACGGCCTGTTCTTCGTCGGGCTCGGCGTCCCGCTCTTCGTCGGCGGCGCGTACTTCGCGTACCTGATCCTGCCGACCAGCGCCAAGGTCCTCATCGGCTTCACCCCGGAGGGGGCCAACAACCTCCTCCCGCTGGACGACTTCCTCGATCTGCTGGCCCGGATGGTCGTCGTCTTCGGGCTCGCCTTCGAGCTTCCGCTGCTGCTGATCCTGCTGAACTTCACCGGCATCCTCAGCGGACGCCGGATGCTCGGCTGGTGGCGCGCCATGATCATGGGGATCACGGTCTTCGGCGCCATCGCCACTCCCAGCACCGACCCGATCGGCATGTTCGCCCTGGCCGGGCCGGTCGTCGTGCTCTACTTCGGCGCCGTCGGCGTCTCGCTGCTCAACGACCGGCGCAAGGCGCGCCGCCGGGAAGCCGACCCGGACTTCGGCCTGAGCGACGACGAGGCGTCCCAGCTGGATCTGACCCCCGAGGCCGTGGCCGCGCCCAGCGCCAGGCCGGAGCTCACCGACGGGGACGACTCCGGTCCCACTCGGCGCAACGGCTACGACGACGTCACATAGCCGTATCCGGCCGTCCGCCGCAGTGTCCGGCATCTCCGGCCGTACCCGGTCACACCCGCCCGCCTGTGGCCGCCCCTCGGGCGGCCCGGCGGGCGGCTTGCCGTGCGGCCCGGTCCGGCGGGCCGAACAAAGCCCCGACAAAGATCGCGTGCGCTGTCGGAGGTGGCCGGTAGGCTCGTAGATACGATGACCGACGAGCTATCTCCCGCCGAGCGCTATGCGGCGTCCCGCGCCCGGGCCGCCGAGCAGGCCACCGCGCTGGCCCCCTTCCGCGAGATGTACGACTTCGAGCTGGACCCGTTCCAGATCGAGGCGTGCAAGGCCCTGGAGAGCGGCAAGGGTGTGCTGGTCGCCGCTCCCACCGGCTCGGGCAAGACCATCGTGGGCGAGTTCGCCGTCCACCTGGCGCTGACCCAGGGCCGCAAGTGCTTCTACACCACGCCCATCAAGGCGCTGTCGAACCAGAAGTACACCGACCTGGTGAAGCGCTACGGCGCCGATCAGGTCGGCCTGCTCACCGGGGACAACAGCGTCAATTCCGAGGCCCCGGTGGTCGTGATGACCACCGAGGTGCTGCGGAACATGCTCTATGCCGGTTCCCAGTCGCTGCTCGGCCTCGGCTATGTGGTGATGGACGAGGTCCACTACCTCTCCGACCGGTTCCGCGGCGCGGTGTGGGAGGAGGTCATCATCCACCTCCCCGCGTCGGTGACGCTGGTGTCACTCTCCGCGACCGTCTCCAACGCCGAGGAGTTCGGCGACTGGCTGGACACCGTCCGCGGCGACACCGAGGTCATCGTCTCCGAGCACCGTCCGGTGCCGCTGTGGCAGCACGTGCTGGCCGGGCGCCGGATGTACGACCTGTTCGAGGAGAAGCACGGCCAGGACGGCGACCAGGGCGGGCGCCGCGAGGTCAACCCCGATCTGGTCCGGCTGGCCCGGATGGAGAACAGCCGCCCCTCCTTCGGCCGCGACAAGCGCCGCGGCCGCAATATGCGTGAGGCCGACCGGGAGCGCGAGCGCCGTCAGCGCAGCCGGATCTGGACCCCCGGCCGCCCCGAGGTGATCGACCGGCTCGATGCCGAGGGGCTGCTTCCGGCCATCACCTTCATCTTCAGCCGGGCCGGCTGCGAGGCCGCCGTCCAGCAGTGTCTCCACGCGGGGCTGCGGCTCAACGACGAGTCGGCGCGCTCCCGGGTGCGAGCCATCGTCGAGGAGCGCACCGCCGGGATCCCCGACGAAGACCTGCATGTGCTGGGGTACTTCGAATGGCTCGAGGGCCTGGAGCGGGGCATCGCGGCCCACCACGCCGGAATGCTCCCCACCTTCAAGGAAGTTGTCGAGGAGCTCTTCGTCCGCGGCCTGGTCAAGGCGGTCTTCGCCACCGAGACCCTCGCCCTCGGCATCAACATGCCCGCCCGCTCGGTGGTGCTGGAGAAGCTCGTCAAGTGGAACGGCGAGCAGCACGTCGACATCACCCCCGGGGAGTACACCCAGCTGACCGGCCGCGCCGGGCGGCGCGGTATCGACGTCGAGGGCCATGCGGTGGTGCTGTGGCAGCGCACCATGGACCCCGCGGCGCTCGCCGGGCTGGCCGGCACGCGTACGTATCCGCTGCGCTCCTCCTTCAAGCCGTCGTACAACATGGCGGTCAACCTGGTCTCCCAGTTCGGGCGGCACCGCTCGCGCGAGCTGCTGGAGACCTCCTTCGCGCAGTTCCAGGCCGACAAGGCGGTCGTCGGGATCTCCCGTCAGGTGCAGCGCAACGAGGAGGGCCTGGAGGGCTACCGCGCCTCCATGACCTGCCACCTCGGCGACTTCGACGAGTACGCGCGGCTGCGCCGCGAGCTGAAGGACCGCGAGACCGAGCTGGCCCGGCAGGGCGCGGCCCAGCGGCGCGCGGCCGCCGCGGTCGCCCTGGAGAAGCTGCGCCCCGGCGATGTCATCCATGTGCCCACCGGCAAGTTCGCCGGGCTCGCCCTGGTGCTGGACCCCGGGCTGCCCGCCGGGCGGGTGGGCGGCCACCGGGGCATGGAGTACCACGACGGGCCGCGGCCCCTGGTGCTCACCGCCGAGCGGCAGGTCAAGCGGCTGGCGTCGATCGACTTCCCGGTCCCGGTCGAGCCGCTGGACCGGATGCGGATCCCCAAGTCGTTCAATCCGCGCAGCCCCCAGTCGCGCCGCGATCTGGCCTCCGCGCTGCGCACCAAGGCGGGCCACCACGATATGCGGCGCCACCGCAAGGAGCGCTCGCCCGCCGCCGACGACACCGAGATCAGCAGGCTGCGCGCGGCCATCCGGGCCCACCCCTGCCACGGGTGCAGCGACCGCGAGGACCACGCCCGCTGGGGCGAGCGCTACCACCGGCTGCTGCGCGACACCCGGCAGCTGGAGCGGCGCATCGAGGGCCGTACGAACACCATCGCCCGCACCTTCGACCGGATCTGCTCCCTGCTGAGCGAGCTCGGTTATCTGCACGGCGACGAGGTCACGGCCGAGGGCAGACGGCTGGCGCGGCTGTACGGCGAGCTGGACCTGCTGGCCAGCGAGTGCCTGCGCGAGGGCGTCTGGGAGGGGCTGCCCCCGGCCGAGCTCGCGGCCTGTGCCTCCGCGCTCGTCTACGAGGCGCGGACGGCCGATGACGCGCTGCCGCCCAAGCTGCCCACGGGCCGCGCCAAGGACGCGCTCGGCGAGATGGTGCGCATATGGGGCCGGCTGGACGCCCTGGAGGAGGAGCACAAGATCAACCAGGCGGAGGGCGTCGGCCAGCGCGAGCCGGATCTGGGCTTCGCCTGGGCCGCCTACCGCTGGGCGTCCGGCCACGGGCTCGACGAGCTGCTGCGCGAAATCGACATGCCCGCCGGTGACTTCGTGCGCTGGACCAAGCAACTGATCGATGTGCTCGGCCAGATCGCCGCCGCGGCCCCCGAGGGCACGGTGGCGCGCAGCGCCCGCCGCGCGGTCGACGGGCTGCTGCGCGGAGTCGTGGCGTACTCCTCGGTCGGCTGAGCCCGTCGCCCACCGCGGTGGGCTCAGGCCGGATCGTAGGTGAAGGGGAGGGTGTTGCTGTTGCCCGCGGGGGTGTGGAGCTGAACGTTGACGGTTCCGGCCGCATGGGCCGGAGCCGTCGCCACGGCCAGGTTGTCCGAGAGGACGCTGAAGGAGGCCGGGACTCCGCCGAAGGTCACGGCGTCGGTGTAGGTGAGGTTGGAGCCGTTGATCGTGACCGAGTCGCCGCCCAGCGACGAACCCTCGTCCGGGATCAGCGAATTGATCACCGGGGCGCCGAGATAGGTGTAGTACGGGTTCCCCGGGCCCAGAGTGCTGGTGCCGCCCGGTGTGGTCACGGTGACCACGACCGTGCCGGTGCCGGGAGGAGCGGTCGCCGTCAGCTGGTTGTCGGAGATCACGGTGAAGCCGGTGGCGGGGCTGGGGCCGAAGTGGACGGCGCTCGCCAGGGCCAGGCCGCTGCCGGTGATGGTGACGGAGTTGCCGCCGGTGTCCGGACCGAACTGCGGGCTCACACCGGTGACGACCGGGGCGGCGACATAGATGTACGACAGCGGATTGCTGCTGCCCCCCGGCGTGGTGACGATCACGTTCACCACCGACGCCGGTCCCGCCGGCGCGCTGACGGTGATCTGGGTGGCGGTGTTGGTGAGGATGGTGGCGGGGGTGGCGCCGAAGAGGACTTGGGTGGCGCCGGTGAGGTTGGTGCCGGTGATGGTGACGGTGTTTCCGCCGGAGGTGGGGCCGGAGGCGGGGCTGAGGCTGGTGAGGGTGGGGGCGGAGACCGTGGTGTAGGTGTAGGGGAGTGAGTTGCTGGTGCCGCCCGGGGTGGTGACGGCGACATTGACGGTGCCGGTGCCCGCGGGCGCGGTGACGGTGATCTGGGTGGCGGTGTTGGTGAGGATCGTGGCCGGGGTGGCGCCGAAGAGGACTTGGGTGGCGCCGGCGAGGTTGGTGCCGGTGATGGTGACCGTATTGCCGCCGCCGGTGGGCCCCGAGGTCGGGGCGAGCGTGGTGAGCACCGGAGCCGCGACCGTCGTATAGGTGAAGAACACGTTCTGCGTGCTGGTGCCCGTCGGCCCCGTGACCGTGACCTTGACAGTGCCGCTTCCCGGCGGAGTCCTTGCCGTGATCTGTGTGTTGCTCACGACGACCACGTTGGTGGCGAGATTCGGACCGAACCTGACCACGGTGGCGCCGATGAAGCCGGAACCATTGATGGTGACAGGGGTGCCCCCGGCCGGATTGCCTTGTGCGGGGCTGACACTGGTCACTACGGGGGCCATGAGCCCTTCTCCTTCTTGAGCCGTGCGGACGGCCGTGCCCTGACCGGCGGGACGTCGGCCAGGGCACGGGGGATCGGAAATCACCGTGTGCCATGCGGGAGGGTGCTGGCCCGGGGGATGGCCGTGCGGGGCTTGCCCGCCCGCGGTCGGTGGATCAGGTGACGGTGAAGGTGGCGGGGCCGGATGTGCCACCACAGGTGGTGACCGTGAAGGCCCCGGCGCCCGCGGCTGCCGCGGCGGGCACCGCGGTGACGATGGACGTGGCGTCGATGGGGGTGAAGGCCAGGCCCGTGAAGGCGGTGGCCGCCGAGTCGGTGAACGTCACGTCGGTGATGCCGATGAGGCAGGTGGCGCCCGAGATGGTGGTCTCGGTCCCCGCCGGGCCCGTGGCAGGGGTCAGCGTGGCGGCGGCCAGGGACGGAGCGTTGTAGTAGTCGATCTGGGTGATCCCCGTGGTGCTTGCGCCGCCTGCTGTAGTGACCGTGACCTGCTGGGTGTCGAAGCAGCCGGCCGGGGTGTGGGCCGGAGCGGTGACGGTGACCGAGGTGTTGCTGCCGCCGGCGGCGAAGGCGACCGGAGTGAGCGCGCCCACGTTGACGGTGCCTCCGGCCGCGAAGCCGGTGCCGAAGACCGTGAGCGCACCACCGGTGGCGGGCAGGCAGGTCTCGCCCAGCCCGGTGGTCGTCGGCTTCACGATGACGAAGAACGGCACCGAGTTGGTCCTGGTTCCGTTCGACAGGTTGGTGCTGACCGAGACCTGGCCCGAGCACGGCGCGGAGGAGGGGACCACGAAGGTGACCAGGGTGTTGGAGACCGCCGTCGGGGTGACGACGGCGCCGCCGAAGTTCACCGAGACGGTCGTGCCCAGCGAGGTGCCGTTGATGTTGACGGTGGTGCCGACCGTGCCCTGACTGGGGGTGAGGGAGGTGATGGGCATGAGTTTTCTCCTGTTCGATCGTCTTGCTGTGGTCGGGTGTGCCGGGAGAGGCGGGATGGGCACGTGGCCGTTGCCCGCACCGGCTTCCGTCGCGCAGAGGGGTGGAAGGGGGGACGGACCCTCGGGGGCCTGGGACGCCATGGCCTTTCTGCGGGGACCGCATGACCGGTGATGGCGACTTGAGAGGGGATTCGACTCGTGCCCGGGTGCCGGCCGTAAGAGGGCGAGTCATGCATGGAACGGGTCGGCGCCGAGGCCACCGTGGTGCCGAAACTCTCGCTCGATGTGAGTCAACCAAAAGAGGGATAGGTGGGGAAGGTGCGAAAAAGGCTCGAACGGAGCTCATATGACGATATGTCAAGCCTTTACGGTGAACTCCCGCGAGCCGGAGTGCGCCCTCCGAGCCGCCGGATCGACGCCGGTCGCTCGGCCGCGCCCGCCGAGGCGGTACGCGCGGCGGCCCCGGCCGGATGTCGGCACACGCGCCAGGCCCCGGCCGGATGCTCCCGGCCGGGGCCTGCTGGTCGTACGCGCCGCGCTCTACGCGCCGCGCTCTACGCGCCGCGCTCTACGCGCCGCGCTCTACGCGCCGCGCTCTACGCGCCGCGCTCTACGCGCCGCGCTCTACGCGCCGCGCTCTACGCGCCGCGCTCTACGCGCCGCGCTCTACGCGCCGCGCTCTACGCGCCGCGCTCTACGCGCCGCGCTCTACGCGCCGCGCTCTACGCGGCGCCGATGCGGCGCCCTGCTGCGGGCCGCGTCGCCTGTGCGCCACGCCCTCTCCGCGCCGTGCCCCCTGCGCGCCGGGTCCTCTACGCGCCGCATTCCCTGCGGGCCCTGTCCCCTGCGGCGGCGCCGATGCGGCGCCCTGCGTGACGCCCTGCTGCGCGCCGCGTCCCCCACGCGGCGCCGGTGCGGTGCCCTTACGCGACGACTTCCGCGCGGCGACAGCCGCCTACGCGGCGGCCTCCCCGGGCCCCGCGCCCTCCTGCTCCGCCTCGACCTGCTGGTTCCACTCCCGCTTCGACGCCTGCCAGCCGTCCTCGTCATGGCCGCGCCGCCAGTACCCGGAGATGGACAGCCACTCGCGCGGGATCTGGCGCTCCAGGCGCAGATGGTGGCGGATCTCCTTCACGAAGCCCGCCTCGCCGTGGACGAAGGCGTGGATCTGCCCGGGCGGGAACTCCAGCCCCCGTACGGCCGCCACCAGCGCCTCGCCGACCGGCGCCGCGCCCCGGTGCAGCCAGTTCACCTGGACCCCCTCGGGCGCGGTGACCTTGAGCTCCTCCGTCGCGTCCGCCACCTCGATGAACACGTGCACCGGCACCTCGGGCGCACCGTCCGCCCGGCTGTCGGTCAGCCGCTCCAGCGCCGTGGCGATCGCGGGCAGCGCGCTCTCGTCGCCCGCGAGCAGATGCCAGTCGGCCTCGGCGCTGGGGGCGTACGCGCCGCCCGGCCCCATGAAGTGGATCTCCTCGCCCGGCTGGACCCGGGCGGCCCACGGCCCGGCCAGCCCTTCGTCGCCATGGGTCACGAAGTCCACCGTCAGCTCCCGGGCGGCCGGGTCCCACGCCCGTACCGTGTACGTCCGTGTGACCGGCCACTGCTCGCGCGGGAACTCGGCACGGATCCGCTCCAGGTCGAACGGCTCGGGGTAGACGGCGCCCCCGGTCGGGAAGAGCAGCTTGATGTAGTGATCGGTCCACTCGCCCGCATGGAAATCGGCGAGGCCGTCGCCGCCCAGGACGACCCGCACCATGTGCGGGGTCAGCCGGTCGGTGCGCACCACCTGTGCGCGATGCGGCGTGCGCGTCTTACGGGCCGGACGGTCCGCCATGGCGACCTCCCTGATCAACAAGAGTTAGGTTTACCTAACCTAACAGCTCATTCCTCAAGAGTGGACAGCAGCCTGCGCAAAGATCCGCCCAATCCCCAGCGCTCCGCCAGCGCCGCCACGGCTCCAGGGTCGCGCGGTGACCGCGGCAGCGTCGGGTCGAAGGCGGGAAGCGCCACGTCCGAGGCGACCCGGACCACCTTCGGGGCGACCTCGACATACGCCCGCGCCTCGGCCAGCCGCTTGCGCTGGGTGGGGGTCAGCTTGGCGGCGGGGTCGTCGACGGCGGCCATGATCCCGGCCAGGTCGCCATGGGCGGCCAGCAGCTTGGCCGCGGTCTTCTCGCCGACGCCGGGCACCCCCGGCAGCCCGTCGCTGGGGTCGCCGCGCAGCAGCGCCAGCTCCGCGTACCCCCGGCCGGTCACTCCGTACTTCTCACGGACGTAGGAGTCGTCGACGACCTGGAGGGTGCCCACGCCCTTGACGGGGTACAGCACCCGCACCCCGCGCGCGTCGTCCACCAGCTGGAACAGATCGCGGTCGCCGGTGACGATGTCGACCGGGCCGGCCGCCCGGCCGGTGAGGGTGCCGATCACATCGTCCGCCTCGTAGTGCGCGGCGCCGACCCGGGCGATGCCGATCGCGTCCAGCACCTCGTCGATCACCGGGACCTGCGGGGAGAGGGTGTCCGGCACCTCCTCCTGGTCCACCCCGGCCCCCTCCGGGGCCTCCTCGGCCACCCGGTGGGCCTTGTACGTGGGGATCAGGGCGACCCGCCAGGCCGGGCGCCAGTCGAAGTCCATGCAGGCCACCAGGTCGTCCGGGCGGTGGTCCTGGACGAGCCGGGCGATGAAGTCCAGGAGCCCGCGCACGGCGTTCACCGGCGTGCCGTCGGGGGCCCGGACGGAGTCAGGGACCCCGAAATAGGCTCGGAAGTAGAGGGAGGCGGTGTCGAGGAGCATCAGGCGTCGCGTCACGATCCCGACTATGCACTACCCCACTGACACCGATCCCGAGGATAATGTGAACTGGATCACCGTTTGGTTTACGCCAAATCGATCGGGGCAGGCGCGCCCCCGGAGCGAACCCGTTCAGTGATTCAACTTTTGCGGCGGTCAGCGGTCCGATGCCGTACCGCTCCACGACCCGCCGGCGGGGGTGGCGGGTCGCTTTTTGGTGCGATCTGAGAGGTACATGTGGCCAAATTGCGAGCCGAACACCTGTACAAGGTGTTCGGCAGACGACCCGATGAGGCGGTGGCGCGGCTGGAAGGCGGCGCGGACCGCGAAGAGCTCCGGGCGAACGGTACGACGGCGGCGGTCGTCGATGCCTCCTTCGCCGTCGAGGCGGGCCAGATCTTCGTCGTCATGGGTCTGTCCGGGTCCGGCAAGTCCACCCTGTTGCGGATGCTGAACGGGCTGTTGGAGCCGACCGCCGGGCGTGTGCTCTTCGACGACGACGACCTGACCGCGCTCTCTCCCAAGGGTCTGCGCGAGGTCCGGTCCCGCAAGATCAGCATGGTCTTCCAGCACTTCGCCCTCTTCCCGCACCGCAGCGTCCTGGAGAACGCCGCCTACGGCCTCGAGGTGCAGGCCGTGCCGCGCGAGGAGCGCGTCCGGCGCGCCACCGAGGCGCTGGAGCTGGTGGGCCTGGCGGGCTGGGAGAAGTCCTGGCCCGATGAGCTCTCCGGCGGTATGCAGCAGCGCGTCGGCCTCGCGCGGGCCCTGGCCACCAACGCCGACATGCTGCTGATGGACGAGTCCTTCAGCGCGCTGGACCCGCTGATCCGCCGCGATATGCAGGATCAGCTGCTCGAGCTCCAGAAGCGGCTCAAGAAGACCATTGTCTTCATCACCCACGACCTGAACGAGGCCATGCGGCTCGGCGACCGTATCGCCGTGATGCGCGACGGCCAGATCGTCCAGATCGGCACCGCCGAGGACATCCTGGTCACCCCCGCCAACGACTACGTCGCCTCCTTCACCCAGGACGTGGACCGCAGCCGGGTGCTGACCGCCGGCGCGATCATGTCCGAGCCGGAGGAGGTGCTGGGCACCAAGACCGACGACGGCACCACGCTGCGCACCGCGCAGGACGTGTTGGCCGCCGCCCCCGCCACCGTCACCGAGAGCACCCCGATCATCGAGCTGTTCCAGCCCTGCTCGCGCAGCGGAGTCGCGGTCGCCGTCACCGGCGACGACGGCGCGCTCACCGGCGTCGTCACCCGCGCCCGGCTGCTCGCCGCCCTCGGCGAGGCGGACGGTGGGCCCGACGGGGCCCAGTCGTCGTCCGGTGGCGCTCCGGACGCGCCCGAGACCACCAAGAAGGTGATCACCGGTGCCTAGGCTTCAGCTCGGCGACTGGATCAACTCCGGCGTCAACTGGCTCCGAGACAATCTGAGCTGGCTCTTCGACTTCATCTCCAGCGTCGTCCAGGGCATGTACGACGGGGTGAACACGGTGCTCAGCGGCCCCGAGCCGCTGCTGCTCGCGGGCATCCTGGCGCTGCTCGCCTGGTGGCTGCGCGGGCTGCTGCCCGCCGTGCTCGCCTTCCTGGGATTCGCCCTCATCGACTCGATCGAGTTGTGGGGCGAGGCGATGAACACCCTCGCACTGGTGCTGGTCGCCGGTGTGATCACCATCGTGTTCGCGGTGCCGTTCGGCATCTGGGCCTCGCGCAACCGCGCGGTGAGCGCCGTGATCCGTCCGGTGCTGGACTTCATGCAGACGATGCCCGCCTTCGTCTACCTGATCCCCGGCATCTTCTTCTTCGGCCTCGGGGTGGTCCCCGGTGTCGTCGCCACCGTCATCTTCTCGATGCCCCCGGGCGTCCGCATGACGGAACTGGGCATCCGGCAGGTGGACGCGGAGTTGGTCGAGGCGGCCGACGCCTTCGGCACCCATCCGCGCCGCACCCTGCTGCGCGTCCAGCTCCCGCTGGCCCTGCCCACCATCATGGCGGGCGTCAACCAGGTGATCATGCTGGCGCTGTCCATGGTCGTCATCGCCGGTATGGTCGGCGCCGAGGGCCTGGGCTCCACCGTCTTCCAGGCGATCAGCTCCGTCGACGTGGCCATGGGCTTCGAGGGCGGTATCGCGGTCGTCATCCTGGCCATGTACCTGGACCGGATGACCAGCGCGCTCAATCAGCGCGTCTCCCCGCTGGCTCGCCGCGCGCTGGCCAAGGAGAAGGCCAAGGCGCTCAGCGGCGTGAAGGTGCTGCACTGGCGCCCCGCGACCTCGGTCGCCATGGTCGGTGTGGTCGTCCTGGCGCTGGTCGCCGGCGGTATGAGCATGTTCGGCGGCGACGACGAGGGCCCCAAGGTCTCCGCCAACGTCGGCAAGGGCCAGTCGGTCAACATCGGCTACATCAACTGGGACGAGGGCGTCGCCTCCACCTTCCTGTGGAAGGAGCTCCTGGAGCAGCGCGGCTTCAAGCCCAAGGTGCAGTCGTACGACGTCGGCGCGCTGTACACCGGTATGGCCGCGGGCAACATCGACTTCGAGACGGACTCCTGGCTGCCCACCACCCACGCCTCGTACTGGTCGAAGTACAAGAGCAAGCTGGAGAACCTGGGCTCCTGGTACGGCCCCACCTCCCTGGAGGTCGCGGTCCCCTCGTACGTCAAGGACGTCAAGACCCTGGAGGACCTCGAGAAGAAGTCCAGCACCTTCAAGAAGAAGATCGTGGGCATCGAGCCCGGTGCCGGTGAGATGAAGCTGATGCAGGACAAGGTCATGCCGGGCTATGGGCTGAACAAGAACTTCAGCCTGGTCAAGGGCTCCACCGCGGCCATGCTCTCGCAGCTGGACCGCTCCTACGCCAAGAAGGAGCCGATCGCGGTCACCCTGTGGTCCCCGCACTGGGCGTACGACAAGTACAAGCTCACCAAGCTGAAGGACCCCAAGGGCGCCTTCGGCAAGGGCGACCACATCGACTCCCTCGCGCGCAAGGGCTTCTCCAAGGAGAACCCGCAGGTCGCCAAGTGGATCAAGAACTTCAAGCTGGACGAGAAGCAGCTCACCAGCCTGGAGTCGGCCATCCAGGACGCCGGTAAGGGCAAGGAGCAGCAGGGCGTGCGCGCCTGGCTGAAGCAGAACCCGGGCATGGCCAACAAGCTCGCCCCGGTGCCCGGCGGCGCCGACCAGAAGGGCAAGGACGCGGGCGCCGCGCCGATGATCGGCTACTTCCCGTGGGACGAGGACATCGCCACCACCTACCTGTGGAAGAACGTCCTCGAGCGGCGCGGCTACAAGCCGGAGATCAAGCAGTACGACGTCGGCTCGATGTTCACCGGCATGAGCACCGGACAGGTCGACGTCGAGTTCGACGGCTGGCTACCGGTCGCCCAGAAGCAGTACTGGGACAGATACAAGAAGAACCTGGTCGACGTCGGGTCGTGGTACGACAAGACCTCCCTGGAGATCGCGGTGCCGTCCTACGTCAAGGACGTGAAGTCGCTCGCCGACCTCAAGGGGAAGGCCGGAACCTTCGACGGCAAGATCGTCGGTATCGAGCCCGGCACCGGCGAGATGAAGCTCCTGAAGGGCAAGGTGCTCAAGGAGTACGGCCTGGACAAGGAGTACAAGGTCAGCGACGGCTCCTCGCCGGCGATGCTGGCCGAGCTGGAACGCTCGTACGCCAAGAAGGAGCCGGTGGCCGTGGTCCTGTGGACCCCGCACTGGGCCTACAGCAAGTACAAGCTGACCAAGCTCGCCGACCCGAAGAAGGCGTTCGGGGCCAGCAACCAGCTCCACACCCTCGCCAACAAGTCCTTCCCGAAGAAGTTCCCCGAGTTCAACGGGTGGCTGAAGAAGTGGCACATGACCGAGAAGGAGCTGGCGACCCTGGAGCAGGCCATCCAGGACGCCGGTAAGGGCAACGAGGAGAAGGGCGTCCAGAAGTGGATGGACGCCCACCCCGGCATCGTCGACAAGATGGCGCCGGTGACTTCCTGACCCACCGTCCGCACCACGCACACCGCGGCCCGGAGCGCATGCTCCGGGCCGCGGTGCTGTGTCGCCCCGTCCTGCGGGCGATGTGCCGCGCCGGGCGCCGTGCCGTGCCGTGCTGGAGCGGCCGGACGCCGCCGAAGGGCCCGTCGCCCCGTACGGTGGAGCGATGAGCTCTCGCACTCCCGTACGGCGCGTGGTGTCCCTCGTGCCCTCGCTCACCGAGGCCGTCGCCGCCACCGCGCCGGAGCTGCTCTCCGGGGCGACCGACTGGTGCACCCATCCGCCCGGCCTCACCGTGGAGCGGATCGGCGGCACCAAGAACCCCGACACCGCCCGGATCGCCGCCCTCGCCCCCGATCTGGTGATCGCCAACGAGGAGGAGAACCGCCCCTCCGACCTCGCCGCGCTGCGCGCCGCGGGTCTCGAGGTCCTGGTGACCGAAGTGCGCACCCTGGAGCAGGCGTTCACCGAGCTGGAGCGGGTCCTGGTGCGCGGCTGCGGACTGGCCCGGCCCGGCTGGCTGGACGCGGCCGAGGCCGCCTGGGCGGACGTACGCACCGGGGGCCCGGTGCGGCACGCCGTCGTACCGGTGTGGCGGCGTCCGTGGATGGTGCTGGGCCGGGACACCTTCGCCGGCGACGTCCTGGCCCGGCTGGGCGTACGGCACCTCTACAGCGGGCATCCCGAGCGCTACCCCCGGATCCCGATCCAGGAGCTGACGGCGCGCGGGGCGGATCTGGTGGTGCTGCCCGACGAGCCGTACCGCTTCACGGCCGACGACGGCCCCGAGGCGTTCCCGGGCCTCCCGGCGGCCCTGGTCAGCGGCCGTCACCTCACCTGGTACGGCCCCTCGCTCGCGGAGGCGCCCGCCGCCCTCACGGCCGTGCTGTCGGCGGCGCGCTGACCGTACGAGGGCCGGCGCGGTCCGGGGGAGACGCTCCGGCCCACCCACCCTCGCCGGCCCGGGACCAACTCACCGAACACCTTCACCGGAACAGTTTCACCGGAACGCTTTCAACGGAGGACCGTTGCTGAACGTCATCGCCGTACCCATGGCGCCCGAGGCGGCCCGAGCGGTCCGCGACCGCCCCGACGCGCTGATCGCCGCCCCGCTCCCGGACGACGCAGAGGTGCGGGGCGACTGGATCAGCGCGCCCGGCGCACACGGCGGCGCGGTGATCTATGCGCACGGCGGCGGGTTCGCCCACACGATGCCCGAGGCCGAGCGGGTGATGGCCTACCGGCTGTCGAAGGCGACCGGACGCCCGGCCCTGCGGGTGGACTACCGGCTGGCGCCCGAACACCCGTATCCCGCGGCGCTCGAGGACCTGCTGGCCGCCTGGCGCGCTGTGCTGGACGAGGGCGTCCCGCCCGCCGAGGTCGTTCTCGCCGGGGAGTCGGCCGGCGCCACGCTGGTGCTCTCCGCCCTGCTGGAGATCGAGCGGACCGGCGGTCCGCGGCCCGGTGCCGCGATCGCGGTCTCACCCATCACCGACTTCGCCCTTACGGGTGCGTCGATCGCCGCCAACGACGGTAAGGACGTACTGAGCCGGGCCGCGCTCGGTTCCATAAGCGCCCAGTACCTGGCCGGCGCGTCCGCCGGCCACGCCCCGCAGTCACCGCTGTACGGGGACCCGCGCGGGCTGCCGCCGCTGCTGATCGCCGCGGGCACGGACGAGGTGCTCCTGGACGACGCCCGCCGCTTCGCAGAGGCGGCCGACGCCGCCGGGGTGAGCGTGCGTCTGGAGGAGTACGAGGGCATGCCGCACGCCTTCCACCTGTCCGAGCCGGGCGAGGTGCTGCTGGACCGGATCGGCCGGTGGCTCGCCGACCCGGTCCGCGTCTTCACCGTCAGCGCCCCGGACGCGGGCCCCTACGCGCTCACCGGCGGCCCCGACGGCGCCCTGTGGTTCACGCTTGTCCACCAGGGCGCGATCGGCCGCAGGGACGCCGACGGCCGGATCACCGTCCACTCCGTCGGAGCCAAGCCGACGGTGATCGCCCAAGGGCCCGAGGGCGCCCTGTGGTTCAGCGAGTACGGCACCCATCGCATCGGCCGGATCGCGGTGGACGGCACGGTCTCCTCCTTCGCCCCGCCGACCGCCGACGGCGGCCCGTACGGGATCGCCGCGGGCCCGGACGGGGCCATATGGTTCACGCTGTCGGCCGCCGACCGCATCGGGCGGATCACCATGGACGGCGACATCACCGAGTACCCCGCGCCCGGAGCCTTCCCGTCCGCCATGGTGGCGGGGCCAGACGGCGCGATGTGGTTCACCCTCAACCAGGGCAACGCCATCGGCCGGATCACCATGGACGGCCGGACGACCGCCCACCCCCTGCCGACCGAGGCCGCCGCGCCGGTGGGCCTGGCCCAGGGGCCGGACGGCGCCCTGTGGTTCACCGAGATCGGCGCGGGGCAGATCGGCCGCATCACGGTGGACGGCACCGTCACCGAGTACCCGCTGCCCGACCGCCAGGCCCGGCCGCACGCCGTCACCGGCGGTCCGGACGGGGCGCTGTGGTTCACCGAATGGGGCCGCGGCGGAGTCGGGCGCATCACCACGGACGGCCGGATCACGGCGTACGACCTGCCCCGGGCCGACTGCGAACCGCACGGCATCGCCGCGCACGACGGCGCGCTGTGGTGCGCCCTGGAGACGGGAGCCCTGGCCAGGATCGACGTCCCCCGTTGACCTGCCGAGCGGGGGGCGGGCCGGGGGCCGAAGCCTCCGCCCCACCCCCATCACCCTCAGCCGTCCACCGAGCAGCAGGAGTCGCGCCGCAGCAGCCGTCCCACCTCCAGCCACTCATCCGCCGACTTCCCGTGCGGTGCGGCCGCGGCACCGGCCCCCGGGAAGGACTCGACCAGCTCGCGCTGCTCGTACGGCACCCCGCCCCGCAGCACCGACACCGTCCGTACCAGCGTGTCGAAGTCCGTGAAGGGATCGCCGTCCACGACGGTCAGGTCCGCCAGCTTGCCGACCTCCAGGGTGCCCAGGTCGCGGTCGGCGCCGAAGGCCCGCGCCGGGAGGACGGTCGCCGTGCGCAGCGCCTCCTCCGGCGACAGCCCGAACCGGTGCAGGGCGCGCAGCGCCATGTGCAGATGGAGGCCCACCGGCACCAGCGGCTGGTCCGTCCCCAGGGCCACCACCCCGCCCCCGGCGAGGATCCGCTGGTAGACCCCGATCTCTCTGCGCAGCGTGTTCAGCTGGTCCACGGTCGGGGGCGCCCCGGCGAGCTGCCGTACGAGCGCGGTGTCCCACGGCGGCATCAGCCGGGTGACCCGCTCGTCCTCGGCCAGCGAGGGGTCCGCCCCGACCAGGGGCGAGGCCGTGAACGGCGTGGCGATGAGCCGGAAGTCGGAGGTCGCGGTGTAGATCTCCGTCAGGTCCTGCTGGGAGTGCCCGGTCGCCGTCGTGGCGTGGCCGTACTCCAGCCGCTGGGTGGCCTGTAGATGCGTCGTCAGGTCCTGTCCGAGCTGTATGCCGGGTGAGCACAGATGGCTGCCGGTACGCACGCCGAGCCGCTCATGCGCGAACCGGGCCGCCTCCTCCATGATCCAACCCGGTGCGCGCACATAGGTCTTGACGAAGTCCCAGTCGAGCGCGGCACCGCGCGCCAGGGAGCGCCGCAGCCCGTCGCGGGTGCGATGCGCCCGTCCCATGCTGTACGCGACGCGCGGCCCGTCCAGCAGCTCACCGGTGGCCAGCAGCCGCGGCCCGGCCAGGGCGCCCGCCGCGACGGCCTCCCTGAGGCGCGCCTGCTCATAGGCGAACCCGCCGAGGGAGACCGCGGTGGTGATGCCGTACGCGAGCTGGAGGGCGGTCTGACGGCCGCCATAGGTGTACTGCCAGGGGTGGGTATGGGCGTCCCACAGCCCGGGGATGACGGTGCGGCCGGAGGCGTCGACGCGCCGCTTCGCGGGCCGCCCGGCCCGGTGCGCCGCCACCGCGGCGATGCGTCCGCCGCGCACCACGATGTCCACGTCCTCGCGTACCGTGCCGCCCTTACGGCCGTCACGACCGGTGCCGCCGCCCTCGCCGCCGGTGCCGTCCCAGAACCGCCCGGCGTGGACGACAGTGTCCGCGGGGCGTGGCCGCCGGTGGTCCAGCGGGATACGGACCGTACGGGCGGTGCCGCTCTTGACGTCCAGCAGCCGCAGGCGGCCCGCCGACAGATACAGGACGCTGCGGGAGTCCCCGGACCAGGAGGGGTGATCGGCGGCCTCGTCGGTCAGCCGGCGCGGCGCGCCGTCGGGGGTGCCGTCCGCCCTTACCGGCAGCAGCCACAGGGCGGACTCGACGATGAGCGCCATATGGCGGCCATCGGGAGACCAGACCGGTCCGGAGTCATAGCGGTCGGAGAGGGAGGTGTGCGGGGCGACGGCGTGCTGCCTGGCCGCACCCGTGCTGACGTCGATCACCCGGATCAGGTTGTAGCCCTCGCGGAACCGCTGGTTCAGCCGATTGCGATCGCACAGGGCGACATAGCGCCCATCGGGCGACCAGCTCGGCCGGCCGGGCAGCCCTCCGGCGCCCATCGGCGCGGCGAGCACCCGTTCCGTACCGGCGTCGAGATCGCGCAGGACCAGGTTTCCCGACATGTCGACACTGACGAGCCGCTTGCCGTCGGGGGAGAGCGCCGGATGCACCCGGCCGCCGGAGGCCAGCACGGTCTCCTCGCCCGAGGCGAGGTCCCGGCGGCGCACGGCCAGCAGCCCGTCGCGGTCGTCGGCGTACACCAGGGCGCGCCCGTCGGGCGTCCAGGTGGGAGCCAGCAGATACCGGGTGGGGGCCGCCCGCACGACCCGGCGCGGGGCCCGGCCGCCGGAGACATCGGCGACCCAGAGGGAGTTGAGGGCGGCGAAGGCCACCTTACGGCCGTCGGGGGAGAGCGCGGGCAGATGCAGCCCGCGCACCGGCCGCACCCCGCCACCGTCGAAGTCGTACCGCTTGACGCGATAGCGGGGCCGGTCGACGGGGAGGGTGGCGGAGAAGGGGATCTCCTCGTACGCAAGCGCCTTACGGTCGGCATCCTCACCGGCGCGCCCGGCCCGGGTGGTGCCCTCACCCCCGGCGGCGGCGCTCTCACTCTCGGCGTCTCCGCCGGCGCCGGACCGCGTCGCCGAGGGCATCCGGAACACCCGGAACCGCCCGTCCACGGTGAGCAGCAGCTCGTCCCGTGACACCCAACGGGGCGGAACGGGCTGCACATCGCCCGTGACCGCCACCGCCTCCCCGTTCACGACCAGCGTGCAGGAGGCGGCGGGAGCGGCCGTGGTGCGCAGATAGGCGAGCTGGCCGCCCGCCGACACGGACGGCGTCATCACCTGGGCGTCGGCGGTGGGATCGGTGCGCTCGACCGTGACCGGTCCGGTGCCGTCGGCCCGTACGGAGGCGACGGTGCGGGCGTTCAGCGTCGTCCCGGCGGGCGCGCCGCGTACGAACAGCACCCGCTCGCCGTCCGCGGACCAGGTGGGGTCGAAGTCCTCCCAGGCCCCGCCCTGGAGCGGCCCGTCCTGGCCGTCCACCCCCGTGAGCCGGGTGAGCTCGCCGCTGGCGATCTCCAGCACCCAGATCCGGTACGGGCTGCCCGCCACGGGGTCGCCGCCGCGCTCGGAGGCGAAGGCGATCCGGGTGCCGTCGGGCGACCAGGCCGGACCGCGGTCGTCCCACGGACCGTCCGTTCGCTGCCGCAAACCGGAGCCGTCGGGGTGCAGTGTCCAGATATGGAATCCGCCGCCCCGGTAGGCGCAGACGGCCAGCAGCCTTCCGTCGGGGGAGTACACCGGCCGGGTGGGCTCCAGATCGGCCGGTGTGAGCGCGACGGCCTCGCCGCCCTTGCGGGCGACCGACCACAGGACGTTCTGGACCTCGGCGATCAGGCGGTCGCCGGACGGGGAGAGGGTCGCCGCGCCGTTGGTGGCGGCGGTGAAGGAGAGCGAGCCCACCCGGGCCGGCGCGGCGGCGGCCGTCTCGAGGGGCAGGGTGGCGGCCGTGGCGGCCGTGGCGGCGGCGGTTCCCACGGCGGCGGCCTGGAGAAAACGCCGCCGTGACAGGGCGAAGACGTCCGCTGAGGCGGGTGAACCGGAAGAGTCCGCCGAATCAGGGGAGTTGGGCGGCCCGGAAGTGCCTTCCGAACCGGGGGAGTTGGGCGAGCTGGTGGAGAGCGAAGCGTCGTGCGAGTCCAACGGTCCTCCTGGAACACGGGAGTTGCATGGATCGGCAGTCGATACGCGGTACCAAGCGCTTGATCGTTTCACACCCCGCGCCCCGGAGGACAGGACCGCGTCGATGCCCTTGGCTAGCGGGCCCGGCAAAGGGAGAGTGGGCTTCCGTTCGCACCAGATCCATTCGACCGGATCGATGCACACCGGATCGATCGGAGCAAGGAGATGAGACGGCATGCCCGACGGCGGTATCACCCACCGCACCGACCATCTGCCCATGCCCGACGGCGTGCGGGTCGTGACCTACAGCTGGCTGCCGGAGAACGGCACCGTGCGCGCGATCGTCCAGATCGCCCACGGCGCCGCGGAGCACGCCCGGCGCTACGACCGGTTCGCCCGCTTCCTCGCCGCCCACGGCTATGCGGTGGTCGCCTCGGACCACCGCGGCCACGGGGCCACCGCCGATTCGACGGGCGGCTTCGGCGTCGTGGGCGAGGAGGGCGACGGCTGGCGGGCGATCGTCTCGGACCTGCGCACCATCGGCGACCGCGCGCGGGCCGCGCACCCCCGTGCGCCCCTGGTCCTGCTCGGCCACAGCATGGGCTCGATGCTGGCCCGCGACTGCGCCCAGGAGTACGGCGAGGAGCTGGCCGGGCTGATCCTCTCCGGCACCTTCCGCTCACTCCCGGGGACCGAGACCGAGGAGGCGCTGGCGGGCATCGCGCAGGAGATCGCGGAACGGGGCCGGAACGGACAGTCCACCTTCACCCCGACCCTCTTCGCCTCGTTCAACGACCCGTACGAGCACCTCCAGGACCGGACGGGCTTCGAGTGGCTCTCGCGCGACGCGGCGGAGGTGGCCACGTACGCGGCGGACGAGCGGTGCGGCTTCGCGTTCAGTGCCGGGCTGTCCCAGGACTGGGTCCGTGGCGTCCGTAAGATCAACGACCCGCGCCACCAGGCCCGCATCCCGGCCGCGCTGCCGGTGCATGTGGTGGTGGGCACCGAGGACCCGTGCAACCAGGGGATGACGCTCGTCTACGAACTCCTGGAGGACTTCCGCTACGGCGGCACGCGCGAGCTGACCTGGAAGGGATACCCCGGGGCCCGGCACGAGATCCTGAACGAGACCAACCGGGACGAGGTCCAGCAGGACCTGCTGACGTGGCTGGAGAAGCACATCTGAACCACCGGCCTGGCACGGGCCCTCACCGCAGGAAGGCGGAGATCCGCTCGCGCAACGCCCCCGGATCCAGCCCCTGCCCCGCGAGATGCTCGTCGATCGTGCCGTAGCGGCGCAGCTCGCGCCGGGGAATACCCAGGCCGAGCACCCGGTACGGGCGATCGGCGAGCGCGTCGTTCACGGCGGCGGTCGAGGTACCCGCGAGATACGGCTCGACCAGCACGACATCGACATCGACATCGACGCCGCCGACCGCCGCCTCGGCGGTGGCACGCACCGCCCGCGCGTCGAAGGGCCGCACAGTCGTGGCGTAGAGCACGGTGACGTCCAGCCCCTCGACGGCCGTAAGGACGCCATCGAGCATCGGCCCGACCGCGATGACCACACCGCGTCGCCCTTCCCGTACGGTCAGGAAGCGGCCGGGGACGATGTCCCGCGGGGCGGAGTTGGAGTGCGCCGACAGCCGTACGTACACCGAGTCGTCACCGGCGGCGGCCGCGTCCCGCAGCAGGGTCTCGGCCTCGTCCGGATGGCCGGGCACATGGACGGTCCAGCCGTCGAGCGTGTCCAGCAGGGCCACATCGCCGGGCGCCATATGGGTGTAGCCGCCCGCCGGCCAGTCGTACGAACCGGCCGCGCTCACCAGCACCCCGCCCACGCCCTGATGCCCGAAGTCCAGCTTGACCTGCTCAAAGGGCCGCTCGACCAGAAAGCTGGCGAAGGTGTGCAGAATCGGCCGCATCCCGGTCAGAGCCAGTCCACCGCCGACGCCGACCAGCAACTGCTCGCGGATGCCGACATTGATCACCCGGTCGGGATGCGCCCGGGCCGCGTCCGTGAAGCCGTCCTTACCGATCTCGGCGAGCACGACGGCCAGCCGGGGATCGTCGTCCAGAAGACGGGAGACGACGGAGGCGAAACGCTCACGCATGGTGTCCATAAGAACAGCCCCTCTCACACTGGATCTCACACTTGAATCGCACTCGCCCCTGGAATCGCATCAGACCTTTCCCTCGACCCGGGCCACCACGACATGCGGCCGCCCCGGGTGCGGCGCGGTGTACGCCTCGTACAGCGCCTGGTGATCACGCCCGTCGACGGTCGCCGTGGACCACCCCGCGGCCTCGAAGCGCGCGGCGATGCCCCCGGGCCGCTTGTGACTGGCGGAGGCGTTGTCGACGACGACCGCATGCAGCCGCTCCAGCCCCACGGCCCCGGCGTACGCGATCGCCTCGTGATTGCTGCCCTCGTCCAGCTCGGCGTCCCCGATGAGCACCCACACCGCGGCCCCGGAGAGCCCCTGCGCCCGCAACCCGAGCGCACTCCCCACGGCCAACGGCAACCCATGCCCGAGCGACCCACTGCTGATCTCGACCCCCGGCACCAGCACCCGATCCGGATGGTGCCCCAGCGGCGAGTCATACGCCCCGAACCCCGCCAGCAGCGACTCGGGAAAGAACCCCTTGGCGGCAAGCACGGCGTAGTACGCCATCGGCCCATGCCCCTTGGACAGCAAAAACCGATCCCGCTCCGGCGCCTCCGCGCCCTCCGCCGAAACCCGCAGCACACGGTCGTAAAGCACCCAGACCACATCCAGCGTCGAGGTGGCAGCCGGCCCGTGCTTCTCGTCCCCGGTCATCAGACTCATCAGCCGAGGAAGATCGTCGTACCCATACCCGGTGTGAACGTCGGTGAACGTCATGCCGCGAGCGTGCAACTTAAACCAAACTTCAAGTCAAGCCCCGCCCGAACCACCCTGCCTGCTCCCCGGTAACAATGTGCGATGCCCCGACCCCACAAGGTAAACACCCCAGCTGGTCCCGCCGGACTCCCGATCTTCACCCGGGGTGGCAGCGACCACCCCCTGAAGTGCGGTATTGTTCTTCATGCGCGGTCGGCGAGGGAAAGCCCAAGCCGAACGAGCACCGGGACGTGGCGCAGCTTGGTAGCGCACTTGACTGGGGGTCAAGGGGTCGCAGGTTCAAATCCTGTCGTCCCGACCGGCGTTTTCGCAGGTCGGAGGCCGTTTCTGCGGGTAGCGGAGGCGGCCTTAACCGTTTCCGGGCTGGGAGCAATGGGGAGCCCTCTGGGAGCCCTCGTGCTCCCAACTCGCAGACGTGTCAACGATGCCCGATTCGTCCGTCACCCGATCCGGTAGACGTGCGGTGCCGTACCGCGCCCCTGTGCGCCGTCGTCAACCGCAGGCCCCTGACGTCACCCGATCGATTCGGATGTCTTCTGCATCGAGAGATATAAGGACCCCTTGTCGGCTCTCGACCCCCTTTCGGGGTGGGAGCACGATGTCGTGCTCCCCATGCGACAGGGGGAAGCTATGGGCTGAGGGCCTCGGTATGTGTGTTTCCGCAGGCAGTCGGTGCTCGGGTGTCCCGGCCGCAGGTATCTACCGTGTCAAGACGAGGTAATGCCCCTTGGCGTGTGCCGGCAGACGGGGCACTCCCAGGGCGTGAGCGCCCTATCGGGCTCTGTAGCGCCGTAGCGAGACGGTCGGCAGGTGCCCTTGCGCGCAAAATAGTGTGCCAAGCGCTGCTGGGCTGGCCTGAAGGGTGTCTTTATTGCTGTACGGTCGTTGACCTGGGGCTTTGTGATCGTCCGCGTATGGGCATGATCAGTGATCGTGGGTGTGCGACTGCTCTACCTGACCTTCTGCCGACTACTGGGCTGCTTCCTTTTGCTGGGCCGATCGACCGCCGCGAACAACGCCGAGATCCTTGCCCTTCGTCATGAGGTCGCTGTGCTTCGTCGGCAGGTCCAGCGGCCGCGGCTCTCATGGGGCTGATCGTGCCGTGCTCTCCGCTCTCGCACGGCACCTGCCACCCGCCTTACGTCGCCATCGACTGGTCACCCCGGGCCCCCTGCTGACCTGGCACCGGCGTTTGGTGCGCTGGAAGTGGCGCCAAACACCGGTCAGGCCCGGTCGGCCACCGTTGCAGGAAGAGACAGTTGCGCTCATCCAGCGCCTGGCGAGAGAGGACCCGACCTGGGGGTATGTCAGGATCCAAGGTGAGTTGCCTCGGCTTGGTCAACGGGTCGCCGCTGAGACTATCCGACGCGTTCTGCGCCGCTCCGGTCTACCGCCCGCACCGCAGCGAGCAAGCCAGCAGACCTGGCGTTCCTTCCTCCGTTCACAGGCTCACACGCTGCTCGCTTGCGATTCCATGCACGTGGAGACCGTCTTCCTCAAGCGTGTCTATGTCTTCTTCGTCATGGAGATCGCCACCCGGCGCGTTCACGTCCTGGGTGTCACCGCCCACCCGACCGGCGCATGGGTCATCACCCAACTTGCCCGCAATCTGCTCATGGACCTCGGCGACAGCGCTGGGTGCTTCCGGTTCCTCATCCGTGACCGGGACAGCAAGTTTACCGCCGTGTTCGACGCTGTCTTCGCCGGCAATGGCACAGCCGTCATCCCGACCCCGCCGCAAAGCCCCCGGTCAAACGCGTTCGCGGAACGATGGATACGCACAGCCTGCGCCGAATGCACCGACCGACTCCTCATCACCGGCGAACGACACCTCCGTGCCGTCCTCACCACGTACGCCGAGCACTACAACACCGGACGGGCCCACCGCAGCCTCGACCTACGAGCCCCAGACGACCACCCGAACGTCATCCCTCTACCCGCCGCCACGGTCAGACGCCGCCAGATACTTGGCGGACTGCTCAACGAATACCACACCATGCCACCCCGGCCTCACCATCCACAGGAAACACCCAGCTCAGCAGCCTGATCGGAATATTGACACCCTTCAGGTCGAGGGCGACGACGGCGAGGTTGGCCAGGCTGCGTTTGACGTGTGCCCACACGCCCTCGACGGGGTTCAGATCGGGCGAGTACGCAGGAAGCAGGAACACCGTCAGCCACTCACGTTCGGCAATCAGCTCCTGCATCGTCTTGGAGACGTGGGTGTTGAGCCGGTCCCATACGAGCACGATGGGTGCCTTCACCAGCTGGTGGACGCCGTCCAGAAGGGCGATGTAGTCGCGCTCGCTGATGCTGCGTCGCGTGCCCTTGCCCGCGGGGTGAGTGAGCAGGCGGTGGCACAGCCGGGTGCGGGAGCCCGGGCGCCAGGCGATCAGCCCGGCCACCGACAGGCGCCCATAGCGTCGTCCACTGACGGTGACGACCGGGGTGTGGCCTCGCCGGCCCCAGGTGCGTCCTTTGGGCGGTCTGCGGGTGAAGCCGGCCTCATCCTCAAAGCAGATGTAGCCCCTGCAGGCCGCCCGGGCCCTTTTACCTCCACCCAGGTCGCCTCCTTCCAGTCGGCCACGGCCTGCTCGTCGCGCTCGGCCACCTGGCGTGCGGGCATCTGCGGAGTGAAACCGAGCCGGCGCATCAGCCTCGTTGCGCCCGAGACGCTGTAGGAGACGTGGAACTTCCTGCCGATCAGCGTGGCCACCCGTGCAGCCGTCCACACCTGGTCCTCCGTCCAGCCGTGCGCGGCCGGCCCCTGCTCGAGATACCCGGCGAGCTTCTCCAGACAGCGCGGAGACAGGCGACACCGGCCCCCGCTCGGCCCTCGCGAAAGCAGCGCGTCGGCACCACCTTGCCGCCACAACTGCTGCCACTGGTAGGCCGACTTCACACTCACACGCAGATGCCGGGCCACCTCGGGCGGTTTGACCTGCTGAGCGAACAGCTCCGCCGCCTGTATCCGCACCTTTCGATCGTTCGCGCCGTTGGGTTCTCGGCGACCGGTGACCGGCCGTCCACCCCCTTCCGGTCAAGGATGGGGGCAGCTGCTGCCGGACGGCTCGCGGGCCGCGGTGTCCCGGTCAGCGCCGGGCGCCGGTGACCTGGCTCGACGGCACGTCCCCCGAAGGCGGCTGCTGGTGTGGTTGAAGCGTCATCTGGTCCCTCAGGTGCCCCAGGCGGGGCGTTCGCGTCGGTGACGGGCTGCCGGGTCCGAAAGGGCTGGGCTGTCTGAAAGAGGGCTCATCGGGTTGCGCTCGTGCTCGCCCATCCGGAATCTTCAACTCTTGAAGACCCAAAGGTGCGTTGCGGGGGAATACCTTCAACTACATGTACACACCCGGTCAGCGAAACGAGGAAGAAATGATGCGGAGTCGGATCAAATGGAGCGCGGTGTCCGCAGGAGCCGTCATGGCATTGATTCTTCCGCTCGGTCTGTCCGTGCCGGCCGCCGCCGGAGACCGGACATCCGGGCCGACCCTGGCCTGCGTGGCGATGTACGAGAGCTGGCGATACACCAATGCCGCCAACAACTGCACGGACACCGTGAGTGTGATGGTCGTCTACCAGGACGGCGCGACCGGCCTGTGCTCCACGCTTCCGCCGGGCGCGTACAGCACGGTCGGGGAGGGATACCTCGGCCAGCACGGTCACCCCGACCACCTGGCGGTCTGCGAGCCGTCCTGAGTCCGATGCGCCGGATCACGAAGACTGTTCGTCCCACCGCCGGTCGGTGCGCGGCACTGTCTCCAGGTCGCCGAGCCGGGTTCGGCCAGCACTGCGGCCACACTCAGCTGCAAGGTTCTCCGTGCCCCTCACGGTATCCGAACGGGCGAGCAGGGCAAGCCATCGTAAGGTCCGGCAGACGAGCGGGTATACCAGCCGTATCACCACGGCCGGTATGCCGTCCCAGAACGACGGCGGCATCTCGCCAACCGCCTCGGGTCTGGCCACGTTCGGTAGAGGCACTTTGAGGCAGGGGCTTGGGCGGCGGGTCCTCTCCGCCCGCGGGGAAAGCATGCCGCTCCCGACCGCCGCCGTGGGGTCGTCGAGCTGTGAGTGGTTCAGCACCTAACTCGCGGCCGGACCCACCGCGCTGGGGCTCCGCTCGCTGTGAGCCGAGCCGGGTACTGGATCAGTGGGGTCAGCGCCGAGTCCGACGATCTGGTTGTCTTGGTCCACATGTACGATCTGTGGACGCAAGCGTTTGGCCTCGGCGTCCTCGACCTGGGCATAACTGATCAGGATGACGAGGTCACCAGGGTGCACCAGATGTGCTGCCGCTCCGTTGATACCGATGACACCCGAACCGCGGCGCCCCTCGATGACATAGGTCTCAAGTCGGGCCCCGTTGGTGATGTCCACGATATGAACCAGCTCGCCGGGAAGTAGATCAGCTGCGTCTATAAGGTCGGCGTCGACCGTTACCGATCCCACATAGTGCAGGTCGGCCTCGGTCACTGTAGCCCGGTGAATCTTGGATTTGAGCATGGTGCGCAACATGCTGCCACCTTTCCGGAATGTGCGTGGTCGCGCCCCCTGACGGAGTTCGCGCCGGTGGCTCGATGATAAACCGACTCGATAGCCGTTGAAAGGCCGGGATTAATATCCGGACCTGCTCACTTTTTCTGTTCGGAAAAGCGTCGTTGCAGGTCGTGGACAGTCTGGCGGGATCGGCGGGCGCGCTGGGGGCATTGCCCCGCTGATCGCAGGTGATCGGTGATCGGCTCCTTGATGAGTGCCCCGTGAGCGGTAATAGCGACGAGGATGGTGTCGCCGGGCTGATGACGACTTGGATGAGGATCCTGGACGCCGGCGCGGGCTGCGGGACCGTCAGCCGGTTGCTTGCCGACCAGGTGGGCGCGCAGGGCGAGGTGGTGGCCCGCGACCTTCACACCTGCTTTTGCGGGAGGGTGACTGCGCACGGCTGACGGTCGTCGAGTGCGACCTTGCGGCACCTCCGTCACTCGGTAGGTTCGACCTCGTGCATGTGCGTTTCACCCTCTCCCACATGCGCGACCGTGACGCGGTGCTGTCTTCGCTCGTTGGTGCGCCCCGGCGGCCGGCTGGTGATCAGCGACGGTGCGGACGTCGCGACCTCGCTGTCCCCCAACCGACGCGTTCAGCACCGCCATGCTGGCCCAGTGGAACTATCTGTATCAGAGCATCGGCAGCGAGAAGCTGTACGGGTTGTCCTGCCCGGAGCTGATGAAACAGCGCGGGCTCGCCGGACCTGTGCGGCCTCTCGGTAGGGATGGCCACGACCTGTGGTTGGGTCCCGCCGGATGGTCTCTGCCGATGAGAGCAGGGGGCCGCGCCACCGGCCTGCCGCAGGCACGGGCTTCAGGGCGGCGGACGTCGGTTTCCGTCCGAGGCGATCCGGGAGGTGATGGTGATCGTCGGCCTGGACGCACAGGGCATACTCCAGTCGGTGTCCAGCCGTAACGACCACGACCTCGCTGGGCGCAGCTGGAGGCGTTCGGCCTCGCCGATGACTTTGTCGTGCAGGAGATCGGTCACGACGCTCACCGACCGCTTCGGAACGCATGGTGCCGTGGGTGTGCTGCTGCTCGAGGAGCACCGGGAGGCATGGCACCTCATGCTGCTCGCCACCTCGTGGCGGGTGGTGGCGTTCGGCGCCGGGCCCGGCTCGTCGCTCCGGACCTCACCGACCGTCGGGCACCGGCCCCCATGGGCCTCCCGATTGAGGGCGACGCACCGGGATCGGGCCCGGGCTCCGGCCGACCGATCCCGATGGCGGTCACCTCCGGCGGACCAGAGTGATGCCGTCGGCCATCGGGAGCATGCTCACGTCCCCCCCCGGCTGGTCGTCCCGGATCATGGCATTGACCTCACAAACACCGGCGGTGTCCGAGTGACCAGTCTTCCATGGCGCGGGAGAGCACGAGCCATGCATAGAGTGCTGTAGCCGGTAACGGCACCGATCTCCAACACATCCGCAACACCGGTCGCCGCAGCCAGAAACGCGAGGCGGTCAGCTGGCGCAGATCACGCAGAAGCACCGACGTACAGGAGGCCCCTCGTTGATGCACCATAACGCTCCAGTGCCCGGCGCTGCGCCGGTGGGTCAGTCTCCCAGCCCGGCGTCCCGGGCCAGCAGGGCGGCCTGTACCCGGTTCTCGCAGTTCAGCTTGGCCAGGATCCGGCTCACATACGTCTTGACCGTTGCCTCGCTCATGTGGAGTCGCTTGCCGGCGTCCGCGTTGGAGAGGCCCTCGCCGAGAAGGGCCAGGACCTCCAGCTCGCGACCGGCCAGTTTCTCCAATCGGCGCTGGGCCTGCTCGGCACGGAGCGCGGTCTGACCAGAGGTCAAGGAATTCACGACGTGGCGGGTGGCGCTCGGCGATAGGTACGCCTCCCCTGCCGCGGCGGCCCGCACCGCGCGGATGAGTTCCACGGGCGCCGAGTCCTTGAGCAGAAAGCCCGCGCTGCCCTCGGCCAGCGCGCGCAACACGTTTTGCTGCGCACCGAACGTGGTGAGGATCAGCACACGTGTGTCGGGGACGGTCCGGTGCAGTTCGGCCAGAGCCGTCAGTCCGTCCATTCCCGGCATCTGAATGTCGAGCAGCACCACGTCCACCCGCCGAGCCCGGGCCAGCGCGATCGCCTCGTGGCCGTTGGTCGCCTCCCCGACCACATCGACGTCGTCGGCCGAGGTGAGGATCATCTTGATGCCCGCCCGAATGAGCGGTTCGTCATCCGTGACGAGAACCCTGATCACGGCTCTCCCGCGCTGTTCCGGGCGGTCATCCCTGCGGCCATCCTGCCCCCGATCTCGCTCATCTCCTGACCGTGAAGGACTTCTTCTCGACCAGCTTGCCGCCCTTGAAGCAGAACCGGAAAACCGGCTCCTCATCAGATTCACCGCCGGTCTCCGTGGACATCAGCGTGAGGCACTTGGCTCCCTTGGGCTCAGGCGGAGCACCCTTGTCCAGTCCGAAGGCCAAAAACGACTTCCCGCTGGGCAGCGTCTCGCGCACCTCGGCTTCGGACTGGCCCACCGTCACCGCACGATACTGCTTGGGCTCGATCATCGCCTTGTCTGATTCGCGTGCCAGGAAGAAACCGATGGCGACGAGGGCGATCCCCAGCAACAGGATGACCGCTGCCGTGACTCCGCAGCCGATTGCTATGCCGCCTACCTTCTTGTTCCTGCTCATTGCCTTGACCAGCTCCTTCGGCAGCCCGTTCCGGTGAGTGACCGGAGCACCATCCCCCGCGGAGTCGGCCGGGATCTGCTCCCGAAAGTCGTCTGTGGGATCGACAAACGATGTCTCCATGTCGCCCTGTGAGAGGCTTGGGGCGCCGCCCTCCGACGGGGCGTACGGCAGCAAGCCCGCCAGCCGGAAGCCGCCGTTCGCCGTGGGCCCCTCGTGCACCATGCCTCCGATGAGCCGGGTCCGCTCCTTGAGCCCGGTCAGGCCCTGACCGCCGCTCACCACACTCCGGCCGGTGCCCGGCGTTTCGATGGTGGGGCCGTTCGCGACCTCCACCACCAGCGCATCCGGCTCATACCGGAGCTCGATGGTGATCCAGGCGCCTGGGGCGTGTTTGTGGGCGTTGGTCAGGCCCTCCTGAGCGATGCGGTACACCGCGTGATCGGCGGCTGGGGCGAGTGGGCGCGGCTCGCCGGAGCGCCGCAGCTCCACGTCAGCACCCGCGCTCCGGGACGCCTCCACCAGGCCCTCGACGCCGGCCAGCCCTCGCGAGGGCGCTGTGCCCGCCTCTACGTCCCTGTCCTGAGGAGTGTGGGAGGCGCCCCCTTGGCCGGGACACTCGGCGGGATCTCGCAACAGCCCCACTACTTCGCGCAGTTCGTGCATCGCGGCCACTGATGCCTCGCGCAGTACGCCTACCGTCTCACGCTGCCGCTCGGTCAGTTTCCGGTCCACCTCCAGCGCGCCTGCGTGTACCGAGATGAGAGTGAGCTGATGGCCGAGGCTGTCGTGCATGTCCTGTGCGATGCGCTGGCGCTCTCGCATCCGGGCCTGTCCGGCGATCATCGCCCGTTCGCGTAGTACCTGGGCGTCGTACTCCTGGAGGGTGTCCGCCAGTGTGCGACGCTGCGACCAATAGCGGCTGATGAGGCCGGGTACGACCGTCTTGACCAGCAGCCATGGGGCGGCGAAGGCAAAGGCCAGCGGTGAACTGGGCGCGTCCCACACGACGGACAGGCCGAGGCTGACGGCATACGTGGCGGCGAAGGTGCCGACCGCCTTGCCGAAGCCGTCGATCCGGAGCCCGGCTGACCAGGCGGCGACGAGGACCAGCGGGCTGAGGCCGGCGAACTCGGCCATTCCCATGGCGGTCACCAGAAGTACGGTCGAGGGAAGGACCCGGCGCAGCGGTGACAGCGCCGCAGCGGCCAGAGCCACTGCGGCGATCCGTACGGTGCTGCCTTCGGCCAGGGACTCGGCAACCGCGGCCAGCAGCCCGAGCACCGCACTGAGCAGCGATTCGCGCACGATGCGCCAGGGAGTCCACATACCGGGCGTGAAGAGTGCCTTGCCCGGGCCGGTCAGCCGGTGGGGCGCCGAGCGTAGCCACGCCCCTGCCCCGGACGCGTGGTGAGCCGATGCCACAGGGTCCGTAGTTTCCACACGAGTCACGTGGCCACACTAGGCAGCCGCAGCCGGACACCACGCCTGCCGTTGGTCGCGGCAGCCATCGACGAAAGTCACACCGGCGTCCTTGCCGTCGCGTCGCCTCGTCACAGCGCCGCCCGCATCTCCGGGTCTAGGTGGAAGAGTTCGGGCTCCGTGCGCGCTCGGTACAGCTCCCAGTAGGATTCGGCGATCACATCGGGATGGGACCGTGGTCCGCCCTTGCCGATCCAGGCGGCGATCGCGATGTGTGCGGCGTACACGCCCTTTGGCGCGAGCGCTGCGTTCAGGTTGAGGACCCAGTTGCGCAACGCGCCGCTCGCGGCCGCGATATTGGCGAACGGTGGGTGGACGACCGGGCCGGACGATGCGCCGGTGGTGACCAGGATGGTGCCTTCGCCGCGGTCGAGCATGTCCGGCAGCACCTGGCGAATCGCGGTGATCCCGCCGTACAGGTGGTACTCGATCTGCGGTTGCACGGCTTCGACCGTGAGGTCCAGCGCGTCGACGGGGGCCAGCGGGCCGGACTGCGGATCGGCGGGCGCGGGGGAGTACTCCAGGACGTCGATGGGACCGAACCGTTCCTTGGCCGCGTCGAATGCGCGGGTCAGGGCGGGCCGGTTGGTCACATCGGCCGCGAAGCCCGCGGCCTCGATCCCGTCGGCCGCCAGTTCGCCGGCGAGCCGGTCAAGCTTTTTCTGATCGCGGGAGAAGAGCGCGACGCGGAAATTCTCCGCACCGAACCTCTTGGCGATCGACAGCCCCAGGCCGGGGCCTGCTCCGACTATGGCAAGGGTAGGCATTGGTGCTCCTTGGAAGTTGGACGCCGACCGGCCAAGCGGCGGGCGCCCGGGAGATGTGATGATCGGCCGCCGCAGAGGGCACGCAGGCCACCGCGGCTGAACAGCTGGTACGTCACCGAAGCTTCTAGGTGACTTACGCGTGGGTAAGCGATTCTGCTTACGCCAAGGTAAGCTTTCTCGAGGAGGTGGTCAAATGACCGGCACAACGGACGGGCGGCGCACCGATACGAGACAGCGCATCCATCAGGTCGCCCTCGATGTGTTCTCCGAACGTGGCTACGAGAAGGCGACACTGCGGGAGATCGCCGAGCGACTGGAGGTCACCCGGCCAGCGCTCTACTACCACTACAAGAGCAAAGAAGACATCCTCGCCAGTATCCACCGGGACCTGGCATCGTCCATCGACGACATCATCGACTGGGCCTGTTCCCGCCCGGCCGACCTGCGGACGCGCAGAGAGGTCCTGCACCGGCTCTCAGCGCTCATGGCCGGCCCGTGGGGCCAGTTCACCCGCTTCGCGCAGGAGAACGAGGCCGCGATGCGCGACCTCGCGGCAGCCTCCGAATTCGTCGAGCGTATGGAGTCGCTCGCCGAACTGCTCCGCCCTTCGGACACGGTGCGGGGTCGCATGAGGGCTCGGCTCGCCCTCAGCGCCTTGTTCATGGCAGGCTCCCGGGCCGAGCAACTTGGTGGCACGGACCAGGCGCGCTCCGCCGCCGCGCTCGAGACGGCCGACGAGTTGGTAGCCGATGGGTGACTGCGCTGCCACGCTTGTCACCGCCGCGTGGGGGCGGTTGCCCATAACCGTCCCCACGCGCCCGCGTTCACCTCTCGACGGGCGTGAAACGGGAGGTCTGCCGATGGATCAGTCCCTCATAGATCAAGAAGGTATCGATGCCATCCGTCACCGATACGGAATGGGCGTCCATCTGCCACTCCAGAAGCAGCAGGTCCGACGACTCGGTCACCGAGAGCGTGGCGTAGCGAGCACCGGGCAGAGCCGCGCCGTTCTCGGCGAAGGCATCGCGAATGGCTTCCTGGCCGGCGACCACCTTGCCGGGAAGGACGACGATCGCGTCCTCGGCGTAGTCGGCGGCGATGCGGTCGGCCTCGCCGCTGTTGAGCGCGGCCAGATGGTTCCCGAGCACCTCGCGCGGGCTGCGGCTGTTCACAGAGGTTCCCTTCCTTTCCCCGCTGATCGTTATCCGTCGCATCAGGCGATGACGCTGTGGACCAACTGGCCGCCATCGATGCGGACGGTGTCTCCGGTGATCCATCCCGCCGCGTCCGAGGCCAGGAATGCCACGAGCTTGGCCACGTCGGACGGGATGCCGAGCCGACCGAGCGGATAGCGCTTGACGACTTCGGCTTCCCGGCCGCTGTAGAGGGGTTCGGCGAACACGGTCTTCACCACGGCCGGCGCCACCGCGTTGACGCGCACCTTCGGTCCCAGTTGGTAGGCCAGCTCTTCGGTCAGCCGGGACAGCGCCAACTTGCTGGCGCCGTAGACGCCGATGTCGCCGGTCGCGCGCAGAGCGGCTGTCGAACTCATGTTGACGATGGCGCCCCCGTGCTCGGACATCCAGGAGTGCCAGGCAAGTTGGGTGAAGCCCAGTGCCGCGGTGACGTTCACGTCGAAGGTCTGACGCACCTCGTCGAGATCCGCCTCCACGAGCGGGCCGAACAGTGAATTGATTCCCGCGTTGTTGACCAGCACGTCCAGACTGCCGAACTGCTCGATCGTTCGCTTTACCGCTTCGGCGCGAGACTCGATGTCTCCCGCGTCACCGGGTACGGCAAGGACACGGTCACGTTCCACACCGGTTTCCACAGCCAACTCGTCAGCGGTGGACCGCAAAGCGGCGGCGTCACGAGCGGTGATCGTGACTGAAGCTCCCCGATTGAGGAGCTCATGGGCGATCGCTCGTCCAATCCCCCTGCTAGCGGCCGTAACCACGGCGGTCTGTCCAGCGAAATCTTGGTTCACAACAACTCCTGAGAAGTGATCGAGAACGGCATCGGCCAGCGAGCCTGCTAGGCGCAGACCGCGATGACCCGCGAGCACACGGTCGAGCGAGACCGCATGAGCGCCAGGCCGTCCAGACATGTCGAGTGTGCGCGCGGCAGCGCGGACCAGCCTGCCGCTGTCAGCGGCACCTTCCACCGGGGCCGGACGACGCACCCCCGGGAATGCCCGGGTGCCGCCGGCAGCGGCAGGCCCGGCTGCGTCGTCCCCGCTACCTTGGCGCCATGCATGTCGAACTCGGAGCCTTCCTCAAGGCACGCCGTTCCCGCACACAACCCGCCGCAGTCGGCATCAGCACCTACGGCGAGCGACGCAGGGTCCCAGGCCTGCGCCGGGATGAGGTGGCCGCCCTGGCCGGACTCAGCGAGTCGTACTACCGCGACCTCGAGCAGGGCGCTGCTCTCAACGCCTCACCTCAAGTCCTTGACGCGCTGGCACGTGTCTTCCAACTCACGCCCCAGGAGCATGAACACATGAGGCTTCTGGCTGAACCCGCGCCGCGCCCTATGAGTAGAAGCCGCACCCGAGATCAGGAGATGGCGCCGGAGGCACAGGGCCTCATCGAGATGATCTCGGGGCCCGTACTCGTGATTGACGTCGCCGCTGACATCCTTGCGTGGAACCCTCTGGCCCACGCCCTGTTTGCCGGACACCTTGATATGCACGCCCCGGAACACCCGCAGGAACGGCCCAACTTGGCACGGCTCATCGTTCTGGATCCGGTGAGCCGCTCGCTCTTCGCGGACTGGGAGGCGAAGGTGCGTGACGTCGCGGCTCACCTCAGACTGTCCGCAGGTACCTGGCCCGAATACCCCCGACTCGTGCCGCTGATCGGCGAACTTAGCATCAGGAGTGAGGAGTTCGCGACGGCCTGGGCAGGGCATGAGGTGAGCACATGCGGACTGGAACCGTTCTGCCTCAACCACCCTGTGGCAGGAGCCTTGACAGTGGAGCAACACACCATGGTCTCTCCGTCGGTACCGGACCAGACCTACATGATGTTCGGCACTCGCAAGGGATCACCGTCGGAGACGGCACTGGCAAGGCTCGCGACGCTTGTCGACGAAGGCCAGGCGACAGCCGCGCGAGCCGCCGTGAAAGGGCTGATTGACGAGGGGAAGGCGTAGCCCTGGCCGCTCAGCGGGTGATGGCGCCGTGGTCTTTGGCTTGGCGGGCACCAGCGGCTGCTCGGGGCCGGGTCACCCGGAGGCCAACTTCTATCCACATTCGGTGGGACCAAGCCAGGCGCGCCGCCAGACCTGGTCCACTGATCCCACACCTGTTGCGGCGAACATGCAGCGCAGGCGCTTGACCACTATTCGTGCAGGAGGCATGCGACATGGCGGAGCCGAGGATCTTCACCTCGCTCGATCAACTCCGGTCCGTGATCGGTGAGGAGCTCGGCCCCAGCGGCTGGCTGGAGATCGATCAGAAGCGGATCGACCTGTTCGCTGATGCGACCGACCAACGCCACTGGATGCATGTGGACCAAGAGAAGGCCGCAGCCGGTCCCTTCGGATCGACGGTCGCACACGGCTATCTGACGCTGTCGCTGTTGCCTTCCTTCTACCCGATGCTGTTCCTGGTGGACGGCGTGGACATGGGGATCAACTACGGGGTGAACAGGGTTCGATTCCCTTCCCCTGTCCCGACCGGCTCTCGGCTGCGCGCCACCGCCCGCATCACCGAGGTCACGGACGTGCCGGGCGGCGCCCAGGTGACCACCGTGGTGACGGTCGAGCGCCAGGGCGGCGACAAGCCGGTGTGCGTGGCCGAATCGATCAACCGCTACTACGCTTGAAGCATTGGCGCTGGTGACTGCGCCCGTGCGATCGAAGGCCAAAGGCGGCCCAGCGGGGGCTGGCTGGTTGAGGCGGTGCCGGGGGTATCCGGCGCCACGGACGGGCCAGGCGCGGCTTATGACCATGCTCATCGACCAGAGGCATTGTCTCGGTACCGTTGGATTCGGGCCAGCTGAAGACGACCTGCCGCTTGTCCAAGCACCCTCGCCCCCGTCGGAAGGCCGGCCACGTGAACATGAGTGGCCGTCAGTCCGTTTGCTGGTGTCCTGTCAGATAGCGGCGGAAGCAGCTGGATCCGGCAGGCGTCGGGCCGGGGTGTCATCGCGAGTGGGTGGCTCCGTAGCGAAGCCCGTCGAACAGAAGGTCGACCACCGCGTGTGCTCCTGCTTCCCATTCAGGCTGGCCGTGTGAGGCGCAAACGCCGCCCATCGTTCGGAAGACGGTCTCTGGTGCGATGTCTTCGCGGATCGCGCGTGTCGCGGCCGCGGCGGTCATAAGGGATGCGATCGCGTCGACCATCTGCGACCGGGCTCGCGCGAACACCGGCGATCCGCTCGTCATGATGGTCCCCAGTGTGACGGCCATGCCACGGCTGGCGGCGGCGTGGCGGATGAACCGCCGGAGGAACTCATGGAGGGCTTCATCCGGGGCGAGGGTGTCCAGCAGGTGTGCTGCCGTACCGCAGAGGTCGTCCACTCGCTGGCCGTATACGGCCTCGATGAGGGCTTCACGGGTTTCGAAGTGGCGGTAAAACGTGCCGACCCCGACCCCCGCTCTGCGGGCGATCTCCTCGATGCGGATGTCCATCTCGCCCTCGGTGAACGCCTCGCGTGCTGCCGCGATGAGCGCGTTGCGATTGCGTAGGGCATGGGCGCGCAGCGGTTTGCCTGCCGCGGATTGCGGCGGTGGTCCCGGGTCCGCGCTGCTTGCGTTCAACTCGGGTCTCCTCCTCACGCGCGTCGGTGGTTTTCACCGGCGCTACGGCCAAAGTCTGCCTCACTGGAAATCGGAATCTGCTTCCGGTATCCTCCCGGAAGCAGATTCCGGTTTCTCTGCGAGCCTACAGGACGCAACTTGCCTGATGGTTTCGTCACCCATGTCCTGGGCCGTGCTTCCCCGGGTGTCGCCCCGAGAGGACCACGGCCCCATCAGGTGAGGCCCCCGATCTGCTCCCCTACGACACCTGTAAGGACCTCTATGCACTACACAACGCTCGGCCGACGCACCGGTCTGCGCGTCTCCCAGTACGCGCTCGGCACCGCCAACTTCGGCACCGCCCCAGGCATCAGCGCGGGCCGAGAGCAGTCCGCCGCGATCTTCGATGCTTTCGCCGAGGCCGGTGGCACCTTCATCGACAGCGCGGACCACTACCAGGGCGGGGAGGCCGAATCCCTGCTCGGCGAGTTGCTCGCCGCTGACCGCGACCATTTCGTACTCGCCACCAAATACACCTGTGGAGCGGCCGAAGGCCGTCACATCAACGCGACCGGCAACAGCCGCAAGACGATGGTCCGCTCGCTGGAGGCGAGCCTGAAGCGGCTCAGGACCGACTACGTCGATGTGTACTGGGCCCATTTGCCCGACGCCATCACTCCGGTGGAGGAGATCGTCGCGGCCTTCGACGACCTGGTGCGCGCCGGGAAGATCTTGCACGGCGGCCTGTCCAACTTTCCCGCTTGGCGGATCGCCGCCGCCGCGGCCATCGCCGAGAGGCACCACAGGGCCCCGATCATCGGGTTCCAGAACGAGTACAGTCTCGCCGAGCGCACCGCCGAACGCGAACTGCTGCCCATGGCCGAGGCGTTCGGCTTCGGCGCCGTGCTCTACTCGCCGCTGGCCGGTGGCCTGCTGACCGGTAAGTACCGTCACGGCGGGGAGGGCCGCCTCACCACACGGGGTGGTGGCGTGGCCGCCGAGGACAGCGCGCACAAGACCGCGATCCTCGACACGGTCCTGGCCGTCGCCGAGGAGGTCCAGGCCAGTGCCGCCCAGGTGTCGGTGGCCTGGCTGCGCGCCCGAGCCGCCCGCTCCGCCACCGCTCTCATCCCCGTCATCGGCCCACGCACCATGGAACAGATGGGCGACTATCTCGCCGCGCTCGACCTCGACCTCACCTACGACCAGTACGAGAGGCTGGAGAAGGTCAGCGCGGTCCCACTCGGCAGCCCGCACGAGACGGCCGCCCGTGCCCTGACCGCCGGCTTCGCCGGCGACCCCGAGCGCATCGACAGCCACCCCATCCCCGTGATCTGACCACGGGCCCACCCCTCGCGCCCGGCCGGTTGTAACCCGTCACTGCTGGCCGTGACACAGCGCATCCCGCGGACAGGCCGGTAGGGCTCCACCTCGACCCGCCCACCGATCCCCTCCGATCCGCACGGACATCATCGCAAGCACCGGCTCGGCGTCGGACCCGCCGTTCCGCACGGCGGGCATGGCTCTCGACGTCACCGGCTCGCCTTCACGGCGACACCGCACACTGACCGCGCCCCTGATGTCCCCCACTCACTGAGGAGCGAAATGACCGACACAGTCGCACCGACCACAGACGAGGCATCCGGGCAGCACCCGGAGTATCCGATGCCCAGGGCGGCCAGATGCCCGTTCGCCCCGCCCCCGGCGATGACGACCCTGCAAGCGGAGAAGCCGATCTCGAAGGTACGGCTCTGGGACGGCAGCAGCCCTTGGCTCGTCGCACGCCACGCCGATCAGCGGGCCCTCCTCGGCGATCCCCGGATCAGCTCCGATGGCTTGCTGCCCGGCTTTCCTCACCAGTCTCCCGGCGCCCGCGAGGCCATCGCGCGGCAGCGGACCTTCGTCAACATGGACGATCCCGAACACGCCCGGATCCGCCGGATGGTCACCGCGCCGTTCGCGATCAAGCGTGTCGAAGCCATGCGGCCCGCCATTCAAAAGATCACCGACGATCTGATGGACGAGATGCTGGCCGGGCCGAAGCCGGCCGATCTGGTCGACGCGCTCGCCTTACCCGTGCCGTCGCTGGTGATCTGCGAGCTCCTCGGAGTGCCCTACGAGGAACACCAAATCTTCCAGCACCACAGCAAGATCCTGGTCAACCGTACGTCGTCGGCCGAGGACGTGGGCGAGGCCGTCACCGCGCTCCTCGACTACCTCGACGACCTGCTTACCGCCAAACTCGCCCGACCTGCCGACGACATGCTCTCCCAACTGGCAGCCCGCGTGAAAGCCGGCGAACTGACCCGGCGTGACGCCGCCGGAATGGGGATGCTGCTGCTGAGCGCCGGTCACGAAACCACCGCCAACATGATCGCTCTCGGCACGGTTGCCCTGCTGGAGAACCCCGACCAGCTCGCTGCGGTGCGTGCGGCCGACGACCCGAAGGTGGTCGCCGGAGCGGTCGAGGAACTGCTGCGCTACCTGTCCATCACTCAGTCGGGCCGCCGCCGCGTCGCGCTGGACGACATCGAGATCGGCGGCGAGGTCATCAGGGCCGGGGACAGCATGGTCATGCCCCCCTCGGTGGCCAACTGGGACACGGAAGTCTTCCCCGAGCCCGAGCGGCTGGACATCCACCGTCAGGCCCGTCGTCACGTGGCCTTCGGCTTCGGTGTCCACCAGTGCCTCGGCCAGCCACTTGCCCGGGTGGAACTCCAAGTGGTCTACAGCACACTGTTCCGCCGCATCCCCACTCTGCGTCTGGCCACCGGCCTTGACCGCCTCCCGTTCAAGCACGACGGCTTGATCTATGGCGTCTATGAACTGCCTGTCAGCTGGTAGCCCCGCGAGGACGCGGCAAGGGCACCGAACCTCCAGTCACGAGCGCGAAGGAGTCACCATGCGCGTAGAAATTGACGCACCCAAGTGTGTCGGCTCGGGTCAGTGTGTACTGATCGCCCCCGAGGTGTTCGACCAGCGGGACGAGGACGGCATCGTCGTCCTGCTGAATGAGCGGCCCGCCGCCGAGCTGTATGGCGCCGCCAGGGAGTCGGCGCAGGTCTGCCCCGCGGCTGCGATCCGGCTGGTGGAGGAGTGAAACGGATCGTCGTGGTCGGTGCCTCGGCCGCGGGCCTCGCGGCGGCGGAGACGCTGCGCCGGGAGGGCTACGACGGCACCGTCACCCTCGTCGGCGACGAGCCGCGGCCCCCTTACGACCGGCCGCCGCTGTCCAAACAAATCCTTGCCGGGCAATGGCAGCCCGGTCGGCTGGACTTGCGCTCTCCGGCGGACCTGGACGCGCTCGGGCTCGACCTGCGCCTGGGCACCGCGGCGTCGGGGCTGGACCTCGCCGACCGTACCGTGCACCTGGCCGATGGCACACCGGTGCCGTACGACGGTCTCATCGTGGCCACCGGAGTGGGCCCACGCCGTCTGCCGGGCGAGGGCGGGCGGGTGCTGCGCACCCTGGATGACGCCCTGGCGCTGCGGGACCGGCTGGGCCCGGGGCGGCGCCTGGCAGTGGTCGGCGCCGGATTCCTCGGGGCGGAGGCCGCCGCGGTGGCCCGGGGCCTGGGCACCGAGGTCACCGTGGTCGAGCCGGCCCCCGTGCCGCTGGCCCACGCGGTTGGCGAGGACGTCGGACGGGTGCTGTCGCAGGCCCACCTGGACCACGGTGTGGATCTGCGCACCGGGATCGGCGTGACCGAGGTGATCCACGGCGGGGTACGGCTTGCGGACGGCGGTCTGGTGGCGGCGGATGAGGCGCTGGTAGCCATCGGCTGCCGCCCCAACACCGCGTGGCTCGAGGGGAGTGGCCTCACTCTCGACGACGGTCTGGTGTGCGACGAGTACTGCGCCGCGGCACCGGGCGTGTACGGCGCGGGGGACGTCGCCCGCTGGCACAACCCGGTGTTCGGCACCACGATGCGCATCGAGCACCGCACCAACGCCGCCGAACAGGCCATGGCCGCCGCCCGCAACCTCCTCCGCCCGGACGCGCGTCGGCCGTTCGCCCCAGTGCCGTACTTCTGGTCCGACCAGTACGACATGAAGATCCAGGCATACGGCTACCTCCGCGGCCACGACGGCACCGCCATTGTGGCCGGGAAGCTGCATGAACGCCGGTTCCTCGTCGTCTACCGCACTGGCGATCGCCTGACCGGAGTGCTCTCCGTCGGCATGCCGCCCAAGGCCATTCGTCCCTGGCGACAGGCCATCGCCGTTCGCGCCAGGTGGCGCGATGCCGTACGGGACACCCTGCCGATAATGCTGAGGCCGTAAACTGGCGGGTCGCGGACAACCCGGGCCGCTCACCGCAGCCGCCCTCGGCCTCGTGAGGCCGAGGGCCGGGGTGACCGCTCACCGCCGCGGTTCCCCGGGCACTGGAAACTCCCACGTGTTCCCGTCCCGCTACAGACGTTCGTCAACGCATCGCAGGCGCTGGGCTCGGCGTGGCCTCGACCGTGGTCGCGTTATGGCAGCCCGGCCGTGTCGGCGAGCGGATGTCGGAGGGCCGCATGGACCTGCGGTATGGAAGGAGAAGCCCCTCACTGGTGATGGCACGCGAATCCGGCAGTGGCAACCATGTCCGTGGCTGACCATGAGTGCCCACCTCGTAACGAGCGGTTCCGAGCGAAGCCGGCTCTTGCGCTGATGTGCCTTCCCGACGGGGGCAACCAACCTGCGCTGGCGCTCCCCGGGCTCAATCGGGGACGTCGTCTCCTGTCTCCCACCGCCAGAGGTGTTCGCGCACCTGATCGATCCCCCGGGTCAAATGGCGCCGATACGTACTGAAGGGAATGTTCAATCGACGCGCGGCGGCCTCCTGGGTGGACACCCTGGTGAGGAACGTCGTGGTGAGCACCTGATGCAGGTGCACGGTGCGAGGATTGGCCTCCAGCCGGGCCATGGCCCCTTTGATCAGGTGCTGAAGGGCCATGACAGCGTTGTCATCGGCGTTGTCCGCGACGAGTCGACACTGCAACAGCGGGTTGGTCGCGAGCTGATAGGGGTCGTGCCAGGAACGCAGCGCGTCGCGCACCGCGGCATCGAAGTCGGCCCGGGAGAGCGAGGTGAAACGCGGCTGCGAATCCGCGGGGGAGAACGGCGGCGGGCCGGTGAGCAGACATGAGTCGATGCGCTCCGCCCATTCCTCGATGCGGACCGTGCGCCAGTCGTGGACGAACAGGCTGTAGGAGAGGTCTCCGACGGATGCCGACCGCGGTGCCTTGTACATGTCCATGTACCTCATCAGGGGCTCCCAGAAGTCCGCGTCGGCGTTGGCGACGCATGACCAGGCGCAGCGCTCGGCCCTCAGTATCTCGAAGATGACCCTCATATGGACCAAGTCCCATGAGCGGGACGGCCGGTGATACGAGCCATGGTGCACCAGGAACCGCGCTATGCCCAGATGCTCACCGCGCCGCAGAGGAAGCGCCGAACGGACATGGTCCCATGCGGCGGTCACCACAGGATCGACGGGCCGTGCCTCCTCGTCCCAAGATTCCAGCCGTAGCCACGCCATGAAGCCCAGCACTTCGCCCGTGCTGTATCGACGATGGACGTGGAACGCCTCCGGCTGCTCCCGTAGCCAGTAGGCCACCAGCGCCGCTGACTCCTCCCCTTCCATCTGCCGCGTCATCTCGATCAGGACATCCGTGTCCTCCGTCCGGAAAGGGGCCTCGAACGCGCCACTCTCCTGACGGCTGCCGTGGAACTTCCTGATCCAGTCGGCCCGGGAGATGATGTAGTTGTAGCCACCGGTGGCGCGCAGCGCCTCCTGCTCCGGCGCGTGGCGGATCCGCTCGACCAGGTGCCCGCGGATCGCGCGGTGCATCGCTTTGTAGCCCTCCGGATCGCGCCACCGTAGGTCGGAATCGAGGGAGTCCCGGACCACATCGTGCGGGTACGCGCCGAAGCGTCCGCATCGGATGAAGGGCAGTTGCCGCAGCCAGGTGAACAGTTCACTCGCGTCCTCGTCGGGGAGGACGACGCGCAGCAGTTCCTCTGTCGTGTCGAGCGCGTGCCCGCAGACCTCGAGGGCACGCCGGTGCGCGGGCGACGGCAGGTCTCCGACCAGATGCGATAGCAGTCTCTCCACCACCGGGCGTACCGGCGCCCACTCCATGTCGCCGGACTCGCCCTGGGCCGCCACCTCGGCTGCCAGGCGCAGCGCGAGCGGATGGCCTGCCGCGAAGCGAAGCAACGGCTCGTGCAGGGCGGCGTCGGCCCCCCGGGAGGAGAGCAGGGCGGCGGAGTCGGCGGGCCCCAGTTCGCGAAGTGGCAGTACCTGAAGCACATCGCTCCACGCCAGGTCGGCCTTCCACAGAGGATCGGGAGGAAGCCGTCCGGCCACGACCACGAGCACCCCGGCCGGTACCTGCGGCAGAAACCAGCCCCGTAGCCACTCCTCCATGTCGGCGCAGCGTTCGAAACTGTCGACCAGCAGTACCGCGTGCTTCTTCCGGAACACATCGGAGGCGGCTGTCTTGAATGCCGCCGGAGAGGGATCGATCATTCGCATGTCGATGTACACGACGGGCCTGCCCGCTGCCCCCGTCTCCAGGGCGAAGCGTTGCAGCAGGGCACTCTTTCCGATCCCTCCGGGGCCGTGGAGCACGATGACGGTGGGGGCGTCCTGGCATTCTTCCAGCGCCCGCCGGAAGAGGTTCAACTCCGTAGTTCGTCCGACGAAGTTCTGAATGCGCGCCGAATCCAGTCGGTGCGCCAACAAGCCGGTGGAACCACGGGCCGTGGAGCACCCGGGTGGGGTACTGCTCAGCCGGGAGGCGGAGTCGCTGCTCGCCATGCCGTACCTTTCGTGTGCTGTGCCGTGCAGAACAACCGATTCGCCATCGCCGGAACCCTTGTCATGTCCAGGACCTGCGGGATCGTCTGATCTTCGCCCATCTATCCGCGCGATGAGCGGACCGAAACGCCGCACGGCCACTTCCGCCGAGGAAATGAGCTCGCGCCGTTTTGCTCTGCGAACCGTGTTGCGAGGAAACCCTCGTTACCGAATGCATCACGCCCGGGCGATGCCGTCATCCTGGCGCAACGTCACCGATTCCGCTGGGGGCGATGCGGGAAGTTGTCCGATGGGAAGCGGGCACCGTCAGCTTACGGTCTTCGCAGCACAGGCATGCGTAGTGTAACGAGAGTGAGCACGAGCGAGCAAGGAATGGACAGTGAATGACCCGGTGGTTGAGCTTCCCCCTCGCGCCAGTTGTGGGTAGTTCAGCACCTCTCTGTCGACGGAGAGCTGCGCTCAGGGTGCTGTGCCAGGAGGTCACCGAGACGTCGGCGCCCATGGATGTGGAGGCGCTACCCGAGCCCGAGTGTGCGGTGCGGCTTCCCATGGCGGCGGGGATGACTGATCTCTGAGTTCTTCGAACGGAAGATTGGTGCCCGGCCAGAGGGGCAGCGGCCTCAACAAGTGCCCCAGGAATGATGACAAAAGAGTCATGGGTCACGGATTACATGCTTTTGCCGGATGGACGTGGTGCACGATGACATCGCAGCCCCCGATGGGCCCCTGGATTTCTGGGGACGGGGCCCCACCCTCCTGCGAAAGGCATACGTGTTATGCGCTCGACCAGCCGTTCCACGTCGCTCCTGATCGCCGCCGCGACTCTCGTCGGGATGGCACTCTTGACGGCTTGCCAGGACGAAGCCTCCGGAGACAACGCCGCACCGAGCTCCGCGTCGACCAAGGCAGAGGGGGAAGGCCAGTCCGCCGACCAGGACTCTGCCGCTGGTGACAGTGCGGCCGACGAAGACTCTGCCGCTGACGACAGCGCCGGCGGTGTCGACGGGGGCGTAAGCGGGACGTTCGGCCCCGGCGTGGTGGAATACCTGGCGCCGAACAAGTACATCGTCAGCGTCAAAGGGAAGGACCAGCAGTTCTTCGCGTCGGAGGACACCGAGGTGCATGGCGCGGGCACCATTTGCGGCGAGTACAACCCGAAGTCAACCAACCGCTGCACCCTCGACGATCTGGAGACGAGCAGTAAGGATGGCGGTGTCGCCGCGACGGTCGTCATGAAGAACGGAACTGCCACTCAGGTCACCGAACAGGCCGCTCCGGACGAGGGCTGACGAGGCCGTCAGCCTGGCAGCGTCGCGGTCAAAAGATACGTTCCGTCGGTCTCGGCAACGGGTCTTCTGCGGCTCGGCTCGGCTGAGCGGCATGTCCGCCGCGACCGGCGGCGCGTAACCAGGCGTGTCCCGGCACGCGCCGGCCGGATGTCGGCGCCCTGCCGGGGCGAAGGCCGAGTGTGTTCACCGGGTCGGCGGCGTTACAGATAGACAGTCTGCGTCTGCTGGTAGCCCGTCAGGCCCTCCGGGCCCAGTTCGCGGCCGAGGCCGCTGGCCTTGATGCCGCCGAAGGGCGCGGCGGGGTCGGGGATGTAGCGGTTGACGCCGATGGTGCCAGTGCGTACCCGGTGGGCCACGGCAAGACCGCGCTCCGGGTCGGCCGTCCACACCGTTCCGCCAAGTCCGAAGTCCGAGTCGTTGGCGATGCGGACGGCGTCGTCGACGTCGTCGTACGGGATGAGGGAAAGGACCGGGCCGAAGATCTCCTCCTGCGCGATGACGGCGCTGTTGTCGACGTCGGTGAAGACGGTCGGCTGTATGAACCAGCCCTGCTCCAGCCCTTCGGGGCGGCCACCGCCGGTCGTCACGCGGGCTCCCTCGCCCCTGCCCTTGGCGATGTACGACTCCACCCGGTCGCGCTGCCCGGCGGTTGCCATCGGGCCTATCTGCGTCGCCGGGTCTGATGCGTCGCCGATGGTGAGCGAGCCCGCGAACGCGGTGAAGGCTTCGACGACCTCGGCGTACCGGTTGCGAGGGGCGAGGACGCGGGTGCCGAGGAAGCAGGTCTGGCCGTTGTTGAGCAGCGTCGCTCCGAACAGACCCTCACCGATCTTCGACAGGTCGAGGACGGCGTCGTCCAGGACGATCGCCGCGGACTTGCCGCCGAGTTCGAGAGTGACCGGGCGCAGCAGCCGGCCGCAGGTCTCGGCGATGCTGCGTCCGGCCGCGGTGGAGCCGGTGAAGGCCACCTTGTCGACGCCGGGGTGGGCGACGAGGTGGGTGCCGACCTCGCGGCCCGCCGGGACGATGTTGAGGACGCCGGCCGGGATGTCGGCTTCCTCCGCGGCCTCAGCCAGCAGGTAGGCGTCCAGGACCGTCTCCGGCGACGGCTTGACGATCAGGGTGCAGCCGGAGGCCATCGCGGGCGCGATCTTGAACATGCTCAGAGCCTGGGGGAAGTTCCACGGCACGATCGCCGCGACGACACCGACCGGCAGTTTGCGGACCTCGATGGAGCCGCCGAAGAGTCCCGGCCGGGTCTCGGCCCCGGACAGGTCCCGCGCCAGACCGGCGTAGAAGCGCAGCACCGCGCTCGGGTAGCCGGTCTCCAGCTGGCGGGCGACGGCGACCGGCATGCCGTTCTGGGCACTGACCCGTGCCACGAATTCGTCGGCACGGCGGTCGATCGCGTCGGCGAAGCGGTCCATCACCTCCGCGCGGCGGCCGGGCTCCCAGCTCGCCCAGCCCGACGGGGCGTCGAAGGCGGCACGGGCGGCGGCGACCGCGCTGTCGATATCCGCCTCTACCCCCTCGGGGACCTGCCCCAGCGGCTCCTCGGTGCTGGCGTTGACAGGGTTGATCGTCCGGTCGGTGGTCGGCCGGACCCATTCACCGCCGATGTAGAAGGTGTCGTAACGCAGGTTGATCACAGGGCTCCTCAGTGATTGCGGTCGAACTGGGGACTCGGGGTGAGCATGTGCCATGTCCCGGTCCGGAGGAATGAATGGGTGCACCTCAGGGGAAGGTCAACTTGCCGGCGCCCTCGACGGCCGGGATTGACAACCCCAGTGTCACGACGGACGCTGCTCACCCACCAGATCGGTCAGTGGCCGATGAGGGTCCACCGGGCACAGCCCCGCCGGAACGTTCCGCACCCCGGCTAAGCGGACAGGCAGTCGTACCGCCCGGGCGTCAGCGGCCTTCGCGCTGCCTGACAGGCGTCGCGTGAATCCCCATGTAGGTGGTTCGGCCCCACTGGTGGGAGCTGTGCACCGACATTCCGTACTCAGCCAGTCGCTCGGTGAGGCGCGCCATCCGCGCCTGTAGAGCTCGTCTGCTCAGGGGAGTGGGCCCATTGCCCAACAGCAGGCACAGGTCGTGACAGCACCAGGGGCGGGTGGCCGAGGAGAGGAGGCCGAAGAGCGCCCGCTGAGACATTTGCCGGGGTGACAGCATCTGCTCGGACCGAGGCGTGGCCCGCAGCCTGCCGCGGGCGGCGGACAGCACCAGCCACCGACGTTCGGCAATGAGCCGGCTGGCAAGTTCCACCGGTGGCGTGTCACGGGGGAGTACGTTGACAGCGCCTGCTCGCAGCAGGGATACCGCGTCGATGTGCCTGGGGGCCAGGACGACGACGGTGGTGAAGTCACGAAGGAGATGCACCCGCCGTTCGAGTTCGAAGGTCGCGGCGCCGTCCGGTATGTCGAGCAGGGCCAGTGAGCAGGCGCCCCGCAACAGCGCCAGATAGGCCCGCTCGGAGCCCCACGGATAGCAGAACGGCGGCATCACGTGGTGACTGCGCATGGTGCGCAGCAGACGAACCGTTCCTTCACGGTGGAGCGAGAGCACCATGTCGACGGGGTGAGATGGCGCCTCGTCTGCGCTCATGGGGTCGGCAGACCGGTGATGAAGTTCAATTAATGGCATGGCAGTGGCCGGGTAGCGAACGTCGAATGAGTGAGCCCCGAAATCATCCGCAGCCTGCCCCTTTCACATACAGGCATGCCGGTGACCATGGACTGCTCACTTGTGCTCACCACCGGTCGTAGTCCGCTGGGCGGCGGGTGCCGGGTTGCCGTCGGCAACGGCGGTTGGCGGTGTCGCGGTGATGCGGGGCGCCATGCCCTCGCCCGCGGACGGCCGTGACGGGTGGCGCGGGGTCTAGCCCTCGGTAACTCTCAGTGGTTGTTCGTGAGCGAAAAGTGTCAGGCTGGTGGCGGTGTGTGTCGCGGTGACCACAGCAGGAGCGGGTGTGCCCGCGGTCGACTCCGCGACATAACTGCCTGCAAGAACCTGCCCCTGGCGTCCGTGCGTGGAGGGTGTTGCCGAATTTTGAGAACCGTGGTTAGGATTCAGTGAATCGTGATTAGGGTGAACTGGGTGCGGCGCTGCATGTGGTCGCTGCCACCACGCGACGGCCTCTGGAAGGGACACCGGGCTGTCGCTGCTTTGACGCCCCCAAGAGGAGCTGCCTTGAGCCCAAGAGGAGAGGGTGACCTGGTCACCCACCTGCGACGATCGACGCATCTCTTACTTGACTAGCGCGTCGACCGGTCCGTGCTGGACAGGAACCGCCGGCAGAAGCCCCAGCGGCGCGTCGTCCGCACTCGACCGAGTTCACACACTGCCGGACGACTAGCTTCTGAGTGAGTCATCGCCGGTTCCCGGGTGGTGCGCGTCCAGTGAGAAGATCCGCTTCCCGTTAGCTCTTTGCGAAGACTTTCAGGGAATGTCGATTACCTGGAAGTGAATGACGATGCGGGCCGCTCGTCAGGTCGGGGAAGGTCGGTTGCGGCAGGACCGCGACGATTGCCCTGAGGCCCCTGCTAGGCACGTTCAAAGGAGAAGAAAGTATGGCCGAAGTCGGCACCGCGGTCGGCGATATCGATGCCTGCGTGGTCTCATGGCTTGCCAACTTCGAATCATCGCTGAACGGCCGGGAGGCGTCGCAAACGGCGGATCTGTTCGCCGAGAACGCGGCCTGGCGCGACATGCTGGTCTTCACCGGGAACTTGAGGACGCTGCACGGTCGAGGCTCGATCGAGGATGCCCTCAAGATCTCGGTCGAACGTCAGGACCACTTTGCTTTCCGTATATCCGAGACGGTGAGCGTGGAGCATAACGAACGCACTGGTCGCCCTGCGCTCGAGGTCGTCTTCCGTTTCGACACGGCAATAGGGCACGGTGACGGTGTTGTACGTCTCATCCAGGACGAGTCCGGGATGCTGCGCGCCTTGACACTACTGACAGCACTTTCAGGGTTGCGAGATGATCTCGCCCGGAAGCCGATTGCCCGCCCGAGTGAACAGGCTTACGAAGGCGCGGACCGAAGGAACTGGCTCGACTACCGCGAGATCGAAGCGGCATACGCCGATCGTGACCCCGAAGTTCTCATCGTCGGTGCCGGCCAGTGCGGGCTGGCCCTGGCCGCCCGGCTACAGCAGGCGGGTGTCGACGCTCTTGTCGTCGACAAACACGAACGGGTCGGCGACAACTGGCGCAAGCGATACCACATGCTGCGACTCCACAACGAGAAGGGGTCGAATCATCTTCCGTTCATGCCGTTCCCGGAGAACTGGCCCACCTACATCCCCAAGGACAAGCTCGGTGACTGGCTCGAGTGTTACGCCCAGAGCATGGAGCTCAACGTCTGGACCGGGACTTCATGCGATGCCGGGTCCTTCGATCCCGAAATTCGTCGCTGGAGCGTGACCGTCTCGCGTGGCGGTCGGCGACGGACTCTGCGGCCCAAGCACCTCGTGCTCGCGATCGGTGTGAGTGGTGCGGCCAGATGGCCGGCCATCCCGGGGCTGGGGGAATTCTCGGGGCCGATCGTGCACTCGAGCGACTACACGAACGGCGCACGGTTCCGCGGTGAGCGCGTACTCGTCGTCGGCAGCGGCGTCAGCGGCCATGACATCGCCCAGGATCTCTACTGGCACGGCGCGAGTGTCGCGATGTTGCAGCGCAGCAAGACGATTGTCGCGAGCCTGCGTCCAGGCGCCGAGAAGGTGTATGCCCACTACCGCTCGACCGCGCCACTGGATGAGCTCGACCTGTTGAACATTTCCGTCCCGTATCCGGTCAAACGCGAGCGGGCGCGGCGACTGACCGAGGAGATCCGCCAACTCGACAGCGAACTGATCGAAGGACTCAACCGGGCGGGCTTTCGTACCCACTCCGGCTCTGATGGCACCGGTTTCCAGATGCAGTTCCTGCGAGCGGGCGGCGGTTACTACATCGATGTCGGGTGCTCACAGTTGATTGTCGAGCGCAAGATCGACGTCATCAACGCACACAGCACGGCAGGATTCGACGCGGAGGGACTGGTGTTCAAAGACGGGTCGCACCAGCCGTTCGACGCGCTCGTTCTCGCCACCGGATACCAGCCGGTGAGCGACGCGGTGGCCGACCTCCTGGGGAGTGCCGTGGCCGACGCCATCGGTCCCATCTGGGGACTGGACGATGAGGGAGAGCTACGCAACATCTGCCGTCCCACCGCCCAGGACGGCCTATGGTTCATCGCCGGGGGCCTGGCCGAAGCACGCATCTTTTCCAGGTTCCTCGCGTTGCAACTGACCGCCGAGGTCTCCGGCATACAGCTCGCCGGCCGGCGCTGAGGGAGCCAGGTATGGGCGCTGACTCGTTCTCGGCCGACTTGGGGGTGACGGAGAGTGGGCACGTGGTCGGTGCCGACGCGGATATGGGCCCCGGTCGAACGCGGTCGAGGCCGCGCCACGTTTCGGCCGGTTGGGAGGCATGTGATGACCACGCATCAGCATCGCATCGCCGCTCGCGTGGCGGGTCAGCACTCGTATGATCGGGGAATGACCATGCATATCAGCGATGATGTTCAAGGAAGGTCGTCATGACCGAAGCCGCCAGCACGCCGGTGCGCCGCGGGCGGCGTAAGTCCCAGCGCCTCAACGAAATCATTGAGGCAGGCGCCCGCCTTCTGTATTCCGACGGATTTGCGAACACATCCGTGGCGGATGTGACCCGCGCGGTGGGTATCACGCCGAGTGCGCTCTACCGGCACGTTTCCGGCAAGCAGAAATTGCTCGAGGTCATTCTCGATCGCCGCTTCCTTGACTATGAGTCGGCCCTCGAGGAGTGTCACGGGTGGGATAGCGTTGCCGAAACCCTGACGCTGATCGCGACCACGCATCGCGACCTGGGCGTGCTCTGGCAGCGTGAGGCGCGCTATATGCCGGATTCGGCGTACGACAGCTTGGCAAGCCGACTTCGCGCGGTCGCCAAACGTATAGCGAGTAATATCGACGACCCTTCTCCTCGGCCCGCCGCAATTGCCAGGGCCTGGGCCACGATCTCGGTTCTGACCAGCCTTTCCTACCACGAATTTACGATGGTGGATGGGAGCCTGCGAGCGCTGATGCGTGAGTTGATCCTGGGGGTCGGTGCCGACTCACCTCAGTGGACCCGGGGACTGGAGTGGTCCGGTGAGAAGATCGCGATCGCGTCAACCCGGGCGATCGAGGACGATGGCCTCGATCCGACCGACCGGGCGATCCTGGAAGCCGCGGCAAGACTGTATGGGACCCGCGGTTACCACAAGGTGTCGATGACTGAACTGGGCCAGGCGGTGGGCATGGCCGGCCCAAGCATTTACTATCGGTACAACTCCAAAGGCACCGTGCTTGCCGCCGTGCTCGAACGAGCCAATACACGCCTGTTCGCTGACGCGTCAGCGGTCCTGGGCAGCGCCACCGATACCCAGACCGCGATGCGGGATCTGCTGAATTCCTATGCGCGCTTGGTGGCGCTTGAGCCGCATATCGTCGAGGCATTGCTGAGCGAGATCCTGCAGTTGGACGATGACGAACGGCAACCGGCAGCCGATTCACGTGCCCGCTATGTCAAGATGTGGAGCTGTCAACTCCGTAAGTGTTATCCCCATATGACACCTACGGAAGCTCAGGTGCGAGTGCACGCTGCGATGACGATCATCAATGATCTCTCCCGTACCCATTCCACCCGAGCGGAGTTGTCGGTGGAGGAGCTGTGCGGGCTGGCGTGGAGTGCGTTGGTGGCCGGTCTTTCCGGACGTGCGAACGGGGATACCCATTGTCGACAAGAGAGGACAGGTCATGAGTGACCGCGACGCCATCATGGAGTTGTCCGCGAAGTACATGCATACGCTGGACTTGGGTGATCGTGACGGCTGGCTCAGCTGTTGGACGGAGGACGGCTATTTCGAGCGTTACAAGTCGACCAATCGCGCCAAGGGGATCGAAGAGCTGGGGACGCTCATCTTCGACAAGGCACCACACGGTTTCCACGTTACTTCCGACTACGCCATCACGATCGATGGCGACTCGGCGACCGTCCAGTGTTATCTCTTGTTCATCAATGAATTGAACAAATGTGAGGTGTCGATGTTCGGTGTCTACCGTGACAAAGTGCGCCGCACTGCCGAAGGCTGGCGCTACAGCGAGCGGATCTTCGAGCCCAAGTACATTGTGGATTCGATTCCCAATGTGATGGTCGAGCCGTGACGATGAACGCGGTCCCGGACTATGCTGCGTTGCGTGCACAGGTTCGCCGATTCCTGGCCTCCGAGGCAGAGGCAGGCGGGTTCGTGCCCAAGGTCGACTCATGGGTGCGTGGCTTCTCCCGTGAATTCAGTAGGCGGCTCGCCCAGCGGGGCTGGGTGGCCATGACAGTCCCGGAACGGTTCGGCGGAGCTGGACGCACGCATCTGGAGCGCTTCGTCGTCGCTGAAGAGCTCCTCGCCGCCGGTGCGCCCGTGCTGGCGCATTGGGCGGCGGAACGACAGGTCGCACCGATGCTCCTGCGGATCGGCACCGAAGAGCAGCAGCGACGACTCCTGCCCGGCATCGTGCGTGGTGAATCGTGCTTTGCGATTGGGCTCAGCGAGCCCGATTCGGGCTCGGACCTGGCCTCGGTGCGAACCAAGGCAGTCCGCGTCGACGGGGGGTGGGAGATCACCGGGCAGAAGGTGTGGACCAGTGCCGGGCATCTCGCCGACTTCATGTTCGTCCTGTGCCGGACAAGCGAATCGTCCCAGCGCCATGAGGGCCTGAGTCAACTCATGGTCACGATGTCGTCTGCTGGAGTCACCGCACGTCCGATCACGACGATGAGCGGCGAGGCGGAATTTGCCGAGGTCTTCTTCGACCATGCGTTTGTGCCCGACACCGACGTCATCGGCGAGGTCGGTCGCGGGTGGCAGCAGGTGACGACGGAGCTTGGCTGGGAGCGCAATGGCCCGGACCGCTATCTGAGTACCTATCCGCTACTTGCGCGTTTTTTCGAGCTGGAGGAGGACTCGCTTGAGGTCCAGAAGGGGCGGCTGGCCGCGCAGCTGATCGCATTGCGGGCGTTGGCCTTCGAGACGACGACGAAGGGCCAGGAGGGCCGCGATTTCGCCGCCGACGCGGCGCTCGTGAAGGATGCCGGTACGAGGTTCGAGCAGGACAGTGTGGAGGTTGTCCGTCGCTCGCTCGGCTCGAAGGTGGCCGACCATCCCGAGTTGGACGCCCACCTCAGGGCGGCTCAGTTCGCTTCCCCGACGTTCACCATACGCGGCGGTACGAACGAGATCCTGCGCACAATCACCGCACGTCGGCTGGTGGAACGATGACGGGCGACGGGGAGCTGCGGAGCCTGCTGGACCGGGTCGCTCGCGACCGATGGCACACCGTCGATCCGTCGGCGGACAGTGACGGACGCGACCGGTCCTCGGCCCGACTGTGGAACGAGCTGGAGTCACTGGGTCTGACGCTGGTCGGCGTCAGCGAGGCTGTGGGTGGCTCCGGCGGCACTGTGTCGCACGCGGCCGAGGTGGCGAAGGCCGTAGGCGCACATGCTTTGCCGCTGCCCATCGCGGAGACGGTTCTTGTGGCTTCATGGCTGCTGGAGGCTGGAGAGCTGCACATTCCCACGGGGCCTCTCACGGTGGCCGGCGCAGGGCCACGTGATGCGCTGCGTGCCGCCGTCGACGGGACTGGTCTCGTCCTCAGCGGAACCGCCGAGTGGGTTCCATGGGCGGCCGAGTCAGCACGAATCGTCACCGTCGTGCAGGTCGACGGGCGGCTGCTGGTTGCCCTTGTCGATCCGGCCCATGTCAAGGTTGTCGACGGTTTCAACATCGCCGGCGAGCCTCGGCAGCGCGTTCATTACGACACCGTGATCGATGCGGCGCAGCACCGGGCTCTGCCCGAGGCGTTGACCCTGGAAGCAGTTCAGCGCCGTGCGGCCCTGTCGCGTTCGGCTCAGCTGATGGGCGCACTGGAGCGGACACGCGACCTGACCCTGGACTTCGTCCAGCGGCGTGAACAGTTCGGCCGTCCGATCATTCGCTTCCCAACGGTCGCGCAGGCGGTCGCGACCATGGCCGCCGATGTCGCGCTGGCGCGGGTGGCCGTTGGGGCGGCGGTCGATGCGACCGAACGCGAATCGGCATCGGGCGACATCGAGTGCGCCGCGGCGAAGGTGATGACGTCGAGGGCCGCCAGGCTGGTGTCGGCCGCCGCGCACCAACTGCACGGCGCGATTGGCATCACCGCTGAGTACCCCTTGCATCAGCAGACTCGCCGCCTTTGGGCGTGGCAGGACGAGGACGGCACCGAGGACGAGTGGAGTGCGCGCCTGGGCACCGCAATCGGGCACCAAGACGCCTGGGCCGTGTTGAGCACCGTTGGACCGAGGTGATGGCATGACGACCGAGACCGACCGCCGTGGCCGAACGACAGAGTCAATACCCCGGTCCGGCGGGCCACTCAGCGGCGTCAGGGTGGTGGAGCTGGGAACGGTTTTGATGGTTCCGCTCGCGGGCCAGATTCTCGGCGATCTGGGTGCCGACGTGATCAAGGTGGAGTCCCTGGAAGGTGACGCCAACCGGCAGGTGGGTCCCGGCCCTCACCCCGACCTCTCGGGAGTGGCTCTCAACCTCAACCGCAATAAGCGGTCCATCGCCGTGGACCTCCGCACGGCCGAGGGGCGTGAGGTGCTGGCTCGTATCACGGCGACCGCCGATGTGTTTCTGACCAATCTGCGGCCTTCGGCGCTGGGCAAGCTGCGGGTGCGATACGAGGATGTCCGGGCCTGGCAGCCGAAGATCGTGTACTGCCGATCGCACGGCTATGGCAGCGACACGCCGGAGGCTGACGACCCGGCTTACGACGACGTCGTCCAGGCGTCGAGCGGTATGGCTTCTCTGAGCGAGAGCGTGACCGGGGAGCCGAGCCTTCTGCCGACGGTCCTCGCCGACAAGGTCTGCGGTCTCACGATCGTCTACGCCGTCCTCGCGGCGTTGTTCGAGCGAACCACCACGGGTGCCGGTCAGGAGGTGGAGGTTCCGATGTTCGACACGATGCTGGCTTTCACTCTCGTGGAGCACCTGGGCGGTGCGACGTTGCAACCACCCCTGAGCAAACCAGGGTATGAGCGGGTGCTTACTCCGCACCGGCGTCCACATCGAACTGAGGACGGGTGGATCGTGATCATGCCCTACTCCGTCCGCGATTGGGACCGACTCTGGTCCCATCTCGGCCGGGAAGACCACCGCGCCGCGCTCGCCGGACTCACTGCCCATGAGGTCAAGCAGATGGCACCGCGCATGTACGCCTGGCTGGACCGAGAACTCCCGGCGCATCCAACGGCTCACTGGCTACACATCTGTGCCTCGCTCGACATCGCCGCCGCGCCCGTGACCGATCTTGAAGGCGTCGTCTCCGGCCCGGGGCGGAGCAAGGGTGTTCTCAGCTCCGCTCATCACCCTGTCGCGGGTGACTACCTGCGGATCGCCAGACCAGTCAGGTTCGGCTCACCGCTGGAAGTTCGCCACGAGGCTCCTCTGGTCGGGGAGGACACCCTGGAGATCCTGTCCGAGGTGGGCTACAGCGATCAGGACGTGGCCCGGTTCACCGCACACGGTGCCATTCGATCCCAGCAATCACCCGGCGAGGCGGAACATGCCAGTGGCGAACACGTGCGATAGGGGGCCTGACATGACCGGAGAGGGCGCAGGGGCGACGACCCGGTTCGCGGGCTTCGCCAATGGGGTGACGTTGGCGAACATCCCCGCCGCGGTCCAGGACGCGGCCAAAAAGATGATTCTCGACTGGGCTGGAGTCACGCTTGCCGGGAGCGCGGAGCCCCTGACCGACGCCTTGATCGCCGCAAAACGCTCGGGACACGACAACGGAGCCGCGACGATCGCGGGCAAGCGGGCCACCGCCACCGTCGAAGGCGCGGCTCTCGTCAACGGTGCCGCAGCCCACGCCCTGGACTTCGACGACTATTTCGCCGAGGGTGTCATCCATGGCTCAGCGCCGCTGGCCGCCGCGCTGCTGGCCGTCGGTGAGGACAGACGGTCGACAGGCGAGCAGTTCCTGGCGAGCTTCCTCGCCGGCTACGAAGTGCACGCGCACCTGTCGACGGCCATCGGACAGCGTCTCATCCACAAGGGGCATCATCCGACTGGCGTGCTCACTCATCTCGGCACGGCGGTCGGTGTCGGCAAGCTGATCGACTTGGACATTGAGAAGCTGTCGATGTGTCTGGGGATCGCTTCCACGCAAGCCGCGGGGTTGCTCGCCAGCTTCGGCACGATGTGTAAGTCCCTGCACACCGGCAAGGCTGCCGCTGACGGCGTCCTGTCCGCGTTGCTCGCGGAAGCCGGGTTCACCGGTAGTTCTCGGATTCTCGATGGTGACCGAGGACTGCCGACCGTGCTGGCTGGAGCTGAGCCGGATCTGCCTGTCGGCCTCGAACTGGGCTCCCGCTGGCTCATCTTGGAAAGCGCGATCAAGCCGTATGCGGCGTGCGGTGCGATTCATGCCGCCATCGACGCGGCGATCGAGCTATCGAAGGACGTGAGCCCTCAGCATGTCGCGCAGGTGCAGTGCGAGGTGTCCACCATCACCATCCACGCCGCCGGTATCGCCGCACCGGCCACCGGCTTGGAGAGTAAGTTCAGTACCCAGTATGCGGTCGCGGCGGCGTTGACGGCTGGTCGATCACCGGCATCGGACTTCACCGATGCCGCCGTTCTACGGTCCGACGTCCGCGACCTGATGTCCAAGGTCTCACTGCTCGACGCCTACGAGCGCATCACCGAAGCGAAGGTCCGCGTCACCCGTTCCGACGGGTCGACGGTTGAGCGCAAGATCGATTGGGCGAAGGGCAGTCCCGGAAACCCCATGACTCATGCGGACACCGTCGAGAAGTTCTTCGAACTGGCCGAACCCGTGATAGGCCACCACCGGGCTCGAGAAGTCGTCTCGATGATCGATGCCTTGGAAGAGCAGCCGGACATCGGGCGGCTTGCCCAAGCGCTTTCCACTCGCTAGCCGATATCAACCATCCGAACCGGACACCGAGGAGGCATGGAGTGAACCGATGCCCCATTGACATCAACTATCCCTCACTCGAAGGTGCCGAGAACCCTTATCCACTCTACGACTGGTTGCGTGAGGAGGCCCCGGTCCACCAGAACCCGGGAACCACCGACTTCCTCGTCACCCGGTACGAGGACGTCACCGCAGTCGCGAGGGACTACGAGACGTTCTCCAGCATCGGCAGCCGAAGTCTGTACAACCCCTTCAACGAGACCGGTGACGGCAAGGCGACCGAAAGCCTGATCGAGGCCGATCCGCCGGATCACCGCGTGAAAAGAGACTTCTGCGGCAATGCTTTCAAGCCACGCCAGCTGAGCAGGCGCACGGGGATGATTACCGACATCTGCCATGAGCTTATCGACAAACTCGCCGGCCGTACGCGTATCGATTTCGTCGCCGACTTCGCGGAGCCGCTCCCGCTCTTGGTGCTCACCGACATGATGGGTTTCTCGCGGGCTGATCTCGAGTGGCTCGATGGATGGTCCCGAGTCGACAACGGCGGCCTCAGCTTTCTTCCCTCCGATGTACAGGAGCTCCAGCGGGTCAGCGCTCATGACGCCACCGAACATCTGACGCGCACGATCCTCAGGCGCGTCGAGGAGCCCGGCGACGACGAGTTGAGCGGGATGATTCAGCGTCAGATCGCCAGGGACGGCGCGCTGGACCTGGACTACATCCGTGACAACGCGGTCACGCTGATCCGTGGCGGGGTCATCACCACAGCACACCTGATCTCGGCGACGATGCGCGAACTAGCGGTGCGGCCGACCCGGCTGAGCGAGATCCGTGAGGACTTCTCGCTCATCCCCGCCGTGCTCGAGGAAACGCTTCGGATGGAGTCGCCGGTGCAATGGGCGCCTCGGCGGGCGACGCGGGACACGTCGATCGGCGGCGTCGCGATTCCGGCCGGCGCGCGAGTGCTGATCATGCTGGGGGCCGCCAACCGCGACGAGGGAGAGTTCGCAGAGGCGGATGAGTTCGCACCGGAACGCGCCAATGTCCATTCCAACATCGCGTTCGGTGTCGGGCCGCATTTCTGCCTCGGTGCACCATTGGCCCGGCTCGAGGGCAGGATCGCCTTCGAGACGTTCTTGACCCGCGTTCGCGACATTCAACTGGTGCCGGGGCAGAAGCTGGACCACGCTCCGAGCGCGCAGTTCCGCGGCCTGAACGAGTTGCTGATCGACATCGACCTCAAGGCGGACACGGATGACTGAGCCACCGGTGCCCCAGACCCTTGCCGGGCATGTCGCGATCGTCACGGGCGCAGGGCAGGGTATCGGCCGCGCGGAGGCCCTCGCCCTCTCCGCACGCGGTGCCAGCGTGGTCGTCAACGATCTGATCGAGGAGCGCGCACAGGAGGTTGCGGACACGATCGTCGGTGCGGGGGGCCGAGCAGTGGCCGACACCAGCAACGTCGGTGAGCCTGCTGGTGGAGAGGCGATTACGGCGGCGGCCGTGGAGGCTTTCGGCACGGTCGACATCGTGGTCAACAACGCCGGCTTCCTGCGTCCCGGGTGGTTCGAGGACCTCACCGTTGACGACATCGATTCGATCCTCGATGTCCACCTGCGCGCCGCGTTCTACGTAACACAACCTGCCTGGCGGATCATGAAGGCCAAACGTTACGGGCGGGTGGTCATGACCGGTTCGAGTGCCGGTATGTTCTCCCAGGCCGCGAACAGCAACTACTGTGCCGCCAAAGCAGGCGTCTTCGGGCTCGCTCGCGCACTCTCCCAGGAGGGCGCGGAGTTTGGCATCAACGTCAACGTCGTCCTGCCGTTCGCCGCCACGATGATCAGCAAAAACAACCCGATCCCGGGCAACCAGGAAGCTCGAGAGCGTCGAGGGGCGGCCTATCGCGGCGAGATCCAGAACCGCCGCGATCCCGAACTGGTCGCACCGCTCGTCGTTTTCCTGGCCGAGCCCGACTGCGACACCAACGGCGATGTGTTCTCCGCGTGTGCGGGGCGATACGCTCGGGTCTTCGCTGCCCTGGGACAGGGATGGCTGTCTCCTCGGGCCGAGGGCGTGACCGTTGAGGACCTGCGAGACAACTGGGCCGCCGTGTGCTCGGCGAATGCGATCAGTGAACCTCGCACCTTGTTCGATGAGGTCGCCGAGGTGGTACGCGTTCTCGATGCGTGAGCCCTGCAAAACAATGACATATTAGGCGTTTGGCGTCAGACCGCCATGCGGAAAGAGTGCCGATCTGTACCACTTCCGTACGGTCTGCACGGCCTGGCACGTGCAGAGTTTGATCGCGGTAGCATGACGCCATGCGTTCAGCGGATGGCGAGGATCCTCGCTCCGAACACGTGCGAGTGCCGAAAGCGGCGGAAGTCGTGGCGACGCGCCTACGGAAGAGCATCGTTCGAGGCGAGCTTGGTGATGGGGACCATCTTCCCACCGAGGCGGCGCTCCTCACGCGCTTTGGAGTCAGCAGGCCGACGCTGCGCGAAGCACTCCGCGTACTCGAAGCCGAAGCCCTCATCGAGGTGCGCCGAGGAAGCCGCGGCGGAGCGCGGGTGAAGCCGCCTGACGGAGAAATTGCCGCAAGATGTACAGCAATACTGCTGGAGTATCGACGTGCAACCCTCTCGGACGTTTTCGAGGCCGCTGCCACCATCGAATCGGCGTGTGTAAGCTCGCTGGCCAGTCACAGGACGGTGGACGATATTGCTCAACTCACGGAGGCGATAGACCGTGAGGAGGAAGTGGTCGGATTGACCGCATCGTTGAAGGCGCAGAATGAATTCCACACGCTAGTCGTCCGATTGTCGGGCAATGTCACATTGATCACCCTCTCGGAAATGGTGCGACGCGTCATCGACACAGCTACCACCAAGGTCCTTGAGCGAGAGGGAAGATCGGTCCGCCAGATAGAGGCGCGGCACAAGAGCGACCAAACGCATCGGATACTCCTCGGCTACATCAAAGATTCTGATCCCGATGCCGCCGCTCAACTTTGGTCGAGACATCTCCGCGAGACGAGCAAATATCTCCGCACGATTCTTGACACTGAAGACGTGCTGGATCTGCTCGACTGACTCCGGCCGTGTCGGGGCCGCAATGGCCGGGGCGCCCGCCGGCCTAGAGGGTGGGGAGAAGCCCGCCGTCGATGACGTGGTCGGTGCCCGTGAGGTAGCTCGCGGCCGGAGACACGAGAAACCTGACCAGCGAGGCTACGTCGTCGGCGGTTCCGAGTCGTCCCAGTGGTACAGGGAAGTTCCGCAGAAACTGATCACGTGCGGTCTCCAGGTCGGTGCCGCTCTCGTCGGCGAGGCTTTGCAGCCGGGCGCGGAGGGCTGAGGTCTCGATCACGCCGGGTGACACCAGGTTGACGCGCACATTGTGGCGGCCGACCTCGTTGGCGAGACCTTTGCTGTACGCCGCGAGCGCGGCTTTGGCTGCCGCGTACGCGAGCGCGGTCGGCTGAGGGAGCCGAGCGGCACCTGACCCTATGTGGACGATCACCCCGCCGCCCGCGGCGATCATGCCAGGCAGTACCGCCCTGTCCAGCCGAACTGCCGACATCAGGCTGCCATTGAGATCGGCCAGCCAGTCGTCGTCGGTCATCGCCAGTACACCATCAGGAACGCGAGTCTGGCTGGCCGCGTTGTCCACGAGGACATCGATTTCGCCGAGATGGGCCAGTGCATCGGCCACCAGTTGGCTCGGGCCTTGGGGAGTGAATAGGTCGGCGGCGATGAAATGACCTGCTTGGTTCCCATCGCCACGTCTCCGAGCCGATACGACGACGCGCGCTCCCGCGTCCGTCAGCTGCTCAGCGATAGCCGCGCCGATGCCCCGCGTCCCGCCGGCGATCAGTGCCCGGCGCCCGGTGAGGTCGCCCACACGCCTCTCCTCTGCTTGGCAGTCTTCGATGAAGCTCGAGCATGGCAGCGGGATCCGTACCATGCCCATTCTGCCCCCTGACCACGGAGCCGGCCATGTGTGGCCAGGCGATGATCGTGACCGCTGATTGATCTCTGGTCGCTGCGGAAGTGGGTGATCGGCCCCGTTCGCTTGGTGTGGGCCGGATCGTTTGCCGTGCTGCTGACCTGCGGTGGTGTGACGTGCTGCTGGAAGCGCCCTGTGTCGAGGCCTACGGGAAGAGTGAGCCCCGCATCACTACGAGCCGTCCTTGCACAGAAGAGTGAATCGCGGTTAGATACTGTGAACGGCGATTAGACGCACGGTGTGCCGACCCATCTCCGCAGTGGGCTGAGCATCGGTTGTGGCCAGGAGCCGCCGCCTGGAGGTGGGCCATGGGGCGCCGCAGCCGCCTTGTACATCGGAGCGTGCGTCCTGTCGACACAGTGCGTGTGAGCGGCCGCTGCTGCCGAAAAGACGAAACATGGGGTTCGGGCGCACGGTGCCCCACTACGTCATCGGCCTGGTCGCGCGCGCCCCAGCAGTACCACGTTGCTTTGACTTGGAGTGCACGATGGGCCGAGCGGTAGTTTCCAAGGGCGAGGTGCGGCCGATCCGCAGCCTTGTATACGTCGGGGCAGCGAATGAAGCCGCAGTGACACGGGCTGTCGAGGCGGACGGTGATGCCCTATTCCTCGACTTGGAGGAACCGCAGTTCCCCTATGGGCCCACGGAGCGACAACACGCGCGACAAGCCGTCGGCGAGTACCTCAACTCGCTGACGGACCGCAGCCAGAGAACTCAACATTTTGTGCGGGTGAATGCTCCGGCGACAGGGTTGACCATCGCCGACCTTGCTGCCGTGTTGACACCGTCGTTGACCGGGGTGCTCCTTCCCAAAACGTCGGGCGCCAGCGACGTACACATGCTTGACGGAATTCTGACTTGCATGGAGACAGAACGCGGACTCCCTGTCGGGAGCACTCAAGTATTCCCGCTTCTTGAGACCGCGGAAGGGGTTCGCGGCGCGTTTCAGGTCGCAGCTGCATCGCCACGTGTGACGTATATGGGCGGGATGACCTCACGATTCGGGGATATTTACCAGGCGATTAGGTACCGCTGGACACCTCGAGGTGACGAGAGTCTGTACTTGCGTTCCAAGGTATTGATGGACGCCCGGTCCGCAGGAATCCGGTACCCGGTCAGCGGCGTATGGGCCGGTTGGCCGAACGATGCCGCCGGGATCCGCACCTGGGCCGAAGCCCAGCGTGACCTTGGCTACTTCGGAATGTTCACAGATCCCGACGGTATCGGCCTGGCTCACGACGTCTTCACCCCGACAGCTGATGACATGGAGTTCTGGGCCGGTTTGATCGCCTGCGGAGAGTCAGCCAGTCGAGGTGGCGATTCCACATTTCTATGGCCTGACGGGCAGCGGGGTGGCCTGCATGCTGCGTACCTCGAGAGCGCGCGAATGAACCTCCAATGGGCACAGGAACTCGGCCTGTGACTGACTGCAAGCTCGTTTTGAGTACCAATCGTTGTGCCGGGTGGCATGCCAGCCAAGCTATGAAGGGGCGATGTACCGAATGACTGTGACCAATACGGCGTTGCTGGTGCTGGATTTTCAGCGTGCGCTTGTTTCCTCCTGTCTCGATGGAGCAACGGCGGTGGAACGGGCGACCGTAGCGATTGCTAAGGCGCACCAGGCGGGGCTGCCGGTGATCTACGGTGCCGTGCGACTGCGCCCTAACCATGCGGAAGTCAGTGATCGCAACGAGATGTTCGCGGCAGTCGCCCAGAGCGGCGCCTTCGACACCGGTGCCTCGACTGGTGAGTTCCACGACGAGATAGCGCCGGCGGACGATGACATTGTCTTCGTCAAACGACGCGTCAGTGCGTTTTCCGGCAGCGATCTCGACGTTATCCTGCGATCGCTGCGTATCGAGCGCGTCGTCCTTACGGGGTTGTTTACCAGCGGCGTCGTGCTCTCCACGCTGCGCGAGGCCGCCGATCGTGACTTCCAGGCGATTGTGCTGGCCGATGCATGCGCTGATCCGGACCCTGAGGTGCATAAGGTCCTACTCACAAAGGTATTTCCGGCTCAGGCACTGGTACAGGACGTCGATTCCTGGAATGCAGCAGCCGTCGGCTAATCGAAGAATGGATCTGTCATGACGATTCGTGAAGTAACAGACGCGGAAATTCAGAAGCTGACAACTTCGGGTATATGGCGGACCGAAAACCTGTTCCAGGTGCTCGACGAGAACGCGGCGCGCCATGGTGAGCGCCTGGCGGTCGCGGACGCACACCGGCGGCTGACCTACCGGGAGTTCGCTGAACAGACGCAGCTGCTGGCCGGATGGCTGTCCGGTCTTCGGTTGGCGCGCGGCTCGGTCGTCGCGGTCCAGACCCGGAGCTCGACGTTGATTCCGCTGATGCACTTCGCGTGTGATCGCGCCGATCTCACTTTCCTACCCCTCTCGGATGCGTGGCGTTCCCGAGAGGTCGGCCACCTCCTCAGGCAATCCCGAGCCCGGGTGTTCATCGTTCCGCCCGACACCAAGGATTTCAGCTATGCGGAAATGATATCGGAACTCCGAGGTGATCTGCCGGAGCTCGAGGTTGTCGCATCAGCGGAAGAGGGCTCCACGGGCATCAGCGTGGAGGAGATCGTCAGCCGGTCCTCCCAGTTCCGTGGATCCCCGCTCGCCTCGCCGAACGAGCCCCGTATGTGCATGGTGACATCAGGGACGTCGGGGCTGCCGAAGATCTCGCTCTACACGGATAATAATCTCTGGTATTTCCTCTCTACGTATGTGCGGACGCTCGAATCGACTGGCACCGAAGTTTTCGCGAACCTGGCGCCCGCGAACACGGGCTCCACCGGATACCTGTTCCCGGTGCTGACCCCGCTGCTCTTCGGGTCGACCTGCGTCATGTTGGAGCACTGGAACCCGATCACTGCTCTCGAACTGTTGGAACGGGAGAAGGTCAATGTCGCGGTGGCTGTGCCGACTCAGGTGATCAAATTGCTCGACGTGGCGAGAGACCGGCAGGTCGATCTATCGCCACTCCGCGCCATCACCACTGCGGGCGCCCCCCTGCCGCCAGAGGTTGCCGAGGAAGCAGAGAGGGCTCTTGGTTGCCGGATTCTGCCGATGTACGGCGCGACAGACGGTGGCGTACCAGCATTCACTACGGTGTCAGACCCTGCCGAGAAGCGTTACTCTACGGTCGGAAAGATTATCCCGCACACCCAATTCAGAATCGCAACGGCTGATGGTTCCGTGGCAGAAGGCGGTTCGGCCGGTGAAGTGCAGTGGCGCAATCCCATCAAGACGCTGGGCTATCTCAACGATGACTCGCAGACACAGGCGGCGTTCACCCCTGACGGGCTGTACCGCTCCGGGGACCTCGGAAAGCTCGATGACGAGGGATACCTTCGTATCGTAGGGCGGGCTAAGGATCTGATCATCCGGGGCGGCCAGAACGTGAGCCCGCGCGAGATCGAAGACATCGTCGTAGGTATGGAGGAAGTCGTGGAAGCGGCCGTTTTGGGCCTGTCGGACCCAGTCTATGGTGAACGGGTCTGCCTTTGCGTCGTCCCCAAAGGACCAGGACTGACACTCGAGCGAGTCGCTGCATACCTCCAGGAACGCGGTCTGCCGAAGTTCATGATTCCGGAGCATTTCATGGAGTTCAGCGAGTTTCCATTGAACTCGGGCGGTAAGGTCAGCAAGGGGGACTTGCGTACGTTGGTACTTGAACGCACTCGTTGAGGGAATTCCCCATGAGCGCGACGTGCTGTTCGTTCAACGAGAAGGAGGCTCATTGTGTCGAACTTTGCAGAGACGTACGCGGCTTTGTCCCCAAGGTTCGTAGCGGATGGCGTCTTGGAGTTGCTGTTCGACGCTCCGCACTTGAACGCTGTTACGGCGGAGATGCATGCGGACCTTGGCCGAGTTTGGCGCGACATCGAGTACGCACCGGATGTTCGTTCCGTTGTCATCCGGGGCGCAAACGGTACGTTTTCGGCCGGTGGTAGCTTCGATATCATCGAGAAAGCAATTGAGGATCCCGCCACTCGGACCAAACTGTACAGGGAGACTCGAGACATTGTTGTCTCGATGATCGAATGCTCGAAGCCGATCGTGTCGGGGATTCGTGGCACCGCAGTCGGTGCCGGCCTTGTGGTTGGGCTTCTGTCTGACATCTCGGTTGTGTCCCGAACGGCCCGTCTTGTCGATGGACATACTCGCCTGGGGATCGCCGCCGGGGACCATTCAGTGATCTCTTGGCCACTCCTGTGCGGAATGGCCAAGGCCAAGTACCTGCTTCTCATGTGCGACCCCATAACAGGGGAGGAGGCGGAACGGATCGGACTCGTTTCTCTCAGTCTTGAGGACGAGGAGGTAGACGCGCGCGCCCTGGATATCGCTACCCGGCTCGGTCGGGGGGCGCAGGACGCGATTCGCTTTACGAAGCAGGCCTTGAACTACTGGTACCGGGCCAATGGCGCAGCATTCGATTTTTCGACGATGGCCGAGATGTTCGGGCTCGGGGGCCCTGATATTCGCGAGGGGCTCGCTTCGCTTCGAGAGAAGCGTCCGCCCCGATTCGTCTCGGACACCAGCAGTGCGCAGCCCAGCTGATAACCGCCAGGGGCCGTGAGCGCTGAATTCTAGCGTGCATAAGCGTACGGCAGCCCGATGTTCCTCCGTGGACCACTCAGTATCACACCGTCCGCTTGCGCACGTGCCCCGCCGTCATCAATTTACGCAGCTAAGCCCGCTGAATCTGGCTCTGGCCCCGGCTCGGTAGAGCCGGGGCCAGAGCCAAATTGATGAAACGGGCAGTACCGACACACTGCCGGTGGGCTCATGAAAGCTAGATCTTTAAAACCCAACGTGAAACCCTCATCTGTGAAATCGAGGTTTCCCACTTTGATAGATAACCTGGATGTGAACGTGATCGCCTCGGAGCTACAGTCGAGCCTCGGTCTGTTTGTGCGGTGGTTCCGCCGGCCGTCTCAGGGAGAGCCCACGCTTCCCGAGATATCGGCCCTGTCGCGCTTGGAGCAAGTGGGGTCGGCGACGGCGAGCGATCTGGCCAGGGCGGAGCAGATCACCCCGCAGTCGATGGGCGCGACGCTCGCCGGCCTTGAAGAGCGTGGCTTCGTGGAGCGTCGGCCCCATCCCCTTGACGGCCGGCGGGTGGTGATGTCGGTGACCGGGGCCGGGCGGCTGGCGCTGCGGAACAGACGCGGCACGCGGGCCGAGCAGCTGGCGAAGGCACTCCTCGCGGGCGGGTTCACTCGTGCCGAGCTGGATACCCTGGCGGCGGCAGCGCCACTGATGAAACGGCTGGGCGAGAGCCTGTGACGCCGACACCGAGCGGAACCACGAACGCGACGAACGTGTTCTCCTGGCGTTTTGTGACACCGCTGTTCATGGGATCGGCGATCAACGCGATCAATACCTCGCTCATCGCGACCGCGCTGCTGCCGATCGCGACTGCCGTCGATGTCTCGGTGGGGCGGACCGCGGTGCTCGTGTCGGCGCTGTACCTGGCCAGCGCGATTGCCCAGCCGACGGGCGGGAAGCTGGCGGAGGAATTCGGACCCCGCCGTATCTTCACGGCCGGCCTCCTGACCGTCCTGGCGGGCGGCATTGTGGGTGGGGTGGGACAGAACCTGACCACCTTGATTGTGGCCCGGGTACTGATCGGAGTCGGGAGCTCAGCCGTCTACCCTTCGGCGATGCTGCTCATCCGTCACAAGGCGGAGGCGGCCGGCCTGGAAGCGCCGCCCGGTGGCGTGCTCGGCGGCCTGATGATCGCCGGTGCGGCGACGTCCGCGCTCGGCCTTCCGGTCGGTGGCGTGCTGGTTGACGCTTGGGGGTGGCGAACCACGTTCCTCATCAACCTCCCCTTCGCGCTCCTGGCTCTGGTCACGGCCTTCTTCTGGATTCCTTCCGACCTGCCGGTCAATGGGCCGAGAACGTTTCGGCAGGTCGCGACACGCCTCGACGTGCCGGGCATCGTGTGCTTCGGCGGGGCGTTGGCATCTTTGCTGCTATTCCTCATGCGTCTGCCGCGCCCCGACTGGATCGTTCTCGGCCTGGCCGTCATGGTCGGTGCGGGGCTCGTGTGGTGGGAGCTGAGGGCGAGCCATCCCTTCATCGATGTGCGCCTGCTGGGCACGAACCTGGCGCTGACCCGCACCTATCTGCGGTTCGCCATCTCGTCACTCTGCGTTTATACCGTGCTGTATGGCCTCACCCAGTGGCTCCAGGCAGGCCGGAGCCTGTCCTCCAAAGAGGCCGGCTTGCTCTTGTTGCCCATGAGCGCGGTCTCTGTCCTGATCGCCAGGCCCATTTCCCAACGCAACCTGGTCCGCACGCCGCTCATCATCGCGGCTGTGTCCTGCCTGGCCGCCTCGGCCGGGGTGCTCGCGCTCACCAGGAGCACCCCGATCGTCTGGATCGTGGTCATCACATTGGTCTACGGCATCATGCTGGGAACCACCCTCAGCGCCAACCAAACGGCCCTGTACACCCAGGTCACAGCCGACCAGATCGGTGCCGCGGCGGGGCTCTTCCGGACGTTTGGCTTCCTCGGCTCGATCGCTTCTTCCGCGCTGATCTCCGTTGTGTTCCACACTCACGTCGATGATCAACGCCTGCATGTGATCGCTGTGATCATGGTCATCGTCAGCGTCCTGGGACTGATCATCGTGGTCACGGACCGCACGGTTATGGCCAAGGCTCGGGTGCGACGAGAGGATCCGCCGGTCGGGCATCAACGGCAGTTCGACCGTGGCGAGGACATGCCCGCTGTGGGCGGTCGATGATGTGCCGTTCCCCCTGAGCAGGAACGCATCAACATGAGAAGTGCGGAGGGGGAGACGGTACCCTCCCGCGCCCAGTCCGGATCACTCATATTTATCCCCTTTGTCCGGTCGACGGCAGGGCGGTCCGGCTGTTGACAAGCGGGTACGGTCAGCCGCCAGGCCCAGTGCGGCAGTCGGGGCGCGCCCACCACCATGGCGTCTGGGCGGGGTTCCGGCATCGATCAGGCAATGTGACCTTCATCACTATGTCACGCGGCCTTCGCAAAGGTCTAACTAAGTGATATGAAAGCGTCCAACAGATTGCGACGGGGTGACGTTGGTCTCGAGAGGACAGCCCAAGATGGTCAAGCTGAACGCGTCAGGATCGCCCGACAACGCCGGTCGCGTTGTCGATTCACTACAGCGGTCGATCAAGCACGCTGAATCCGAGTACGTCGTACCGTTCTCGGTGCCGACAGTGATGGACACGGTGTCGAAGCCGGCCGAACTCGAGTGGTCCGACTGCCTGGCGTGGGTGGCACCCAAGTTCGATGAGTCAGGCACGTTTGCCCTGTCGGTCGCCACCAGCCTCGAGGATGTGCAGAAGCACTACGAGTGGGTCGGCGTGAGTGGGCAGCGCGAGCGATACGACATGAACGCCAGGCTCGCCACCGACTGGTGGGTGATCTGGGACACGGCCTGGATCGGCGTCTCGCCGTTCACCGGCAAGCGCGTCGAAAGCGAGGCGTTTTCCCTGCACTTCACGGATGGGCGAGGTATCAGCGCGGAGATGACCTCGATCCGGCTGCAAGCGCCGGACGGACAGACGCAGGCGCAACGCAACGAGTTGCTCACGTCTTACTTCGATGCGGTGGGAGACGGCGATGTCGACCGCGTCATGAGTCTCTTCAGTCCAACCGAGTACGCCGGTTCGGCAGTGAGGGAGTATTTCGGTGACGATCGTCCCGGGCTGGCGGCCCTGAGTGAACTGGACGAGCTGCGACACTACTATGAACGGTTTCGCAAGGCCGCGACAGTCACGGACGTCACCATCACCAATTGGTACATAAGGGACTGGTATTTCTTCGCGGAGGCCCAGTGGCAGGTCGAACTCGCCAGCGGTGAACGGGGCGGAATCACGACGGCCGAGGTCATGCTGCTCGCCTCGGATGGCGCCTTCGCGGGGCGCATGGGATGGGGTAAACCCTTCACGCCCCAGGACTAGGGGCGGCTCTCCGTGTCAAGTGCACATGACTAACGGATAGGGGCGGCACGATGCGCGCCGAACGTGCCGCGGCGGTACCCGAGTAGGTCGCTGAATCACCACCCTTTCGACGAAAGTTATGAGTCGATGAGTGCAGCCAGAAGTACCAAGTCCGACCATACGGGGCCGCTCCAATGAACGCGGTGCTTAGTGTAGCCATCCTGGGGCTGGGGCTGAGCGCGTTGTACGCGCTCGCCTCCCTGGGGATCGTCCTGATCTACCGCGGGTCAGGCGTGATCAATTTCGCGCAGGGGGCGGTCGGCCTTTGTGCGGCCTATATCTGGTTTGAACTCCACATCAACCAGGGCTGGGGCTATCCGACCGCCTTGCTCATGGCTGTGGCCGCTGCCGCGGCAGTCGGGGCGCTCATTCAGATCGGGCTGATGCGTCGGCTGAGGTCAGCGTCATCACTTGCCCGCACCATCGCCACCCTCGGGCTGTTGATCTCACTCCAGGCACTGGTGATCCTGCGCTACGGAACGAACGTCAACGTGGTGCCGAGTGCCCTGCCGACGGGGGCGTGGACGATCGGCGACGTGACCTTTCCGCAAGACCGGGTCATCTTGATCAGTATTGCGTTCGCGCTTTCCGCCGGCTTGTGGTGGATTTACCGCTTCACCGATTTCGGGCGCGCGACGAGTGCCGTGGCCGAGGATCAGACCCTCTCCGCGGCCGTCGGGGTCTCCCCCGACGTGGTGGCCACGGTGAACTGGGCGCTGGGGTGCGGCCTCGCGGCGCTGGCGGCAATCCTGGTAGCGCCCATCATCACGCTTCAAGCCAGTTCCATGACCACGCTCGTCCTGGCCGCGCTGGCCGCCGCGCTGATCGCACAGTTCCGCTCTTTCCCGGTTGCTTTCATCTCCAGCGTCGCTATGGGCGTCGGACAGACCATCCTCACGCGGTACACGACGCAACCGGGTCTTGCCGCCGCCGCTCCGTTTCTCGTCATCGTCGTGGTGATGATCGTTCGCGGTCAGGCTGTGCCGCTGCGCGATCACGTGCTTGCCCGGCTCCCTGCGGTTGGCACCGGGCGGCTACGACCGCCGCTTGTGCTGGCGGGCGTCGTCGGCACGATCGTGCTCGCCAACCTCTCGTCCGACGCGTGGATCCAGTCGTTCGGCGCCACGTTCGCTCTTTCCTTGTTCATGCTGTCCTTCGTGGTGTTGATCGGCTACGTAGGGCAGATATCGCTGGCCCAGTGGCCACTTGCCGGCTTCGGTGCCTGGGTTACCGGCCGCCTTGTCGCAAGTCAGGGTGTGCCGCTGTTGCCCGCGATCGTCATCGGTATCCTCGCGACCGTTGCGCTCGGTGTGGTCATCGCACTGCCGGCCTTGCGGGCCCGTGGAATCAAGCTGGCGATCGTGACGCTCGGGCTCGGGACCGCCCTTGAGCTCATGTTGTTCCAGAACTCGACGTACACCGGCGGGCTCAGCGGGACGGCGGTTGAGCTGGAGATCGCCGGCTGGAACTTCGACGCGGGCACCCACCCTGACCGGTACCTGTTCGTGACTTTCGGCGCCTTCGTCCTCGCCGCGATCAGTGTGACGAACATGCGACGCGGTCTGGTGGGACGGCGCATGCTGGCCGTGCGGACGAATGAGCGGGCGGCGGCCGCGCTCGGTATCGGCGTGCGGTCGGTCAAGTTGTATGGATTCGCCGTCGCCGCCGGCATCGCTGCCCTGGGCGCGATGCTGTTCTCCTTCGCCGTGGGGATCGTCGACTACACCGAGTTCTCGTCGTTCCACTCGATCCTTTACACCTGCCTGGCCTTCGTGGGTGGGATCGGGTTCATCACCGGTCCGCTACTCGGTTCGCCCCTGGCGCCCGGCACCGTCGGCACGCAGTTCGGGACAGTCGTGCTCTCCGGTCTGGCGACATATATGTCGCTCATCGGCGGCGTCGTTCTGATCCTCTCCGTACTCCTGAACCAGGACGGCATCGCGAAGGATTTGGCGACAAGCGCCCGGCAGCTCTCCAGCCGACTCGGACCGCGTCGCCAACCCAGGCAATCGGCCGTCCGACGCCGCCTGGCCGAGGATTCGGCCTATGGAGCGAGTCGGACGCGGACGCGTGTGCGGCCATCGACCCTGGCAGTCGACAGGCTCAGCGTGCGGTACGGCGATGCAGTGGTTGTCGATGACGTCAGCCTTGCTGTCAGGCCCGGTCAGGTCATCGGGCTCATCGGGCCGAACGGCGCGGGCAAGACGACGCTGCTCGACGCTGTCACCGGATTCACCCGCATCGCTTCCGGACGCGTGACGCTGAACGACGACGACATGACCCGGTGCTCACCAGTCTCCCGCGCACGCACCGGAGTCAGCCGAGCGTTCCAGTCGCTCGAGTTGTTCGAGGACCTCACGGCTCTGGAGAACATTGTCGCGGCCACCGATCCCACCAGCCGCTCGTGCTACCTGCGCGATCTCGTCCATCCGGCTCCACTCAAGTTCAGCGCCGGCGTTCTCGACGCGATTCGCGAGTTTCAGCTCGAGCAAGACCTCGACCGGCTGGCTTCCGAGCTGCCGTACGGCCGCCGGCGCCTGTTGGCCATCGCTCGAGCGGTAGCGAACGGCCCGAGTGTGCTTCTGCTGGACGAACCGGCCGCAGGTCTGTCCGGGGAGGAGACACGCGAGTTGGCAACCGTCGTCCGGCGGCTGGCTCGGGACTGGGGGATGGCCATCCTCCTCATCGAGCACGATGTCGAATTCGTTCTCGAGACCTGCGACGAACTGGTCGTGCTGAACTTCGGGCGGGTGATCAGCCGCGGTGCGCCATCGGAAGTGCGCAACGATCCGGCGGTGGTGGCCGCGTACCTGGGCGGTGAGACGAAGGTGCAATCTCCGTCGAAGGAGGTCCGGCGATGACGAACCACCGCGAGCCGCACCATTACGGTGATGAGCCGATCGTGAGCGTACGCAGCCTGCGAGCGGGATACGGCAGTGTGCCGGTTGTGCACGGCGTAGATCTCGATCTGCGGCCGGGCCAGGTCGTCGCGTTGCTGGGGCCCAACGGCGCCGGCAAGACGACCACGCTCCGTGCGATCGCCGGGCAAATACCAGCCGTAGCCGGCGACATCCTGTTCGACGGTGTACGCACCCGAGCGCCACTGCATCGACGGGTTCGTCTCGGAATGGCGTACATCCCGGAAAACCGAGCAGTCTTCCGAACGTTGAGCTGCCGGGACAACCTGAGACTGGGAAGCAGCGGCCTGTCCGCGGCGCTGGCCATGTTTCCGCAACTGGCGCAGCGTCTGGATGTCCCGGGTGGACTTCTTTCCGGTGGAGAGCAGCAGATGGTCGGCCTGGCTCGGGCGCTCAGCCGCAAGCCACGTCTGATCATCGCCGACGAACTGTCGCTCGGACTCGCCCCCCTTGTCGTCGACACACTACTGGCGGCGATCCGCTCGGCTGCCGACGAAGGCGCCGCCGTATTGCTGGTGGAGCAGCACGTCCGGAAAGCACTGAGCGTGAGCGACTTCGCCTATGTCATGAGGCGGGGAAGCATCGAACTCTCAGGTACCAGCGCCGAGTTGCTCGAGCGTGTGGATGACATCGAGCGCACGTATCTCAGTCTTGCCCTTCAGTCTGAGGCATCTTGATCGTCCACGTTCGTCGTTCCCCCTATCGATGTGCTTCGAATTCGTCCTACAAGAAAGGAGTGCGTGATGGTGATGCCTGTAAATTCCGTAGCTGAACTCGCGGGAGCGCGGAGACCCATGCCGCCTCGAGATGGTGCATTCGCGTGCAGGTCCACTCGCGTGATCATGGCGGCTTTGACGGTAGCCTCGACTCTCGTTGTTGCCGCATGCGGCAACAACGGCAAGCCGGACGCTTCCGACGCAGGCGGCGCTGGGGCGGCGAAGGGGTCGCCCATCACGATCCTGGCCACGTCGGCGGTGAACTCCAACCTCGCAAGCCTGCCACAGTTCTTCGACGTTGCTCAGGCATATGCGAAAGCGGTGAACGCCAAGGGCGGAGTCGGCGGCCATCCCTTGAGGATCACGACCTGCGACAACCAGGCCTCCCCGAACCCGACCGTGGCCTGCGCTCGGCAGGCGACGAGCGACAAAGCGGTTGCAGTTGTCGGATTCGCGATCGTGAGTCCTGCCTACTTGAAGCTATTGTCCGACGCGAAGATCCCATGGGTTCCCGGAGTCGCCAGGTCCCCCCTGGAGTTCACCGATTCGAATTCCTTCCCCGTGACAATCGGCTCCGACTTCTCGAAGGTGGGAGGCGTTGCCTTGGCGGCGAAGGCGGGATGCAAGACCGTCTCGGTCATCACGAACTCTAACTTCGTCGCGCAGGCCAAACAGCTGCGCAGGCTCGCCAAGGCCCAAGACATCACGATGAAGATCGTGACCTATCCGTCGAACGCCAGTGACGCGGCGCCGTATGTTTCGCAGCTCAAGGGCTCGGAGTGTCTGCTGATCGGAGACACGTCGGACCAGTTCACGGCACAACTCGGCGTGGCTCTCGCGCAATCGGGAGTCAAGTTCGACCAGATCATCGGCCAGCCGACACTAACCTCGGAGTTGGTCTCGAAGAACCCGTTCGTGTGGGAGGGGGCGCTCATCGCCAGTACGGTTACCGACAAAAAGGCGCCGGAGTGGTCGAAATTCGATGCTGCGGTCAAGGAGTACGTGACCACCGATCAGAGCAAGCACCCCGCTCAGCAGGCTCAGCCGACGTGGGTGTCGATGGCGGTGATCACCAACGCTCTTCGTGAGATGGTGGGACAGCACAAGAAGGTGACCGCGGCCGGCCTGCAGACCGAATTGAAGACCACGAAGGTGGCCGACAGCGACGGCACGGGTCCGATGCTGAACTTCACGCAGACTTCCCCCGTTCCAGGGTCCCCACGCTTGTTCGCGCCCGAGATCGGGATATCGGCGGTCAAGGATGGCGCCGTGGTGCCGGCATTCGATGGTCAGTACTACAATATTCAGCCGTTTCTCATGGGGCAGAAAAACACCAACATGTTCTTTAGGCCGGGGTCTTGATGCAGGCATTCGTTCTGGAGGGATTCGACGGGCCGGACGCACTTCGCCTCACGGCTACGGATGAGCCCGTTCCGGATAAAGGCGGCGTGATTGTGCAGGTCAGAGCTATCGGCGTCAACTTTCCAGATCTGCTCACAACGCGAGGAAAGCTACCGAATCCGCCCGAGCTGCCGACCATTCCTGGTCGTGAGATTTCCGGGATCGTCAAACAGGCTCCCCACGGCAGCGTCTGGAAGCCTGGTGAACGAGTTGCGGGATATGTCGATCACGGAGGTTACGCAGAGGAAGTCGTGGTGCCGCATGATCGCATCATGGCGCTCCCTGCCAGTGCCGACTTCGCCGCCGGGGCAGCGCTGGTCATCAACTATCAGACCGCGTATTTCGCGCTCACCGTGCGCGGGCGACTCACCAGTGGTGAAACGGTGTTGGTACTGGGAGCGAGCGGAGGCATTGGTACCGCTGCGGTCCAGCTGGCGCGGGCCTTGGGAGCCCGCGTCATCGCGGGCGTGGCGAACGACGAACAGGCCGCGACGGCGGTCTCGGCTGGTGCCGACGATGTGGTCTTGCTGACCTCAGGGTTTGCCTCCCGGGTCCGCGCGATGGCGGGCGACGGTGTCGATGTCGTCGTGGACCCATTGGGCGGAGACCTGTCCATCGAAGCACTGCGATGCCTCGCTCCTGAAGGGAGGCACTTGGTAGTCGGCTTCGCCGTCGGCAAGGTGCCCGAACTGCCCACCAATCGGCTATTGACGCGCAACGTGGAAGTCGTCGGTGTTTCCTGGACGGGGCCGACGCGCCGCCCCGGGCCTGCCTTCGGCGAGGTGGGACGCGTCCTGGCCGATATGTATGACCGGAACCTGCTGCGGCCCCACATCGGTGAGCGATACGCGCTGAAGGAACTGCCCCTCGCCCTTGCCCGGCTGGAGCAGGGCGTGGTCCGGGGCAAGGCAGTGATCGAAGTCAGCGGCTGAGCGACAGGGACGGTCCCTGCCAGGGAGGGACGGGGAAGGAGGCCGGGACCCACGGCGCCGCTCGATGGACGATCCGCCATGGTCAGGGGAGCCAACAGTGGTCCGGGCTGCACGCAGGCGCTCGCCCCCGCGGGGCGAGCGCCTGCGGCCAAGATTGAACAGGGCTTGCAGGAACTCGATCAGCGGCGAGTCGCGCCAGACCTTCCGATAGCCCCTGCGGCAGCTACGCACCCCGTAACTTCAAGGCACTACCTGAAGTCCACTCGCGCAGCCGCACGGCACCGCGCCGCGATGCGTCCGTCGGCACGGCGGACTTGACCGTGAACATGAGTGACGCTGACGCCACCATGAACAATGCGTGCTTCGGAGACGATAGGTCGACCGTCGACAGGAATGGGCCGCAGGTAATCGATCGAGAAGTGCATGTAGCGCTCGCGGCGACCTGGACCGCCCGCCCGCCGGATCACCTCGGCGATGGATCGTTCGGCCAAGAAGGCGACCGCGCCACCATGAAGATTTCCCCAGCCGTTCGACCATGCCGGAGGCACCGTGTGCGTCAGCCGGACACCGTCACCGGATGCGGATACCTCAGGCTCGGATGGAGCCGCCGACTCACTCTGTGAGGTCGCGTTTCGCTCGTCACTCCTCGACCCCCACCCGGTGTCGCGGACTGAATCGACCATGAGGCCGTGCAGCGAGGCGGTGCAGAGGAGACGTCCGTCCTCGCCACTCATCTCACCCGTGGCGAAGATCGTGTCGTTATCCGTCAGCCGGCCAGTCCCGACAGCCTTGAGCGATCGGGTCGAGCCAGGCCGCGTGGGGAAGTCGATGGACAGGGACACCGTCACCGCACCGCGGTGAACAGTCGCCGTCGATGCCGCTGCCAGTCCCAGAGTCGAATCGGCGAGGAGGGCCATCGCACCCGCCGCGGGCCGTCCCTCGGGATCCAGCATCGCGGCAGGTAGTGACATGCGCTGCTCAATATGTCCGCGGGACGCTTGTACCCAGCGCAAACCGGCGCTTTGGCGCCACGCTACCGGTTCGGCGTCCTCCAGCCACTGGCCCAGCGCCGGGTCGACGCCGTCAGGAGGGCTGGGAGCTGAGGCGAGTTGGGACGCGTCGTCGGGGTTCGGTCGAGAAGCCGCCATGTCAGGAACGATGTCCGAGCAGGTAGTCGGCGATCATCTCGCGGTGAATCTCATTCGCGCCCTCGACCAGTTGAAAGACCTTCGCGTCGCGATAGATCCTTCCGACGCGCGTCTCGCTCGAGGTACCGGCCGCGCCGTGAATCTGGACGGCCTCCGTCGCGACCCGCTGCAACACGTCACTCGCGTACTGCTTCGCCATGGAAAGGGCGACACGGGAGCGATCTCCGGTGTCCAGACGAGCCGCAGCCGTCCTCGTCAGCAGCCTGGCGGTGAGCACGCCCTCGGCCATGTCGGTGACCTTGCTCTTCGTCATCTGGAACTCGGAGACGGGCGTATCGAAAACCACCCTCTGCGACGCGTAACTCATGGCGTCACCGAGGGCGCTGTGGGCCTGCCCGACCGCACGGGCGGCAACGGACAGCCGACCGGACTCCACCGCGGACATCGCCACGGCGAAGCCCTCACCCTCTTTGCCAAGGAGGTGGGCCGACGACAGCCTCACCTCGTCGAGGAAGAGATCACCCGTGCAGATGGACCTGAACCCCAGCTTGTTCTTGTACGGCTGGGTCGCGACCCCCGGAGCGTCGAGCGGCACGATGAAGGCGCTGATCCCGCTGCGCCCGAGTGATCGATCCCGGGTGGCGAAGGTGAGCACGAAGTCGGCGTGGTCAAGGTTCGATATCCAGGCCTTCGCGCCTTTGATGACGAACTCGCCGCCTTCTGGTCGGTAGGCAGTCGTCATGCCGGCGACATCGCTGCCCGAGCGGGGTTCGGTAACGCCGCCGGCGCCGAAGATTCTGCCCTCGGCCAATGGGCGCAACCAGGTGTCGTGTTGTTCGGGGGTGCCGTACCGCAGGATCCCGGCACCGACCAGACCGGACGCCATGCTCATGTATACAGCGGCGATGTGATCGACCTTCGCCATCTCTTCGATGATGATCGCGTAGGTCACATAGTCGAGACCAAGACCTCCCAGTTCAGTGGGTACGCACCCGCCGAAGAGGCCGACCTCTGCCATCTTGTCGAGGAGGGATCTGGGGAATTTCTCGTTGCGGTCCGCATCGGCCACGACCGGAGCGACCTCGCGCTCGGCGAACGTGCGAACGAGGTGGCGGAAATCCTCCTGCGCCTCGGACATCGGCAACAGATCATCGAGCAATGTGACACCAGCCGACCCCGTAGTCGGTCGCCCTTCGCACGCTGTCATGCCGTCTCTCCTTCGGTTCTGGCTGATTGCCCCGCAACTAGGGCAATGGGGACTCGGGGAGAAAGAAGTCAAGGTCGAGGTCTTCTTCGCGATCGCTCAAGCGGTACCCCGACAGGTCGGTGATGCCCTCACTGACCAGCACTTCTTCATCGGTGAAAAGGTTGCCGGTGCAGGTAAGGCTGTCGCGAGTGAGGATCGCGTAAGCGGCATCGGCCATGATCTGCGGCGTGCGGGAACGCTGGGTCGCGGCCGTGCCTCCGAGGAGGTTGTGAACAGCGGCGGTCGCGATGGTGGTTCGAGGCCACAGTGAGTTGGCGGCGACCCCCTGGTTCGCCAGTTCGGCGGACAGCCCCAACGTGCACAGGCTCATGCCGTACTTGGACAGGGTGTAGGCCAGGTGGGCACCGGCCCAGCGGGGGTCCAGGTTGAGCGGCGGGGACAGGGTGAGGATATGGGGGTTGGCAGCCTTCTCGAGATATGGCAGGGCCGCTCTGGACAGCGCGAACGTGCCGCGGGTGTTGATGTCCTGCATCAGGTCGTAGCGCTTCATCGAGATCCTCGATGTCGGCGAAAGGTCGATCGCGGACGCGTTGTTGATCACTGCGTCGATGCCGCCGAACGCTTCGACGGTCTTGGCTATCGCACCCTCGACGTCCGCGTCCACCCGAACGTCCCCGACGATCGGCAGAGCGCGGCCGCCGGCCGCCTCGACCTCTTCGGCCGCGGTGAACACGGTGCCATCGAGCTTCGGGTGGGGCTCGGCGGTCTTGGCCAAGAGCGCGAGGTTCGCGCCGTCCTGGGCGGCGCGCAGTGCGATCGCCAGCCCAATCCCTCGGCTCCCGCCGGACACCAGGACCGTCTTACCGGCCAGTGATGACTTCGTCACGATGTCTCTCCTCGATTATTCCGGCGCGCGGAAGACCGGTGGCCGGTTCTTGCTGCGGGCGTCCAGCGCCTCGGCGAAGTCAGCTCCTGCGAAGGAGTTGTCCATCAACTGCAGGGTGTTGGCCAACGCCGCCTTCCAGGTGCGGTCCAGATCTCCGTACACCTGGGACTTGATGGCGGCGAGTGAAGACGGTGCGCAATGCGTCACCAGGTCCTTCGCATGTGCCAGCGCCGCGGTCAGCACCTCGCCGGGCTCCGTGACGTGATGCACCAGCCCAATCCGAGCGGCCTCGTCGGCATCGAGGGTCCGGCCGGACAGCAGCAGGTCCAGTGCCCACGGGGTGCCGATGAGGCGAGGAAGGAGCCAGGACAGGCCGTACTCGGCGACCAGTCCCATACGGGGGAAGGTGGTGCTGATCCGCGCATCACGGGCGGCGTACCGGATGTCGCTGCCGAGCATGTAAGCGAAGCCGATTCCGGCGACCGGGCCGTTCACGGCGGCGACAACGGGCTTGGTCAGACGGAGCGCGAGATCGGGCAGGTCCTGTTCCGCCGGCACGAATGACCGTATCGCCTCCGCACCCTCGTTCAGCACTCCCAGGTCTGCCCCCGAGCAGAAGCCTCGGCCGGCGCCGGTGACGACGATCGCCCCCACTTGCGGATCCGCGTCGAGGGTGCGCAGCAAGCGGGCGTACGACGTGGCCATGTCCAGCGTGACCGCGTTGAGCGCGTGTGGTCGGTTCAGTGTGATGACCGCGATGGCGTGCTCACGGTGCACCAGCACGACTTCGTCCGACGGCTCTCGGGCGGGGCGGTTACTTCCCATGAGACTCTTCCTCCTGGTGCATAACGGATAGGGGTGCCGGACGCCGGGACGAGGTGGCCCCTCGGGCCAGACGTCAGAAGTGGTGCCGCGACACGCTTTCTGCGACGCAGGCGGGCCTGTCGGCGCCTTCGACCTCGATCGTCGTCCGCCACACCACCTGTGCGGCGCCACCCTCGAGGGTTTCCGCACTCAGGAGCTCGGAGCGCCCGCGTACCCGCGAGCCGACGCGTACCGGGGTGATGAACCGCACCTTGTTCAAGCCGTAGTTGATGCCCATACGGGCTCCGGATATCCGGTAGTTCTGCGAAGCGAGGGCGGGGATGAGGGATAGCGTCAGGTATCCGTGCGCGATGGTTGCACCGAACGGGCCGCTCTCGGCACGGCTGACATCGGTATGGATCCACTGGTGGTCGCCCGTGGCATCGGCGAACCGGTTGATGCGCTCCTGGTCGATCAGCAACCAGTCGCTGACTCCCAGCTCACTTCCACTGGCCGAGAGGAGATCCTCGGCGGACTCGAACACCAGCATCCAGGGCACCTCCGGCCAGGACGACCGCCCGGTCGGCGACCTCCAGCATACAGTTAACTAATATAGCTGTATCACAACCTCGCGCAGTCTTCCATCGAGTGCGGCTCGATGTAAGATTGTATTTATCTACCTCTTTATTTACGCTGGCTCCACATGGACACAGCGATCGCGCGGAGGGCTCGTATGAGAGTGAACGGCAGTGCCCCCGACCCCGGAGGCCGGTACTCCGCGCACGGTCCGCTCGTCGGCGTCCGGGTCGTTGAGATGGCCGGGCTCGGCCCTGTGCCCATGGCCGCCTTGCTCCTCGCCGAGATGGGTGCCGACGTGGTGCGTGTGGACCGGCCACAGCCTCCGGCCTTCGCCGACATGCTGAACCGCGGCAGGCGATCGGTCACGATCGATCTGAAGCGGCAGGAAGGGACCGAGTTGGTCCTGCGTCTTGCGGAGCGTGCGGACATCCTGATCGAGGGCTTCCGGCCCGGAGTGATGGAACGACTCGGCCTGGGGCCCGAACAGGTCCACACCCGCAACACCGGGCTGGTGTACGGACGGATGACAGGCTGGGGTCAGACCGGTCCCCGGGCGGCCCGAGCCGGCCACGACATCAACTACATCGCCCTGACTGGCGCGCTATCGGCGATCGGCCGACCCGGCGGACCGCCTCAGGTGCCGCTCAATCTTGTGGGCGACTTCGGGGGCGGAGCCCTCTATCTCGTGGCTGGGATATTGGCCGCACTGCATCACGCCCGCGCCACCGGCGAAGGGCAGGTCGTGGACGCGGCCATCGTTGACGGGGTCACCCACCTCGCCGCGATGATCTGGGCCGAGCGTCGCTACCGCGGCTGGACGGACGAGCGCGGCACAAACCTCCTGGACAGCGGGGCACCTTTCTACGACGTCTACCGGACCTCCGACGGTGAGTGGTTCTCCGTCGGAGCCATTGAGCCGGAGTTCTACGCACAGCTGGCACGGCTTCTGGGACTGCCCGAGTGGGCCAGTCGGCAGGATGACCGTGAGCACTGGCCAGACATGCGTGAGGCGTTCGCCCGCGCCTTCGCCGCGCGCACCCGAGCGGAGTGGGAGGAGATCTTCACCGACAGCGACGCCTGTGCCGCCCCCGTCCTGTCCTGGGCCGAGGCCGTCGAAGATCCTCATATGCGGGCGCGTGGCACCCATCTGAGACTCGACGACGGCGATGTGCCCGCCCCCGCACCCCGCTTCTCCTGCACGCCTTCCCGAGTCGCCCGGCCTGGCGGAACGACCGACGACAGCAGTCGGGCGGTGCTCGAGGACTGGGGGATCCACAAGCCCAGCAGATGACCACCAGCGGTGCAGTCGGGCAGGTGAATCGCGCCGGGCAAACCCGCCTCACCGCGGACCGGCTGGACTGACACCGGTCTGCTCCGTGGCGCCAGACCCCTCGGTCGCCCCCCCCATACATCCATTCCCCTTTCAAGGAGGCATCGTGCCCGTCGATAGGCTGCTGCCGCACAATGACGCCGCGGACCTGTTGCAGCTCGCACGCGAGATCGCCGCCAAGGAGCTCGCGCCGAGGGCCGCACAGGCCGAAGCGGACCACGCGTTTCCCCGTGACGTCTTCCGTATGCTGGGTGCTTCCGGGCTACTGGGTCTGCCCTACCCCGAGAAATTCGGCGGTGGTGGACTGCCGTACGAGACCTACCTACAGGTCCTGGAGGAGATCGCGGCGGCTTGGATGTCCGTCGGTGTCGGGATGAGCGTCCATGTGATGTCGGCCTATCCTCTCTTCGCATTCGGCACGGACGAGCAGCGCGAACGATGGCTGCCCGGCATGCTGGGCGGCGATACCTTGGGTGCCTTCTCGCTATCCGAATCGGAAGCCGGCTCCGACATCGCCGCGATGACCACCCGGGCAACCCGGACGGCCGACGGCTGGACCCTGTCCGGCAGGAAGGCGTGGGTCACCCACGGCGGCAGGGCCGACTACTACACGTTGATGGCCCGCACGTCCGACGACGGAGCGCACGGCATCTCGGTGTTCCTCGTGCCGGCTGACGCTCCCGGCCTGGCCGCCGATGCCCCCGAGCGGAAGATGGGGCTGACCGGGTCGGTGACCGCCCAGGTGTCCCTCGCCCGCGTCGCCGTGGCCCATGATCGCCTCATCGGCGACGAAGGACGCGGGGTGCCGATCGCGCTCAGTGCTTTGGACTCCGGTCGGCTTGGCATCGCGGCCTGTGCCACCGGCCTGGCCCAGGCCGCGTTGGACAGCGCGGTGGCCTACGCACGGGAGCGTACCCAGTTCGGCCGACGCATCATCGATCACCAAGGGCTGTCGTTCCTGCTGGCCGACATGGAGGCCGCCGTCGTGTCAGCGCGGGCCACGTATCTGGATGCAGCGCGACGCCGCGACCGCGGCATGCCCTTCACACAGCATGCGGCGGTGGCCAAGCTCGTGGCGACCGACGTGGCGATGAGGGTCACCACGGACGCTGTCCAAGTGCTCGGGGGTGCCGGCTACACCCGTGATTTCCCAGTCGAGCGCTTCATGCGCGAGGCCAAGGTCACCCAGATATTCGAAGGAACCAACCAGATCCAGCGATTGGTCATCGGCCGTGCGCTCGCCACCTTGTGACCGAGCCATCGGCCCGGAGCGGCGTATGCCCCAACTGGTAAACTAGTTTTACTAGACTAACGCTTGCGATGCGCGACAGCCGAGGAGTCCGATGAATCAGGCAGCCCGGGCCGCCAAGGACGACGTGCACTCGGCCGAAGTGGGCCGTTCGCACGTGGGTCGCCAGGTACGGGTGCCCAAGACCGCCGAACTGATCGCCCGATCCCTGCGGCGCCAGATCATCCGCGGCGAGCTCGCACCGGATGACGCGCTGCCCTCGGAGTCATCCCTCATGGAACAGTTCGGCGTCTCCCGGCCGACACTGCGTGAGGCGTACCGGGTCCTGGAGTCCGAAGGACTGATCACGGTGCGGCGCGGTGCTCGTGGCGGCGCGAGGGTCAGTGCGCCCGACGCGGATGTCGCGGCCCGATACGCCGGGCTCATCCTGGAATACCGCGATGCCACGCTGGCGGACGTCTACCGAGCCGCCTCCATCGTTGAACCTCCATGCGCCCAGATAGTCGCGGACAAGCACTCCGAAACGGACATCGCCAGACTGCGCAAGGCCCTCACGGCCGAGGAGAAAGTCCTCGATGCTCCGGTCGCTCTGGTCGATGCCCAGGAGGCGTTCCACTCCCTCGTTGTAGAACTGAGCGGAAACCAGACCATTATCCTGCTCAGCGGCATGCTGCGCCACATCATCAAGAAGGCCAACAGTTCGTACATCGCCGCGGACCCCGAATCGGCCGTCCGTCGTACCGCCTCGCGAAAGGGGCACCGTACGCACGCCAAACTGCTCACCCTCATCGAGGACGGCAATGGCGAGGAGGCCGAGAAGCTGTGGTCGCGCCACCTCACCGCGGCCGACGACGCCGTCAACGCCGCGGGCGCCAAGACGGTGCTGGACCTTCTGGGCTGACCACAGAACCGATCCCGGACATGGCTCTTGCCTGGACTTCAGTAGTCGTGTAATAATCTAACTAATATACGCTGACATGCTGCGACACGAAGAGCGTCGAGCATCGTCATGCTGCTGGCCGGGACGGGCAACTCTGACCGGGTGTCGTCCGCTTCCGGAACATGGCGCCGGGCCAGCGCTTGAGAACTTTCCGGGCTGTGTCCTCTCGCCGACTGGTGGGTGCGGGCACTGGGTCCGGAAAGCGCGGATGGGCCGGTGCGCGAGGCCGTTGTCACTCATCACGTACTGACCGGTTACAAGTCGACCGCTTCCGCTGGACGCTGCGAGTACATCCACACTCGGCCTGCGGTGGCCAGGACACAGATGCGCGGCGGACCTGAGGGTGGAGGTCCAAGAGCCTGGGGGCGGTTCGAATTGGGAGGATGATGGTGATAGTCGATGGGAGCCCCGACAGGGCCGAACCTGTGGCCATACTGGAGCGCCGGGGCGAGATCGCCCTGATCACCTTTAACCGGCCCCGGGCGTTCAACGTCGTCAACGCCCCCCTGGCACGTGCCGTCGGCGACGCCTTGAAAGAATTCGTCGCTGATCCCGAGCTGAGGGTAGCCGTGGTCACCGGAGCCGGGCGGGCCTTCTGCGCGGGGTTGGACCTCAAGGGGGCGGCTACCAAACGCTCGGCTTCCGTGCACGAGCATGAAGTCTTGACGCTGGCAGGCGCCATCAACTACTTCGGCAACAAGCCGATCATCGCCGCTGTCAACGGCTTCGCGCTCGGCGATGGCATCGCGATCGTTCTCGCTTGCGACTTCGTGATCGCAGACGAGAACGCCCAGTTCTTCGGCCTCCGCCGGGTTTCGCATGAGCTGTTGGACGCCCTTGATGGCACACTGCTGGCGCCCCACCAGGTGCACAAGAAGATCGTTTTGAACATGATGCTCGCCAGCGAGAGCCTCGACGCCGTCACCGCCGCCCGGTGGGGCGTGGTCGACCGGATCGCAACGGCCGGCAAAGCCGTTGCCATGGCTCTGAAGCTTGCGGAAACCATCGCTGCCAATGCCCCACTGCCCATACAGGCAAGCAGGCGAATCCTCGGCCGTAGCGATCTGCCCGACTCTCCTCGGGAACCTGCTGTCTGAAAGATCAGAAATAACAAGTTGGTGGCCTCAACGAGGATGTGCAAGAAGCCACGGGTGCTTTGGCCGAGCGGGGCACCGCGCAGCGGTAAAGCCGTTGAGTACCTCAGCGGCCATAACAACTGCCGTGCCCAGGTGGGCGCCAGGTACTCGTCCCCGCTCGACGCTCGACATGCCGAGCCGTTGCCAACGGCCTGTGGAAGGATTGCAAATGAATGACGCCGTTATCGTCGACGTCGTACGAACCGCGTGTGGGAAGGGTAAGCCGGGAGGCGCCCTGTCCCGCGTCCACCCGGTGGATCTGCTGGCGACTGTGCTCCAGGCCATAGTCGAGCGCAACGGTCTCGATCCTGCGATGATCGATGACGTGATCGGCGGCTGCGTAACGCAGTCCGGCGAGCAAGCTGTCAACATCACCCGCACCGCCTCGCTTGCCGCGGGCCTGCCGGAATCCGTGCCCGGCACCACCATCGATCGCCAGTGTGGCTCCAGCCAGCAGGCAGCGCATTTCGCCGCGCAGGGTGTGCTCGCGGGAACGTACGACATCGCGATCGCCTGCGGCGTGGAATCGATGAGCCGGGTGCCGATGCTCTCCAACGCGCGGGGCCAGGACACGTCCGGCGCTCTCCTGGGCAGGCGCTACCCCGAGGGGCTGATCCCGCAGGGCTTGTCCGCCGAACTCATCGCCGCTCGTTGGAAGCTGGAGCGCGACGAGCTGGACGCCTTCGCGGCCCGTTCCCACCAGCGGGCGGCGGCCGCCGCCGCTGCCGGAAGTTTCGACAAGGAGATCGTGCTCGTTGGCGAGCATGCGATGGATGAGACCATTCGGTCTGGCACGACGGCGGAGGGACTGGCGAAGCTCAAGCCTGCCTTCACCGGCGCTCCCGAGGCCGAGCGCTTTCCGGAGATCGGTTGGCGGATCACGCCCGGCAACTCATCGCCGCTGACCGATGGCGCCTCGGCCGCTCTGATCATGAGCGCCCGCCTCGCCGAGCAGCTGGGTCTGCGGCCCCGGGCGCGGTTCCACTCCTTCGCCGTCGCCGGCTCGGACCCGGTCCTGATGCTCACCGGTGTCATCCCCGTCACGCGGAAGATTCTCGATCGGTCAGGTCTGAGCCTCGACAACATCGACGCCTACGAGGTGAACGAGGCCTTCGCCCCGGTGCCGATCGTGTGGCAGCGCGAGTTGGGAGCGGACCCCGAGAAGCTCAACCCCCGCGGCGGTGCGATCGCGCTCGGCCACCCGCTCGGCGCCTCCGGCACCCGGCTGCTCGCGACTCTGGTCAACCACCTCGAGGCGACTGGCGGCCGGTACGGCCTTCAGACCATGTGCGAGGGGGGCGGCATGGCCAACGCCACCATCATCGAGCGGCTCTGACTGACGTCCATCACCTTGAGAGGGAAACATGAACATAGCAGGCAGTGTGGCAGTCATCACCGGAGGATCCTCCGGCCTGGGCTTCGCCACGGCCCAGCGGCTCCTGGACGCCGGGGCCTTTGTGACCCTGGTGGACCTGCCGTCCTCTGACGGCGCGGCCGTCGCCGCCAAGCTCGGAGACCGGGCCATCTTCGCCCCCGCCGATGTCACCAGCGAACAGGACATCACCGCCGCTCTTGACGCAGCCGCGCAACTTGGGGACATACGCATCGCCGTGAACTGCGCGGGCATTGGCCCTGCCGGCCGCGTGCTGGGAAAGAAGGGTCCTTTCCCGCTGAATGATTTCGCCCGCATCGTCCAGGTCAACCTAATCGGCACCTTCAACGTCATCCGTCTGGCGGCTGAGCGAATGAGCTCCAACGAGCCGGTGGACGGCGACCGTGGGGTCATTGTCAACACCGCGTCGGTCGCCGCGTTCGAAGGCCAGATCGGTCAGGCCGGGTACTCCGCGTCCAAGGGCGGTGTCGTCGGCCTGACCCTGCCCGTCGCCCGCGACCTGGCGAGCCTGCGCATCCGTGTTGTCACCATCGCCCCCGGGCTGTTTGAGACACCGATGCTCGCCGGGCTCCCCGAAGAGGCGAAGAAGTCCCTCGGCGATCAGGTGCCGCACCCCAACCGCCTGGGTCATCCTGAGGAGTACGCCGCCCTGGTCCAGCACATCACCGAGAACCCCATGCTCAACGGCGAAACCATTCGCCTCGACGGGGCCATCCGCATGGCCCCCCGCTAGAAGGCTGCCGCAAGTCTTGTTGAGGGCTGTCCGGCCGCGGGACGGACAGCCCTGCGAGGCCGCGCTGGACTCTTGCGGCGATGTGATGCTCTATTGCGTGGGGAGTGTGAGGGACTGTTCGGCCCAGACGGTCTTCCCGGATTGCCGGTACCGGCTGCCCCAGCGGCTGGCGAGTTGGGCGACCAGGAACAGGCCGCGGCCCCCTTCGTCGGTGGTGCGGGCCCGACGCAGCCGGGGCTGGGCGTTGCCCCGGTCGGAGACCTCGCAGACGAGTACCTCGTCGCGGATGAGCCGTACGCTGAACGGGCCGCCGGCGTAACGGATGGCGTTGGTGGCCAGCTCACTGACGATGAGTTCCGTGGTGAAGGCGAAATCGTCGAGTCCCCAGGCGGTGAGCTGCCGGGCGACCACATGGCGCACGTCGGCCACGACAGTCGGGTCACTGGGGAACTCCCAGTCAACGGTGGAGCCTTCAGGAAGCTTCCGAAGGCGGGCAAGCAGCAGGGTGGCATCGTCGCGGGGCGGGGGATCGGCTGTGTCGGCCAGCAAGTCGCAGGTGATGGCATCAAGCGACGGAGCGTCAAGCGACGGAGCCCGGGTGGGTCCACACCGTGCAGCGAGGCAGCCCACCAGCCGCTGTGTCCCGCTTTCGATGTCTCGCCCGCCGAGTGCGGTCAGCCCGTCGGTATAGAGCGCGAGGATGCTGTCGGCCTCCAGAAGGAGATCCGTGACCTCGAACGGCATGCCCCCCACCCCTAGTGGTGGTCCAGGGGCGACCTTGATCTCCTCGACTGTGCCGTCAGGACGTACCAGAATGGGCGGTGGATGCCCCGCCGCGGCCATTTCGCATCGTCCGCTAGCCGGGTCGTAGATGGCATACAGGCAGGTGGCGCCGACGCTGTCCTGGTGCTGAGGCTTCGCCTCGGCCACCAGCTGCTGCACAAGGTCGTCAACATGGGTCAGCAATTCGTCCGGGGACAGTTCAAGCTCCGCCAGGGTCAGGACGGCCGTCCGAAGCCGCCCCATGGTCGCGGTGGCGTGCAGGCCATGGCCGATCACGTCCCCCACGACGAGAGCCACTCGCAGACTGGGCAGCGGGATGACGTCGAACCAGTCGCCCCCGATACCTGCTCCGCCACCCGCGGGCAGGTAGCTGCCAGTCGTTTCGGCGGCCGGTGTGTCGCGGGTAGGGCGGGGGAGCAGGCGCTGTTGGAGCGAGGTTGCCGCACGGCGTTCACGTATATACCTGCGGGCGTTGTCGACTGTGATCGCGGCCCGCGACACGATCTCTTGGAGCAGCTCGAGGTCTTCCTCGGTGAAGGCTTCGACCTGCTCGGTCCGCCAGACATTCACGCTGCCCAACAGGAGCCCCCGCGCGAAGAGCGGAGTCGCCACCGCCGAATGCCCATGTTCGGGAACGAAGGCCCTGACCAGGTCCGGATCGCCGAGTATGGCGACGGCAGTCGCCCGGTCCGGCACCAAGAGCCCCTCGCCGCGCTGACGCTTCCTGACATCCGGTATGTCCGGCATCAGGGGGACTGGTTCTCCCACCGAGAGCAGGCTATCGGGCCAGCTCCCCGATGCGGCGGCCACGGCGACCCGGCGCAGATGCAGCTGCCCGCCACCGGTCAACTTCGGCGGCTCGTCGCCTTCGAGGATGGCTTCGGCGAGGTCGACGCTGGCCAGATCACCGAGCGCGGGAACCAGGATGTCGGCGAGCTCCTGGACGATGCGGATGACGTCGAGGGAGTCGCCGATGCGGACGGAGGCGTCGTGCCGTAGCTCCTGATGGGGGCGTTCCACTCGCTGTGCCGTGACATCTGTGAACAGTGTGGCGACGCCAGTGGGCCGTCCCTGGGGATCCTCCAGTCGGAGAGCGGATAGCGACAGTGTCCACTGGAGCCCGGGGACGAGCGACGAGCGCACCCGCTGTTCCTGGCCGACCAGCGGCTCTCCTGTCTCCAGCACCAGCCGTAGAGCGGTCTCCAGCTCGCGGGCGTCCTGCGGGGACATCACGTCGTGGAGGCTGCTTCCCGGGCGCAGAGGCGGTCCGAAGGTGGCATTCGTATGTGTGATCCGCAGATTGAGATCGTGGAACGCGACCCCGATCCTGTCCTGGGTCAGCAATGCCTGTACGAAGGCGGAGTCCCGGTTGTGCTCCCGTTCCCTCGGGTCTCCCGTCGGCGTGGCCAGCAGGAGGAACTCCGACCCGTCGTCGAGCGGGAGTACACGGAGAGTGACCTCCACCGTGTGACCCGAGCGGTGGCGGAGTCCCACCAGACCCGACGTCGGGACTCCCGGCGTACTGGGACCCGCATCAAGCTGCTCAGCAGCCCCGACGAGCAGATTCTGGATGGGACGACCACAAACCTCGTCGGACGTGTGGCCCAGCAGTGCAGCCGCAGCGCCAGACCATCGCAGTACCGTGCTGCGGCTGTCGAGCACGGCGGCAGCGACGTCTACCGGCGGGTGAGACCGTTGACTGACACGGCCTGCGGGTACATCCATTTCGCTCTTGCCCGGGACAGCGCTATTTCGGTAGCGGCCTGTATGTAACGTTCAGTATACGACCGCGGGCGAGAACGGTCGCGGCTTGAGTGGCGGGCCCTGTGGACGCGGCAGGGTGAGCGCCGCATCGCAGCCGCCCGACATGGTCAGCGCCAAGGCCCGCGGGGCGTGCACGCTGCTCACACGCCCACACCGCGACTAGCTCCCTCTTGACGAATCCTGTCAACCCTTGGCGGCGATTCGTATATATGGTTAAATAAATCAACTCTATAATGACCTTGGGATGCTGGGAGGGCCGGCGTGAGTTTGAGGATCGTTGTCTGTGTGAAGTACGTGCCCGACGCCACCGGCGACCGGCACTTCGCCGAGGACCTGACCGTCGATCGTGAGGACGTGGACGGTCTGCTCTCGGAGCTGGACGAGTACGCGGTCGAGCAGGCCCTCCAGATCGCCGAGGAGCGTCAGCGGGCAGGTGATGACGCGGAGATCACCGTGCTGACCGTGGGTCCGGAGGACGCGAAGGACGCGTTGCGCAAGGCGCTGTCGATGGGTGCGGACAAGGCCGTGCATGTCGAGGACGAGGATCTGCATGGCACGGATGCGCTGGGTACCTCGTTGGTGCTGGCCAAGGCGGTCGAGAAGACCGGCTATGACCTGGTGATCTGCGGGATGGCCTCCACGGACGGCACCATGGGCGTGCTCCCGGCGATGCTGGCGGAGCGTCTGGGTGTGCCGCAGGTGTCGCTGCTGTCGCAGGTGTCGGTCGGGGACGGCTCGGTGAGGGGGCGCCGGGACGGGGACACCGCGACCGAGCAGTTGGAGGCGTCGCTTCCGGCGGTGGTGTCGGTGACCGACCAGTCCGGTGAGGCCCGGTATCCGTCGTTCAAGGGGATCATGGCGGCGAAGAAGAAGCCGGTGACCTCCTGGGACCTGGAGGACCTGGAGATCGAGTCGGACGAGGTCGGTCTCGAGGGTGCCTGGACGGCCGTGGAGGGTGCCACTGAGCGTCCGGCCCGTACGGCGGGCACGATCGTCAAGGACGAGGGCGAGGGTGGCAAGCAGCTCGCCGAGTTCCTGGCGGGTCAGAAGTTCATCTGAGCCGCGCTGTCCCTACTGTCCAGATCTTTCGCATGTCGCAGGAGAGCGATTCCCATGGCTGAAGTTCTTGTCTTTGTTGATCACGTGGACGGTGCCGTCCGCAAGCCCACCCTGGAGCTGTTGACGCTGGCCCGCCGCATCGGTGAGCCCGTCGCGGTCTCTCTCGGTGCCGGTGCCGCGGATACGGCGTCCACTCTGGCGGAGTACGGTGCGGTGCGGGTGCTGGCCGCGGATGCGCCGGAGTTCGCCGACTATCTCGTGGTGCCGAAGGTGGAGGCGGTTCAGGCGGCGTATGAGGCCGTGTCGCCGTCCGCTGTGTTGTTCCCGTCCTCCGCGGAGGGTAAGGAGATCGCGGCCCGGCTGGCGGTCCGTATCGGTTCGGGCATCATCACCGATGCGGTGGATCTGGAGGCTGGTGAGGGGGGTCCGGTGGCGACGCAGTCGGTGTTCGCCGCCGCTTTCACCGCCAAGTCCCGGGTCAGCAAGGGCACGCCGGTGATCACCGTCAAGCCCAACTCGGCCGCGCCGGAGGCGGCTGCGGCCGCGGGTGCGGTCGAGGTGCTTGAGGTGTCCTTCTCCGAGAACGCCACCGGTACGAAGGTGGTGGCGCGTACGCCGCGTGAGTCGACGGGGCGTCCGGATCTGACCGAGGCCGCGATTGTGGTCTCCGGTGGTCGTGGTGTGGGTGGTGCGGAGAACTTCCCCGTGGTCGAGGCGCTGGCCGATTCCCTCGGCGCGGCGGTTGGCGCCTCGCGTGCGGCGGTGGACGCGGGCTGGTATCCGCACACCAATCAGGTGGGTCAGACGGGTAAGACCGTTTCGCCGCAGTTGTACATTGCGGCGGGTATCTCGGGTGCGATTCAGCATCGGGCCGGTATGCAGACCTCGAAGACGATTGTGGCGGTCAACAAGGATGCCGAGGCTCCGATCTTCGACCTGGTTGATTACGGCGTGGTCGGTGACCTGTTCGAGGTCGTCCCGCAGCTGACCGAGGAGGTCAAGTCCCGCAAGGGCTGAGCCTTCACGATCACGAGCTCACCCTGCGACTGCGGGGACGGCATTCCGGCGAGGACGGTGCCCTACGGCGATTCGATCCCGGCGCATGCAGGGTGCTCTGGATGGCCGGGCGTCCGCCTGCGGGATTCAGCTCGGAGATCAGCCAACGGGACTGGCGGCGCGAGCGATGCGCCAGGCGCCGTCCGCCTGCCGTTCAACCTGGACCGCATGTGGCTTAAATATTATACTTATTTAGCGTTGTCAGTGCGGCATCGTGCCGCGGATACGGAGGACGCCGATGGCTGGGATGCTCGATGGACGCGTAGTTGTCGTCACGGGCGGGGGGCGTGGAATCGGAAAGGCCCACTGCCTTGAACTCGCGCGCCAGGGCGCGACGGTAATCGTCAACGACCTGGGAGTGGGGCTTCGCGGAGACGACGTCGGCGAGTCCCCCGCCGAGGGGGTCGTGGCGGAGATCCAGAAACTGGGCGGCCGGGCAGCCGCCGACTCCACATCCGTCACCGATTGGGGCGGGGTCGGTCGGCTCGTCGAGCGGGTGGTGGCGGAGTTCGGAAGGCTGGACGGTGTCGTCAACAACGCCGGGATTCTGCGGGATGGCGTGATCACCAAGCTCCGCGAGGAAGATCTCGACCAGGTGCTGGCGGTGCACCTCAAGGGTACGTTCGCGCTGACTCATCACGTCTGTGCGTACTGGCGTGCGGTGGCGCGGACACAGGGGCGGGTCGCCGGGAGAATCGTCAACACGACATCCGGTACCGGCTTGGCCGGGAACGTCGGGCAGGCGGCCTACGGGGCGGCAAAGGCCGGTATCGCCAACCTCACGATGATCACCGGAATGGAGATGGACAGATACGGGGTCACGGCCAACGCTGTGTCGCCGGTGGCGTCCACCCGGATGACGGCGGACTCGGTGTCGCACGGCCATACCGACCCTGGCAGTTTGGACCCGCTGGCCCCGGAGAACTGTTCACCGGTCGTCGCCTGGCTGCTCTCCGAGGAGTCCGGCTGGCTCAGTGGCGCGGTCCTGCGGGTCGAGGGCGGGCGGGTGAGCCGCACCCGCCCCTGGACCGTCCTTGACGGCTACACCTCCGCCGACGGCGGTCGCCTCTCCGCGGAGGAAGTCGACGCGGGGCTTCGCAAGGTGTTCGGCGTTTTTCCCGGCGGCATTCCGTCGCTCACCTCGCGGTGACCGCGTACGTGCCTGCGGGGACGCGCGACCTGGACTGACGTCCGGAAAGGGACCTTTGATGGCATATATAAGCAGTATCAGTACCTACGTTCCCCCCTGGGGGGAGGTCGGCCGACGGGCACCCGGCGGCGATGAGGACGCCGTCACCATGGCAGTCGAAGCGGGGCGTGCCGCGCTGGAAGCGGCCGGGACCGGCGCGGTCGAACGCGTGGTCCTGGTCAGCCGCGACCTGCCGCTGTTGGAGGGCGGCAACTCCGCGGCATTGCTGGCGGGCCTCGGTCTACCGCCCGACACCGATGTGGTCGAACGCCTCGGCGGCGCACCGGCCACGCTGGACGCCATACTGACCGCCCGCCCCCGGACCCTGGTGACCGCTGCCGACCTGGACCCGGCCGGCGCCGGCGCCGTGGTGGTGTCCTCCAACGGGTCTGTCCTGCGTCCGGTGGGCCGGGTCACCCACAGTCTGCCGGTCCAGGCACGCTCCTCGAACGGCGTGATCCACCGATACGACGACCCGCGGCTGCTGCGCGAGCGCGGCCTGCTGGCCTCACTCGACCGGCTGCGGAAACCCGGCAACGGCCTGGAAGGCAGGCCCGCCGCGATCGCCGGTGCGCCCTTCGCACAGGTCCGCGCGCTGTGCGACGGTGAGCCGCCCCGCCTGCCTGTCCTTGGCGCCAGCGCGACCGTCTTCGCCTTGGCCGCGCTGGCCGAGCGGAAGGAACCGGCCGTGCTGGCCGCCGCCGAGCAGGCGTCGTTGACGGCCGCCGCGCTGGACACCTCCGCGGGCGAACTCGCGCACGTACGCCGGCTGGAGCCGCTTGCGCGCGCTGTCCCGACGTCCCGTACCACGCCCGGCTTGGACATGCCTGTCTCACTCGCCGCGTACGACCGGGCGTTCGAGTCCAAGGTGGGCTGGAAGGCCGCCCGCTGCGAGAGCTGCGGCACCCTCGCGTTCCCCCGGCGCTACCGCTGCCGGGGATGCGGAACGGAGGGCGAGTGGTCACTGGTGCCGCTGCCACGCCGCGCAGTGGTCTACACGACAACCACTGTGCACGTACCGGTACCAAGCCTCACCACGCCGTACACCCTCGTGGTGGTCCAGCTCGACGGCACCGATGTACGTGTTCTGGCCCGAACGACCGCGGCCGAGCCCGGCTCGGTATCGATCGGCGACACCGGGCGGATGACGCTACGGCGGGTGGCCGTGCGCTCGGGTGTGCCCGACTACGGGTACGCCTTCTGGCCCGACGATGTCCCTGAGGGGCACGAGGAGGAAGTTCGATGAGGCGGGTGGCACTGGTGGGAGCGGGGATGACCCCGTTCGCCGAACACTTCGACCTGGGACTCAAGGACCTGCTGCCGATGGCGGTGACGGAGTGCGAGCGGTCCGTGGACAAGGGTGTGAACCGCTCCGACGTCCAGGCTGCCTGGTTCGGCGAATTGACCACCACCGACGGATTTCCCTCCGGGATCCTGGCGGATAGCTGTGGTCTGGAAGACATACCGGTGACCCGCGTGGAAAACGCCTGCGCGACCGGCAACGACGCGCTGCGCAACGCCACCTTCGCGGTCGCGTCCGGTCATGTGGATGTCGCCCTCGTCGTCGGTGCGGACAAGGTGCGCGAGTCCTCGGCCAGGTCCACGTTCTGGGAGTGGGCCGGCATGACCCGCGACATGGCGTGGGACTACCCGCTCGGACTGGTCGCACCGGCCAACTTCGCCCTGCACGTCATGCGGTATCTGCATGAGTCACCGGCCACCCGCGAGCACATGGCCATGGTCGCGGTGAAGAACCACCGGCACGCGGTGTCCAACCCCAAGGCACAGCTGCGCTTCGAGATCACGATGGAGCAGGCACTGAACGCCCCCATGGTGGTCGAACCCTTCGGCCTGTACGACTGCACACCACAGAGCGACGGCGCCGCCGCACTGCTGGTGGTCGCCGAGGAGGTGGCCGACCGGTACACCGATCGGCCGGTTTGGGTACGCGGGGTGGGGCTGGGGCTCGACCGCGTGATGCATCAGCACAAGGTGGACATGACGACGTTCCCGGCGACGGTGCGCGCGGCCCGGCAGGCGTTCGCGATGGCAGGGCTTTCGCCGCAGGACGTCGACGTGGCGGAGGTCCACGACTGTTTCACCGGGGTGGAGCTCATCTCCTACGAGGACCTGGGCTTCGCGGAGCGCTTCGGCGCCTCCAAGCTCGTGGAGTCGGCGGCGACGAGCGTAGGTGGCTCCCTGCCGGTCAACCCGAGCGGGGGCCTGAAGGCGAAGGGGCACCCGCCGGGTGCCACCGGGGTCGCCCAGTGCGTCGAGCTCTTCGAGCAGTTGCGCGGTGACGCGGTCAATCAGGTCGAGGGAGCGCGAGTAGGGCTGGCACACAACATCGGCGGTCCCACGGCGGTTTCGGCGGTTACTGTCCTGGGCGCCGAACGCGGGTGACGGCGTGCCGCCGTTGCGGCAGGCCCTGCACATCAGAACGACCAGGCCGACCATGTGGAGTTGATCTCGGCTGCGTTGACGCACGGCCCCGATCGGGGCCGTGCGTCAACGCCGATGGCGCGCGGTGTGGTGGTCATGCCCGGCTCTGCGGCCACCGCTATATCCAAGGCTCCGTGACTGGCTTATATTGACGACGCCATAAAAATGGAGAGGTCGTTCTTTATGCCCAAGGTCACACAAGCCCACCGTGACGCCCGCAAGCAGCAGATCCTGGAGGCGGCGCGCGCCGTCTTCGCCGAACGCGGGTTCGCCCAAACCTCTACCGGTGACATTGTCGCGAGATCCGGCCTGTCCACGGGCGCGGTGTACAGCTACTACCCCAGCAAGCACGACCTCGTGCTGGCCGTCTGCGATACGGCGGTGGACAGCCTCTTCGGCGACGACGCCCACCAGGACCTGTCCGGCTTGCTGGAGAGGGTCCGTGCCGGCGGGCCCGAGCATGCGAGCCTGATGGCGCAGGTGTGGGGAGAGGCCGCGGTGTCCCCGGAGCTGGCCGGGAGGATCCGCGACCAGCTGGCGGCTCTGCGGGCGAAGGTCGCCGACCTTGTACGCGGCGAACGGGCCCATCGCGGCCTTCCGGACGACCCCGACCCCGCTGGACTGGCGAACGCCCTGCTCGCCCTCCTCACCGGACACTCGCTACGGCTCGCGGTGGGCGACGACTCGGGCGCGGAAGCCTTTTCCCGGGCCATCCGCGCCATCGTCGAGGCGCCCGCGCCTGGAGAGGGGTGACGGCTGACGCTGAACCCTGAGCCGGGCCAACTGGGGCGGAGCGGGCAGGATGGGGACGTGAGTGGCGGGGACAAAAAGAGCGAGCTCTCGTTTTTATTGCTATGGTGTCAGCACCCCTTCCCCGGATTCGCGAGAGGTGCTTTCCCATGACTGAATCAGTGGCCGAGCGGACCGAGCCGTCGGCGGCCAATCCACCCGGCCGTGCTCCTTCGCTCACCCTTGGTGTCCTGGCGCTCATCGGCACGGTGTGGGGCATCATGCAGCCGCTGGTGGCGCCCGCCCTGCCTGACATCGCCGCACAGGTGGGTGTAGCCCCCAGCGGTGCGGCGTGGCTGCTGACCGCCTTCCTCCTCAGTGCCGCCATCGCCACGCCGATCATCGGACGGCTAGGTGACCTCTACGGCAGAACACAGCTGCTCCTGGTCACCCTGGCGCTGGTCATCGCGGGGTCGGTACTGGACGCGACCGCGGGCTCCCTCGGCCTGCTGGTGGCCGGGCGCGTCCTCCAGGGCTTCGGTGCGGGTGTCTTCCCGCTCGTCTTCGGCATCGCCCGGGATACCTTCCGCGCCGAGCGGGTTCCGCACGCCATCGGGCTCATCTCCGTCACACTGGGCATCGGCAGCGGCATCGGCGTGGTGTTGTCCGGCGTCATCGTCGACAACCTCGACTATCACTGGATCTTCTGGCTCCAGACCCTGGTGCTCGCGCTCTGCCTGCTGGCCACCCAGGCCCTGGTCCCGCCGTCGAGGAACCGCACCACGGGCAACGTCAACTGGGTCGGTGCGGCTCTCATGGGCGGGGGACTCGCCGGCATACTGCTGGCCGTGTCCAAGGCGTCCGCCTGGGGGTGGGGCTCGCTCGCCACGCTCGGATGCGCCCTGGGCGGTCTGGTCCTGCTGGCGCTGTGGACGGTGTCGGAACGCCGCACCCGGCACCCGCTCGTGGACATGACCACCCTGCGCATCCCAGCCGTCTGGACCACCAACCTCACCGCCGTGCTCCTGGGCGCCGGCATGTTCTCCGCGTTCGTCCTGATACCGCCCTTCGCGCAGGCTCCCACCTCCACCGGCTTCGGCTTCGGCGCTTCCGTCACCACATCCGGACTGCTGCTGCTGCCGATGGCCCTGACCATGTTCGTGGTCGGCTCCTTCGCCGGACACATCCAGCACCGCATCGGAGCCAAGGCGTCCCTGGTGGCGGGATCCGCCGTATCGATGAGCGCCTACACCCTTCTGCTGGTGGCCCACGACAGCAAGCTGCCGATCTACGGCGCGACCGGCGTCCTCGGCATCGGCGTGGCCCTGGGCTTCTCCGCAATGGCCAACCTCATCGTGCAGGCCGTACCCGGCCACCAGACCGGTATGGCGACCGGCTTCAACACCGTCGCCCGCACTGTCGGCAGCGCCGTCGGCAGTGCCCTGGCCGCCACGCTGCTCGCCAACGGCGCCTCGTCCTCCGGGCCCGCGGTCAGCGGGTTCAACAACGCCTTCCTGGTCGCCGTTATCGCGCTGGCGCTATCCACTCTCACCGCCATCGCCATCCCCACCCACAAGGAGACCGCCGCGGGAGCAACGTCGGTTTCCTGATCGGTCAGCGCCGGTCCGCTGCGTCGCGGCAGGGCGCCGGCGCCCGGTAGACCCAGGTACACCCCGATGCCGACCGGAGCGGGCTCACGTGACCGTATGCCGCCCCGAATGGGGTCTGTTCATGGTGAGTCCGCCATCGCCGGTCGGCACGCGTGTGTGTGGCGCTTCGCCACCGACGCCCCTGGGGGCGGGGCGGCGCCCTGCCCGCCCCGCTCCCCGCGGGGAGGACCGCCTATCGCCGAGCCGGGGTCATCCGTCCGGTAGCGGAGCAGTCATTCCGAGCGGGGCTGGTCTACTCGACAACGGCCATCTATAGTGTTTAATTATCTAAATGATTATTCCGATAGAGGAGGTCTCGTGCAGGGTGTGCTGACCGAGGAGCAGGTATACCTGCGCAAGACCGTGGCGGAGCTGCTCAACGACCGCGCTGCCCGGTCGTCGGTGCTCGATGTGGCCGATGGGCCGGACTACGACCGTGACGTATGGACCTTGATGGCACAGCAGGTCGGTCTGCATGGGCTGGCTATTCCAGAGGCATACGGTGGGGCCGGATGGGGGCCGATGGAGCTGGCTGTGGCGTTCGAGGAGATGGGTGCTGTACTGCTGTGCGCGCCATTTTTCGCCAGCGTCGCGTTGGCTGCCAACGCACTGTTGGCCAGTGGTGATGAACCGATGTGTGCCGAGTACCTGCCCGAAATCGCCAGCGGAGAGCGCATCGGATCGGTCGCGCTGATCGAGGGCAGTGGGAGCTGGGGCGAGGAGGGAGTCCAGCTCTCCGCCAGCCGGACCGACGGCTCATGGCGGCTGACCGGACGGAAGACTTACGTCATCGACGGATGCGCCGCGGATTTTCTAGTGGTCGCGGCCAGAAGCGAGGCGGGCGTGAGTCTGTTCGTCGTCGACGCTGTCACGCCGGGCGTGTACCGCGAACCACTGCGTACCCTCGACCTCACTCGCAAGCAGGCCACCGTGACCTTTACGAACGCGTCGGCTCGCCTGCTCGGCGAGGAAGGCGCGGGGTGGCAGGCCCTCGAGCGGACGCTGGACCTCGCCGCCATCTACCTCGCCTGCGAACAGGTCGGTGGCGCGGCGCGCAGCCTGGAGATCGCAGTGGAGTATGCCCAAAACCGCAGGCAGTTCAACCGGCCGATCGGGTCCTTCCAAGCGATCAAGCACAAGTGCGCCGACATGCTCGTCGCGGTCGAACTCGCGCGCTCCGCAGCCCTGTTCGCGGCTGGCGCGGCAGCCGCGAACAGGCCCGATGTGCCAGTTCTGGCCAGCATGGCGAAGGCGGTGTGCTCGGAGAGTTTCGTCCGGTGCGCTGCCGAGACCATCCAGATCCACGGAGGCATCGGATTCACCTGGGAACACCCGGCGCAGCTGTACTTCAAGCGGGCACGTAGCAGCGAGGTGCTGCTTGGTACACCCGCTTACCATCGCAAGCTGCTGGCCGCCAGGGGCGCGGACGAGCTGCCTCTCTAACCAGGTCGGGATGGCGTTCGGAGAGCAACGGAAACCACGCTGAATGGGAGCCTGATGAGTACCACCACGGAGCAGGGAACCGCATTCCGGACGGAGGTTCGAGCCTGGCTGGCCGGGGCCCCATGGCCCCAGGGGCTGCGGAACTACGGTGGGACGCCTGAAGCAAGCGATGTCCCAGCCGGACGGCAGTGGCAGCGCACACTCGCCGACGCCGGTTATGCCTGCCTGCACTGGCCGGTCGAGCACGGCGGGCGCGGGGCATCAGTGCTCGAGCAGGCCATCTTTGCCGAAGAGACAGCCAGGGCGGGAGTACCACGGCAGCTCAACATCGTGGGACCTGACCTGGCCGGTCCCGTGATCATGCGGTTCGGAACAGAGGCGCAGCACCGGAAGTACCTGCCCGGCATCCTGCGTGGTCACCACCTGTGGTGCCAGCTGTTCTCCGAGCCCGAGGCCGGGTCGGACCTGGCGTCGCTGCGCACCAGGGCCAGGCAGGATGGCGACGGCTGGACTGTGGACGGTCAGAAAGTGTGGACCAGCGCGGCCGGGGCGGCGGATTACGGTCTGCTCGTCGCCCGCACCGGCGAGGAGCGCTATCAGGGAATAACAGCGTTCATCGTGGACATGAGCTTGCCGGGGATCACGGTCCGCCCGCTCCGGCAGCTCGACGGTGAGAGCAAATTCAACGAGGTCTTCTTCGAGAGTGTGCGATTGCCGGCCGAGGCCGTGCTCGGCGAGGTCGGGCAGGGCTGGCAGGTGGCCACCGCGACACTAGGCCAGGAACGGCTCTCTCTCGGTGCGCAGGCGGTCGGCATGTTCGAGGCGCTCCGAGAGGTCGCGGATGCGGCACGTGAGCGAGACCTGCTGGGCCCCGTGCTGGAAGACACCATCACGAGTTTGTGGATGCGGATCTGGCTCTTGCGTGCCACCTGGCTACGGGCGCTCAGCGAGGATACCGAGCTGAGCTCCCCGGCGTTCTCGGTGCTCAAGCTGGTGAGCTCCGAGGTCCACCGGGACCTGGGCGACCTCGCCACCGCGGCGCTGGGCGCCGACGCGATGGTCGACGCGGACGACTCCCCGCTCGTGCGCCGGATGCTGGTCGGCCGGGCGCAGACGATTCTCGGCGGCACCAGTGAAATCCAGCGCAACATCCTCGCTGAACGCGTGCTCGGCCTGCCGCGGGAGCCGACTCGGTGAACTGGTGCATGTGGCGAGCCTGACCAAGGATCTCAGCGCCGCGGCGAAGCTGATGAGGCGTGAACCGTCGAAATGCGCGTGGTGAGAAAACGCGGTCGTAAGGCCAGGGCTTCGGATCAAGCAGAATGTGGGGTTGGTGAAATGCGGAACTCTGGCCACGCGAGTGAGTGGGGACGTACTCGGCCGGACGCTCAGCTGGCGGACCTGGTCCGGTCGGGGATGACGATCGCCGTCGGTGATGGTTTCGGCGCGCCGCGTACTGTCTCGGCTGAGCTGAGCAGGGTCGCCGCGCTGGCCGGGGGAGTGCGCCTCATCCTGGGTTGGCTGCCGGTTCCCGACCCCGCGCTGGACTTCGGCGCGTTCGCCGACGTGCGCACTGCGATGCCGGGTTGGGGTCTGCGGGTCGGGGTGGCCGCGGGGACGGTCCGGTTCCCGCCGGTCCGGCTGTCCGCGGTACCAGCGTTGCTGCACGGACCTTGGCGGCCCGACCTGCTCATCGTGAGTGTGGTTCCGGCTGGGAGCGGTTTCGCCTTCGGCACCGAGGTTTCCTGGCAGCGTGCGGCCATCGCCAGCGGCGCCACGGTGGCTGGAGTGGTCGCCCACAGGTCACCCGGCAGCGACGCCGGACCGCCGCTTCCCCGCGAGCAGGTGATCGTAGTCGGTGAGAGCACGGAACCTCCCGCGGTGCTACCGAACTCCGTGCCACGGCCCGAGCAGATGGCCATCGCTCAGGAGCTACTGGGACTGATCCCCGAGTCGGCCCGGCTGCAAGTAGGGCCGGGGCCGGTGACGACCGCGCTGCTGCGCGAGTTGGCGGTGCCGGTGCGAATCGACTCGGGGATCCTGCCCGAACCGGTGGTGGGCCTCGCTGAGCGGGGCCTGCTGGTCGGCGACCCGGTGTGCACATATCTGGCCGGTGGACCACGGCTCCACCAGTGGGCTGACGGCCGCCCGCTGCTTCATCCCATCGAGTACACCCATGACCTCGGGCGACTGTCCGCCGACCCGTTGTTCGCGGTGAACACCGCGATCGAGATCGATTTCGACGGTCAGGTCAATGTCGAAGGTACCGCCTCTGCCGTCCTCGGCGGGATTGGCGGGCACGCCGATTACGCCGCCGCGGGTGCCAGATCGGTCGGCGGACTCAGCATCATCGCCGTCCCCACCCGGCACAACGGGCAGTCCACTCTGGTATCTACGCTGTCCCGCCCAGTGAGCACGCCCGCACACGACGTGGACATCGTGGTGACCGAGTTCGGCGCTGTCGACGTGCGCGGGCTGTCACGGCTGGAACGCCGCGAAGCGCTGGGTGAGTTGTGGAGCCGGAATCCGGAGTTGCCCCGGGGCCGTGGCTTCGCCGGATGACAGCCGCTTGACCGAGCAGACTGAGCAGGTCATCAAACGAGGCGCCTCTTCTCCGGAGACGTCCCGTTGGCGCCGTCCACCTGCGCTCGGCGCGCCGGTCGCGTCGCAGGCTGGAACGCTGCGGGCTACTGAGCGATGCACGGCGAAACCGCAAGAAGCGAAGAACACCTGTGCACGGTCACGAGCCGACGACGGTCCCCTTGCGCTCGTGGATGGGGACCTTGTTGTAAGCCAGACGGCGGTGGTGGTCGATGGGCGCAGGGACTTCCCGTGGCATGATCTGCGTCATCCTAATAGTATAATGAGATAACTATATTTTTTGGGAGGGCTCGCACCGCCCGACGATGAGGGGAGACATCGTGACGAAGGCGACCGTTGACTGGGAGTTCCCCAGTGACCCGACTGTCGTGGCCGACGTGCGCCATGTGGTCGCCCGGCAGCTCACCGCCTGGGGACTCGACGATTTCGCCTTCACCACGGAACTCATCGTCAGTGAGCTGGCCACCAACGCCATCCGTTACGCCGGCGGCCCGTTCAGCGTACGGCTCATCCGCGACGAGGTACTCGTCTGCGAGGTCTCCGACCGGGGCAACGCCCAGCCCCGGCTGCGTCGGGCCCGCACCACCGACGAAGGGGGCCGCGGCCTGTTCCTGGTCGCCCAACTCGCCAGCCGCTGGGGCAGCCGGTACCGGCAATCCGGGAAGACCGTCTGGGCCGAACAGTCCCTCACACTCCCCACGGGATGGAGCACCGCGCCGCCGCGGGGATCCAGCGCGGGGCGATGACTTTGCGAGCGGTGCACGGTTGGCGCCACTGTCGTCGCGTTCCGAAGCAGACATGACCGCAATGCCCCGCCTCCCCCGCTACAACGTCTTATCGAAGCGGTCCTGAGCAATGAACCCCATGGGGGCGGCGGAACGCAGCCACCGCGCACCAGTCCGTCCAGCTGCGGCAAGGCCACTGCCCAACGCTTGGGGACCAACCTCGTCGATGAGCTGACCCCACCGGGTACATGGCCTACGGGCGGTGTCAGTTCTTCGTGTCGGAGCGTGGGGCGCATCGGGAGATCAGCGCCACGGCGTGTTCGATCTGTGCGTCGGTGAGGTCGCCGTGTGCGGTGATGCGTAGCCGGGAGATGCGGTCGGGCACGGATGGTGGGCGGAAGCAGCCCACTGCGACTCCCGCCTCCCGGCAGGCCGCGGGCCAGACCACGGCTGCCTCCGGGGAGGGCGCGTGGACCGGTACCACGGCCGCGTCCGGCGTGCTCGCTTCCAGCCCGGCGGCCGCCAGGCCCGTCGACAGCCGCCGGGCCACCTCCCGGGCTCGTGTGGCGCGCTCCGGCTCCTCGTGCAACAGCCGCAGCGCGCCCAGGGCCGCTCCTACGCTCGCCGGGGTGAGCCCGGTGTCGAAGATGAAGGTGCGGGCCGTCTCCGCGAGGCGCCGGATGACCCTGCGCGGCAAAGTACCGCCCCGCCCTGCGATCCCGGGGACTTCGACAGGGCCACTGTCGCCGGTGCCCCGGCCAGACCCACTGCCACCAGGGTCCGGCCCCCACCGTGCTCGGCGAGCGCGCTTCGCACCGCGCCCGGCTCGCGGGCGGCACCTGGGCGGCCTTCGCCCGCGACAGTCGGCAGTCGTCGATGAGGGAGGCGTGGTTGTAGGCGTCGCACACGATGAGCGGGCCCGGCCCGGCCAGTGCGGTCAGCGCCGCCAGGTTGGCCGTGTACCCGGAGGGGAAGACCAGCACGGCCCCGGCTCCGCAGAATCCGGCAAGCTCCTCCTCGAATTTGGTGTGCAGCGCGGTGGTGCCGGTGACCAGGTGGGAACCGGTGGCCTGCGCCCCAGCGCAGCACCGCGTCGGCAGCCGCCCGCACCACCCGGGGGTGGCGGACCAGACCCAGGTAGTCGTTGCCGGCGTGGGCTGTGGCCACGCTGTGGCGCGGGAGGCGAGCATGGCTGAGGCATGGGTGGAGGAGGTACTGCGGCGCGAGCCCCCGGTGACCACCTGGCGTCCGTCACTGCCCGGCCGAGCGAACTGGACGGTACTCAACTCCCCACAGGTGAACAGCCGTTATTGATGCTGATGGGCAGCGGATACGATCCCAGAGGTCTTCGCCCATCCGGAGCGGATGTGCCACACCGGCCGAACATCCGCCACCACCTTGCCTTCGGCGCTGGCCGTCACCGCTGGCCGGGCGCGTCCTTGGCCCGCACCGAAGCGGCCGTGGCGCTGCGGACAGCCGCCCGCCGCCTGCCGGGCATACGGCTCAAGGTCGGGGTGGAGGAGCCACCAATGCTCGGCCTGCTGTCCTTCCCGGTTCCCCTCCGGGTGGTAGTGGAATGGCCAGGCGATGCCACTACCACTGCCGCACCTGTCAGGTCTCGGAGCTTGTGACCTCGGGTGCGGTGACTGTTCACCACTTGATGCTGCATCAGCGCGTACTTGAAGAGCTGGGTGGGGTGAGCCTTTCGGAGGGCGCCCAGCTGCACGCACAAGCCAGCAGGGGATGACGTGGGCGGTGATGCGTGCCTGAGCCATTGGTGGGCGGGCCGCAGAGGCCTGGATTCGATGCGGAGTCGGCTGGCGGGGGCAGCAGTTCAGGCCGGGCTTGTCGGCGATCCTTCCGCACAGTTCGCCGCGCTTGGAGTCGCTGGGCCGTCGGTGTCTGCGCTCACATTCTTGAGATGGGCGACAGATGACTGCGCCTGTGCTGGCTGACTCCGGGTTGTGGCAGGTCACGAACCGGTCGATCAGAGCGCAGTTATCACCATGGCGCGCGATCAGCGTTCCTGCACCGACCAGGAAGTGTGACCTTCATCACTGCGTCACGGAGACTGCAACAATTATCTAACTTGGTGATATGAAACAAACATCAACCCTCGCGACAGAGTGACGCTGATCCCGAGAGGACAGCCCAACATGGTCAAGCCGAACGTGTCAGGATCGCCCGGCGGCGCCGAACGCGTTATCGACTCAGTGCGGCGGTCGATCGCGCATGCTGAGTCCGAGTACGTCGTGCCGTTCTCCGTGCCGACTGTGATGGACACGGTGTCGACGTCGGCCGAACTTGAGTGGTCCGACTGCTTGGCGTGGGTGGCGCCCATCAGCTCGGAGATGACCTCGATCCGACTGGAAGCATCACACGGCCACGCTCAGGCGCAGCGTAATGAGCTACTTTTGGCCTACTTGGATGCGGTGAGAGCTGGCGATGGCGACCGCGTCATGAGTCTCTTCGGCCAGATAGATTATGTCGGTTCGGCAGTGAGGGCGTAATTCAGTGGTGATCGCCCCGGACTGGCAGTCCTGAACAACCTGACTGAACTGCGAAACCATATTGCGTTCGCGTTTTCCGAGGGCTTGTGGTGGATATACCGCTTCACTAACTTTGGGTGACCAACGAGTGGCCTAGTGACCAGGAAGGGGAAGTGTCAATGGCAACATATGGCGACGTGCAGGTGAATCGACTTGCCGACGCTCTTGGGGCAGAGGTGACGGGTGTCGACTGGTCGAACGGCGTCGACGCGGAGACGGTCGCGGAACTGCGGCAGGCGTGGCTGGAGCATCACGTGCTCGTGTTCCGTCACCAGCAACTCTCGCCCGATCGATTGCGCACCTTCGGCCGGGCCTTCGGCGAACTCGAACAAGTGAAGACTTACGGCGGGCTCGACGGTTACCCGGAGATCATGCCGCTGATTAAGGAACCGAGTGATCAGCTGAACGTCGGCGAGGGCTGGCACATTGATTCGACCTATCGGCAGTGTCCTCCCGCAGGAGCCGCACTTTACGCGATCGATGTGCCCCCGAAGGGGGGCGATACCCTGTTCTCGAACATGTACCTGGCGTATAACACCCTCTCGGCAGGGATGCGGCGCCTAGCCGACGGTCTTCATGTCGTGCATGCCAACGGTTACCTGGGCGATGTCGCGGCTCGGAACGAGCGGCAGGCGCAGCAGTCGATGAAGTTGCGCAGTGAGGTGAAGACTGAGACGGCGCGGCACCCGCTCGTCCGCACACACCCGGAGACGAAGCGCAAGAGCCTGTACGTGAACAAGCTGCTGGCCGACGGCGGAATGATCGCCAACCTCCTCGACATGAGTGCGGAGGAAAGCGCACCGCTCGTGCAGTATCTTTGTGAGCACGCCGCCCGCGATGAATTCACCTGGCGTGTCAAGTGGGAGCCAAGAATGCTCGTGCTGTACGATAATCGCTGTCTGCAGCACAACGCCCCGAACGACTACGACGGCTTTCGTCGAGAAATGTGGCGACTTTCGCTTGCCGGTGACGTACCTTTCTGACCGGTCGCGAAAGCAGCAGTCGCTGGGGTTCCCCCTAACCACTGGCCTGGCCAACGCCGTGATCGTCGATCGGTGTGGGCAATGGATGTTGCGATCGGGCGTTGGCGATGCCTTGGTGCGGTCGGTGGGCGTTTCTGCCATGAACGGCTGATCCTGAGCTGTCGTGGATGTCAATCCCCCTGGAGCCTTCGTAGCCCACGTATCCATCACCATATATTGCCATGTGGGCAAGGGACGTAGTTGGTGGGATCGAAAGTATGCTCAAGCTCCAGGAGATTCCTGAACTGCCCTGGCGATTCCCTGACTTCAAGCCACACGGGCCGGACGGGCCACCGGGTGAGCCAACCTGCCATTCGCTCAACCTATGTATGCCAGGTGCGGTCGGATACGTCCCCTCTGTGGCGCATCTCGCATTGACTCTCGCTGAGCCGCAGGTAGAGGAGGCATGCCTTTTTAAGGTTGCCATTGGGCTCGTCGCTGCTCCGGGATAGGCAGTAGGCGAGGCCCTCGTAGGGGCAGTCGTCTAGGAGCCTCCAGTATCGATTGAGGTAGAATTCTTCGAACTGCCGGACGTGGACTCTGCGACCTTCAAGATTGTGATGCAGCACGGTGCCAACGGCCAGGAGTACTGTGACTATGCGATTAGTGTTGCGAGCATGACGCACCTGCTTCGCACTTGTTGCCACCAGTGTCTCCTTCTATTCTCTCCGCCTCGACGCGGTTTCGCGACCCGCCACTGGGGTTTCGGCTCGGGGCGATGATGCTCTCGCTGGTGTGAGTATCTCGGTTTTCAGTGGTGCCCCGGTGGGGATGCGTTGACCGCGAAGCAGCGGGCTCATCGGGAGGCACGCGCGTTTCCAGGTGGCCGAGTCATTCACACAAGGGGTGGCTGAACCACCTGCGCCACCCAGGCTGCTGTGCCGTTCATTCGCCGCGAGTAGCGCCTAGATTCTGGGCCCTTCGCCATTAGGCCGCTGTGCTTCGCCGACAGGTCGTGCGGCCGCGGCTCTCATGGGCCGATCGTGTGGTGTTCTCCGCTCTCCCGCGGCACTTGCCGTCTGCCTTCCGCCGTCACCGGCTGGTCGCTCCGGGCACTCTGCTGACATGGCACCGCCGTCCGGTGCGCTGGAAGTGGCGCCAGGCACCGGGCGGGGCCTGGCGACTGCTGCTGCCAGAAGGGCCAGTCGCGCTCATCCAGCGCCTGGCGAGAGACAATCCGACCTGGGGATATGCCAGGATGCAAGGCGAGACGTGTACCGTCGCCACCCACGACCCCCCCGCCTGTGGTTGTCGTACGCCTGCTGCCCGTCTTGGGCGCCGTTCCACTGACCGCGCTGTGCGTCACAGGCGCGCTGACCGAGGCGGGGTCCTTCCCCGGGTGTGCCCGGCCCGCCGGGATCGCTGTCGCTCCGGCCCTCGTCTTGCGCCGTCTCCGCCACGGCCATCGTGGCCGCGGCGGTGGGCACCACGGCCCTGTTGCGGCTATGTGGGATTGCCCGGCCCTGGCACGGAAACCGAGCAGCTTTTGATCAGCCAATGACCGGGATATGAGCAAACACTGCTGTCACCATGGCCCCATAAGGTGACAACCTCGCCCACCCAGCCCCCGCACGAACTTGCCCCGCCATCGTGCCAGCACAGCCCATGTGCCCATCGCTGCTCAGGAGGCCCCATGCCTCTCGCCACCTACCGTTCGCGCGAGCTCTCCCGGAGAGATCCTGCGCGATGCGCAGATCACTTACGCCCCGCACGGGCAGCTCGCTCCCGACCGGTGCAATGTCGTCTTGTGCCCCACCTTCTTCGGCGGCGACCACACCGGTTACGACTGGCTCATTGGCAGCGGGCGGCTGCTGGATACCGACCGCTACTGCGTCGTCGTGTCAGAGCTGTTCGGCAATGGCTACCGTGGCTCCCCGAGCAACCATCCGAGCGGCTCGAGGTTCCCGGCGATTTCGTCCCGGGACAATGTCGTCGCCCAGCACCAGTTGGTCACTGAGGAGTTGGGCGCCGTCGAGCTGGTGATGAAGGCGTTGGGCCACGGGTTCGGTTTGGTCCCGGCTGGCGCGTTGGGTGTCGCCACCGCAGTGGAGGAGGCGCCTTCAACGGCGAAGGCTCGCCGCCAAGATCGAGGTTCAGCAACGATCGGGCCCTGCTGAAGCGAAACGAGTCCGCCCCCCGGTGCACTTTTACAGTCCTCGCACGGTTGGTGATATGTGTTTATACAACGCCTGGGGTCGTACATACCCCAGGCGGCGCACTCGAGTACGAACCACGAGCACGGTCACTATCAGTGAGAACTACACCGTCTCGGACTTACAGCGGCTTTCGGCGACAGGCGGTCGTGATGCGATCGTCGCGGGGGCGCGGCGGATCAGCGGCGCCGAGGCCGTCAGCACGGTCCTGCGCTTTGCTGCGCCTCTACGGGGCAGCGGTCTCGTGGAGGAGGATGGAGTTGCACTGTTTGTGGAGAACTCTCCGGAGGCGCTGCTGCTCCACCTGGTCGTGCATTTCGCAGGCTGTCGGCTGGCCTTCGTACTGCCGGAGCCGGGCAACGGTGAACTCGAAGCGTTAATCCAGCGCGCGGACGTCAAGATGCTGCTGTTCGATCTGGTCTTGGAGGAGCGGCCCCATCGGGTTGCTGGCCGGATCGATATTCCGCTCCGCGAGGCTGCCCATGGTCGCTACATCGCGACGCTTTTATATACGGGCGGCATGACTGGACTACCCAAGTTGGGCGTCCACCGCAGCGGCTACTACGGCAGATACGTGCACGCTTCGAGCGCGTTCGCCGACAGCGTGTCGGCTGATCTTGCATTGCTGATATGCACGCTCGCGGCACATACCAGCGGATACTCTGCTTTCCTGATGGGCGGGCTGAGCGGCCACACCATCGTGCTCTTGAGGACGTCCGATGCCGGCACGGCCCTGTCTGTGATGTACAGCGGGCGTGTCACCAGGATGATGGTGATGACGCCCATGCTGTGCGAGCTGCTCGATCATCCGGACTGCCTACCCAGTCGTTTTCCCGCTTTGACGACGCTCCACTACACCGGTGCAGCCGCTTCCCCTGCACGTCTGAGGCGAGGAATCGAAGTGGAGCTGCGTGACGACGACGGCGAGCCGGTGCCGGTGGGGCAACTCGGCGAGCTCTACGTGCGCCGCCGTACGGTCATGGAGGGTTACTGGAACGACCCGGAACGTAACGCCGAGGTACGGGACATCATCGTGACAGGCGGCACAGCCGACAATGTCTATTTCCGTCTTCTCGACGACTTCCTCACCGCCCAGCCTGCCATCTACGAGCGGAGCTGCCACCAATGTAATTGTAGAAATGCTTTCGAGCGTGACTTCACGTTGACAACGTGGCTTCTCGCTCCGCGCTCCCGGCTTTGGAAAAGGACCTCTGCCACGTATGCCGGGAGCTGACCAGCGACCAGTCGGGAAAGAGTATCGCCATGCTTGTACCTCACATACCGGAAATCTCGCCGTTACCTGCTCGAGCAACTGGCCCTCGTGCCGCGCAGGCAACCGATCCTTCTCCGCCGTTACAGCTCCTCGGACGTATGTCGATTCGGACCGAGGGGCGGGAGGTGCCCGTCGGCCCACCGCTGCGCAGGCTGCTGCTCGCCCTGCTGGTCAGCAAGCTGGGCCAGGTGGCCCCCACTGAGGTGCTGATCGAGGAACTGTGGCCGGGCGAGTCTCCGAAGAAGCCCGTCGCGACGTTGCAGAGCCACATCTCCCATCTTCGCGGGGTGCTCGACCCGTTGGCCGGCCGGGACACGCCCTCTGTCCTGCGCCACCAGGCACCCGGGTACGTGCTCCTGCTCCCGCCGTCGAAGGTCGACGTCCACTGCTTCGAGCAGCTGGTCGACGCTGGGCATCTGGCACTGAGGCGGGGGGACGCGGTCGCCGCGTGCGCGACCCTCACCGATGCGCTGGCCCTGTGGCAGGGCCCTCCCTACCTGGGGTTCGACACCAGCCCGTCGCTCGCTGACGAGTCCGCTCGGATGGAGCAGCTCCGTCTCACCGCCCTGGAATACCGGGCCGAGGCGCGCCTTTACGTCGGCGACGCCGAGCAGGTGGTGACCGAGCTGGACGGGGAGGTGCGCCGCCATCCCATGCGCGAGCGCCTGGTGGGCCATCTGATGACCGCGCTGTTCGCCCTGGGACGGCAGGCCGAGGCGCTGGCGGTCTACGACCGTACGCGCGACCACCTCGTCGAAGAACTCGGTGTGGAGACCAGCGGCGAACTCCAGCAGATCCACGTGGCGATCCTCCGCCAGGAACTGAACGTCGGGACGGCCGAACCGCAGCGGGGCGACGAGAGCCCCGCCGCCCCGGCCACCGCCGTGCGGACGGGCCAGCCCGAGCAGGGGGCCGGCCACTCCCCCCTACGCGAAGGCAGTGAGTCCGACCGGCCGACGCACCCCTCGTCCTTCGTAGGCCGCGCCTGTGAACTCGGCCGCCTGGTGAACGAGGCGGCTGGCGTCCATACCGGCCACGAACATGTGAGCTGTGTGGTCGGCCCCCTCGGCATCGGCAAGACGCATCTGCTCACGGAGTTCGCCGCGCGCATGACAACAGACCACCAGGATGTGGAGGTCGTCCAGGTGCACGCTCTTCCCGACCAGGGGGTTCCGCCCCTCTGGTTGTGGACCCAGGTGCTCCGGCGGCTGTCGACGACCCGGTCCGCCGCGTTCCGCGAGGCGGTGACGCCTCCTTTCGAGGCTCTGATCGCTCCGCTGCTGACCTGCGCCGGACAGCAGAGCGGACCCGACCGGGCCCGGACCCGGTTCCTGAGGAACGACGCCGTGTGCGAGGTGCTGCGGACACTGGCCGCGCAGCGGCCGCTGGTGTTATGCGTGGACGATCTGCACTTCGCCGACGACGCTTCCCTGGAGCTACTCGAAATGCTCGCTCGGCGACGATACGGCTGGCGGATCGGCCTCATCGTCGCCGCCTGGGACTGGAAGGTCACAGTCGACGACCGGCTGTGCCGGACAATCGCCGAGATGCTCCGGGGCCCCCGGGCGGGTGTGCTGAGACTGACCGAGCTGCCCCGGCACTCGATCGCTGCCCTGGTACGGGCGCGGCTCGGCCCGGCCGCAGAGGCGGAGCACATTGAATCCGTGTACCGGCAGAGTCAGGGAAACCCCTACCTCGCCCATCGCTCACTGATGTCGTGCGCCTTCCTGCGCACCTCGGGGGATCGGCTCAAGGGCGCGTACTGCTTACAGGACAGGACGAGACTGCTGGAGAGTTTGCGTCTGCTGTTCGCCCGGATACCGGAGCGCGGCAGGCGGGTCGTCCATCTGTGCGCGGTGCTCGGCAGTCAGGTGGACCTCTCCCTGTTGCGCCGCGCCGCAACTGGCGAGCCGGTCGACGCGGTGCTGGACCAGCTGCTCCGGGAAGGCCTGCTGCGCGAGGACCAGCACAGCCTGGGCCGGGTCCACTTCGTCTCCGAGCCCGTCCGGGAGGCGCTGGTCGAGACACTCACGCCCGAGGAGCGGCAGCGGATCCGGGAGCGGATCGCCGCCGCGCTCCCGGCGGCCGAGCAGGGACGGGCGCGGGTTGCCGAGATGTCCCCCGAACACCTGCACCAGCCGCAGAAGAGCGCCTGACGCTGGCGTCCATGCCCGCGTGGTCACACGGAGCCCGCTGGCGCCGGAGCAGCGGCCCCGCTGATCTTCTTCACCATGGAAAGAAGGGACCGGCCGCCCACCTCCTCGCACTCCAGCGGGGATTCCCGGCCGAGCAGGTAGCGGATGCTGTCGGCCCACCGCACCGGCTGCACGAGCTGGTTACCAAGGTTCCGGACGAATTCGCCCCGCACATGCGGGAGGCCGGTCACATTGGCGATCACCGGCGTATGCGGGGCGTTGAAGGTGAAGTTCTCCAGGTATTCCTCGAACTCGACGCGCGCCGGGTCCATGTACCGGGAGTGGAACGGCCCGCCGACACGCAGCGGGACGAAGCGCACGCCCCGCCGCGTGAGCGCCTCGTGCGCGACCCGCAGGTCCGGGATGGGACCCGAGATGACGAGCTGGGTGTCGGAGTTGAGGCCCGCCAGATCGACCGTCGCGATCCCCTCCTGCCGGAACATGTCGAGGAGTTCGTGTTCCGGCAGTCCCAGTACGGCCGTCATGCCTCCGTCGGAGGCCGCCGCCATGAGTTCGCCGCGCTTCTTGACCAGCCTGAGCCCGGTCCGGAAGTCCAAGACTCCGGCGGCCAGCAGGGCGTTGTACTCGCCGAGGCTGTGCCCGAGGTAGTAGTCGGCGCTGCGCTCCTCGCGGTGTTCCCTCTCGAACGTGTGCAGGGCGTTGACGACGAAGAGGGCCGGCTGAGTGCATTCCGTTCGCGCCAGGATGTCGTCGGGGTTGTCCCGGCAGATCGCGGCGAGGTCGTATCCCAAGAGGTCGCAGGCGAATTCCGTGAGTGCGGGATAGCGGTCGAAAACATCCGAACCCATACCCCGGAACTGAGCCCCTTGTCCGGGGAAGAGAACTGCAAACGGCATGGTGTCTCCCTGAACGGAAAATGGGCGGCGAACACGTGTTCAGCGGCCGAGGGCGGCTTCGCCGAGGACGTCGAACAGCAGCAGCGCGCTGTGCAACTGAAGGCGGTCCTGCTGGAGAGGGCGGCCCAGGAGGCGCTCGGCCTTCCTGACCCGGTAAGCGACGCTGCTCTTGGCGATGTGCAGCCGGCGGGCGACGGCGGACATGCTGCGTTCCATGTCCAGATAGCACTTGACGGTGGCTCTCAGGTCGGACATGCCGTCGGCGGCCAGCGGACCCAGTTCGCGGCGGACGAACTCGGCGCTGAGGTCGGGCCGGGAGCGCAGCAGAACGGCCAGCTCCAGTTCGGCGTAGTCGTACGGTGACGTCCGGCCCCCGGTGCCGCCCTCAGCCGCGCGGATGATCTCGGCCGTCTCCTCGGCCTGCCGGTGGCTCGTCCGGAAGCCCTCGACCCCCTGGCCCGGCAGGCCCGCCGCGATGTGCACCCCCGGGGGCGCCGCGGCGGCCTGCCGATGCGGTCCGTCGGCGGGGCGCAGCTGACGGATCGGCAGGGGGTGTCCGCGGGTTCGCGAGCCCCACGCCCACAGCGACGACACCCCGACGGGGACGGTCAGCAGCGAGGAGCACCCGGCACTGCGCAGCAGGGCCGTCGCGGCGGCGGACAGGTCGGCCGTGCCACGGGTTTCCCAGTCGTCGCGCCAGACGACGAGCGCGAGATGGCTGCGGCTGATGTCGTAGCCGAGCCGCAGGAACGCCTGCGGCGCGTCGATGTCGGCGCCGTCGAGGATGTCGAGGACGAGTTCCTGATGGTGGGCTGCGGCGCTGCCGTACCAGCCTCGTCGCTCGTTCTCGGCCTGCTCGGCCAGGGTCAGGAGGATGTGCTGCACCTCGGTCACCAGCGCCTCGGACAACGTGCGGGTGACGTCCGCGGCCTCCGCCGGGCCGAGCAGGTCTCGGCACGACCGGAACAACTCATGTACCAGACGGTCCAGGTGGCTCTTCAGGCTGTGGAACGTCCCGTCGACGGGAAGACCGCGACGAGTGAGCTCGCGGACGGAGACGCCGACGATCTCCGGGATGTCGTCGGCGGCGTATCCGGCCAGACTGGTGAGGATGTACAGCGCCAGCGCCTCCGCGCTGCGCGCCGTCAGATCGTCGGGGATCGTTGACAGCGCCGGGGCACCGGCCGGTGCGGTCATCAGGGCAGCCACCTCCACCGCCCAGCCGACGGCCCCGTCGCCGATCAGCAGCCGGGCCTCACGGAGCGTGGCCTCGTCGCTCACCGCTGCCCGGAGCGCGGCGGCGTTGCGGGGCCGCAGCTGGAGGATCCACGGCTGGTCAGGGTCCAGCGGCTCGTCGCCTGGGGGGCACGCCGGGCGGGTCGTCCTGCGGTGGGTGTTGCCGACGGGGCGACCGCCGCGGTACGGCAGTGGAGGCGCGCCGGTCGTCCGGGGGCCGGTCGGCTCGGTCAGGGCATGGAGGCGATCGCGCGGACCGCTCAGCTGTGTCATAGGCGCTCGTCCTCGTTCGTGGGGGGAGGGACTTCGGCGGTCTCGCGGCCCGGCTTCAGCAGGCCGAGCCGGAGCAGGTCGGTGACGTACTTGCGGACGACGTCGGCCGACAGGTGGGGGACGTCCTTGCCGGGGCCGATCCCGGCGTCCCGCACGGCGGCGTGGAACCGCTCGGCGGACAGTGCCGGTCCGAAGGCGTTCTCCTCGGGCCGCGTAAAGGCGTGCAGCAGCGGCAGCAGCGAATGCCGACGCTGCTTCTGCGGCAGGGCGCGCAGGGCGGCCGTGAACCGGGTGAGCCACGCGTCGTGGTCGTCGATCCGCCGGATCGGGTGGCCGGCCTCGGTCAGCCAGTCGACGAAGGTGTCCAGCGAGACGCCGTCGTCGTGCGGGTTCACCGCGTGGAACGTCCGGTGGCCCTCGGTGATCCGCGCGCCCAGCACGGTGACGGCCTCGGCGCTGAAGTCGACCGGCAGACCGTCGAGGCGCGCGCGGGCGCCGCCCCGGTCGAACGAGCCCGGCGCGACACCGGTGGCGGCCAGGCTGAGCAGGAGCCGGGTGAACAGGTCGGGCACGTTGACCTGGCCGGCGTACCTGGTGTGCGCGAGGAGGATGCCGGACCGGAAGACCCCGACTGGCAGACCGCAGCGATCGTGCGCCTGGCGCAGCAGAACCTCGCCCGCCCACTTGCTGGTCGCGTACCCGTCGGCGTACCCCTCACCAACGCGCCGCGTCGGGACGGCGGCACGGATGTCGGCGTCCTCGTCGAGCGGCAGGGCGCCGGGCTGGACGGCGACGGTCGAGACGTAGGTGACTGGCTTGATCCGGGTGGTGAGGGCCAGCCGGATCACCTCGGCCGTGCCGACGACGTTGGGGCCGAACAGCTGGCCGTAGGGCAGGACGTGATTGACCAGGGCGCCCGCGTGGACGACGAGGTCCACGGTGTCGGTCAGCCGGTGCCAGGTGTCCTCGTCCAGGCCCAGGCGCGGTTCGCCGAGGTCCCCCGCGAGCACCTCCAGCGTGGTGCTGGCCGATTCCCGGTAGCGGCGCAGCAGTTCGGCGTCGCCGCTGTCGAACGCCTCCTCCAGCCGACGCGCTGCCGTGACCGCGTCCTCGCCACGGACGACGCAGATCAGCCTGCCACCCGAAGGCGCGAGGCGCTCCAGCCACTCCAGGCACAGGAACCGGCCCAGATAGCCGTTGGCCCCGGTCAGGAGGACGGTCCGTACGTCGCCGGCGGGGCGGGGCAGTGCGGGGGCGGCGAGTGTCGGGGCGTCGATGAACTTCTCCAGGGTGAGATCACCGGCCCGGACCTCGGTGCTCTCCTCGCCGTGCACGGAGGCGAACGTCGGCCGCCGCGCCCCGGACCGGCGTTCCGTCTCGATGTACCGCGCCACCCTCGCCAGGTCGTTCGCCGGGCTGATGACCACCCCGACCGGGACCTCGACGTCGAAGATCTCCTCAAGCAGTCGGGAGAAGGACAGCGCGGACAGGGAGTCCCCGCCCAGGTCGGTGAAGCGCGCGCCGGCGCTCGGGCCGCCGTCCGAGCGGTTCAGCAGCGCCTGTGCGGCCCTGCCGACCGTCTCCGCGACAGGCCGGTCCGCGCCGGTCCTCCGCAGTTCGCGCAGCCGCCGGTCCTGTCCCTCGGCGAGGTCGCGGTACAGCTCTTCGAGGGCGGCGCCGTAACGCTCCTTCAGCCGGGGGCGCAGGACCTTGTGGCTCTCGGTGTACAGACCGTTCTCGGGGCTGAAGGGTTCGGTCTCGATGAGGAAGTCGCGCGGGATCTCGTACGGGTTGAGTCCGGCGTCCCGGGCGACGTGCTGGAGCGACTCGGCGAGCGACGCCTTGAGCGACGCGATGTCGTCGCCGTATCGGGTCAGCGCGTCCGGGGTGGGGACCACCACCGCGAGCAGGTACGCGCGTTCGCTGTTGCCGTACACGTAGATCTGGCGGATGAGCGGACTGGCGAGGAAGACGGTCTCCAGGCGGGAGACGGCCACGAATTCGCCCTGGGAGAGCTTCAGGGTGTCCTTGGTGCGGTCGATGTGGACGAGTCGGTCCGGGCCGGTCTCGGCGAAGACGTCGCCGGTGCGGTAGTAGCCGTCCGCGTCGAAGAGTTCGGCGGTCAGCTCCGGGCGTTTGTAGTAGCCGGGGACGAGGGTCGCCGACTTGAGCAGCAACTCCCCGCGCGGATACGGGAGGTCGGTGCCGTAGTAGCCGAGTTCCGGGACGTCCACCAGCTTGTAGTCGAGCACCGGCGGACGCTGCACCACAGCGTCCAGCAGGACCCCGCCCGCCTCGGTGGAGCCGTAGCCGGTGTACAGGTGGATGCCGAGGCAGGACTCGACGAAGGCCGCCAGCTCGGCGGAGAGCGGGGCGGTGCCGACGAACGCCTTGGCGACCCGCCCGCCCAGGACGTTCTCCCGCAGGTCTTTCTTGACCGCCGCCTCGACGTCACCCGGCTCGCCGGCCCGCCGGTCTAGTTCGCCGCAGTACCGTTGGAACAGCATGTCGCAGATGCGCGGAACCATGGTCAGTTCCGTGGGCCGGACCAGCGCGATGTCCTCGAACAGGGTGGACAGGTCGCTCCGGGCGGTGAAGTAGCCGGTGCCGCCCCGCACGAGCGAGCCCATCAGCGCGTAGCGGCCGGCGAGGTGGCTATGCGGCATGTACAAGACGCTGACGGGGAGTGTGTCAGCCGATCCGTAGCTGAACCCGTACCAGGCGGTGCCGACCAGGCGTTGGGTGTACATCGCCCCCTTGGGGGCGCCTGTGCTGCCGGACGTGTAGATGAGCAGGGACAGCGGGTCGTCGCCGGGCTCGGCGGTGAACAGGGGTGGTGGGGGTAGCTTTCCGCCCAGCTCGGTCACTTCCGCGAGCGTCTCGACGATCACCGGGCTGCCGGCCTCGGCCAGTCGCTGCCGGGCTCGGGCGGCGGCGTCCTCGGATTGGTGGCCGAACAGGGCCAGGCGTCGGACCGACGCCGACCTGGTCACCAGGGTGACGGCGGTGTCCAGGTGTTCGGCGCTCGTCGCGAGGACGCGGGGTTCGGTCTCCGCGACGATCGTCCGTAACTGGTCCGGGCGTGCGCTGTGTTGGAGGGGTACGGGGACGACGCCGCTGTGGATGGCCGCGAGGTCGAGCGTCGCGTGGTCGATGCTCGGGAAGCCGAGGGTGCAGAACCGGTCCCCGGGGGACAGCGGGTACTCCGGGTTGTGCCAGCGGGCCGTGACCGCGCGGATGCGGGCCCACAGCTCGCGGTAGGTCACGGTGTCGAAGCGGGGGAGTAGTTCTCCCGTCTCCGGGTTCCGGGCTCGTTCGCCGAGGGCGGGGCGGTCTCCGTGACGTTCCATGACGGCCGCCATGACCTCGGCGAGCGCCTGGCCCGGGTCGACGGAGGCCAGGGCCTCGGCGAGTCCCCTGCCCGGGTCGGGTGCGGGGGGCGCGTCCGGTGGTTCGGACATGGTCAGCTCTCCTGCTGCTGTGTCGGTGGGTGGGCGGGGTGTGGTGCGGTGCCCGGCGTGGTGCGGGGTACGGCGTTCACCAGGTCACCGGCAGTGCCGCCACGCCCCGGACGAGGCGTTCCGTCCGCCAGGACAACTGGTCGGCAGGTACGGCGAGTTGGAGGCCGCGGAGACGCTGGGTGAGGATCTCCAGGACGACGCGTAGCTCAAGACGGGCCAACTGGGCACCCAGGCAGTGGTGCAGGCCATGACCGAAGGTGACGTGCTGGACGCGCTCCCGGTGGAAGTCGATCTCGTCGGGCCGCTCGAACACCTCCGGGTCGTGGTTGGCCATCCCCAGCTCGGCCACCACCGCTTCCCCGGCGCGGACGAGCTGTCCGCTCAGCTCCACGTCCTCGGTCGCGATCCGGGTGAAGCCGGCGGTCGCGCTGTTCGGGATGAACCGCAGGAGTTCCTCGACGGCCTTGGGGACGAGCGCGGGTTCGGCGCCCAGCTGCTCCCACAGGCCGGGCCGGGTCAGCAACGTGTAGACGAAGTTGCCGATCTGGTTGGCGGTCGCCTCCTGCCCGGCGGAGAGCAGGCTGACGCCGAGGCCGATCAGCTCCTCCTCCGCGAGCGGCCCCTCGTCGTCGGCCTCGTTCTCGGCGACCAGCTCGCTGAGCAGGTCGTCGGTGGGGGTGACCCGGCGCTGCGCGATCAGACCGGCGAGGTACTCTTCGAGCCGGGCGCGGGCGCGCGCGGCCTCCTCGGGGTCGGCCAGCATCAGCAGGCCGTCCACCCACTCCCCGAACCGCTCCCGGTCGGCGAACGGCACGCCGAGCATCTCGCAGATCACCGTGATCGGTAGCGGCCAGGTCAGGGCCGTCGTCAGATCGGCCCGCGCCCCCTTCGCGACCATCGCGTCGAGGAGTTCGTGCACGATCTCCTCGACGCGCGGGCGCAGCGCCTTCAGGCGGTGGATCGAGAACGCGTTTGTCACCCGGCGCCGCAGCCGGGTGTGGTCCGGCGGGTCCATGCTGAGCATCGAGGTGCGGGGCAGCCCGACCGCGACCGTGCGGGGCACGTGATCGCCCACGGCGGCGGCCCGGCTGAAGCGGGGGTCGGACAGCACCGTCCGGACGTCCGCGTGCCGGGTGATCAGCCAGCCGTCGCCGCCGAAGGGCAGGCGTACGCGCAGCACGGGCTGCTCGCCGCACAGCTCCTTCAGCGTCGGGTCCAGGTCGAGCCGGGTGATCGGGCCGAACGGGTAGGACCGGGGCCTGTCCTCAGTCGCCGTCATCGTGTCGATCCCTCTCAGTTCGTCGAAGTACGTGACTGTCCGCGTCCGATGGACCCGGTCACCAGGTGACCGGCAGCGATTCCACGCCGCGGATCAGGCGGTCGGGCCGCCAGGGCACCTGGTCGGCCGGGACGGCGAGACGCAGTCCGGGCAGCCGGTTGACCAGGGCTTCTAGCATCGTGTGCTGCACCATCCGGGCCAGTTGCGCGCCGATGCAGAAGTGCGCGCCGTAGCCGAAGGTGAGGTGCGGGTTGCTCGGCCGGTGGAAGTCGAGCCGGTCAGGGTGGTCGAACACGTCGGGATCCCGGTTGGCCATCGTGTAGTCGATGGCCACGGCCTGCCCGGCGCGCACGGTCCGCCCGGTCAGCTCCACGTCCTCCAGCGCGACCCGGGTGAAGCCCGCCGCGGACGTGCTGCTCGGGACGAACCGGGACAGCTCCTCAACTGCGTCGGGGATCAGACCCGGGTTCGCGACGAGTTCCCGCCAGTGGTCGGGGTGGGTCAGCAGGACGTAGACGAAGTTGCCGAGCTGGCTGGCGGTCGCCTCGTAGCCGGCGGACAGCAGGCTGTCCGCGACGCTCACCAGTTCCTTGTCGTCGAGGTCGTTCTCGCTGTCGCTGAGGGCGACCAGTTCGCTGATCAGGTCGTCGACGGGGGCGGCGCGGCGCTGGGCGATCAGACCGGCGAGGTAGCCGTCGAGCGAGGCACGGGCCCGCATCGCCTGCTCCGGATCGGTAAGGATCAGCAGGCTGTTCACCCACGCGGTGAACTCGTCGCGGTCGGCGACGGGCACGCCGAGCAGCTCGCTCATCATCGTGATCGGCAGCTGCCAGGTCAGCGCCTTCGTCAGATCGACGGGCGGACCCGCCTCGAACACGGCGTCGAGCAGACCGTCCACGATCTCCTGGGCGCGCGGGCTCAGCTCCTGGATCCGCCGTGTGTTGAACGCCTTGGCGGCCGGCCGGCGCAGTCGGCTGTGCTGCGGTGGGTCCATGCTCAGCATGGTCGTGGTGGCCAGCGGGAAGGCAATCGCGCGGGGCACGTCCTCGTCGGAGGCGGCGGCGCGGCTGAACCGGGGGTCGCCGAGCACCGTCTTGACGTCCGCGTGCCGCGCGGCCAGCCACGCCTCGCCCGTTCCGCCGTACGGCAACCGCACCAGCGGCACCGGCTGTTCGCGGACCAGCTCGGTCAGCTCCGGGTCCACGTCGAGACCCTCGGAGGGTGCGCACGTGTGGGCGCGTATCGCGTCGTTCCCGCCGTACGGGCAGCCGGACGCCGGTGCCCTGTCGCCGGTCACAGCGCCGCCGCCTGACCACCGTCGATGGCAAGGACAGTGCCGGAGATGAACGAGGCACGGGGGGAGACCAGGAAGCCGACCGCCTCGGCGATGTCCTGCGCCTGGCCGATCCGCCCGAGCGGGATGTCGCTGACCCAGTCGTCCGAGTCGGAGTCGATCTCCACCTCGATGCCGAGCTGCTCGCTCATCTGAAGGAGCGCCTCATCCGCGCCCGGCGTCGCCACCCGGCCCGGGGAGACGGCGACGACCCGGATGCCGTCCGCCGCGAGCTGGACCGCGAGTCCCTTGTTGTAGATGTCGAGCGCGGCCTTGGCGGCGGCGTAGTGCAGGAGCAGCGGGTGGGGGGAGATCGTGGCGAACGACGAGAGGTGCACGATGACACCGCCGCCGCTCTCCCGCAGGGCCGGCACCAGCGCGGAGTTGAGGCGCACGGCGGACAGGAAGTTGACGTCCATCGAGTACTGCCAGCCGTCCTCCAGGTCCAGCGCGCTCGGGAAGGAGGCGACGCCGCCCGCGTTGTTGACGACGATGTCCACGCCGCCGAGGGTTTTGAGGGCGGTGTCCGCGAACGCGCGCACCCCGTCCGGCGTGCTGAGGTCAGCGCTCACGAAAGTGGCCCCGGCCGGGGTGTCCTCGGTTTGCTTGCGGGCGCCGGTGACGACGGTGGCGCCGGCGCCGAGAAGGCGCTGCGCGATGGCGGCGCCGATGCCGCGGCTGCCGCCGGTGACGACGGTCCGCTTGCCCGCCAACTCGGTCGAGATCGGTGCGACGGAGAGGTTATCGGTCATTTCTCTGACTCCGTTCCCTGTGTGTTTCGGTGTTGTCAGGTAATGAGATTCGATACGGCGGATTCGCGGTCCGGCTGCGGATCCGGCTTTGTCTTGGGGCGGCTGAAACGCCGGACCATGGGCTTTTCGACGAGGTGGTAGAGGCCCATCGAGAGGACCATGGTGATCACGATGGTGAGGAAGATGTTCAGCAGCCTCGTCGGCACGGAATCGGTCACCACACCGGTGGCGTGGATGAGGTCGACCGGGCCATACAGGATGACGAGGTAGTGCACCATGTAGATGGCGAACGATATTTCACCGAGATAGACCATGATCCGGCCACTGAAAGGCGTTCGCTGGGCGCGGGTATCGGCGGTGGCCGCCGCGCTGAGCAACAGGGCGATGGCGAGCATGGTCAGCCCGGAACGCAGGTGGAAGACGTTGGGCAGGTAGGACTGGATGAATATGAAGGCGATCGCCAGGACGGACGTCGGCAGCAGTCCGACGCGAATCCACTTCCCGGTGATCACGATGCGCGCCGTCAGAATGCCGAGTACGAATTCGAGCATCCTCAGCGGCGGGAGCTGGTACGTGAACCAGCTCTGCCACTCCGAGGACGTCGGGTCCCACGCCGTGTACGGCCCCGTCGGCAGCAGATGGGAGACGAACGGGACGGCGGTACTGGCCGCGAGGACACCTCCCGCCCACCACCACAGCCGTTCCGGGCGGATACGCGCGATCCAGTGGATCAGCCAGGGGAAGCAGAGGTAGAACAGCAGCTCGCAGCCGAGGCTCCAGCTCACCGAGTTGCTGCCGCGGAACCCGCCGTGCGGATCCAGGAGCGGAATCCAGGGCTCGACCAGGAACAGCGCCGGAAAGGTGTTGATCGCCACGATCGGAACACCGACGGCGATCATCGCGATCCGGGCCGCCACAAACGTCACCAGATGGTTCGGGTAAAGCTTCACCAGGCGTCGGCGCCAGAAAAGCCACGCGGTGTCGTTCGGGTCGGCGACCCAGGTGAGAATGAAACCGCTGAGCACGAAGAAGAACGTCACGCCGACTGGCCCGAGGGTCGTGATCACCCGGAAGGGCGGGTCGGGGGCGAACCTTCCCGTGATCTGGCTGACCAGGTGGGAGATCATCACGGCGAAAGCTGCTACGAATCGCATTCCGGTCAGTGACGGCAATCGGCTCGGGAGAGCCGGTGGTTCCGTTTTTCTCATGCCAGTTTCCTTCAGCTTTTATGGGCTGTTGTCTGGTTCGGTCACCAGACGACCGGCATACGGCGCAGCACGGTGGAGAGCGTGACCTGCAATTCGATCCGGGCCAGTTTGCGCGCCGATGCGGTGGTGCGGGCCGAAGCCGAACGGCAGGTGCGTACGGGCCTGTTGGGTGAGCTCGACGGTGTCCGTCGTCGAAGACCCACTCGTCCGACTGTGTCCGGCGCGGCCCGCAGCGCGGCCAGGCGGCCGGGGATCTACAGCAGGACCAGCATGCTCAGCGCGATCATGTGGGCCGTCGTCTCGTGACCGGAGATCAGCAGCATCACGCCGATGTTGACGAGTTCCTCGACGGGCGGCGACCGGTCGGTCCCGGCACCGCGCGCCATGAGCCGACTCAGCAGGTCGTCCCGCGGCCGGGCGAGCCGCTGCCCGATGACCTCGTGGAGGCAGTCCTTCATCCGGGCGAGGGCCTCGTCGCCGGCGGCCTTGTCGGTTCTGAGGCTGCTCAGCGTCTCGCTGCCGTGCTGGAGCGTCTTGTGGTGGTCGTGGGGATGCCGAGCATCTCGCAGGTCACCCGCGTCGGAATCGGAGAGGCGAGGTCGCGCACCAGGTCGGCGCCCGACCCGGCGAGCATGAACTCGCCGATGAGCAGCCGCCGAAGCCGCGCGTGCTCCTCGCCGTCGAGCTGGATCATCCAGTCCGGCACCGGGTCCTGCGGGTCGTAGTACGGGAGGACGTGCGCGTCGCCGGCGACGCGGGAGCCGAGGCACGGGTCCGCGAGCACCTCCCGGATGTCGTCGTACCGGCTGACCAGCCACGCGTCCATCCCGGCCGGGCGGCGGACCATGGAGAGGGGGGCTTGGGCACGCAGCCGGGTGTAGGTCTCGTCGGGGTCGAAGGGGCAGGAGTCCGGGCGGGTGGCGGACAGGTCCGGTAGCGCCGGGGGGTGGGGGATCTCCTCGATGCCGTTGTTCTCCATGGCGAATGCCTGTTTCTCCGTATGTCCGTGGTGCGTCGTGCGGGCGGGATGTCGTGCAGCGGTGACGTGGTGTCAGGACAAGGACTGGAGGACGGACGGGTCGTAGGGGACGGCCCGTGACAGCTCGCCGCGCAGGGCCAGGGCCGCCCAGTCCGGGTTGGCCAGCAGCGAGCGGCCCACGGCGACGAGGTCGAACTCGTCGCGCTCCAGACGGGCGATCAGCTCGTCGATGCCGGTCACCCCGGACGGCCCGGTGAAGCCGGAGGCGAAGTCGCCCTCGCCGTATTGCTGCTCCATGCCGACCGAGCCGACCGTCACGGTGGGCCTGCCGGTGAGCTTGCGCGCCCAGCCGGCCAGGTTGAGGCCGCTGCCCTCGAACTCGGGCTGCCAGTAGCGGCGCGTGGAGCCGTGGAACACGTCGACACCGGCGTCGGCCAGCGGCTCCAGCAACCCCGCCAGCTCGTCCGGGCTCTGTGCGGTGCAGGCCTCGTACTGGCCCACCTTCCACTGGGACAGCCGGAAGAACACCGGGAACCCGGGACGGACGGCCGCGCGGACGGCCCGCACGACCTCGGCGCCGAAGCGGGCGCGGGAGGCCGGGTCGCCGCCGTAGCGGTCAGTGCGTCGGTTGGTGACGCTCCACAGGAAGTTGTCGATCAGGTAGCCGTGCGCGCCGTGCACTTCCACGCCGTCGAACCCGAGCCGTTCGGCGGTCGCGGCTGCCTCGGCGAACGCGGCCACCGTGTCGTCGATGTCCTGCTGGGTCATCGCCCGGCCCAGTTCGGCGCCGTCCAAGCCGATCCCGGACGGAACGTCGGCGGGCGGTTCGGGCGTGAGGCGGGCGGCGCCGCTGTGCCACAGCTGCGGGATGATCCGGCCGCCGGACGCGTGTACCCGGTTCACCACGTGGGACCATCCGGCCAGGGACTGCTCGCCGTAGAAGTGGGGGACATTGTCGTACGCACCCGCGGCCGGGCGGTCCACGTACGTCCCCTCGGTGATGATCAGCCCGACTTGGTGGGCCGCGCGGCGGGCGTAGTACTCGGCAGCGTCCGGGCCCGGGACGCCGCCCGGGGACGCCGTCCTGGTCATCGGTGCCATCACGATCCGGTTGGGGACCGTGAGGCCACCCACGGTGAACGGGTCATGCAGACCGGCCATGGGTCCCTTCCTCTCGTCGGAAGTACGGGGTCATTCGTGGTTACTGGAGCCACGGCTCGGTAGCGTTTCCGCCAGTGCCTTCGCCACGTCGGCGGCGTTGCCGCGCAGGCCGTACACCGGTGTTCCTGGCTGCTGGCGCCACGACTCGTCGAGGCTGCCCGCGTCGACGGTGTCGAAGCCGAGCTCGTCGATCAGGTCGCGTACGGTCCGCTTCGTCTTCGGGTCGTCGCCGGACACCGGCAGCGCCTGGCGGGCGGGGGCGCCCTGCGGGAGGGCCCGGTCCAGGAGGTCCTGGGCGTACGTGCCGTTGAACGCCTTGATCACGGGGTGGCCGAGTTGCCGCTCCGTCCAGCGGCTCTCCAGCAGTCCGTCCTCGATCTCGGCGATCCTGCCGTCGCGCTCGGGGTAGTAGTTGCCGGTGTCGATGACCGCGACGCCCGGCGTCGCGCCGTCCAGGAGACCCGGGAGCAGGCTGGGGACCACCCTCAGGGGGACGGCCACCATGACGACTTCCGCGCCGCGCGCCGCCTCCCACACGGGGACCGGGGTGGCGCCGGTCTCCTCCGCCAGCTCCGTGAGGGTGTGCGGGCCCCGGGAATTGGCCACGGAGACCTCGTGGCCCAGGGCGGCGAGGCGGCGGGTCAGGTTGCCGCCGATGTTTCCCGCGCCGATGATGCCGATCCTCATCGGTCAGTCCGTCGGCATCGAGTAGTGGTACTCCTCGATGCGGTCGATGAGGTCTCCCTCGAAACGGAAGTACACCAGGGCGTGGACCTGCTGGTGGGAGCCGTCGTTCAGGTGCAGGTGCAGGATGTGCTGCTGGAGGACCTCGTCCGGGTTCTCGAACTGGCGCTGGACCTCGTAGCGCAGCGACTTCAGGTTCGTGACGAAAGTGCCGAACTGTTCCATCCGCTCGGCCATCGGCTGTTCCACCGTGCTGTCGTTCTGCCAGACGACGGCCTTTTCCGTGCACCTCGCCTGGGCGCTGGAGAAGTCGTATTTCTCCAGGATCCGCAGGAATTCGTTGATCTTCTCGATCCTGTTCCGTGTCATGCCGACGCCTCGTTTCTCGTCGTGGAATGCCGCTCGTCCATGAATATTTGTGCGGTGGCCTCGTCGAAGGCGTTCGTGTCGTACTTGAGGAAGGCCTTGTAGGTTTCGCCGTCCCGGTAGAATTCCATGGACAGCGCGTACTCGCCGACGCGGCAGGCAGTTCGCGAACTGGCCCATCACGTCCGGGAACCGTGGGTAGTAGCGGGCGGCCGTCGTCAGGCCCAGGACCAGGACGCGCTGTCCGGTCAGGCGGTGCACCAGCCGTGCGTACGTCGCGAAGAACACGGTGGCGACACTGACCCGGTGTTCCCTCGCCCTCTCGGCGAGCGCGGTGATCAGGGCCGGGGGAGGGTCCTCGTCAGCACGGACACGCGGGGGAGGTAGGCCGGGTCGTACGAGCGGTCGTAGGGGAGGGGCAGGGGGGAGCGTACGGGACGCCGTCGCGATCATCGAAGCGCGCGCTCAGTACCGGCTGGATCTCCGTCTGCGCGCGGATCGCCCGTTCCAGGGCCGCCTCGTCGTGACCGAGGTCCCTACGCGGCGCGGCTGCGAGGCGCAGGGCGAGGAGGGGGTCGGTGAGTGTCCAGGACGGTGGCGGCTCGGGTGAGGGGGAGGGCGGCGGACGCGGTGTTCTCGGTGTGGGTGGTGGTGTTGCCGTGTTCGTCCAGCAGGTGGTCGGTCATGCAGGGGTTGGAGGAGGCGCTCCTGAGCTTTGGTCAGCCGCGGTTCCCGGGGGGCCGCGTTCCTGCGGTCGGACATGGGTGGGGCCGCCGTTCTGTCTGGGGGCTTTGGTGTCGGCTGGGTTCGGATAAGCGACATGGTGGGGCGTGGGGGTTGCGGATTGTTGGGTCGCTGGCTGGTGGGGCCTTGCCGGGGGCTTTCGCTTTGCTTGCCGGGGTCGGATTCGGACTCGAGGGGTGGGGGAGTGCGAGGGGTCGGACTCGGGGGTGGTCGGACCGGGTGGGTGCGACCGGTGGACTTATAGATGTCGTGAAATTCGCTCCGGGGGATATTTCACCGGCCGTGTCCGGCTGGTTCTACTGGGTCATCGGCGGCCGGGTGATTCTTCGCGGCTCAGTGCGGCGAATTGAGCTCCCTCTCTTCTGGCCGACACCTCCCCTCACCACTCCTCGTGCTGCCCAAGGAATGTGCAATGACCAGAACGGACAAGATCATCCGGTTTATCGAAGAGCGGTTCCTGATCGAGTTCGGCGCCGATGTGACGCCACAGAGCGATCTCTTCAAGGACGGCATCGTCGATTCCTTCGGATACATCCAGCTGATGTCGTTCCTTGAGCAGGAGTTCTCGCTGGACATCAAGAGCGAAGAGTTCCTGCTCGACGTTCCGGCCACGCTGGAGGCGCTCGACAAGTTCGTCGCCGAGAGGACCGAGAGTCAGGGAGACGCGCCGTGTGCGGAATAGCCGGCTTCGTCCCCGCGTCGCCGAGTCCCGGCCCCGAACCCGACGTCGTCGCCGCGATGCTGTCGCAGATCCGCCACCGGGGCCCGGACGAGACGGGCTACTACCTCGACGACGGCATGGCGATGGGTACCGTCCGGCTCGCGATCGTGGACCTCGTGTCCGGCGCGCAGCCGATGGCGGACCCCACCCAGCGGTACTGGATCTGCTTCAACGGCGAGCTGTACAACCACATCGAGCTGCGTGAGGAACTAAGCGGCCTGGGCCGGCAGTTCCGTACCCGCTCGGACACGGAGGTCGTCCTCCAGGCGTGGATCCAGTGGGGCCAGGCGTGCCTGAGCCGGTTCAACGGAGCCTTCGCCTTCGCTGTGCGGGACGCGGTCTCGGACGAGCTGTTCATCGCCCGTGACCGGTACGGGAAACGGCCGCTGTTCTACGCGGAGCGGCCCGACGGATTCCTCTTCGCGTCGGAGATGAAGGCGTTCCGCGCCCACCCGGGCTTCCGCTTCGAATTCGACCCGCACGAGCTGAAGTCGATCTTCGGGATATGGACCCCGCTCCCGGATCGCTCCCCCTTCAAGGGCGTCCGGCAGCTTCCCCCCGGAAGCTTCCTCACGCTCGGCGCGGGCCGCACCGCCCTGCACACCTACGAGGAACTCGCCGTCGACGCACCGCCGTTCACCGGCACGCCCACCGAGGCCGCGGCGCTGGTGCGGGACACGATGCGGACCAGCGTCGAGGTGAGGCTGCGCAGCGACGTCGAGGTCGGCGTCTATCTGAGCGGTGGCCTCGACTCGGCGATCGTGGCGAGGCTCGCGACCGACCTCTCGTCCCACGAGGTCCGCACCTTCTCCGTGGAGTTCGAGGACCGCGCCCTCGACGAGTCGAGCAGCCAGCAGACGGTCGCCCGCTATCTCGGCACACGGCACTCCTCCATCGCCATCTCGACATCGGACGTCGTGGAGAACTTCCCGGCGGCCGTCCACCACGCCGAAGTCCCCGTGTTCCGCACCGCGCTGGTCCCGATGTACCTGCTGTCACGCCATGTGCGCGACGCCGGCATCAAGACGATCCTGAGCGGCGAGGGCGCCGATGAGGCATTCCTCGGCTACTCGCTCTTCCGCGAGACGATGCTGCGCGCCGAGTGGAACCGGCTGTCCGCGGCGGAACGGCAGGAGAAGGTCGCCGTCCTGCATCCGGAGCTGGCACACTTCGGGCCCGAGCACCGGGTCCATGTGACCGGACTGCTCAGCCAGTTCTCCGAGGAGCGCCTCGACGGCCTGTTCTCCCACGAACTGCGCTATCAGAACGGCCGGTTCGCGCAGCGCCTGCTCAAGGACCGCGCCGAACCGTTCGCCGACCTGCTCGCCCTGGTCGGGGACACGCCCGGCTACCCCGCGCTGTCGCCGACGCAGAAGGCGCAGTGGCTGGAGTTCAAGACCCTGCTCGCCGGCTATCTGCTGTCCAGCCAGGGAGAGCGCATGGGGCTCGCGCACGGCGTCGAGAACCGGTGCCCGTTCCTGGACCCGGCCGTGGTCCGGGCGGCGGCGCTGGTCAACCTGCGCTTCGACGACGGGTGGGAGGAGAAGGCCGTCCTCAAAGAGGCGTTCCGGGACGTCCTCCCGGCGGAACCCCTCACCCGGCGCAAACAGCCCTACCGCGCGCCTGGCGCGGCCGCCTTCCAGAAGCACCGGCCCTGCTATCTCGAACTGGTGCTGTCCAAAAGGGAATTGGCGAAGATCGACGGCATCGACCCGGTCTTCGCGCAGCGGCTCGTCAAGAAAGTCATGGCCACTGAGGCCGCCGAGATCAGCACGAAGGAGGACCATGCCTTCGTCCACCTGCTCTCGACCGCCGTCCTCAACCAACAGTTCGTGCTGGACCAGGGAGTAGGGATGCGGACGTCACAGACCGCCGAGATGAACCTGACCACTGTGATCGACAGGCGGAAGCGATGAACCCCGACGAACGCCCCCAGGACACGGCGGACGACGCCGTCGCGATCATCGGGCTCGCGCTGCGGCTGCCCGGCACGGACACCCTGCGGGAGTTCTCCCGCCACCTGGCCGAAGGACGCTCCCTGATCTCCGAGGTGGCACCCGAACGCTGGTCGAAGGAGCGCTGGTTCGGCAGTCCCCGGCGCGGCGCCCAGAAGACCAACAGCGTGTGGGGCGGCTTCATCGAGCAGGCCGATTGCTTCGACGCCGCCTTCTTCAGCATCTCCCCGCACGAGGCGGAGAGCATGGACCCCCAGCAGCGCTTCGCCCTGGAGCTCGCCTGGCACGCGATCGAGGACGCGGGCCTGCGCGCACGCGAGCTGGCGGGGACGCGGACCGGCGTCTTCATGGGCGTCTGCCACGCCGACTACGCGGAACTCATGGAGCGCGACGGGGCGAAGACCGACGGCTACTTCCCGACCGGCACCGCGTACTCGATCATCTCCAACCGGGTCTCCTACTACTTCGACCTCCAGGGCCCCAGCATCACCAACGACACCGCCTGCTCCAGTTCGCTGGTCTCCGTGTACGAGGCGGTCACCGCCCTGCGCAACGGCGACTGCACGCTCGCCCTCGCCGGCGGGGTGAACCTCTGCTGGTCGCCCAAGCACTTCGTCGCCTTCAGCCAGGCGAGCATGCTGTCGCCCACCGGCCGCTGCCGGGCCTTCGACAAGGGCGCCGACGGATACGTCCGCGGCGAGGGCGGCGCGGTACTGCTGCTGAAGCCGCTGGCGCAGGCCGTCGCCGACGGCGACCCCGTGCACGCCGTGATCAGGGGGGCCGCCACCAACCACGGCGGCCGGACCAGTTCGCTCACCGTCACCAACCCGGCCGCGCAGGCGAACCTCGTGGAGGGCCTCTACACCCGCGCGGGCATCCGCCCGGAGACCGTGTCCTACATCGAGGCGCACGGCCCCGGCACGCCCGTCGGGGACCCCATCGAGGTCATCGCGCTCAAGCGCGCCTTCCGCACCCTCCACGAGGCGCAGGGCACCGAGCCCGAACCCGAGAGCGTCGGCATCGGCTCGGTCAAGACCAACATCGGGCACCTCGAAGGCGCGGCGGGCGTCGCCGGCATCGCCAAGGTCGTCGCCGCCCTCGCCGACCGGGTGCTCCCGGCGACCGTCGGCTTCGAGGAGCAGAACAAGCTCATCGACCTGGACGGCAGCCCCTTCCGCATCGTGCGCGACACCCAGCCCTGGGACGCGCCCGCCCCGCGCCGGGCCGGAGTCAGCTCCTTCGGCTTCGGCGGGACCAACGCCCACGTCGTCCTGGAGGAGTACGTCCCCGACGAGCGGCTGGACACCGACGCCGACGACACCGAGGGCCCGTACCTCGTGCCGCTCTCCACCCGCACCCCCGAACGGCTGCGGGAGGCGGCTCGTCGGCTGCACACGTTCCTGACCGACGAGCCCGTCCCCCTGCGCGACCTCGCCCACACCCTCCAGACCGGCCGCGAACCGATGGCCGCCCGCGTCGCCTTCGTGACGGCGGACCGGCGCAAACTCCTCGATGCCCTCGCCGAGTTCGCCGACGGTATGCGCCCCGACGCGACCGCGCACAGCCTCGACGACGGAGACAGCGGGGCCCTGGCGACCGCGACGCGATGGGCCGAGGGCGACGACGTCGACTGGGCCGCGCTCCCGGGCCACGCCGACGTGCGCCGCGTGCGGCTGCCCACGTACCCCTTCGCCCGGGACCGCCACTGGTTCCGCACCCGGGCCGAGGAGCAGGCCACCCCCGCGCCGCACCCCCTCGTCCCCCGCAACGCCTCCACCCTCGACGAACACCGCTACACCGCCGTGTTCACGGGCGACGAACCGTTCCTCGACGCGCACCGGGTCCACGGCACCCGGGTCCTGCCCGCCGCCGCCCAACTGGAGCTGGCCCGCGCCGCAGTCTCGTACGCCACCCGACGCGACGACGCGGCCGACACGACCGTCCGTCTGCATGACACTGCCTGGCTGCGCCCGCTGGTGGTCGACGGACAGCCCGTCGAGGCCCACGTGGTGATCACACCTCAGGGCGACGGCACCCTCGGGTACGAGATCCGCACGGGGACGGTCGTCCACAGCCGGGGCACCGCCTCGGTGGGGACGCACGACGCGCCGGAGAGCCTCGACCTCACCGCGCTCCGCGCCTCCTGTGCCACCCCGCGCGACCCCGCCGAGGCGTACGCGGCCCTGCGCGCGGCCGGTCTGGAGTACGGGCCGGCGATGCGCGGGATCACCGAGATCCGGCTCGGGGAGGGGGAGTTGCTCGCGCGCCTGGAGCGGGCCGCCGCGGACGTCGCGGATACCGCCGTGGCGCTGCCCCCGAGCGTGCTGGACGCCGCGCTCCAGGCGTCGGTCCTCCTCCAGGCCGCCCTGGTCCCCGAGGCAGGCGGGAGCCTGTCGCTGCCTTTCGCTCTCGACCGGCTCGACCTCCACGCCCCGTGCGCGGACGTGATGTGGGCCCGGGTCCGCCACCAGGGCGGCAAAGGGCTCGACACCTTCGACATCGACCTGTGCGACGACACGGGCAGCGTCCGGGCGCGGCTGAGCGGGTTGGCGCAGCGGACGGTCGCGGAGGTGGAGGACTCCGGTGGGGCGCGGGTCGCACCGGCCGGGCCCGGCACCGGAACAGCGGACGCACCACGTGCCGTACCGGCCGAAACGACGGACCCGTCGCGTGTCGTTGCCGCCGGCTCCCGCTGGGTCGCCGCGCCCGCCGCGCCCTCTGCCGACCCGGTCACGGTGCACGGTTTCCTCACCGGCCGGCCGGACACCTTCGCCGCCGAACTCTCCGCCGCGACAGGCTCCACGTTCACCGTCCTGCCCGCCGTCACCCCCGACGCGGTCGCGGATGGCGCCGGCACGGTACTCGGCCTCGTCCTAGACCGCGTACGGGACGTGCTCCAGTCGAAGCTGAAGGGAGCCCACCGCTTCCTCGTCCTTGTCGACGACCGGGTCCCGCGCCGCTTCCACGCCCCCCTCACCGGCCTCTTCCGGACCCTGAACCTGGAGAACCCATCCGTCTCCGGCCGCGTCGTCCGTGTCGCCGGGCTCGGCACCGCACCGGCCGGCCGGGTCGCGGACCTCGTCCGCCAGGAGGCCGCCGACCCCGCCGCGTACGACGCGGAGATCCGCCACACCGCCGACGGCACCCGCCACGCCTGGCGCCCCGTCGAGCTCGAACTGAACCCCGGGCCACAGGCCCCTCCCCTCAAGTCGGGCGGGGTCTACTGGCTGACCGGCGGTCTCGGCGGCATCGGCCGCAGCGTCGCCCGGTACTTCGCACGGCACGCCGGCGTCACCGTCGTCCTCAGCGGCCGGACCGACGCCGGGGACGGCACCGGCGAGGCGCTGGAGGAACTGCGCGCGGCCGGGGTCGACGCGCACTACCTCACCGCCGACGTCGGCAGCGCGCCGGACGTGGAGCGCGCCGTCCAGGGAATCGTGCGCGAGCACGGATCGCTGGACGGGATCGTCCACGCGGCGGGGACGCTGCGGGACGGGTACCTCCTCACCAAGGACCCGCGGCACGTGACGGAGGTGCTGCGGCCGAAGGTCAGCGGCGTCCTCCACCTCGACGCGGCCACCCGGGGCCTCGCGCTCGACTTCTTCGTGGTCTTCTCGTCCGTCGCCGGCGTGTACGGCAATGCGGGCCAAGGCGACTACGCGGCGGCGAACGCCTTCCTGGACGCCTTCGCCCACGACCGGCAGACCCTCGTGGACGCCGGCGAACGCACCGGCCGGACCGTCGCGGTCAGCTGGCCGCTGTGGGCGGACGGGGGCATGACGGTCGACGACGTGACCCGCGCGTCGATGCGCCGCCAGCGCGGCTGGGAGCCGCTCCCCACCGAAGACGGTCTGCGCGTCCTGGGTGCCGCCCTGCGGGACACGCCGGAACACATCGTCGTCGCGTACGGCGCGGAGGCGTCCCTCGCGTTGGCACCGCGCGACGAACCCGCGCCCCGCCCGGCCGTACCCGCACCGGCCGCAGGCGCCTTCACCGAGGCCGCCCTTGTGGCCCGTACGACCCAGCTGCTGAAGGACATCTTGGGCGAGGTGCTGCACCACGACCCGGCGACGCTGAAGCCGACCGTCGGCCTCATCGAGTACGGCATCGACTCGATCGGCGTGCTGGAGGCCACCGAACGCCTCGAGGAGATCTTCGGGCCGCTGCCCAAGACGCTGTTCTTCGAGCACGTCGACATCGAGGGTGTCGTCGGCTATCTGATCGAGGAGCACCGGGCGACCCTCGAAACCCGCTTCGGGGATGACGCGGAACCGGAACCGGAACCGACGGCCACCGAACCGGTCGTCGTGCCAGTCGTACAGGACGCCCCTGTCGTCACGACCGCGCCCGCCGCACCCCCGCCCACACCCCCCGCCCCCGACGACTACCACGACATCGCGATCGTCGGCGTCTCCGGCCGCTACCCCGGCGCCGACACCCTCGACGAACTGTGGACGATCCTCGAAGAAGGACGTCACCTCTTCCAGGAGGTGCCGCGCGACCGGTGGGACCACGACGCGATCCACAGCCCCGAGCGCAGCGTCCCCGGCAAGAGCGCCATCAGGACCGGGACGTTCCTCAAGGAGATCGACACCTTCGACCCCCGCTACTTCCGCATCTCCAAGCGCGACGCGGAACGCATGTCGCCCGAGGTCCGCCTCTTCCTCCAGGTCGGAGTCGAGGCGCTGGAGGACGCGGGCTACTCCCGCGAGACGATCCACCGCAGCTACGACGGCGACGTCGGCGTCCTCGTCGGCACCATGAGCAACCACTACGGCCTGTACGGGTTCCAGAACAGCCTCACGCGCGGCGCCCCGGCCACCGGCAGCTACATGGCGGCCATTCCCAACACGCTGTCGTACTTCTACGGCTTCACCGGGCCGTCGATCTTCCTGGACACGATGTGCTCGGGTTCGTCGACCTGCGTCCACCAGGCCGTGCAGATGCTCCGGGCCCGCGAGTGCAAGATGGTCGTCGCCGGAGGCGTGAACCTCCTGCTGCATCCCTACAACCTGGTCACCTCCTCGCACGAGCACTTCACCACCGCCACCTCCGACGTCATCCGCAGCTTCGGGCTCGGCGCGGACGGCACGACCCTCGGCGAGGGCGTCGGCGCCGTGGTACTCAAGCCGCTCGTCGAGGCCGAACGTGAGGGCGACCACGTGTACGCCGTCATCAAGGGCACCGCGCTCTCCAACGCCGGGGTGCGCAACGGCTTCACCGTCCCGAACCCGCGCATGCAAGCCCGCGCGATCGAGAAGGCCATCGACGACTCCGGCGTCGACCCGCGCACCATCACCTACGTGGAGGGCCACGGCTCCGGCACCTCGCTCGGCGACCCGATCGAGGTCAGGGCGCTCACCTCTGCGTTCGGCAAGTACACGCCGGACAAGCAGTTCTGCGCGCTGGGGTCGGTCAAGTCGAACATGGGCCACCTGCTGCACGCGGCCGGCATGATCGGCTTCGCAAAGGTGATCCTCCAGCTCCAGAAGCGCACCCTCGTGCCCTCCCTGCACAGCGAGGAGCTCAACCCGGACATCGCCTTCGAGGACACGCCCTTCCGTGTGCAGCACGAACTCGCCGCGTGGAAACCGGCGGTGACCTCGCGGGACGGGGTGAAGACCGTCCATCCCCGGCGCGCGGGCATCACCTCCATCGGCGCGGGCGGCATGAACTCACACATCGTCGTCGAGGAGTACGTCGCCGGGCCCGGACCGCACGCCGGCGGGCCGCGCGGGGCCGAGCTGTTCATCTTCTCCGCGATGACCGACACCGCGCTGGAGACCTCCCTCGCCCGGTTCCGCCACTACCTCGCGGCGGCCGACGAGGCGGACCTGCCGTCCATCGCCCACACCCTGCGGCTCGGCAAGAACGAACTACCGCGCCGCTGGGCCTTTCTCGCGAAGGACCTCGCCGGTGCCGTGGAGGCCGTCGACCGGTACCTCGCCGGCGACCGCGACCAGGCCGCCGCGCTCGCCTCCACCGACCCGGGTACCGCGACCGCGCGTGACCTGGCCGTCGACTGGGCCGGCGGCGGCAGCGTCGACTGGACACCCCTCACGGGCGAGCACCCGCCCCGGCGGATCTCCCTGCCGGCGTATCCGTTCGAGCGGGTGCGCTGCTGGGTGGAGCCCGAGCCCGGCGCGCCCGGCGTGACCGCGCCGCTGGCCCTGCGGGAGAAGGCGCACCCGTTCCTCGGGGCCAACCACTCCGACGTCGACGGGCTGCGGTACGTCCTGGACGTCCACCTCGACGATCTCGCCGACTACGGCTGTGTCCAGGACAAGGTGCGCGGCATCGTCCCGACCTTCGCCGTCGACCTTGCGCTCGCCGTCGGGAAGGTCTCCGGCTTCACCGACAGCCCGCGCGTACGCGGCCTGCGCCTGTACGGCCCGGTTCCCTGGGCCGACACGGCACGCCTGGTCACCACCTTCACCCCGGTGGACCGCGACACGGCCTCCGCCGTCGTGTTCCGCGAGGACGAGGTGGGGGCACGCACGCCAGTCGCCGAGTTCAATGTCCACCCGGGCGACGGGCGGGCCGCTCCGGAGGCCCTGCCGGTGCGTGAGCGCGACGTCACACGCGTCCTGGACCGGGAGGACGTGCTGGCGAAACTCGCCGAGGGAGGCATCGCGCCCGAGCCGCTGCGGTGCGGAGTGACCGGCGCTTCCTGGCTGCCGGACGGGAAGCTGGTCCTCACGGTCGAGATCCCGCAGCTCCGCCAGGACCACACAGCGAAGAACGTACGGATCGCCCCGCACGTCCTCGCGGCGATCGCCCACGCCGTCCAGCTCGCCGCCGAACGGGCCGGCGAGCCCGACTGGGCGCGGCAGATCCCCTGCCGGTTCGACGACGTACGCGTCTTCGAGGACGCGCGCGCCGCCGACGACGTGGCCTACGTGGTCCTCGACGCGGGCGCCCACCGGGTCCGGCTGGTGGACGGCGAAGGCCGGGCCCTGGCCGAACTCACCGGCATGAGGTGGGGAGACGGCGACACGGGCCCCCCGAACACGGACATGGAAAGGAGAGGAACACCTGTGCAGGCCCCCCACACCCGGACGGAGCCGTCGCCCCTCCCCCCGCCGCCCCGGCAGACCGACGCCGACACCCTCGTCGCCTTCGCGGTCGACGAACTGCGCGGGCTCGCCGCGGACATCCTCAAGTTCGACGCCGACGACCTGGACGCCCACACCGGGTTCGACGCCTTCGGCTTCGACTCCATCTCGCTCGTCGCCTTCAGCAAGCTCATCAAGGAGTCGCTCGGCATCGAGCTGACCCCCGCAGTCTTCTTCGACGTCAACACGCTCGCCGCCCTCGGCCGACATCTCGTCGCCAAGTCCGAGGAGCGGGTCCGTACGGCGCGGGACGGGGCGGCGCCGAGGCCTGTCGAGACGACGCGCCGGCCCCGTACCCGGGAGGAGACCCCTCCCGCCCCGGCGAAGAGCGACGGGGCGACGCGCATCGCCGTCATCGGAGTTGCCGGGCGCTTTCCCCAGGCCCCGGACCTCGACACCTACTGGTCCAACCTCGCCGAAGGCCGGGACTGCGTCACGGACTTCCCCGTCCACCGCTACGACGCGGCCTACGCGCGCGTCGTCGAGGAGGCCGACTTCCCGCGCCATGCGGGTATCGTCGACGACGCCGAGACCTTCGACGCGGAGTTCTTCCGGATCTACCCGCGCGAGGCCGAACTGATGGACCCCCAGCACCGCCTCGCCCTGGAGACGGTCTGGAGCGCCGTCGAGGACAGCGGATACGCGCCCGGCGCCCTGCCTCGCAACACCGGAATGTTCTTCGGGGTCTCCGGCACCGACTACGCGACCCTGCTCACGACCTACGGCATCGAGCCGGACGCGTTCACCTCCACCGGCAACGCACACTCCATGCTCGTCAACCGGATCTCATACGTCCTCGACATCCGGGGCCCGAGCCAGCCCGTCGACACGGCCTGCTCCAGCTCGCTCGTCGCCGTGCACCGGGCGATGGAGGCCATCCGCTCCGGCGCGTGCGACCTCGCGATCGCCGGCGGGGTCAATCTCCTGCTCAGCGTCGACACCTTCGTCAGCGCCCACCGCGCCGGAATGCTCAGCCCGACCGGACGGTGCCGCACCTTCGCGCGGGACGCGGACGGCTACGTACGTGGTGAAGGCGTCGGCGCCCTCGTCCTGAAGCCGCTCGACGCGGCCGAACGGGACGGCGACGCGATCCTCGGTGTGCTCGTCGGCAGCGCCGAGAACCACGGTGGGCGGGCCAACTCCCTGACGGCCCCGAACGCTGACGCCCAGGCCGACCTGGTCGGCGCGGCGATGAGCGGGGTCGACCCGGACACCGTCGACTACATCGAGACCCACGGCACGGGCACTGTCCTCGGAGATCCTGTCGAGGTCCACGCGCTGCGCACCGCGTTCCGGCGGCTCGGCGCCGGCCCCGACGCGGACGTCCGGCTGGGCTCGGTGAAGACGAACATCGGTCACCTGGAGGCCGCCGCGGGCGCCGCCGGGCTGATGAAGGTGCTGCTCGCCCTGAAGCATGACGTCATCCCGGCCTCGCTGCACTCCGGCGAACTCAACCCGTACCTCGAACTCGGCAAGGGGCCGTTCCGCGTCGTGCGCGAGAACGAGCCGTGGCCCCGGCGTGCCGGTCACGTCCCCCGGCGGGCGGGGATCAGCAGCTTCGGGTTCGGCGGCGCGAACTGCCATGTCGTCGTCGAGGAGTACGTGGCGGACAGCGCCCGCGACACCGACGCCGCCGATACGCCGGTCGCTGTCCCGCTGTCGGCGCGCACCCCCGAACGGCTGCGCCAGGTCGCCCGCGATCTGCTCACCCATCTGGAACGCACGGGCGACCTCTCCCTGCCCTCCCTCGCCTGGACCCTCCAGACCGGGCGCGAGGCGATGCGCGAGCGCGTTGGATGGGTGGTCGGCTCTCATCACGAACTTGTCGCCGCGCTGCGGGCGTTCACGGAGGACGGCGCAGTCGCCGGGCACGGGGTCCGGGGCACGGTCACCCGGAGCGCCGACGACACCGCGCTTGTCGTGGCGGACGGCGTCCCCGCACGTCTGCTCGGCCGCTGGGCCGACGGGGACGCCGTCGACTGGCGCGTGCTGTACGGGGCGTCAACGCCCCAGCGTGTCCACCTGCCGACGTATCCGTTCGCCCGGGAGCCGTACTGGATTCCGGGGGCGGGGCCGGAGAGGGTGGGTGAAGCCGGTGGGGCTGTGGCCGGGACCGCGCTGGGTCGGCTGGACCGCTCGCGTGCAGCTCTCCGGCCCGCTGTCGGGGCTGTGCAGGACGGGGCGCGTGACGTTCTCCGGCCCGCCACTGGGACCGCGCTTCTCGTGCCCCGTTGGGCCCCGAAGCCCGTGCCCGCACTCGACGCGGTGGGCGAGGGCACGCCGCTGCGGCGGGTCGTGATCCTGTGCGGGGCGTTCGCCGGTGCGCGAGAGTTCGTCGAGGTGGGGGTGCGGTGCTTCACCGTCGAGAGTGGGAGGCAGCGCCTCGACAGCCGGTTCATTGACGTCTCACGGCAGGTCTTCGAGCTCGTGCGGGACGTCGTCGCCGAGGTGTCGGCCGACCGTACGCTCGTCCAGGTCGTGGCGCCTGTGGGCGGCGACGACGCCGTCCACCTCGCCCTCGCGGGCCTGCTGCGCACCGCCGCGGCCGAGGACCCCTCGCTCACCGCACAGCTCGTCTGTCTCGATCTCTCTCGCCACCAGGCTCCTGATGGCGAGACCGTCGCCGCCCTTGTCGCGGAGAACGCCCGCGCCGCCGAGGACGACCTCGTGCTTTACCGGGGCGGCGTCCGCTCCGTCCTCACTTGGCGGCACACCACCGTGTCGGCGGGGGACGCGAGCGTGCCGTGGCGTGACGGCGGCGTCTACCTGATCACCGGAGGTGCGGGCGGCATCGGTGCCGTCGTCGCCCGTGCCATTGCGCGCGACGTGGCCCGTCCGACGCTCGTCCTCACCGGCCGTTCACCGCGCGACGCGCGGATCGACGCGCTCCTTCACGAGCTGCGTGCCGCCGGCGCCGTCGCCCGGTACGCGCGGGCGGACATCTCACGTTGGGAGGAGGTGCGCCACCTCGTCCAGGACATCCGGGAGCAGGACACGGACCTGCACGGCATCATCCACTGCGCGGGAGTCGTCCGGGACGCGGCGCTGGTGAGCAAGACGGAGCAGGAGTGGACCGACGTTCTCGCGCCCAAGGCCGACGGGCTCGTCCAGCTCGACCGCGCCGTGGGGGACGCCCCCCTCGACTTCCTCCTGCTCTGCTCCTCGGGCTCCGCTATCACCGGCAACCCCGGCCAGGCGGACTACGCCACGGCCAACGGCTTCCTGGACGCGTTCGCCCTGCTGCGGGGCGCACGCGTCGCCGCCGGGGAACGCTCGGGGCGCACCCTGTCGATTGCCTGGCCGCTGTGGAGGGAGGGCGGGATGCACGTCGACGAGTCCGTACGCGCCCGGCTCTGGCAGAGCCGGGGCCTGGCGCCCATGGAGTCCGCTGACGGCATCGAGGCGCTGGCGCAGGCGTGGGGACTGGGTGACGAGGGGCACGTATGGATCCACCACGGGGATCTGACCCGCGTTCCGGCGAGCCCGGAGGGGCTCGCCCCGGACCGCGCCGTCGACGAGGCGCTCGGCCGGCTCACAGAGATCTTCGCCCAGGTCACCAAGGTTCCGTCCGGCACCGTCGACGGCGACGCGTCCCTCCACGCCATGGGGCTGGACTCGATCATGATCGTGCAGCTCAACAGGGAGCTGGCCCTCAGCTACGGCGAGGTTTCGAAGACGGTGTTCTACGAGTTCCCGACGCTGCGGGCGCTCGCGGAACATCTGGCGTCGAAGCATGAGCCGCAGGACGCCGCCCCTTCGGCCGGTGAGCCTTCCGGGCAGACGCCCGCCTCCGCCGGGCGGACCTCCGCACCCCGGCCGCAGTCCGCACCCCGGCCCCCGCGCCCCGCGTCTCCCGGGAAACGCGAACCCATCGCCGTCATCGGCATGACCGGCCGCTATCCCGGCGCGGCGGACCTCACCGAGTTCTGGGACGATCTCAGGTCCGGACGGGACAGGATCCGCGAGGTGCCAGCCGACCGCTGGCCACTGGAGGGCTTCTACGAGCCCGCGCGCACCACCGCGATCGCGACCGGCCGCAGCTACAGCAAGTGGGGCGGCTTCCTCGATGACTTCGCCGCCTTCGACCCGCTGTTCTTCCGGATCGCCCCCCGCGACGCCTACGCGATGGACCCGCAGGAGCGCCTGTTCCTCCAGGCGGCCTGGGAGGTCCTGGAGGACGCCGGCTACACCCCCGAGGAACTCGGCGCCCGCCATGGCCACCGGGTCGGGGTCTTCGCCGGCGTCACCAAGTCCGGCCACGCCCGTTATGGCGCGCGCCGCCTGCCGTCCGGGGAGACGGTTGTCCCGGCGCTGTCCTTCGCGTCGCTGAGCGCCCGCACCTCGCACGTCCTCGACCTGCGGGGTCCGAGCCTGACTGTCGACACGATGTGTTCGGCGTCCCTCACCGCGATCCACGAGGCGTGCGAGCACCTGTACCAGGGCTCCTGCGAGGCGGCCATCGCGGGCGGGGTGAATCTGTACCTGCACCCCCTCGACTACGTGGAGCTGTGCCGCTCCAACATGCTGTCGACGGACGGCAGGCTGCGCAGCTTCGGCAGCGGCGGCGACGGCTTCGTCCCGGGTGAGGGCGTCGGCGCGGTGCTGCTCAAGCCCTTCTCGCGGGCCCTGGCCGACGGTGACCAGGTGCTCGCGGTGATCCGCGGCACGAGCGTCAACCACGGTGGCCGCACTCACGGTTACACGGTGCCCAACCCGGTTGCCCAGGCCGAGCTGATCCGCGATGCCCTGGACCGCGCCGGAGTCTCCGCCCGCGACATCGGGTACGTCGAGGCGCACGGCACCGGCACCGAACTCGGCGACCCGATCGAGGTGACGGGGCTGACCCTCGCTTTCGGACAGGACACGGACGACCGGCAGTTCTGCGCGCTCGGCTCCGCCAAGTCGTCCATCGGGCACCTCGAAGCCGCCGCCGGTGTCGCGGGGCTGACCAAGGCCGTGCTGCAACTGCGGCACCGGCAGTTCGTGCCCAGCCTGCACGCCGAGGAACTCAACCCCAACCTCGATCTCGAGAACACCCCGTTCTTCGTCCAGCGCGAGCCCGCTGACTGGCCGGGCGACGGGCCGCGGCTGGCCTCGGTCTCGTCGTTCGGTGCCGGCGGTTCGAACGCCCATGTCATCTTGGAGGAACACGTGCCGGAGTCCGCCTCCGGCCGGGCGCCGGCCCGGGCCGCAGCAGAGCAACTTACCGCAGCAGAGCAACTCGTCGTCCTGTCCGCCCGTACCCCTGAGCAACTGCGCGACCAGGCCGTGCGCCTCGCCGACCACCTCGACGGTGCCGGTGTGGGGGTCGACCTCGCCGATCTCGCCTTCACCCTCCAGACCGGGCGCGTGGCCTTTGACGAGCGCCTCGCCGTGGTCGCGACCTCGGTGCCCGGCCTCCGCGAGGCGCTGAGCACGTACCTGAACGGCGACACGGCCGCCCCCGGGCTGTACCGGGGCACCGTCGGCCGCAGCCCTGGCGCCATCGCCGAACCGACCGAGTACGAGGACCTCAGGAACCTCCTGGCGACCCGCTGGACGGAAACAGGCAAACTTTCGAAGCTCGCCGCCCTGTGGACCGAGGGCGCGACCCTGGACTGGCCTGCCCTCCACGGCTCCACCTCGCCCCGCCGGATCTCCCTGCCCACGTACCCGTTCGCCCGCGACAGGTACTGGGCCGGGGACCTGGAAGCGGCAGACACTCCCGCTGCCGCGTCCGTCGTTCCCCCCGCCGGGGACGCCTCCGGCGCCGCCGACACAGCCTGGCCGCTGCACTCCGCGCCCGCCCCGCGCGCGGCGAGCACCGAGCCCGGCGTCGAGCCGGCCGCGTGGTCCCCGCCTTCGCTCGACGAGCGGGTCTGCGGTGTCGTGCACGCGAAACTGGCCGCCGCGCTGGCCATGGACGTGCGGGAGATCGAGAGCCGGCGTGCCTTCGCCGAGTACGGACTCGACTCCATCCTCGGCGTCCGGTTCGTGCACGAGCTCAACGAGGCGCTCCGCCTCGACCTGACCACCAGCGTCATCTACGACCACAGCTCGGCCGACCGCCTCGTCACCCACCTCCTCGACGCCCACCGCGAGACCATCGCCCTCCCGGTCGCCACCACGCCCGAGCCCGCACCCGCGCTCCCGGCCCCGGTGGCCGGCACCCCTGAGCCCGAAACCACACTTCCTTCCCCGGTGGTCGTCGTACCTGACCTCACCGCTGCCAACCCCTGCCCGGGCATCGCCGCACGCGGCCCGATCGCGGTCGTTGGTATGAGCGGGCGTTTCGCCGGCTCGGAGTCGCTCGACGAGCTCTGGCAGCACCTCGCCGAGGGTCACGACCTCACCAGTGAGGCGACCCGCTGGCCTCTGGCCCCCGTGGACGAGGCCGGGCGGCCTCGCTGCACGCGGGGTGGTTTCCTCGACCGTGTCGACGAGTTCGACCCGGTGTTCTTCAACGTCTCCGGGGTCGAGGCCGCCGTGATGGACCCCCAGCAGCGGCTGTTGCTCGAAGAGTCCTGGAAGGCCTTCGAGGACGCTGGATATGCGGGGAGGGCGATCAACCAACGCGACTGCGGTGTCTACGTCGGCTGCTGGGAGGGCGACTACCGGACCCTCGTCGGCGAGGACGCCCCGGCCCAGGCGTTCTGGGGGAACCTCGCCTCCGTCGTACCCGGCAGGATCGCGTACTTCCTCGACCTCAAGGGCCCGGCCATCGCGGTCGACACCTCCTGCTCCAGCTCCCTCGTCGCCCTCGACCTCGCCTGCAAGGACCTCTGGTCGGGCGAGACGGACATGGCGCTCGCCGGGGGCGTCTACGTCCAGAGCACCCCGCGTCTGTTCGACCTCGCGGGCCGCGCGGGCATGCTCTCGCCGACCGGGAGCTGTCGAGCCTTCGACCACTGCGCCGACGGCTTCGTACCCGGCGAGGGCGTCGGCGTCCTGGTCCTGAAGCGGCTTGAGGACGCCCTCGCGGACGGTGACCAGGTCCACGGAGTGATCCGTGCGTCCGGCACCAACCACGACGGCGCCACCAACGGCATCACCGCGCCCAGCTCGGTCTCCCAGGAGCGGCTGCTGAGCGAGGTGTACGAGCGGTTCGGTGTCGACGTCGAGACGATCCAGGTCGTCGAGGCGCACGGCACCGGCACGAAGCTGGGCGACCCGATCGAGTTCCAGGCGCTGACCCGCGCGTTCCGCAAGGACACCGACAAGACCGGCTACTGCGCCCTCGGCTCGGTCAAGACGAACCTCGGCCACACCCAGTACGCGGCCGGAGTCGCCGGCATCTTCAAGGTCCTCCTCGGCATGAAGCACGAGCAGATCCCGGCCTCGCTGCACTTCGAGCGGCACAACGAGGCCGTACAGCTCGACGGCAGCCCGTTCTACCTGAGCACCGGCACCCACCCGTGGCCCGCCCCCGCGAGCGGCCCGCGCCGGGGCGTCGTCAGCTCCTTCGGCGCGAGCGGGACGAACGCCCACGTTGTCCTGGAGGAACCGCCCGCGCGGACCGCCTTGCGCACGCCCGCCCCGGCCCACCTCGTCGTCCTGTCGGCACGCTCGAAGAAGCAGCTGGCCCAGCAGGTCGCCCGCCTGGCCGCCCACTGCCGCCAGGAGACCGCGCTCGACTGCGGCGACATCGCCTGGACCCTCGCCGTCGGCCGCGCGCACTTCACGCACCGCTTCGCGTGCGTCGTCAGGAACCGCGAGGACCTGGTCCAGGTCCTGGAGCAGGGCCTCGGCGGACCGCGCGCCCTGACCGGCGAGGCCAAGGCGTCCCCCGCGCTGGCCACCATCCCCACGGACCTCACCACACTCGCCGGCCTCTTCGTCCGGGGCACGGAACTCGACTTCGAGCGGCTTCTCCCCGGAACGAGCCAGGGCCTGCGCCGGGTCTCCCTGCCCACCTATCCTTTCGCCCGCGAGAGCCACTGGGCGACGGGGACACCGCCGGCCCCGTCGGCGAGGGTCGCACCGGCGACGGCTCCCGTAGCCCCCGTACCCCCAGCCCCCGTATCCGGGGCCCTGGTACACGTGGCGCAATCGGCCTTCACCCCGGCCCACCCCCTCCTGACCGAGCTGCTCCCCGTCCCCGGCACCCCCGGCGCCCTGAAGGGCACCGTCCGGCTCACCGGTGAGGAGCGTCTCCTGCGCGACCACCTCGTACGCGGCGCCCGTGTCCTGCCCGGTGTCGTCCACCTGGAACTCGCCCGCGAGGCCGCCGTCCACGTCCTTGGCACGGACCCGGCGGCCGGCCTGAGGATGCGCAACGTCACCTGGGTCCGCCCACTGGCCGTCGACGGGCCGCTTGACGTGGAGGTCGTGGTGCGGCCGGACGGCGATACCGTCGCCTTCACCATCGGGCCCCCGGCGTCCGACGCGGGTTCCTACACCGAGGGCCGTGTCCTGGCGTCCACGGACGCCCCGCCGGCCCCCGTCGACCTGACCGCTCTGCGTGCCGCCTGCCCGGCTCCCGTACCGGGTACCCGGATCGCCGAGGCGCTGGTCGCGGCGGGCATTACCCACGGGCCGTCGCTGCGCGCGATCGACGAGGCGTACGTCGGTGAGGGCACCGTCGTCGCCCGCCTCGTCGCGCCCTCCGGCGAGCCGTCCCCGTACGTCCTGCACCCCGCGCTGACGGACTCGGCGATCCAGGCGTCCGCGGCGCTGGCGCTCGACGGCCCGGGTGGCGAGGTCATGGTGCCGTTCGCCCTGGACACGCTGGAGCTCTTCGGGCTCTGCGAGGAGACGATGTGGGCCGTGGTCCGTGTCGCGGACCCGCAGCGGGCGGCGGGCGCGCTCGGCCGGCTCGACATCGACCTCGTCGACGAGCGGGGAGCGGTCCGGGTCCGGATGACCGGCTACACTTCGCGCGCCGTTCCCGAGTCCGCCCCCTCGCTCTTCACCCCGACGTGGGAGCCGGTGTCGGACGAATGGGGACCCGCGTCCGGCCAGGACCGGGTGCTTGTGGTCGGCGCCTCGGACGAGCAGTTCGCCGAGATCACCCGGCACTTCCCACGGGCCTGGGCCTGGTGCCTGGCGCCGAGCGCCTCGGTAGAGGAGAACGCCGCCGTGCTGGCGGCCACGGGCGAGATCGACTACCTGCTGTGGATCGCCCCGGACACCGCGCCCCACGTGACGGACGCCGCCGGGTTCGTCGCCGCCCAGGAGGACGGCGTGATCGCGGCATTCCGCATGGTCAAGGCACTGCTGCGGACCGGCGCCGACGCCCGCTCCCTCCGCGTCACGCTGGTCACCCGCAGCGCCCTCGCCACGTACGCGGACGAGGCGACCCGGCCCGCGCACGCCGCCCTGCACGGCCTGTTCGGGTCGCTGGAGCGCGAGTACGGCCACTGGAACGTCCGCCGCGTCGACCTCGACGAGACGGCGGAACTCGTCGGCATCCCGGCCCACACTCCCGGCGGCACCTGGGCGCGACGCTCGGGCCAGTGGCTGCGCCGGCGGCTCGTGCCGACGGCCGCGGCCCACCCGGAGACGGCCCCGTACCGGGAGGGCGGCGTGTACGTCGTCATCGGCGGCGCGGGCGGCCTCGGCGAGGCGTGGACCCGGCACGTCACGCAGAACCACGGCGCGAGCGTGGTGTGGCTCGGCCGCCGACCGCAGGACGCGTCCATCGAGGCACGGCTGCACGCCGCACGAGGGCGCGGGGAGGTCCGTTACCTCTCGGCCGACACCACCGACCCCCAGGCGCTCCGCACCGCCTACGACGAGATCAGGGCCCGCTACGGGCAGGTCCACGGCGTCGTCCACTCGGCGCTCGTGCTGAGCGACCGGGGCCTGGCCAACATGGCGGAGACCGACTTCCGCGCCACGCTCGCGGCGAAGGTCGACACGAGCGTCACGACGGCTCAGGTCTTCGCCGGGGAACAGCTCGACTTCATCCTCTTCTTCTCTTCGCTCCAGTCGTTCGTCACCGCGGCCGGGCAGAGCAACTACGCGGCCGGCTGCGCCTTCGCCGACGCCTACGCGCACCTGCTGGGCCGTCATCTGGACTGCCCTGTCAGGGTGATGAACTGGGGCTGGTGGGGCTCGGTCGGCAGCGTCGCCTCCGCGTTCCACCAGCAGAGCATGGCCCGTTGGGGGCTGACGTCGATCGAGCCGCCGGAGGCCATGGCCGCGCTCGACACGCTGCTCGTCGGCCCGCAGCCCCAGGTGAGCTACGTCAAACTGACCGACCCGAAGGCCATCGAACCGATCGACCCAACCTTGCGGACGACGGTGTACCCCCGGGCGTCCGTGCGCGTCGCCCCCGAGGCGGTCGCCGCCGGGGCGCGGCGGGCCGGCGTCGACGAGCGGCTCCTGCGCGGCGTGGCCGACTGGCGCCGCACCGAACGCGATCCGCTGCTGGCCCAGTTGATCCGCGGCCATCTGGAGGCGCTCGGCGTCGGCCGGGCCGGGGAGCTTGCGCAGAGCGGCGACCTCGCGCAGAGCGGCGGCCTCGCCGGCCTGCGCGCCCGCGGCGGCATCCACGAGCGGTACACTGCCTGGCTCGCCCACGCCCTACGCGTCATGCCGCCACACGCCCCGCCTCTCGCCGTCCTCCAGAAGCAGTGGGCCGAGAAGTGCGCGCGATGGTCGGCCGACCCCGACAAGGCGGCCGAACTCGCCCTTGTCGACGCGACGTTGACGGCGCTGCCCGACATCCTCACTGGCCGCACACCCGCGACGGACGTCATGTTCCCGCGCGGCTCCGTCGAACTCGTCGAGGGCTGCTACCGCAACAACCGGGTCGCCGACACCTTCAACCACACCATGGCCGCGGCCGCCTCCGGCATCGTCGCGGAGTTGCTGTGCCAGGACCCGGGCACCCGGATCCGGATCCTGGAGATCGGCGCCGGCACCGGCGGTACCAGCGTCGGCATGTTCGCCGCGCTGCGGCCGTACCAGCACAGCATCGAGACGTACACGTACACCGATCTGTCGAAGGCGTTCCTCAACCGTGCCCAGGCCCGGTACGGGCCCGACGCGCCCTACCTCGACTGCCGGCGCTTCGACGTCGAGCAGCCACTCGCGCCGCAGGGCATCGAGGTGGGCAGCTATCAGCTCGTCATCGCCGCCAACGTCCTGCACGCGACGCGCGACATGCGTAACACCCTGCGCAACGCCAAAGCCGCGATGCGGGACCGGGGCTGGCTGCTGCTCAACGAGCTGACCTCCTTCGACGTATTCAGCCATCTCACATTCGGCCTCCTCGAAGGCTGGTGGCTCTCCGAGGACGTCCCGCTGCGCGTCCCGGGCTCCCCCGCACTCTCACCGGAAGCGTGGCGTGACGTTCTGCACGGCGAGGGCTTCCCCTCGGTCGTCTCCCTCCTGCCGTCCGCCCGCGACCTCGGCCAGCAGATCATCGCCGCCGAGGCCGACGGCATCGCCCGCCAGCGGACCCCGGCCCCGGCACGCGCGTCTGCCGCAACGCCGGTACGACCGGCTGCCACACAGCGCCAGGGGGCGACGACCACTCCCGCGTCCCCGACCCTGCCGCCGGCCGCCCCGATCCAGGCGGTTTTGGCTCAGACGGTCCCGGCCCTGGCCGCCCCCGCCCCGTCCGAGACCCGCGCCGCCGTCCTCGCCGCCTACCTCACCGACAAGGCCGCGGACACGCTGAGGATCCCCGCCGAGAAGATCGAACCCGAGACGTCCTTCACGGCGTACGGGATGGACTCGATCCTGGTCCTCCAGTTCACCAACGAGCTCCGGCAGGACCTGGGCGAGCTGTCGTCGACGCTGCTCTTCGATGAGGACTCGGTCGCCAAGCTCGGAGCGTACCTCCTGGAGAACCGGGCCGGAGAGGTGGACGCGATGGTCGCCACACTGCGGCCGGAGAGTGCGCGGGAAGAGGAGCCCGCGCGGGACGAGGGAGCCGTTGGCGTCGTGGATCCGGTCCTCGGCACACTGTTCCACGCGGCCGTGAGGTCGGTGCCCCCAGCGCAGGGCAGTGCCCTGCTGAAGGCTGCCGCGCGGCTGCGGCCCGCCTTTGCGGCGGGAGCGGAAGCCGGGGAGCCGGAGACTCTGCACCTGGCCGAAGGAGCGCACGAGGTGGGGCTGGTCTGCCTGCCCTCCCTCATCGCCCCCACGGGCGCCCACCAGTATCTCAGGCTCGCCATGACCCTGCGCGGGCAGCGCTCCGTCTGGACGACCGGGATGCCCGGCTACGGAACGGGCGAGGCGCTGCCGCAGTCCCTGGACGCGGCGGTGGACGTCCAGGTCACGGCGCTGCGCCGGCGCTTCGCCGGACGGCCGTTCGCCCTGGTGGCGTACTCGTCGGGCGGCTGGCCGGCGCACGAGATCGTTCGGAGGCTGGAGGCCGACGGCACCCCGCCGGCCGCCCTGGTGCTGCTCGACTCGCCCGCGCGGGCCGGTGAGACCCTGGCCTTCGACATGATCACGATCACCCGCTGGCTCACCGACAGGTACCCGCAACTGCCGGCGGACGACGAACAGCTCACCGCGATGGCCCGGTACGCGGAACTCTTCGACGGCTGGGCCCCCTGCCCGGTGTCCGCGCCCACCCTGTTCGTGGCCCCGGCTTCGCCGGAAGCCCTCTCCGAGGTGCTCGGCGACAGCTCCCGCCCGCAGCGGCGCCCGCACTGGCCGCTGGAGCACACCCGCCTGGAGGTCCCCGGCAACCACTTCACCCTCCTGGAGGAGCATGCCGAGTCCACCGCGCTCGCCGTCCACGAATGGCTTTACCGGCAGTTCGGCTGAGGCCCTCTACGAGGACATCGCCCGCCTCCAGGCCCGCCTCGGTCAGCGTGACGCTGTCGCACGGACGCTTGCTCTGCTCACCAAGACCCTCGGTGAACTGGACGAACATCCCTGCCAAGAGACAGTGTCCCTGTGCGAATTCCTCCAGCGTTCTGATCCTGCCGATAGCTCCCGGAGAAGCCCACTGCCCAGGGCAGGCCCGCAACACAGATCAGGTGGAGTCAGCAGCCGGTAACTCTGCGGCACTGGCCTTGGAGTGGCCAGCCAGGAGCCATTCGATGAGATGGCCAGGGTATGGATCGTCGACCTGGCCGGACGCCGGGTGGTCGCCAAGCGCGAATCCGCGCCAGTGCCGGGAGCGTCAATTTCGCCGGTGGCTGATTCACTCTGCAATAACCGCATCATCAGTGATCAGCAACGGGCGGGTCCGGGTAGGAAACGATCTTCGAGGTGATGGCGCCTAGAATGTCGACGGAAATCGTGACCGTGCCGCCGGGCCGCAGCGGTGGATGGGCGTCACGGCCCTTGCGCCCCCATAGCTCGGCGAGACAGCCTCCGCCGCAGGTGCCGGAGCCGAGTACATCACCCGGGCGAATCTCTGTGCCGCGGCTCGCATACTCGATCATCTCGGCGTAGGAGAAGTGCATCGCGTCCCACCGGTCAGTGCCGATCACCTCGCCGTTGACCGCCGCGGTCATCCTCAGGTCGAAGGCCGTGCCCGAGCGGAACGGAGCGAGCTCGTCGGCTGTGACGAGTACCGGCCCGAGTGTGAGGGAGGTGTCCTTCCCCTTGGCGGGCCCTAGCCCGACAGTCATCTCCTCGAACTGCACATCCCGCGCAGACCAGTCATTGAGCAGGCAGTATCCCACGATATGCCGTTCCGCCTCGGCGGCACGGATGTCCCGCCCGCCGAGCCCGATGACAGCGGCCGCCTCCAGTTCGAAGTCGAACAGATCACTCCCTGGAGGGACGGGCACGTCATCGTGCGGACCTAGCACGGCGCTGGGGTTCGTGAAGTAGAACGCGGGAGCGTCGTACCACCGCGGCGGAATCTCGGCGACGCCCGCGAGTCTGCGCGCACCCTCGACATGCTGTTCGAACGTCATGAAATCACGGACGGAGGGGGGATCGGGAATAGGTGACCGCAGCCGTACGCCGTTGAGGGGCACGACATCTCGCGGATCGCTCAGCGCTTGCTCTCCCGCCCGGTGCAGGCGTTCCCCGTCATCTCCCAGGAGCCCACGCAGGGTCACCCCCGAGGCGAGGGCGTAAATCCGATCTTCGCTGAGCACGCCTACCCGGTCGGCGGGGTCGTCCGCGGGCCCGTCGGCGTAGGTGACGAATCGCATCGTGGTTGTTCCTTTTCAAGGGTTCCTGGCAGAATGATTTTCTTGTGGCACGGTGGAGAGGTGCGTGATGCCATGCTGCTCGCGGGTGTTGACCGTGCGCGGCGGGGCTTGAATCGCCACATGCTGACCGACGCGCACGGCACCCCCTGCGGGTGTCGCATACCGGCAGGCGCCGCAATGGCGTCACGCGGCTCCTGCCGCAGGTCGACGGCCTGCCGCCGGTGCGGGGCAAGCGGGGTCGGACCCGGCGCAAGCCCGGCACCGTGTATGCCGACCGTGGCCACGACCACGACAGCCGCCCCTGTCGACTGCGTGAGCGTGGCGGTCACTCCGAAGATGGCCCGGCGCGGTCAGCCCCACGACTCGGCCTGAGCCGTGTGCGGTGGGTTGTCGAGTCCCCCCCTTTGCCTGGCTCCACGGCCCTCGCCGCTTACGAACCCGCCGGGAAGCCCGGAACGACATGCACGACACCTTCCTCCAGCGCGCCCCCTGCATGCCCCTCGCCCGTCAGCACCCGGCATGCTGAAAGGACCCCTCAGTCGGGGGACCGGCTCGGCTGGCCCCCGCCGTACTCCCGACGCCCTTGAGGGCCAACTGCATCATGTGGTCACCTGTCGCTCTCCCGTCTCGGCAGAGGGGACGCAGACCTGGCGGAGTTCACCGATGCCACTGATACGCGTCTCGACGACGTCGCCCTCCAGGAGGAAGCGGGCGGGCTTCCGCGCTCCGCCGATCCCCGCCGGGGTGCCAGTGAAGACGACGTCACCCGGCATAAGGGGCAGGACCGCCGAGAGATGCTCCATCAGACGGGGCACCGAGAAAATGAGCTGCTTGGTGGAGCTCCGCTGCATCACCTCGCCGTTGATACGGCACTCGATCGGGGGTGCGTGGCTTGCAGGACACTGCAGCCGCCCCGACCAGGACAAAGGGCTGTGCGCGATCGCCGTCGACGGCAAGAGCCTGCGCGGATCGCGCACTGCGGCGACGAAGGCGGTGCATTTACTGGCAGCCGTCACCCACGGCGAACGCTTGACGCTGAACCAGCGGCAGGTCGCCGGGAAGAAGGGCGAGAACAGCGAGTTCAAGCCTCTTCTCGCTCCGCTCGACCTGGTCGGCCGCACCGTCACGTTCGACGCCCTGCACACCCAGCACGCTCACGCGCAGTTCCTCGTCGAGGAGAAGAAGGCCGACTACATCGCGATCGTGAAGGACAACCATCCCAAGCTGCACGACTTCCTCAAGTCGCTGCCCTGGAACCAGGTCCCCCTCGGCCACGCCACCCGGGAGAAGGGGCACGGCCGTGATGAGATCCGCCGCCTCAAAGCCGTCCGGGTCTCGCGCCGGCTGCGGCTCCCGCACGCCGCCCAGGCGATCAAGGTAACCCGCCGCCGACGCGACCTGCACAGCGGGAAGATCCAGATCGAGCACGTCTATGCCGTCACCAGCCACGACGCGTTCTCCGCGACCGACGCTCAGCTCGCCCGAGCGGTGCGCGAGCACTGGCACGTCGAAGCCCATCACCACGTCCGGGACACCACCCTCGCCGAGGACGCCTCCAAGATCCGGACCGGGAACACGCCCCGCGCAATGCCCACTTTCCGTAACATCGCGATCGCCCTGGCCCGCCTCACCGGCTGGACCAACACCGCCCACGCCACCGACTACTACACGTCACACCCCGACCATGCACTCGACCTCATCCAACCCGGCAGGTGAGCACGCAGGCGCCTTGGGCCCACACCTGGACTTGATCCCGTTTGGCGGACATCGAAGATCAGTGGCTGCCGCTCCAGAAGGATGATGTCCGTCAAAGGGGACCAAGCCCAGCACAGCTGACAACCCGCTCAACCCGAGCGTCACATCATGTGACACCAAACCGCACTCGCTGCATGGCTCCTACTCGCCCCCGTAGGTACCGGGCGTCTGCCCAGTCACGCGCTGAAAGGCGGCGATGAAGGCGCTGGGCTTTCGGTATCCCACGGCCCGCGCGGTGGCCTTGACGGACGCGCCGGTCGCCAGATGGCCTACTGCGGCGCGGACACGGACCCGAGTCCTCCACTGCGAGAAGGTCAGCCCCGTCTCGGCGAGGAAGAGCCGTGACAGAGTACGCACCCCGCTGTGCACCTCCGCCGCCCACATCGCCAGTTCTCGCTGATCTCCGGGCGAGTCAATGAGTCGCTCGGTGATCGTACGCAAGCGCGGTTCGGCGGGAATGGGCACCTGGATCGAGTGGGTCGGCAGCGGCATGAGGACCTCGAAGAGGAGAGCTTCGGCATGCCGGCGGCTCGCCGCGTCCGGCTCGGCCCGCAGGTATCGGATGAGCTCACGAAGCAGCGGCCCGACGGCGACGCCGGTGGGCTGCGTCCAGTCGATGGGGCAGTGCGTGGCCATGAACCGGATGACGCACAGTTCACCGGCGTGCCGTGTCGTCCCCGTGTGCTCGACACGGCCGGGAATCCACAGGCCGTGCCCCGGAGGCACCAGCCAGTCGTGCGAGAGCGTGCGCAGGGTGACGGAAGTGGTCGACGCCCACAGCAGCATCGGCTCCGAATGGGTATGGGGTGCCACCTGGAGGGGCGGATGCGCATGCTGGTGATCGATGCTCAGGATCGGAGAGGCGGCTCCCTCGTCCAGAGCTGTCGCCTGGGCCATGACGCTCATCTCTCCATCCGCCGATCCGTCCCGTCCCAGCCCAGCAGTCCCGTTCGCCCCGTGCTCCGATCACGGTCTGGCCGTTCCGGGGTATCGCATGGCCACCATGCGCACAAGCGTCATTCTACGGTTAGGCATGCCTGACTTGATGCCCGGGCGTGGTGCGTACCCATCTCCCGTTGCGGCGTCGATGCATGGGAAGAGGACGTCACCATGAACCGGATTAAGCCCGTCAGCCGTCGGATGCTGTCGGTCGAAGTCGTGCGCAAGGAGTGGAGGCCGGGAAACTTCCTGCTGGTGACCGTGGGCGGAGAGGACCTCAAGGACTTCCGGCCGATCGGAGTCGACCAGGCCTTCAGGCTCCTGTTCCGGCGGCCCGGCCAGGGCCGGCTCTGGCTGCCCTCCCGGTCCGACGCCACATGGATGGCGCAATACATGATGACGGGCAAGGCGGTACGCCCCTACGTCCGTTTCTACACGGCCCGGCACTTCTGGCCCGACCGCACCGAACTGGACATCGAGTTCGTGCTCCACGAAGGGGACAGTCCGGCCTCCACCTGGGCGCGGGGCGCCCGCTCCGGCGAACCGGTCGGCATCCTCGACGAGGGAGCCACCTACAGTCCGCCCCATGGCGTGGAATGGCAACTGCTCGTAGGGGACGAGACCGCGGTGCCGGCCATCCTGTCCATCCTGGACTCCGACGAGGGCGCGTTGCCCAGCGAAGTGTTCCTCGAGGTACCCAGCAGCGCGGACATCCAGCAGTTGAACACGCCACAGAACGTCAGCGTGCACTGGCTTCCGCGCGACGGCCGCCCCGGACTTCCGGGGCGCTACGCTCTCGACACCGTGATGAAGGCCGCCCTGCCGGCCGGGCGCTTCGCCACCTTCGTGGCGGGTGAGAATCACCTGCCCACGACACTGCGGCGGCACCTCGTCCATGAGCGTGGCGTCGACAAGTCCGACATCACTTTCGTCGGTTACTGGCGGCACGGCAGGGCGACTCCGGGATGACGGCCGGTGCGTTCGGTCGAGGCCGCCCGCGTGGACCGCCCTTTTCACCCCACTCCGGTGGCAGATCTCGCTCTGTCGCCCATCGTCGCCCAGCGACGTGCCCTCCGCGGGTTGGTTTTGTTCACGAGGCACCTCCATGACCGAGGCGACCTCTGAGTGCCGCCGCCCCGCCCTGTTCGCCCGGTGACTCCATCTTCTCCGACAGAAAGGAACTTCCATGAAGTCCCCAGAACCCGCTAACGCCAGGATCAGCATCATCGGCGCCGGACCCGGCGGACTGACCTGCGCACGCATCCTCCAGCAGCGCGGCATCGCGGCCACCGTCTACGACCGCGACCCGGGCCGCGACTCCCGCAACCAAGGCGGCACCCTCGACCTGCATGCTGACAACGCCCAGGTCGCCCTGCGCGAAGCCGGCCTGCTCGACGAGTTCTTCGCTCTCGCCCGTCCCGAAGGGCAGGAAATGCGACAGATGGACCCGACCGGCGCGATCACGTCCCACCAAGTCCCGGCGGCCGACGAACTCTTAAAGCCGGAAATCGACCGCGGTGAGCTGCGCAACCTGCTGCTCGACTCCCTGGAGACGGGAACTGTGCGCTGGGGCCGCTCCCTCGACACGATCAGCGGACCCACCGATGGGCCGCGGCAATTGCACTTCGCCGACGGCACGAGCGTCGAGACCGATCTGGTCATCGGCGCCGACGGCGCCTTCTCCCGGGTACGTCCGGCCGTGTCCACCGCCATCCCCGAGTACACCGGGATCAGCTTCCTGGAAGCATGGTTCTCCGACGTCGACGACCGACACCCCGAGATCGCCGAGCTGGTCGGCTTGGGCATCGCCCACGCAGCCGATGGCGAACGTAGCCTGGTCGCCCAGCGCAACAGCGGAAACCAGATCCGCGTCTACATCATCCAACGCCTTCCGGTCGACTGGATCAGCGCCAAGGGGCTGACCGCCGAGGACACCGATGGCATCCGCGCCGTGCTGCGCGACGAGTACGCGCACTGGTCGCCCCGCATGCGCCAGATGATCAGCGAAAACGACGGCCTCTACATCCACCGCCCGATCTTCGTGCTCCCTGTCCCGCACACCTGGGACCACAACCCGACGGTGACCCTGCTCGGCGACGCCGCCCACCTCATGCCCCCGCTCGGCACCGGCGTCAACCTCGCCATGCTTGACGCCGGCGAACTCGCCCTCGCCCTCGCGAACGCGGCCACTGTCGACGACGCCATCCGCGTCTACGAGAAGACCATGCTCCCCCGCTCCATCGAGACGGCCCAGGCCATCGAACATGGCACCGAACAGCTGCTGTCCGCCGATTCCTCCGCACGGAAACTGGCCACCATTGTGGCCAACTCACTCGCCAAGTAAAACGCTAAGAGGGCGGTGTGAGAGGGCGTTTGGTCGCTGGGGTGGGCGGTGTTGGTCCAGCCGGTGAGGCGGGCCACAGCGCTGGGCGGCCGAGCCGGTAACGGCGGCCCTGTCGACGGCGCGGATCGGGCAGCATGTCGAGGACGTCGGCAAGTTCCAGCAGGCGGTCGGGGTCGTCGGGGAGCCCGCATCGTGGTCGAGGTGGCGGGACACAGCGGCAATCAGCGACGATGGCATCCGGAAGCGGTTCGTTGTGATGAGGCGTCAGACACCTCCGTCATCACACGAACCGCTTCCTTCAGTTGATCACCTACCCCCACCCCGACAACCC
>NZ_JBQTCE010000009.1:242598-444690 GCF_052665095.1 Streptomyces sp. NEAU-174 | reverse complement strand
CGCCCTCGCCGACCATCTGCGCGCTGAACTGCTGGGCGCGGACGCCGTGGCGGCGGGTGGCGTGGTGGCTCCGGCGGTCGCGGTGGCCGACGATCCGATCGCGATCGTGGCGATGAGCTGCCGTTTCCCGGGTGGGGTGCGGTCGCCGGAGGAGCTGTGGGCGCTGCTGACGTCTGGCGGGGACGCCATCGCGGAGTTCCCGGCCGACCGTGGCTGGGATCTGGCGGGGCTGTACGACCCGGACCCGGATCGTCAGGGGACGTCGTACACGCGTGAGGGTGGCTTCCTCTACGACGCCGGGGACTTCGACGCGGCGTTCTTCGGGATCTCGCCGCGTGAGGCGCTCGCCATGGATCCGCAGCAGCGGTTGCTGCTGGAGACCTCGTGGGAGGCGTTCGAGCGCGCGGGCATCGACCCGGCCACGCTGCGCGGCAGCCGTACGGGTGTCTTCGCGGGCACCAACGGCCAGGACTACGCCGGGCTCGTCTCCACCCCGCCCGAGGGCCTGGAGGGCCATCTGGGCACGGGCAACGCGGCGAGCGTGGTGTCCGGGCGGGTCGCTTACACCTTCGGTCTCGAGGGCCCGGCGGTGACGGTGGACACGGCGTGTTCGTCGTCGCTGGTGGCCCTGCACATGGCGGTGCAGGCGCTGCGCGGCGGTGAGTGCACGATGGCGCTCGCGGGTGGCGTCACGGTGATGTCCACGCCGGAGGCGTTCGTGGACTTCAGCCGTCAGCGTGGGCTGGCTGCGGACGGCCGGATCAAGGCGTTCGCGGCCGGTGCGGATGGCACGGGCTGGGGCGAGGGCGTCGGCATGCTGCTCGTGGAGCGGCTGTCGGACGCGGAGAAGAACGGCCACCCGGTGCTGGCCATCGTGCGGGGCAGCGCGATCAACCAGGATGGTGCGAGCAATGGCCTGACCGCGCCGAACGGTCCCTCGCAGCAGCGGGTGATCCGGCAGGCGCTGGCCGGTGCGGGGCTGTCGGCCGGTGAGGTGGACGCGGTCGAGGCGCACGGTACGGGTACGACGCTGGGTGACCCGATCGAGGCGCAGGCGCTGCTGGCCACGTATGGGCAGGAGAGGGATGGGGACCGGCCGTTGTGGCTGGGGTCCATCAAGTCCAACATCGGCCACACGCAGGCGGCGGCCGGTGTCGCGGGCATCATCAAGATGGTGCTGGCGATGCGGCACGGTGTGTTGCCGCAGACGTTGCATGTGGACGCGCCGTCGCCGCATGTGGACTGGTCGGCGGGGGCTGTCTCGCTGCTGACCGAGCGGGTGGAGTGGCCGGAGACCGGCCGTCCGCGCCGCGCGGGCGTGTCGTCCTTCGGGCTCAGTGGCACCAACGCGCACACCATCATCGAGCAGGCCCCGACCGCTTCGGCTGCCCCGACCGAGGAGCCCGCGCCGCGTGAGCTGACCGCGCTGCCGTGGCTGCTGTCGGCGAAGGACGGGCAGGCGCTGCACGCCCAGGCCGCACAGTTGGCCACCCACCTGCGCACCCACCCCGAGCTGAGCGCGACCGACCTCGCCTTCTCGCTCGCCACCAGCCGCGCCGCGCTGGAGCGGCGCGCCGCCCTCGTCACCACGGACCGCGAGACGTTCCTGGCGGGCCTGGACGCGCTGGCCCGGGGTGAGTCCGTCCCGGATGTGGTTGAGGGGACGGTGGCTGAGGGCAAGGTGGCGTTCCTGTTCACGGGGCAGGGGAGTCAGCGGCTGGGGATGGGGCGTGAGCTGTACGGCGCGTTCCCGGTGTTCGCGGATGCGCTGGATGAGGTGTGTGCGCATCTGGATCTGTACCTTGAGCGGCCGTTGCGAAATGTGTTGTTCGGGGATGACGCGGCGGTACTGGATCGGACGGGGTTCACTCAGCCTGCGTTGTTCGCGGTTGAGGTGGCGTTGTTCCGGCTCGTTGAGGCGTGGGGCCTGACGCCGGACTTCCTGTCCGGCCACTCGATCGGTGAGCTGGCTGCCGCGCATGTGGCGGGTGTGCTCTCGCTCGCCGATGCGGCGAAGTTGGTGGCCGCTCGTGGATGGTTGATGCAGGAGCTGCCCACCGGTGGCGCGATGATTGCCGTCCAGGCGTCCGAGGACGAGGTGGCGCCGCTGCTGACCGAGCGGGTGTCGATTGCCGCGCTCAACGGCCCGTCGTCGGTGGTCATCGCGGGTGATGAGGACGCGGCTGTCGCGATCGCTTCTGGTTTTGAGGCCCAGGGTCGTAAGACCAAGCGGCTCGCCGTCAGCCATGCGTTCCACTCCCCGCGCATGGACGGGATGCTGGAGGCGTTCCGCGAGGTGGCGCAGGGGCTTACGTACGAGGCCCCGCGCATCCCCATCGTCTCCAACCTCACCGGTGGCGTGGTGTCCGCCGAGGAGATCACCAGCCCGGACTTCTGGGTGCGCCACGTCCGCGAGGCCGTCCGTTTCCTCGACGGTGTGCGGACGCTGGAAGCGGAGGGTGTGACGACCTTCGTCGAGCTCGGCCCCGATGGCGTTCTCTCGGCGATGGCGCAGGAGTGTGTGACCGGCGAGGACGCCGCGTTCGCCGCCACGCTGCGGAAGGGCCGTGCCGAGGCCGAGTCGGTGACCACCGTGCTCGCCCTGCTGCACGTCCGGGGCCAGTCCCCGGACTGGGGCGGCTACTTCGAGGGCACCGGGGCCCGGCGCGTCGAGCTGCCGACCTACGCCTTCCAGCGCACCCGGTACTGGTGGGAGGAGGCCCCGGCGGCGTCGGAGGTCGCGCCGGGCGGTGCCGTCGACGGGCGGTTCTGGGATGTGGTGGAGCGCGGGGATGTGGCCGCGCTGGCGGCGGAGCTCGCGGTGGATCCGGGGCTGTCGTTGGGTGAGGTGTTGCCCGCGTTGTCGTCGTGGCGGCGGCAGGAGTCGGTGCGTTCGGCGGTGGACGGCTGGCGTTACCGGGTGTCGTGGAAGCCGGTGTCGGAGCGGTTGGCCACCGGGGTGCTGGGTGGCTGCTGGCTGGTGGTCGTCCCGGCGGATGAGGCCGAGGGTGCCTGGGCCACGGGTGTGGTGCGGATGCTGGCCGGGCGTGGTGTGGATGTGCGCGTGGTCGAGTCGAACGCGGTGGACCGTGCCGGGCTCGCGGAGGAGCTGCGGACGGCGGTTGTGGGCGGTTCGGTGGCGGGGGTGTTCTCCCTGCTGGCGGTGGAGTCCGAGGCGGGGCTGTGGCGTACGGCCGCGTTGGTGCAGGCGTTGGGCGATGCGGGTGTGGGTGCGCCGTTGTGGGTGGCGACGCGGGGTGCGGTGTCGGTGGGGCGTTCCGATGGTGTCGTGAGCCCGGCCCAGGCGATGGTGTGGGGGCTTGGCCGGGTGGCGGCGTTGGAGCTGCCTGAGCGGTGGGGTGGTCTGGTCGACCTTCCCGAGACGGCCGACGAGCGTGCGCTGGGGCGGCTGGCGGGAGTGCTGGCCGGTGCCGGTGCCGGTGCCGGTGCCGGTGCCGGTGCTGGTGGCTCGGGTGAGGACCAGGTCGCGGTGCGGGCCTCGGGCGTCTTCGGGCGCCGGCTGACGGAGGCTTCCGGGTCCCGGCCATCCGGTGACGAGGGCTGGCGGGCGTCCGGTTCGGTGCTGGTGACGGGTGGTACGGGTGCGCTGGGTGCGCATGTGGCCCGTTGGCTGGTGGCGAACGGTGCCGAGCATGTCGTGCTCACCAGCCGCCGGGGGCTCGACGCCCCGGGCGCGGCGGAACTGCGCGATGAGCTCGTGGCCTCGGGCGCTCGGGTGACGGTGGCCGCGTGTGATGTGGCGGACCAGGACGCGCTCGCCGAGCTGCTGGCGTCCATACCGGCCGAGCTACCGCTGACCGCCGTCGTGCACGCGGCCGGTGTGCTGGACGACGGCCTCGTGGACACGCTGGACGCCGAGCGGCTGGAGCGCGTGGTGCGCGCCAAGGCCACCTCCGCGCGGAACCTCCATGAGCTCACCCGCGACCTCGACCTTTCGGCGTTCGTCCTCTTCTCCTCGCTCGCCGGGTCGGTGGGCGCCGCCGGGCAGGGCAACTACGCGGCGGCGAACGCCTACTTGGACGCGCTGGCCGAGCTGCGCCGCGCCCAGGGCCTGCCCGCCACCTCGATCGCCTGGGGCCCGTGGGCCGAGGGCGGCATGGCCGCCGACGAGGCGCTGGAGCGCCGGATGCGCCGCGACGGAGTGCCGCCGATGGCACCCGAATCGGCGCTCACCGCGCTGCGGCAGGCGCTGGACCTGGACGACACCACCGTGACGGTCGCGGACCTCGACTGGGGCCGGTTCCTCGCCGAGTTCACCGCCGTACGGCCGAGCGCGCTGTTCGGCGAGGTGCGGGCCGCGCGCCCGGCGCCGGCCGCCGAGGGCGCACCGCGCCCGGCCGCCACCACCGGGACCGGTACCGGCACACTCGCGGAGCGGCTGTCCGGGCTGACGGAGAACGAGCGCGTACAGACACTGCTGGAGTTGGTGCGTACGCAGGTCGCGTCGGTGCTGGGGCACGTCGGGGCCGAGGCGGTGGAGGCCGGACGCGCCTTCAAGGAGCTGGGCTTCGACTCGCTCACCGCCGTCGAACTCCGCAACCGGCTGAACGCGGCGACCGGCCTGCGGTTGCCCGCCACGCTCATCTACGACTACCCCAACGCCATCGCCCTCGCCGACCATCTGCGCGCTGAACTGCTGGGCGCGGACGCCGTGGCGGCGGGTGGCGTGGTGGCTCCGGCGGTCGCGGTGGCCGACGATCCGATCGCGATCGTGGCGATGAGCTGCCGTTTCCCGGGTGGGGTGCGGTCGCCCGAGGAGCTGTGGGCGCTGCTGACGTCTGGCGGGGACGCCATTGCGGAGTTCCCGGCCGACCGTGGCTGGGATCTGGCGGGGCTGTACGACCCGGACCCGGACCGTCAGGGGACGTCGTACACGCGTGAGGGCGGTTTCCTCTACGACGCCGGAGACTTCGACGCGGCGTTCTTCGGGATCTCGCCGCGTGAGGCGCTCGCCATGGATCCGCAGCAGCGGTTGCTGCTGGAGACCTCCTGGGAGGCGTTCGAGCGCGCGGGCATCGACCCGGGCGCGCTGCGCGGTCAGCAGATCGGTGTCTTCGCCGGGACCAACGGCCAGGACTATCTCTCGCTGCTGATGCAGGCGCCCGAGGGCCTGGAGGGCCATCTGGGCACGGGCAACGCGGCGAGCGTGGTGTCCGGGCGGGTCGCCTACACCTTCGGTCTCGAAGGCCCTGCCGTCACGGTCGACACGGCCTGCTCGTCCTCGCTGGTGGCACTGCATCTGGCGGTGCAGGCGCTGCGGCAGGGCGAGTGCACGATGGCGCTCGCGGGCGGCGTCACGGTGATGTCCACCCCCGAGAACTTCATCGACTTCAGCCGTCAGCGCGGACTGGCCGCCGATGGCCGGATCAAGGCGTTCGCGGCCGGTGCGGATGGCACCGGCTGGGGCGAGGGCGCGGGCATGCTGCTGGTCGAGCGGCTGTCGGACGCGCGGCGCAACGGCCATCCGGTGCTGGCGGTCGTACGCGGCAGCGCGATCAACCAGGACGGTGCGTCCAATGGTCTGACGGCGCCGAACGGCCCGTCCCAGCAGCGTGTCATCCGACAGGCGCTGACCAGCGCCGGGCTGACGACCGGCGATGTCGATGTCGTCGAGGCGCATGGCACGGGTACGACGCTGGGCGACCCGATCGAGGCGCAGGCGCTGCTCGCCACCTACGGGCAGGGGCGTGCCCCGGAGCGGCCGCTGTGGCTGGGGTCCATCAAGTCCAACATCGGCCACACGCAGGCCGCCGCAGGTGTCGCGGGCATCATCAAGATGGTGCTGGCGATGCGGCACGGTGTGCTGCCGCAGACGTTGCACGTGGACGCGCCGTCGCCACATGTGGATTGGTCGGCGGGCGCGGTCTCGCTGCTGAGCGAGCAGATGGTGTGGCCGGAGACCGGCCGTCCGCGCCGCGCGGGTATCTCCTCGTTCGGCATCAGTGGCACCAACGCGCACACCATCATCGAGCAGGCACCGGCGGTCGACGCACCGGACGAGGCGCCTGAGCGGCATGGCCTCGGCGGCCTTCTGCCGTTCGCGCTGTCGGCCAAGAACGCCGAAGCGCTGCGGGGGCAGGCCGCGCGGCTGCACACCCACATCGTGTCGCGCCCGGAGGCGGCACCGCTCGACCTCGCCCGCGCCCTGGCCGTCGGCCGCGCCGCCCTGGAGCGGCGTGCGGTGCTGACCGTCGGCGAGCGGGACGAACTGCTGCGGACACTCGACGCGCTGGCCCGGGGCGAGTCCGCCCCGGGTGTGGTCGAGGGGACGGTCGCCGAGGGCAAGGTGGCGTTCCTGTTCACGGGGCAGGGCAGCCAGCGGCTCGGCATGGGGCGTGAGCTCTACGACGCCTTCCCGGTGTTCGCGGATGCGTTGGATGAGGTGTGTGCGCATCTGGATCTGTACCTTGAGCGGCCGTTGCGGGATGTGCTGTTCGGGGATGACGCGGCGGTACTGGATCAGACCGGGTTCACTCAGCCCGCGTTGTTCGCGGTTGAGGTGGCGTTGTTCCGGCTGCTGGAGGCGTGGGGTCTCAAAGCGGACTTCCTCTCCGGGCATTCGATCGGTGAGCTGGCCGCCGCGCATGTGGCGGATGTGCTCTCGCTCGCCGATGCGGCGAAGTTGGTGGCCGCTCGTGGGCGGTTGATGCAGGAGCTGCCCGCCGGCGGCGCGATGATTGCCGTCCAGGCGTCGGAGGACGAGGTGGCGCCGCTGCTGACCGAGCGCGTCTCGATCGCCGCGCTCAATGGCCCGACCTCTGTGGTTATCGCGGGTGACGAGGACGCGGCTCTGGAGATCGCCGCCGGTTTCGAGTCCCAGGGCCGTAAGACCAAGCGGCTCACCGTGAGCCACGCGTTCCACTCCCCGCGTATGGACGGGATGCTGGACGCGTTCCGCGAGGTGGCGCAGGGGCTCACCTACGAATCCCCACGCATCCCCATCGTCTCCAACCTCACCGGAAACGTCGTCTCCGCCGAGGAGATCACCAGCCCCGAGTTCTGGGTCCGCCACGTCCGCGAAGCCGTCCGCTTCCTCGACGGCATTCGCACCCTCGAGGCCCAGGGCGTCACCACCTACCTCGAACTCGGCCCCGACGGCGTCCTCTCCGCCATGGCGCAGGAGTGCGTGACCGACTCCGCGTCCGACGCCGCCTTCGCCGCCGCTCTGCGCAAGGACCGCCCCGAGCCCGAGGCGCTGCTCTCGGCCGTCGCACGCGCGCACGTCCGTGGTGTGACGCCCGACTGGGCGGCCGTGTTCGCCGGTGCGGGTGCCGCCCCCGTGGACCCGGCCGAGCTGCCCACCTACGCCTTCCAGCGGCAGCGCTACTGGCCCAGCGCCGCCGCCCTCGCGGCCGGCGACCCCGAGTCGATCGGGCTGGGCGACATCGACCATCCGCTCCTCGGCGCCGCCGTCGCGCTCGCGGACGCCGATGGCCTCCTGCTCACCGGGGTGCTCTCCACCCGCACCCACCCCTGGCTGGCCGACCACGCGGTCATGGACACCGTGCTGCTGCCCGGCACCGCCTTCGTCGAGCTGGCGAGCACGGCGGGCGCCCAGGTCGGCTGTGAGCGGCTGGACGAACTGACCCTCGAAGCCCCGCTCGTGCTGCCCGAGCACACCGGGGTGCGGGTGCAGCTCGTCGTGGACGGTCCGGACGAGTCCGGCCGCCGTTCCTTCAGCCTGCACTCGCGTCGGCAGGACGCGCTCGGCACCGAGCCGTGGACGCGCCACGCCGCCGGTGTGCTCGCACCCGGTGCCCGGACGCCCGAGTCCGACCAGCCCGATGTACTGGCCGTCTGGCCGCCGCAGGGCGCGACGCCGATCGCGGTCGAGGGGCTGTACGAGGAGCTGGCCGGGGCGGGCCTCGGCTACGGGCCGGTGTTCCAGGGGCTCAAGGGCGCCTGGCGGCTCGGCGAGGACCTCTACGCCGAGGTGGGCTTCCCCGAGGACGCGCCGCTGACGTCCGGCGCCGAGGCCGAGCGGTTCGGGCTGCACCCGGCCCTGCTCGACGCCGCGCTGCACATCATCGGCCTCGACAGCGCCGACCGCGCGTCGGCACTGGCCGAGGGCGCGCTGCTGCCGTTCGCGTGGAACGGCGTTCAACTGCACGCGGCCGGGGCCGGTGCGCTGCGGGTGCGGCTGTCCGAGCGGTCGTCGAACGCGGTCTCGCTGCTGGTGGCCGACGGCACGGGCCGTCCGGTGGCCACGGTCGAGTCCGTGGCGCTGCGGGCGGCCTCGGCCGACCAGGTGCGCGCGGCGCGCGGCGGGCTGCACGAGTCGCTGTTCCGGCTGGACTGGACGGCGGTTCCGGCGCCCGCGAGCGGCGCGGTCACGGGCGACTGGGCGGTGCTCGGCGCGGACGCCGCCGAACTGGCCGCGCTGGAGGGCGCGTTCGGGTCCGGCGTCCGGCTCGCCGCGTACCGCGATCTGGCGGTGCTGCGGACGGCCGTGGAGTCCGGGGCACCCGTGCCCGGCACCGTCCTGCTGAGCGCCACCGGTGGCGACGGCGGCGCGTCGGCCGTGCACGAGGCCACGCGGGCCATGCTCGCCCTGCTCCAGGAGTGGCTGGCCGATGAGCGGTTCGCCGGGTCGCGGCTGGTGCTGCTGACCAGGGGCGCGGTGGAGACCGAGCCGGGCGCGGGCGTGGCGGATCTGCCGTACGCCGCCGTGCGCGGTCTGTTCCGCTCCGCGCAGTCGGAGAACCCGGGCCGTCTGGTGCTGCTGGACGTGGACGGCGAGGAGGGCTCGTACCGTACGGTGCCCGCCGCGCTCGGCGTGGACGAGGCGGAGCTGGCGCTGCGCGCGGGCGTGGCGCTCGCGCCACGGCTGGCGCGGGTGCCGGTCACGGACGACACGGACACCGAAAGCCCCGACACGAACACCGAAAACCCCGGCGCGGAAACCGCCACCGTCCCGTCGTACGACCCCAACGGCACCGTCCTGATCACCGGCGCCTCCGGAACCCTCGGCGGCCTCTTCGCCCGCCACCTCGTCGCCACCCACGGCGTACGCCACCTGCTGCTCGTCAGCCGCCGTGGCGCCGACGCCGACGGCGCCGAGGAACTGGGCGCCGAGCTCACCGCGGCCGGTGCCACCGTCACCTGGGCGGCCTGCGACGCGGCCGACCGCGACGCGCTGGCCGCGACCCTGGCCGCCATCCCGGCCGAGCACCCGCTGACCGCCGTGGTGCACACGGCGGGCGTCCTGGACGACGGCATCCTCGGCTCGCTGACGCCCGAGCGGGTGGCACACGTACTGCGCCCCAAGGTGGACGCGGCGCTGAACCTGCACGAGCTGACCCGCGGCCACGAGCTGTCCGCGTTCGTGCTGTTCTCCGGTGCCGCCGCCGTGTTCGGCGCGCCCGGACAGGCGAGCTACGCCGCCGCCAACTCCTTCCTCGAGGCGCTCGCGCAGCACCGCGTCGCCCGGGGGCTCCCGGCCACCGCGCTGGCCTGGGGCCTGTGGGCCGGTGCGGGCATGGGCAGCGAGCTGGACGAGGTGGACCTGCGGCGCATCGCGCGCGGCGGGGTCGCCCCGATCGCCGCCGACGAGGGGCTCGCGCTCTTCGACGCGGCCCGCGCCGACGGCGCCGCCGTGCTGTTCCCGATGCGGCTCGACTACGCGGGGCTGCGCACCGAGGCCACGGCGACCGGGACCGTACCGGCGCTGTTCCGCGGCCTGGTGCGGACCCCGGTCCGGCGGGCCGCCGCCACGGCCGCCACCGCCGACGGCTCCTCGCTCGCCCAGCGCCTCGCCGGGCTCGCGCGGCCCGAACAGGACCGGGAGCTGCTGGAGTTGGTGTGCGGCCGGGTCGCCGCGGTGCTCGGCTACGCGGGCCCGGACGCGGTCGAGGCCGGGCGGGCGTTCAAGGAGCTGGGCTTCGACTCGCTCACCGCCGTCGAACTCCGCAACGACCTCAAGACCGTCACCGGGCTGCGGCTCCCGGCGACGCTCGTCTTCGACTACCCGACCCCCACCGCCCTCGCCGGCCATCTGCGCGAGGAGCTGCTGGGCGCCGAGGAGACGACCGCGCCGCTCGTTCCCGTACGGACGGGGGCGGCCCCGGCACTCGACGACGACCCGATCGTCATCGTCGGCATGAGCTGCCGCTACCCGGGCGGGGTGCGCACCCCGGAGGAGCTGTGGGAGCTCGTCGCCACCGGCGGCGACGGCATCTCCGGCTTCCCCGTGGACCGTGGCTGGGACCTCGACGGCCTCTACCACCCGGACCCCGACCACGCGGGCACCTCGTACACCCGCGAGGGCGGTTTCCTCCACGACGCGGCCGACTTCGACCCGGACTTCTTCGGGATCTCGCCGCGTGAGGCGCTGGCGATGGATCCGCAGCAGCGGCTGCTGCTGGAGACGTCGTGGGAGGCGTTCGAGCGCGCGGGCATCGACCCGGTGAGTGTGCGTGGCAGCCGTGTCGGCGTCTTCGCGGGCGTCATGTACCACGACTACGTGACCGGCCTCGACGGCATCCCCGACGGTGTCGAGGGCTACATCGGCACCGGCAACGCGGGCTCCATCGCCTCCGGGCGGGTGGCGTACACCTTCGGCCTCGAAGGCCCGGCGGTCACCGTGGACACGGCGTGCTCGTCGTCGTTGGTGGCGCTGCACTGGGCGATCCAGGCGCTGCGCGCGGGCGAGTGCACGATGGCGCTGGCGGGTGGCGTGGCGGTCATGGCCACACCCGAGACGTTCATCGACTTCAGCCGTCAGCGCGGCCTGGCCACGGACGGCCGCTGCAAGTCGTTCGCGGCCGGTGCGGATGGCACGGGCTGGGCCGAGGGCGCGGGCATGCTGCTCGTGGAGCGGCTGTCGGACGCGCGGCGCAACGGCCACCCGGTGCTCGCGGTGGTCCGGGGCTCGGCCATCAACCAGGACGGTGCGTCCAATGGTTTGACGGCGCCGAACGGTCCGTCGCAGCAGCGCGTCATCCGCCAGGCGCTGACCAGCGCCGGGCTGGCGACCGGCGAGGTGGATGTCGTCGAGGCGCATGGCACGGGTACGACGCTGGGTGACCCGATCGAGGCGCAGGCGCTGCTCGCCACCTACGGGCAGGAGCGTGCCCCGGACCGGCCGTTGTGGCTCGGGTCCATCAAGTCCAACATCGGCCACACGCAGGCCGCCGCAGGTGTCGCGGGCATCATCAAGATGGTGCTGGCCATGCGGCACGGTGTGCTGCCGCGGACGCTGCACGTGGACGCACCCTCCCCGAACGTCGACTGGGAGGACGGCGCGGTCTCGCTGCTGACCGAGCCGATGGCGTGGCCGGAGACCGGCCGTCCGCGCCGCGCCGGTGTGTCGTCGTTCGGCATCAGCGGCACCAACGCGCACACCATCATCGAGCAGCCGCCGGCCGTCGAGGACCGCGAGGACGCGGCGGCGCGGCCGTCCGCCGTACCGCCGGTGCTGCCGTGGCCGCTGTCGGCCGTGGGCGGCGACGCGCTGCGCGACCAGGCCCGCCGCCTGCGCGACCGGCTGCGCGCCACCGAAGAGGACGTGGACCTGGCCGCCATCGGCTACACCCTCGCCGCCGGGCGCACCGCCTTCGAGGACCGGGCGGTGCTGGTGGCCGACGGCCGCGAGGGCTTCCTGCGCGCCCTGGAGGCGCTGGCCTCCGGTGAACCGGCCACGGGCCTGGTCCAGGGCTCGCCGGTGGCCGGGAAGCTGGCGTTCCTGTTCACCGGTCAGGGGAGCCAGCGGCTGGGGATGGGGCGTGAGCTGTACGACGCCTACCCGGTGTTCGCGGAGGCGTTCGACGCGGTGTGTGCGGAGCTGGACCCGCATTTGGAGCGGCCGTTGCGGGATGTGTTGTTCGGGGGTGACGCCGAGGCGCTCGACCAGACCGGGTTCACTCAGCCTGCGTTGTTCGCGGTCGAGGTGGCGTTGTTCCGGCTGGTTTCGGAGGCGTGGGGGCTGCGGCCCGACTTCCTCTCCGGGCATTCGATCGGTGAGCTGGCCGCTGCGCATGTGGCGGGTGTGCTCTCGCTGGCGGATGCGGCGAAGTTGGTGGCGGCGCGTGGTCGGTTGATGCAGGAGCTTCCGGCGGGTGGCGCGATGATCGCGGTGCAGGCGTCGGAGGACGAGGTGGCGCCGCTGCTCACCGAGCGCGTCTCGATCGCCGCCCTCAACGGCCCGACCTCCGTGGTCATCGCGGGCGACGAGGACGCGGCTGTCGCGATCGCAGCCGCGTTCGAGGCCCAGGGCCGTAAGACCAAGCGGCTCACGGTCAGCCATGCGTTCCACTCCCCGCGTATGGACGGCATGTTGGAGGCGTTCCGCGAGGTGGCGCAGGGGCTTACGTACGAGGCCCCGCGCATCCCGATCGTCTCCAACCTCACCGGAAACGTGGTCTCAGCCGAGGAGATCACGACCCCCGACTTCTGGGTCCGCCACGTCCGCGAGGCCGTCCGCTTCCTCGACGGCATTCGCACCCTCGAGGCCCAGGGCGCCACCACCTACCTCGAACTCGGCCCCGACGGCGTGCTCTCCGCCATGGGCCAGGACTGCCTCACCGAAGGTGGTACGGCGGGCTTCGTCGCCGCCCTGCGCGGTGGCCGACCCGAGGCCGAGACCATCACCACCGCTCTCGCCGCCCTGCACACCCGGGGGCTCTCGCCGGACTGGGAGGCGTTCTACGCCGGAACCGGCACGCGGCGCGTGGAGCTGCCGACGTACGCCTTCCAGCGGCGGCGCTACTGGCTGGATGTGCGGACGGCCACCGCTACCCCCGAGGCCACGGCGCAGAGCGCCGTCGACGCCCGTTTCTGGGACGCCGTCGAGCGTGCGGACCTGGCCTCGCTCGCCGAGACCCTGAACCTCGGCACCGAGGACAGCGGCGCGCTGGAGGCCCTGCTGCCCTCGCTGTCGTCGTGGCGGCGGCAGCAGTCGGAGCGTTCGACGGTGGACGGCTGGCGCTATCGGGTGTCGTGGAAGCCGGTCACCGACCGTTCCGCCGCGTCCCTGAGCGGCGGCTGGCTCGTCGTGGTACCGGCCGAGGCGGCCGAGGACGCATGGGTCGCGGGTGCCGTACGGCTGCTGAACGACCGTGGCCTCGACGTACGCCGCGTCGAGCTGACCGCCGACGACGACCGCGCCACGGTGGCCGAACGGCTGGCCAGGGCCATCGGCGACGCGCCCGTGACCGGCGGTGTGCTCTCCCTGCTGGCCCTCGCGGACAACGACAGCGACAGCGATGGCAACGGCGATGGGCTGCTGCGGACGGCCGCGCTGACACAGGCCCTGGGCGACGCGGGCATCGGCGCGCCGCTGTGGGTGGCCACGCGGGGCGCGGTGGCCGTGGGCCGTTCGGACGGAACGGTCAGCCCCGCGCAGGCGCGGCTCTGGGGCCTGGGCCGGGTGGCCGCGCTGGAGGTGCCCGAGCGCTGGGGCGGTCTGGTCGACCTCCCGGAGACGGCCGACGAGCGTGCGCTGGGGCGGCTGGCGGAGGTGCTGGCCGGTGGCGGTAACGGTGCCGGTGTCGGTGGCGAGGATCAGGTGGCGGTGCGGGCGTCGGGCGTGTTCGGACGCCGCCTCGTCCGGGCCTCCGTGCCCGCGTCCGCGTCCGCCGTCGGCTCCTGGCGCCCGGGTGCCGGTACGACCCTGGTCACCGGCGGTACGGGCGCGCTGGGCGCGCAGGTGGCCCGCTGGCTGGTCGCGGGCGGCGCCGAACATGTGCTGCTCACCAGCCGCCGTGGCCCCGACGCCCCCGGCGCCGCCGAGCTCCGCGACGAACTCGCCGCGTCCGGCGCCCGGGTGACGGTCGCCGCGTGCGACGTGGCCGACCGCGCCCAGGTCGAGGCGCTCCTCGCCGACATCCCGGCCGAGCTTCCGCTGACCGGTGTGGTGCACACGGCCGGGGTGCTGGACGACGGCGTACTGGACGCGCTCACCCCCGAGCGCTTCACCGGCGTCCTGCGCGCCAAGGCGGCCGCCGCGGCCCATCTCGACGAGCTGACGCGCGATCGGGAGCTGTCGGCCTTCGTGCTGTTCTCCTCGATCAGCGGCACGTTCGGCGCCGCCGGACAGGGCAACTACGCGGCCGCCAACGCCTACGTGGACGCGCTCGCCGAGCGGCGCCGCGCCGAGGGCCTGCCCGCCACCTCGATCGCCTGGGGCCCGTGGGCCGAGGGCGGGATGGCCACGGACGGGGCGCTGGAGCAGCGTCTGCGGCGCGGCGGACTGCCGCCGATGGAAGCCGAGTTGGCGATCGGCGCGCTCCAGCGGGCGCTCGACCTCGACGACACGGTGGTCACGGTCGCGGACATCGACTGGGACCGGTTCGCACCGGACTTCACCGCCGCCCGGCCCAGCCGTCTGCTCGCGGAGCTCCCGGAGATCCGCGCGGCGGCGGAGGCCACCGCCACCGCGCCCGCGGCCGACGGCTCCTCGCTCGCCACCCGGCTGGCCGGGCTGGGCGAGGCGGAGCGGGACCGGCTGCTGCTGGACCTGGTCCGTACGCAGGTGGCCGCGGTGCTCGGACACGACGGCTCGGAGTCCATCGGCGCCGACCGTGCCTTCGGCGAGCTGGGCTTCGACTCGCTGACCGCCGTCGAGCTGCGCAACCGGCTCGGCGCCGCCAGCGGTGTCCAACTGCCCGCCACCCTGGTCTTCGACTACCCGACGGCCTCCGCCCTCGCGGGCTATCTGCGCGGCGAACTCATCGGAACGAGCACCGATGCTTCCCGCCCGGCTTCGGTGACGGCCGCCGCCGATGACGATCCGATCGCCATCGTCGCCATGAGCTGCCGCTTCCCGGGCGGGGTGCGGTCGCCCGAGGAGCTGTGGCAGCTGCTCACCGCGGGCGGGGACGCCATCGCCGAGTTCCCGGCCGACCGCGGCTGGGACCTGGACGCGCTGTACGACCCGGACCCGGACGCGCGCGGCACCTTCTACGCACGCGAGGGTGGATTCCTCTACGACGCGGGCCACTTCGACGCCGCGTTCTTCGGGATCTCGCCGCGCGAGGCGCTGGCGATGGACCCGCAGCAGCGGTTGCTGCTGGAGACCTCGTGGGAGGCGTTCGAGCGCGCGGGCATCGACCCGGCGGCGCTGCGCGGCACCTCCGCCGGAGTCTTCGTCGGCTCCAACGGGCAGGACTACGACGCCTCGCTGCACACCGTCCCCGAGGGCGTCGAGGGCTACCTGGGCACGGGCAACGCGGCCAGCGTGGTCTCCGGCCGGCTCGCCTACACCTTCGGCCTGGAGGGCCCGGCGGTCACCGTCGACACGGCCTGCTCGTCGTCGCTGGTGGCACTGCACTGGGCGATCCAGGCGCTGCGCCAGGGCGAGTGCTCGCTCGCGCTCGCGGGCGGTGTGACGGTCATGTCCAGCCCCGGCGCGTACATCGAGTTCAGCCGTCAGCGCGGGCTGGCCCCGGACGGCCGCTGCAAGGCGTTCGCGGACGGCGCGGACGGCACCGGCTGGGGCGAGGGCGTGGGCATGCTGCTCGTGGAGCGGCTGTCGGACGCCCGCCGCAACGGCCACCCCGTGCTGGCGCTCGTCCGTGGCTCCGCCATCAACCAGGACGGCGCCTCCAACGGTCTGACCGCGCCCAACGGCCCCGCCCAGCAGCGCGTCATCCGCCAGGCGCTGGCCGGTGCGGGTCTGTCCGCCGCCGAGGTGGACGCGGTCGAGGCCCATGGCACCGGCACCCGGCTCGGCGACCCGATCGAGGCGCAGGCGCTGCTCGCCACGTACGGGCAGGAGCGGGACGCGGACCGGCCGCTGTGGCTGGGCGCCATCAAGTCCAACATCGGCCACACCCAGGCCGCGGCCGGTGTCGCGGGCGTCATCAAGATGGTGCTGGCCATGCGGCACGGTGTGCTGCCGCGGACGCTGCACGTGGACGAGCCGTCGTCACACGTGGACTGGTCGGCGGGCGCGGTGTCGCTGCTGACCGAGCAGGTGGAGTGGCCGGAGACCGGCCGTCCGCGCCGCGCGGGCGTCTCCTCGTTCGGCTTCAGCGGCACCAACGCCCATACGGTGCTGGAGCAGGCACCGGTCCACGACGAGACGGCCGGGGAAGCCGCACCGCGGCACCCGCTCGTCCGGCCCGATGTGGTGGCCTGGCCGCTGTCGGCCAAGGGCGAGGACGCGCTGCGCGCCCAGGCCGAGCGGCTGCGCGCCCACCTCGAGGCCGACGCCGGGCTGGACGCGGTGGACGTGGCGTACTCGCTGGCCACCACCCGGTCCGCCCTGGAGCACCGCGCGGTGGTCCTCGGCCAGGACCGGGACCGGCTGCTCGCGGGGCTGACCGCCCTGGCGCGCGGCGAGTCCGCCGCGCAGCTGGTCCGGGGCGTGCCCGCGCAGGGCCGTACCGCCGTGCTCTTCACCGGGCAGGGCAGCCAGCGGCTGGGTATGGGCCGTGAACTGTACGAGGCCAGCCCCGTCTTCGCGGAGGCGCTGGACGCGGTCTGCGCCGAGCTGGACCGGCACCTGGAACGGCCGCTGTACGACGTGCTGTTCGGGGACGACAAGGAGCCGCTGGACCGGACCGGATTCACCCAGCCCGCGCTGTTCGCCGTCGAGGTGGCGCTGTTCCGGCTGGCCGAGGCCGCCGGGCTGCGGCCGGACGTCCTGACCGGGCACTCCATCGGCGAGCTGGCCGCGGCGCACGTGGCCGGGGTGCTGTCGCTGGAGGACGCCGCCACGCTGGTGGCCGCGCGCGGCCGGCTGATGCAGGAACTGCCCTCCGGCGGCGCGATGATCGCGCTCCAGGCGGCGGAGGACGAGGTCGAGCCGCTGCTCACCGAGCGTGTCGGCATCGCCGCGCTCAACGGGCCCACGTCGGTGGTCATCGCGGGTGATGAGGACGCGGCGCTGGAGATCGCTTCCGGTTTCGCGGCGCGGGGCCGCAAGACCAAGCGGCTCACCGTGAGCCACGCGTTCCACTCCCCGCTGATGGACGGCATGCTCGCCGAGTTCCGCAAGGTCGCCGAGGGGCTCACCTACAACGCGCCGCGCATCCCGATCGTCTCCACCGTCACCGGACAGCAGATCTCCGACGAGCTGGGCATGGCCGCCGACTACTGGGTGCGCCACGTCCGCCACGCCGTCCGCTTCCTCGACGGGGTGCGCGCCCTGGAGGCCCAGGGGGTCACCACCTACGTCGAACTGGGCCCGGACGGGGTGCTGTCCGCCATGGCGCAGGACTGTGTCACCGCCGGGGACGAGGGCGCCGAGGACGTGGCCTTCGTACCCGTGCTGCGCGCCGGGCGCCCCGAGACCGAGACGCTGACCGGCGCCCTCGCCGCGCTGCACGTCCGGGGCGCGGCACTGGACTGGGAGGCGCTGTTCGCCGGGACCGGCGCCCGCCGCGTCGAGCTGCCCACCTACGCGTTCCAGCGGCGGCGCTACTGGCTCGAGGGCACCCCGCACCCCACGCCCGGCCAGGAGGCCACGGCCGACGACACGGCCGGCGCCCGGTTCTGGGCGGCGGTCGAGGGCGATGACCTCGCCTCGCTGTCGGACGCCGTGGGCATCGACGTGGACCAGCCGCTCAGCGCGCTGCTCCCGGCGCTGTCCGCGTGGCGGCGGCGTGAGCGCGAGCAGTCCGCGCTCGACGGCTGGCGCTACCGCGTCACCTGGAAGCCGCTGGAGGAGCCCCGGCTCGCCGCCGCCCCCGGCGTCTGGCTGGTCGCCGAACCGGCCGCGTCCGCGGGCCACTCCGACACCGTGCGGCGTGTCGTGGCCGCGCTGGCCGACCGGGGCGCCGACATCCGGCGCATCGCGGCCGACGGTGCGGACCTCGACCGGGACGCCCTGGCCGACCGGATCCGGCGGGCCGCGGCCGACGAGCCCGTGCACGGCGTGCTGTCGCTGCTCGCGCTGGACGAGCGTGCGCACCCCGACCACCCCGCCGTGCCCACCGGACTGCTGCGCACCGGAGTGCTGGTGCGGGCGCTCGGCGACGCGGGACTGGACGCCCCGCTGTGGTGCGCCACCACCGGCGCCGTCGCCACCGCCGCCTCGGAGCCGGTCGGCAGCGCCGCGCAGGCGCAGATCTGGGGCCTGGGCCGGGTGGTCGCGCTGGAGCACCCCGAGCGCTGGGGCGGTCTGATCGACCTGCCCGCCACGCTCGACGAACGGGCCGCCGACCGCCTGGCCGGTGTGCTCGGCGGACACGGCGACGGCGACGAGGACCAGCTGGCGATCCGTACGGCCGGAGTGCTGGCCCGCCGGCTCGCCCACGCCGAGCGCGCCCCGGCCACCGGCGCGCCCTGGCGGCCGCGCGGCACCGTCCTGGTCACCGGCGGCACCGGCGCGCTGGGCGCCCATGTGGCCCGCTGGCTGGCGGAGAACGGCGCCGGGCATCTGGTGCTCACCAGCCGCCGCGGCCCCGACGCCCCCGGCGCCGCCGAGCTGCGCGACGAACTCGCCGCGTCCGGCGCCCGGGTGACCGTCGTCGCCTGCGATGTCACCGACCGGGACGCGGTGGCCGGGCTGCTGGCCCGGATCCGCGACGAACACCCGCAGCATCCGCTCACGGCCGTCGTGCACACGGCGGGCGCCGGACAGTTCGCACCGCTCGCGGAGACCACCCCGGCCGATGTCGCCGATGTGGTGTCCGCCAAGGTGGCGGGCGCGGCCCATCTGGACGCGCTGCTCGGCGACACCGAGTTGGACGCCTTCGTGCTCTTCTCCTCGATCGCCGCGGTCTGGGGCAGTGGCGGCCAGGGCGCGTACGCGGCCGGAAACGCCTTCCTGGACGCGCTGGCCGAACAGCGCCGGGCCCGTGGCCTCGCCGCCACCTCGGTGGCCTGGGGCCCGTGGGCGGACGGCGGGCTCGTCGCCGACGACGAGGCGGCCGAGCAACTGCGCCGCCGTGGCCTGCCGGCGATGGCCCCGCACTCCGCCATCGCCGCACTCCAGCAGGCGCTGGACCGGAACGAGACCGCCGTGGCCGTGGCCGACGTCGACTGGGGCCGCTTCGCGCCCGTCTTCGCCGCGGCCCGCCCCCGCCCGCTCATCGCCGATCTGCCCGAGGTGCGTGCCGCCCTCGCGGCGGACCCGGCGGAAGGCGCGGACGGTACCGGCGGCGGTTCGGCCGAGGCACCGGCGGAGTCCCTGCGGCAGCGGCTCGCGGGGCTCACCGGGCCCGAGGCCGAGAAGGTCCTGCTCGACCTCGTCCGTACGGAGGTCGCCGCCGTCCTCGGACACGACGACACCACGGCCGTCCAGGCGGGCCGGGCCTTCAAGGAGCTGGGCTTCGACTCCCTCACCGCCGTCGAACTCCGCAACCGGCTGGGCGCGGCCACCGGACTCCAGCTCACCGCCACGCTGGTCTTCGACCACCCGACTCCCAGCGCGCTCGCCGGTGTGCTGCGCGCCGACCTGCTCGGCGAGGACACCACGCCCGGACTCCCCGTCCTCGCCGAAATCGACAAGCTGGAATTCACCCTTTCCAACGTCTCCGACGACGCGACGGAACGCGAGCGGGTCACCGCACGCCTCGAAGCGCTGTTGCGGACCTGGAACGAGAACGAGAACGCGGCGGGCGGCGACGGTGCCGACGACGATGAACTCGATCTCGACGCCGCCTCCGCCGAAGACATCTTCGACATCATCAACAACGAATTCGGAAGGTCCTGACGTGATGACCGCCCTCAATTCAACTGACCTCAGGAGGTGACGTTTCCGTGGCTAGCGCGAACGAAGAGAAGCTGCTCGACAATCTGAAGTGGATGACCACTGAGCTGCGCCGGGCCCGTCGCCGCCTGACCGAGGTGGAGGCGGACGCGCAGGAACCGATCGCCATTGTGGCGATGAGTTGCCGTTTCCCCGGTGGCGTCGGTTCGCCCGAGGATCTGTGGCGGCTGGTCGCGGAGGGCGGTGACGCCATTTCCGGATTCCCCGCCGACCGCGGCTGGGACATCGACGGACTGGCCGATCCGGACCCCGACCGCAAGGGCACCTTCTACAACAGCGGTGGTGGATTCCTCGACGGCGCCGCCGAATTCGACCCCGGATTCTTCGGCATTTCGCCGCGCGAGGCCCTGGCGATGGACCCGCAGCAGCGGCTGCTGCTGGAAACGTCCTGGGAGGCGTTCGAGCGCGCGGGAATCGACCCGACGTCCGTCAAGGGCAGCCGCACCGGCGTGTATGTGGGCGCCTCGGCCATGGGCTACGGCTCCGATGTCCAGGGCGCGCCGGAGGAGCTGGAGGGCCTGCTGCTCACCGGCGGCGCCACCAGCGTGCTGTCCGGCCGTATCGCCTACACCTTCGGCCTCGAGGGCCCGGCCGCCACGATCGACACCGCGTGCTCGTCGTCGCTGGTCGCGCTGCACTGGGCGGCCCAGGCGCTGCGGCAGCGCGAATGCTCGCTCGCCCTCGTCGGCGGCGTCACCGTGATGCCCAACCCCGATGTCTTCGTGGAGTTCAGCCGCCAGCGCGGCCTCGCCCCCGATGGCCGCTGCAAGTCCTTCGCCGCGTCGGCGGACGGCACCGGCTGGTCCGAGGGCGTCGGCGTACTGCTGGTCGAGCGGCTGTCGGACGCGCGGCGCAACGGCCACCAGGTGCTGGCCGTGGTGCGCGGCAGCGCGGTGAACCAGGACGGCGCGTCGAACGGCCTGACCGCGCCGAACGGCCCGTCCCAGCGGCGTGTCATCCGCCAGGCGCTGGAGAACGCCCGGCTGTCCGCCGCCGAGATCGACGTCGTCGAGGCCCATGGCACCGGCACCACGCTGGGCGACCCCATCGAGGCGCAGGCGCTGCTCGCCACCTACGGCCAGGAGCGGCCCGAGGGGCGGCCGCTGTGGCTGGGCTCGCTCAAGTCCAACCTGGGCCACGCCCAGGCGGCGGCGGGCGTCGCGGGCGTCATCAAGATGGTCATGGCGATACGCCACGGCCTCATGCCCAAGACCCTCCACGTCGACCAGCCGTCCCCGACCGTGGACTGGACGGCGGGCGAGGTGTCCCTGTTGACCGAGGCCCGGCCCTGGGACGAGACCGGCAGGCCGCGCCGGGCCGGGATCTCGGCCTTCGGCGTGAGCGGCACCAACGCTCACACCATCCTGGAGCAGGCCCCCGAGCCGGAGGCTCCGGAAGACTCTCCGGAGCCGGACAGGGACGCCGCACCGGCCGCGAACGCCGCGCCGGTCACCGCCACCGTGCTGCCGTGGCTCCTCTCCGCCAGGAACGCGGCGGCGCTGCGCGACAACGCCCGGCGCCTCGCCTCCCACCTCGACCGCGAACCGGCCCTCGGCACCGCCGATGTGGCCTACTCACTGGCCACCGCCCGGGCGGCGCTGGAGCGGCGCGCGGTGCTCGTGGGCGAGGACCGCGCCGGGCTGGCCGCCGGTCTTGACGCGCTGGCGCGGGGGGAGTCGGCGCCGGGGCTGATCGAAGGCACGGTCGGCGAGGGCGAGATGGCGTTCCTGTTCACGGGGCAGGGGAGTCAGCGGCTGGGGATGGGGCGTGAGCTGTATGCGTCCTACCCGGTGTTCGCGGAGGCGCTGGATGAGGTGTGTGCGGAGCTGGATCCGCATCTTGAGCGGCCTTTGAAGGACGTTCTGTTCGGGGATGACGCGTCGGTACTGGATCGGACGGGGTTCACTCAGCCCGCGTTGTTCGCGGTTGAGGTGGCGTTGTTCCGGTTGGTTTCGGAGGCGTGGGGGCTGCGGCCCGACTATCTGTCGGGTCATTCGATCGGTGAGCTGGCCGCCGCGCATGTGGCAGGTGTGTTGTCGCTTGCCGACGCTGCCAAGCTGGTGGCGGCGCGTGGTCGGTTGATGCAGGAGCTTCCGGCGGGTGGCGCGATGATTGCCATCCAGGCGTCGGAGGAAGAGGTGACGCCGCTGCTGACCGAGCGGGTCAGCATTGCCGCCCTCAACGGCCCGTCGTCGGTGGTCATCGCGGGTGATGAGGACGCGGCGCTGGAGATCGCGGCGAGCTTCGAGGCGCAGGGCCGCAAGACCAAGCGCCTTACGGTCAGCCATGCGTTCCACTCCCCGCGCATGGACGGGATGCTGGAGGCGTTCCGCGAGGTGGCCGAGGGCCTGTCGTACGAGGCCCCGCGCATTCCCATCGTCTCCAACCTCACCGGCACCGTGGTCTCCGCCGAGGAGATCACGACCCCCGACTTCTGGGTGCGCCATGTCCGCGAGGCCGTCCGCTTCCTCGACGGCATCCGGACCCTTGAGGCCAAGGGCGTCACCACGTTCATCGAGCTGGGCCCGGACGGGGTGCTCACCGCGATGGCGCAGGAGTGCGTGACCGACGCCGCCGCGGCCGGTTTCGTCTCCGCGCTGCGCAAGGACCGCCCCGAGGCCGAGACGCTGACCACGGCCGTCGCACGGGCCCATGTGCGCGGTGTGGCGGTGGACTGGGCCGGATACTTCGCAGGTAGGGACGTCCATCACGTCGACCTGCCGACGTACGCCTTCCAGCACGAGCGGTTCTGGCTGGAGCCGGGCGCGGCGTCCGTGGGTGATGTGGCCTCGGTGGGCCTGGAGTTGGCGGGGCATCCGCTGCTCGGCGCCGCCGTGCCGCTGGCGGAGACCGATGGGCTGGTGTTCACGGGACGGCTGGGTGTGGATACGCATCCGTGGCTGGCCGACCATGCGGTGCAGGGCGCGGTGGTGCTGCCCGGCACGGCCTTCGTGGAGCTTGCCGTCCGCGCCGGTGACCAGGTCGGCTGTGACCTGCTCGACGAGCTGACCCTGCATGCCCCGCTGGTGCTGCCCGCACGCGGTGGCGTCCGGCTACAGCTCACCGTCGGCGCGCCCGATGGCGCCGGACGGCGGTCGCTGACCGTGCTGTCCCGCGCGGAGGACGCCCCGGCCGAGGAGCCGTGGACGCGACACGCCGACGGTGTGCTCGCCACGGGCGCGCCCCGGCCGTCGTTCGCGCTGACCGCGTGGCCGCCGCAGGGCGCCGAGGCGGCCGGTACAGAGGAGCTGTACGCGGCGCTCGCGGACGGCGGGCTGCGGTACGGCCCGGTGTTCCAGGGGCTCACGGCCGCGTGGCGGCGCGGCGACGAACTCTTCGCCGAGGTCCGGCTGGCCGAGTCCGCCGCGTCCGACGCGCAGGCGTACGGTCTGCACCCGGCGCTGCTCGACTCGGCGCTGCACGCGCTCGGCCTGGACGGCCTGGGCGACGGCGACGGCCAGGGGCGGCTGCCGTTCGCCTGGAGCGGCGTGTCGCTGTACGCGAGCGGCGCCTCGGCGCTGCGGGTGCGGCTGGAGCTGCGGGGCGCGGACGGTGTCCGGCTGGAGATCGCGGATGCCACCGGTGCGCCGGTCGCGGCCGTGGACTCGCTGGTCCTGCGCGCCGTGTCGGCGGAGCAGGTGCGGGCCGCGCGGGCGGCGTACCACGAGTCGCTGTTCCGCGTGGAGTGGACCGACCTCCCGGCCGGTGCGGGCGCCGCCGCGCCCGGCAGCGGCCGCTGGGCGGTGCTGGGCACGGACGCGTTCGGGTTGGGCGCCACGGCATACGCGGACCTCGCGGAGCTGGGCAAGGCCGTCGATTCCGGAACGGCGCTGCCGGAGTACGTAGTGGTGTGCCCGGCACGTGAACGCCCGGGTGCGGCTTCTGAAGGCCCGGGTGCGGCAATTCAAGCCCGTCCGGCGATTGAGGACACGCCCGAAGGGCGTACCAACCCGCACGCAGACGGCGCGGCACTCGAAGGCCCGGATGCGGCATCTCCAGCCCGTCCGGCGCTTGAGGACCGGGGTCCGGGGCGGAGCCCCGGTGGGGTTCAAGGGGCGGAGCCCCTTGTTTCGGGAAGGGGCGGGGTGGGGGAAACCCCCTCGCCCGCCACCACGGCGCACCAGACCACCACCCAGGTCCTTGCCCTGCTCCAGCAGTGGCTGGCCGACGACCGCTTCACGAACTCCCGGCTGGTCCTGCTGACCTCAGGCGCCGTGGCCACCGAGGCCGGTGAGCCGCTGACGGATCCGGCGGGCGCCGCCGTACAAGGCCTGGTGCGCTCCGCACAGGCGGAGAACCCGGACCGCTTCATCCTCCTGGACATCGACGGCCAGGACACCTCGCTCGCGGCGCTTCCGGCCGCCCTGGCGACGGACGAGGAGCAGTTGGCCGTCCGCGCGGGCATGGCCCGTATCCCGAGGCTGGCCAGGGTGCCGGTCGCGGAAGAGACGACCACCGAGTACGCCTTCGACCCCGAGGGCACGGTGCTGGTGACCGGCGCGTCCGGCTCCCTGGGCGCCCTGTTCGCCCGCCACCTGGCAGCCGAGCACGGCGTACGACACCTGCTACTGATCAGCCGCCGCGGCGACCAGGCCCCCGGGGCAGCCGAACTCACCACCGAACTGGCCGAGTTGGGCGCCGAGGCGCGCTGGTCGGCCTGCGACGTGGCGGACCGCGACGCCCTCGCCGCGACCCTCGCCACCATCCCCGCCGAGCACCCGCTGACGGCGGTCGTGCACACCGCAGGCGTACTGGACGACGGCGTCATCGGCTCACTCACCCCCGAGCGCATGGCGCACGTGATGCGCCCGAAGGTGGACGCGGCCTGGAACCTCCACGAACTCACCCGCGACCTCGACCTGACCGCCTTCGTCCTGTTCTCCTCCGCCTCGGGCGTGTTCGGCACCCCGGGCCAGGGCAACTACGCCGCCGCCAACGCCTTCCTCGACGCCCTGGCCGCACACCGCCGCGCCGAGGGCCTGCCCGCCGTCTCACTGGCCTGGGGCCCCTGGGCGGGCGCCGGGATGGCCGGTGGCCTGGACGAGGCCGACATCGCCCGGATGCGGCGCGCCGGACTGCCGCCGCTGTCCCCGGCGGAGGGCCTGGCGCTCCTCGACGCCGCGCTCACCACGGACGAGGTGGCACCCGTCCCGATGCGCGTGGACGCCGTGGCGCTGCGCGCCCAGGCCGCGGCGGGCGCGCTCGCGCCGCTGCTGCGCGGGCTGGTGCGGGTCCCGGTGCGCCGCGCGGTGGACACCGCCGCGGGCGGCGGTTCCGCGCTGGCCGAGCGGCTGGCCGGGCTGAGCGCGGCCGAGCAGGACCGGCTGCTGCTGGACCTGGTGCGTACGCAGGTGGCGGCCGTCCTCGGCTATGCGGGCCCGCAGGCCGTGGAGGAGGGCCGGGCGTTCAAGGACCTGGGCTTCGACTCCCTGACCGCCGTCGAGCTGCGCAACCTGCTGCGCGAGGCCACCGGGCTGCGGCTGCCGCCGACGCTCGTCTTCGACTACCCCACCTCGACCGCCCTGGCGGGCCATCTGCGCCAGGAGATCGTGGGGGACCCGGCCGATGGAATCGTCCCCGACCGGGTGATCAGCGCGGTGGACCGCGACGACCCCATCGCGATCGTCGCGATGAGCTGCCGCTTCCCCGGCGGGGTGCACTCGCCCGAGGAGCTGTGGCAGTTGCTGGTGGCCGGTGACGACGCCATCACCCCGTTCCCCGCCGACCGCGGCTGGGACCTCGCCACCCTCTACAGCGACGACCCCGACATCGAGGGCACCAGCTACACCCGCGAGGGCGGCTTCCTGCACGACGTGGCCGACTTCGACGCCTCGTTCTTCGGCATCTCGCCGCGCGAGGCGCTCGCGATGGACCCGCAGCAGCGGCTGCTGATGGAGACCACCTGGGAGGCGTTCGAGCGGGCCGGGATCGACCCCGCGGCGCTGCGCGGCAGCCGTACCGGCGTCTACATCGGCTCCAACGACCAGGACTATCTGACCCTGTGGCTGAACGAGCCGCAGGGCCTGGAGGGCCACCTCGGCACCGGCAACTCCTCCAGCGTGGCCTCCGGCCGCCTCTCCTACGCCTTCGGGCTCGAAGGACCGGCGGTCACCATCGACACCGCCTGCTCGTCCTCGGTGGTGGCGCTGCACCTGGCGGCCCAGGCGCTGCGCAACGGCGAATGCTCGCTCGCGCTGGCCGGTGCCGTCACGGTCATGTCCACCCCGGGCGCCTTCCTGGAGTTCAGCCGGCAGCGCGGACTGGCCGCCGACGGCCGGATCAAGGCGTTCTCGGCGGACGCGGACGGCACCAACTGGTCCGAGGGCGTGGGCCTGTTCCTGGTGGAGCGGCTCTCCGACGCCCGCAGGAACGGCCACCCGGTGCTCGCCGTCCTGCGCTCCACCGCCATCAACCAGGACGGCGCGTCCAACGGCCTGACGGCGCCCAACGGCCCGTCCCAGCAGCGCGTCATCCGGCAGGCCCTCGCCAACGCCGGTCTTTCGGCCACGGACATCGACGTCGTGGAGGCACACGGCACGGGTACGACGCTGGGCGACCCGATCGAGGCGCAGGCGCTGCTCGCCACCTACGGCCAGGACCGGCCCGAGGGCCGCCCGCTGTGGCTGGGCTCGGTGAAGTCCAACATCGGCCACACCCAGGCCGTGGCGGGCGCCGCCGGCATCATGAAGATGGTCATGGCGATGCGGCACGGTGTGCTGCCGCGGACCCTGCACGTCAGCGAGCCGACCCCGCACGTCGACTGGACCGCCGGGGACATCGAGCTGCTGACCGAGGCCCGGCCGTGGCCGGAGACCGGCCGTCCGCGCCGCGCGGGCGTGTCGTCGTTCGGCTTCAGCGGCACCAACTCGCACGCGATCATCGAGCAGGCCCCGGCCATGGACGCGGTCTCCGCGCCCGCCCCGGAGCGGGACCTGCCCGTCCTCGCCTGGCCGGTCTCGGGCCGTACCGAGGACGCGCTACGGGCCCAGGCCGCACGGCTGCGCCCCTCCGTGGCCGCCGCCGGAGCCGACACGCCGCGCCCGCTCGACCTCGCGTACTCCCTGGCCACCTCGCGTGCCGCCCTGGAACACCGGGCCGTGCTGCTCGGCCCGGACGGCGACCTCCTCGGCGACCAGCTCGCGGCACTGGCCGAGGGGCGCGGTGCGGCGGGGCTCGTCGAGGGCTCGGTGACCGGTGGCAAGCTGGCGTTCCTGTTCACGGGGCAGGGGAGCCAGCGGCTGGGGATGGGGCGTGAGCTGTACGACGCCTATCCGGTGTTCGCGGAGGCGCTGGACGCGGTGTGTGCGGAGCTGGACACGCATCTCGAACGGCCCCTTCGTGAGGTGCTGTTCGGGGAGGACGCCGAGGCGCTGGACCAGACCGGGTTCACTCAGCCCGCGCTGTTCGCGGTCGAGGTGGCGCTGTTCCGGCTCGTCGAGGCATGGGGTCTGAAGGCGGACTTCCTGTCCGGGCACTCGATCGGCGAGCTGGCCGCCGCGCATGTGGCCGGTGTGTTCTCGCTGGCCGACGCGTGCACGCTGGTGGCCGCGCGTGGCCGGCTGATGCAGGAGCTGCCCACCGGTGGCGCGATGATCGCCGTCCAGGCGTCCGAGGACGAGGTGACGCCGCTGCTCAGCGAGCGTGTCTCGATCGCCGCGCTGAACGGGCCGACGTCCGTCGTCATAGCGGGCGATGAGGACGCGGCCGGGGAGATCGCAGCCGCGTTCGAGGCACAGGGCCGTAAGACCAAGCGCCTCACCGTGAGCCATGCGTTCCACTCGCCGCGTATGGACGGCATGCTGGACGCGTTCCGCGAGGTCGCGCAGGGGCTTACGTACGAAGCCCCGCGCATCCCCATCGTGTCCAACCTGACGGGCGAGCTGGTCTCCGCCGAGGAGATCACCAGCCCCGACTTCTGGGTGCGCCACGTCCGCGAGGCGGTCCGCTTCCTCGATGGCGTACGGACGTTGGAAGCCCAGGGCGTCACCACCTACGTCGAACTCGGCCCCGATGGCGTCCTGACCGCCATGGCCCAGGACTGCGTGACCGGCGAGGGCACCGCCTTCGCCGCCGCGCTGCGCAAGGACCGCCCCGAGGCCGAGACCGTCACCACCGCGCTCGCCCAGGCGTATGTCCGGGGCGCCGAGGTGGACTGGGCCGGGTACTTCGCCGGGACCGGCGCACACCGTGTCGACCTGCCGACGTACGCGTTCCAGCGCCGCCGCTACTGGCCGGACCTCGCCCCGGCGGCCGGGACCCCGGCCGAGGGCGCCGTGGACGCGATGGACGCGCGGTTCTGGGAGGCCGTGGAGCGCGAGGACTGGGAGTCGCTCGCCGGTGAGCTGCGGGTCGAGGGCGACCAGCCGCTCAGCGCGGTGCTGCCCGCCCTGTCGTCGTGGCGCCGCGCCCAGCGCGAGCGGTCCGCCGCGGACGGCCACCTGTACAACGTGGTGTGGAAGCCCGTAGTGGGGAAGGAGCGTCCCCAGGGCGGCCCTTCGGGCGCCCCGGCCCCGTCCGGCACCTGGCTGACCGTCGTCCCGGCGAGCCACGCCGACGACCCGCGGATCACCGCTGTGGCCGACGACCTGACCCGGCGCGGCGTGCGGGTGGTCACGCTCGAACTGGACGCCGCCGACACCGACCCCGCCGCCGTGGCCGACCGCCTCGCCGCGGCGTCGGCCGATGGCCCGGTGGCCGGGGTGCTGTCCCTGCTGGCGCTGGACGAGCGGCCGCATCCGGAGCATCCGGCGGTGCCGGTCGGCCTCGCGCTGACCGGTGCGCTGGCCGAGGCGCTGGCGCGGCGCGGCGACGACGCCCCGGCGCGGCTGTGGTGCGCCACCCGGGGCGCGGTCTCGACCGGCGGCGCCGACCGGCTGGACAGCGCCACCCAGGCCCAGGTCTGGGGCTACGGCCGCGTGGTCGCCCTGGAGCAGCCCGAGCGCTGGGGTGGTCTGGTGGACCTTCCGGAGACCGTGGACGAGCGGGCGCTGGACCGGCTCGCGGCCGTGCTCGCCGGGTCCGACGACGAGGACCAGATGGCGATCCGCGCCACCGGGGTCTTCGTACGCCGCCTCGTCCCGGCCCCGCGCACCGCGGCCACCGCCGCCGCCGAGCCCTGGACGCCGCGCGGCACCGTGCTGGTGACCGGTGGCACGGGCGCCCTGGGCCGGCATGTGGCCCGCTGGCTGGCCGACCACGGCGCGGAGCGGCTGGTGCTGCTCAGCCGCCGTGGCCCCGACGCGCCGGGCGCGGCCGAGATCGTGGCCGAACTCTCCGGCACCGACACCGCCGTGACCGTCGAGGCGTGCGATGTGGCCGACCGCCACGCGCTCGCCGCGCTGGTGGAGAAGCTGGCCGCCAACGGCACGCCGGTCCGGGCCGTGGTGCACTCGGCCGGGATCTCCCAGGAGCCCGGCACCGGCACCGAACTGCCCGAGTTCGCCCGGATCGTGGCGGCCAAGACGACCGGTGCGGTCCACCTCGACGCGCTCTTCGGCGGCGACACCGAGTTGGACGCCTTCGTGCTCTTCTCCTCGATCGCCGGGGTGTGGGGCAGCGGCGGCCAGGGCGCGTACGCGGCCGGAAACGCGTTCCTCGACGCGCTGGCCGAACAGCGCCGGGCCCGTGGCCTGCCCGCCACCTCGGTGGCCTGGGGCCCGTGGGCGGAGGGCGGCATGGCCGCCGAGGGCGACGCCGAGGAGCAGCTGCGCCGCCGTGGGCTGCCGCCGATGGCACCGGAGGTGAACATGGTCGCCTTCCAGCGGGTGCTCTCCCGCGGGGAGACCGCCGTGACGGTGGCCGATGTCGACTGGGAGCGGTTCGCCCCGGCCTTCACCGCCGCCCGCCCCCGCCCGCTGATCGACGATCTGCCGCAGGTGGCCAAGGCCCTGCGCGGCGGCGGCGACGGCGACGGCGAGCTAGCGGACAAGGCGGCGGCCGACGGCGCGTCGGGTCTGCGCGAGCGGCTCGCCGGGCTGTCCGCGGCCGAGCGCGAGGACGCGGTGCTGGACCTGGTCCGCACCCATGTGGCCAGTGCCCTCGGCCACGCCTCCGCCGACGAGGTCGAGGCCGGGCGCGCCTTCAACGAGCTGGGCTTCGACTCGCTCACCGCGGTCGAACTGCGCACCCGGCTCGGCGCGGCCACCGGCCTCAAGCTGCCCGCCAGCCTGGTATACGACTACCCGACCCCGGCCGCGCTCGCCGAGCATCTGCTGACCGAGCTGGTCCCGGACGGACCGGGCCACGGCACCGGCCACGGCCTCGGCCACGCCCTGCCCGATGTGGACCTCGATCCGCAGGACGCCGAGCTGCGCCGCACCCTGGCCGCCATCCCGATGAGCCGGATCCGGGAGGCCGGGCTGCTGGACACGCTGCTCCGGCTGGCCGATCCACAAGCCGCCACTTCCGACCCCAGCGGCGCCGAGGACGAGGCGGAGTCCATCGACGAGATGGACGTCCAGCACCTCATCGACATGGCGCTCGACCTCGACAGCCTCGACGGCAACGATTCCTGACGCGGGCCCAAGCACGGAGTACACGATGACAACCCCCAACGAAAAGCTCGTTGACGCGCTGCGGGCCTCGCTGAAGGAAACCGAGCGGCTGCGGAAACAGAACCAGCAGCTCACCGACGCCTCCCGGGAACCGATCGCGATCGTCGGCATGAGCTGCCGGTTCCCCGGCGGCGTCGGCAGCCCCGAGGAGCTGTGGCGGCTCGTGGCGGACGGCCAGGACGCCATCTCCGGCTTCCCCGACGACCGCGGCTGGGACATCGAGTCGCTGTACGACCCGGACCCGGAGCGCGAGGGCACGTTCTACGCCCGCGGGGGCGGGTTCCTGTACGACGCCAGCCGGTTCGACCCGGGCTTCTTCGGCATCTCGCCGCGTGAGGCGCTGGCGATGGACCCGCAGCAGCGGCTGCTGCTGGAGACGTCGTGGGAGGCGTTCGAGCGCGCGGGCATCGACCCGGCGACGGTGCGGGGTTCGCGCACCGGTGTGTTCGTCGGCGCGTCCACGCAGGCGTACGGGGCGGGGGAGTACGACCTGCCGGAGGGTGTCGAGGGCCATCTGCTCACCGGCACCGCCTCCAGCGTCGCGTCCGGGCGGCTCTCCTACGCCTTCGGTCTCGAGGGCCCGGCCGCCACCATCGACACCGCCTGCTCCTCGTCCTCGGTCGCGCTGCACCTGGCGGTCCAGGCGCTGCGGCAGAGCGAGTGTTCGCTCGCGGTGGCGGCGGGCGCGACCGTGCTGTCCTCCCCGGATGTGTTCGTGGAGTTCAGCCGCCAGCGCGGACTCTCCGCCGACGGCCGCTGCAAGCCCTTCGCGGCCTCGGCGGATGGCACCGGCTGGTCCGAGGGCGTCGCCGTGCTGCTGGTCGAGCGGCTGTCGGACGCGCGGCGCAATGGCCACCCGGTGCTCGCGGTGGTGCGTGGCAGCGCCGTGAACCAGGACGGTGCGTCCAACGGTCTGACGGCGCCGAACGGCCCGTCCCAGCGGCGTGTCATCCGGCAGGCCCTGGAGAACGCCCGGCTCGCCCCCGCCGACGTGGACGCGGTGGAGGCGCACGGCACGGGTACGACGCTCGGCGACCCGATCGAGGCCCAGGCGCTGCTGGCCACGTACGGCCAGGAGCGGCCGGAGGGACGGCCGCTGTGGCTCGGCTCGCTGAAGTCGAACATCGGCCACACCCAGAACGTCGCCGGTATCGGTGGCGTCATCAAGATGGTCATGGCGATGCGGCACGGTGTGCTGCCGCGGACGCTGCACGTGGACGAGCCCACCCCGCACGTCGACTGGTCGGCGGGCGAGGTGTCCCTGCTGACCGAGGCGCGGCCGTGGCCCGAGACCGGCCGGCCGCGCCGGGCGGGTGTGTCGTCGTTCGGTGTGAGCGGCACGAATGTGCACACGATCATCGAGCAGGCGCCGGAGGCCGCGGAGGTCGCTGAGGCTCCTGCGAGTGCTGTGGCTCCGGGTGTGTTGCCGTGGGTGCTCTCGGGGCGGGGTGCGGGTGCGCTGCGCGCTCAGGCGGAGCGGCTGGTGGCGCATGTGGAGGCGCGGGGCGAGCTGCGTCCGGTGGATGTGGGGTTCTCGCTGGCGACCGGGCGGTCGGCCTTTGAGCGCCGTGCGGTGGTCGTTGCCGAGGACCGGGACGGGCTGCTGGCTGGGCTGGGTGCGCTGGTGCGGGAGGAATCCGCGCCCGGGCTGGTCGAGGGCTCGGTGGCCGGTGGCAAGGTGGCGTTCCTGTTCACCGGGCAGGGGAGTCAGCGGCTGGGGATGGGGCGTGAGCTCTACCAGGCGTTTCCCGTCTTCGCGGAGGCGCTGGACGCGGTGTGTGCGGAGCTGGATCCGCATCTTGAGCGGCCGCTGAAGGATGTTCTGTTCGGGGATGACGCGGAGGTGTTGGATCGGACGGGGTTCACTCAGCCTGCGTTGTTCGCGGTTGAGGTGGCGTTGTTCCGGTTGGTGTCGGAGGCGTGGGGGCTGCGGGCGGACTTCCTGTCGGGTCATTCGATTGGTGAGTTGGCTGCCGCGCATGTGGCGGGTGTGTTGTCGCTGGCGGATGCGGCGAAGTTGGTGGCGGCGCGTGGGCGGTTGATGCAGGAGCTGCCCGCCGGCGGCGCGATGATCGCCGTCCAGGCGTCCGAGGACGAGGTGGCGCCGCTGCTGACTGAGCGCGTGTCGATTGCCGCGCTCAACGGCCCGTCGTCGGTGGTCATCGCGGGTGATGAGGACGCGGCTGTCGCGATCGCTTCTGGTTTTGAGGCGCAGGGTCGTAAGACCAAGCGGCTCACCGTCAGCCATGCGTTCCACTCGCCGCGTATGGACGGGATGCTGGAGGCGTTCCGCGAGGTGGCGCAGGGGCTTACGTACGAGGCCCCGCGCATCCCGGTCGTCTCCAACCTCACCGGTGGCGTGGTGTCCGCCGAGGAGATCACCAGCCCGGACTTCTGGGTGCGCCACGTCCGCGAGGCCGTCCGCTTCCTCGACGGGGTGCGGACCCTGGAGGCGCAGAACGTCTCCACGTTCATCGAACTGGGCCCGGACGGCGTCCTGACCGCCATGGCCCAGGACTGCGTGACCGACTCCGCGTCCGACACCGCGTTCATCTCGGCGCTGCGCAAGGACCGTCCCGAGGCCGAGGCGTTGACCACGGCCGTCGCCGGGGCCCATGTCCGTGGTGTGGCGCTGGACTGGGCCGCGTACTTCGCCGGTACCGGCGCCCAGCGTGTTGACCTGCCGACGTACGCATTCCAGCGCGAGCGGTTCTGGCTGGAGCCGGGCGCCGCCTCGGTGGGCGATGTGGCCTCCGTGGGGCTGGAGTTGGCGGGGCACCCGTTGCTGGGCGCGGCGGTGCCGCTGGCGGAGTCCGATGGGCTGGTGTTCACGGGACGGCTGGGCCTCGACACCCATCCGTGGCTGGCCGAGCACACGGTCCGGGACGCGGTGGTGGTGCCGGGCCCGGCGTTTGTGGAACTTGCCATCCGGGCCGGTGACCAGCTCGGCTGTGACCTCCTCGACGAGCTGACCCCGCATACCCCGCTGGTGCTGCCCGCACGCGGTGGCGTCCGGCTCCAGGTCACGGTCGGCGCGCCGGACGACGCCGGGCACCGCTCGTTCACCGTCTCCTCCCGCGCGGAGGACGCCGCCGCCGACACGGCGTGGGTGCGCAACGCGAGCGGTGTGCTCGCCTCCGGCGCCCCCAGCCCGTCGTTCGACCTGGCCGAGTGGCCGCCGAGCGCCGCCGAGGCCATCGAGCCCGAGGCGCTCTACGCCCGGCTGGCCGAGGGCGGGCTGCGGTACGGCCCGGCGTTCCAGGGGCTCACGGCCGCCTGGCGGCGCGGGGACGAACTCTTCGCCGAGGTCCGGCTGGACGATGACACCAAGCCCGGCGCCGAGGAGTTCGCCGTCCACCCGGCGCTGCTGGACGCCGCCCTGCACGTCCTGCACGGCCGCGAAGGTGCCCAGCTGACGGATGGCTGGCAGGGCGTCTCCTTGTACGCGGAGGGCGCGTCCGCATTGCGCGTACGGATCGCACCCGCCGGAGCCGACACGGTGTCCCTGGCGCTGGCCGATGCCACGGGCGAGCCGGTGGCCGCCGTGGACGGCCTGCGCTGCCGTCCGTTGCCCGACGACCTCACCGGTGACGCGGACGTGGCGCGGCAGAGCCTGTTCCAGCTGGACTGGGTGGCCCCGCAGCCCGCCTCCGCCGGTCCGGACGCCGCCACCCGCCGTATTGTCCTGGGCGAGGACCCGTTCGGGCTGGTCGCGGCCGGAGTGGCCGCCGACTCCGCCCCCGATCTGGCCGCGCTGGGCGCGTCCGTCGAGGCGGGCGCCACCGCCGCCCCGGAGCTGGTCCTCGCGTCCTTCGCGCCCATATCCGGCGACGACGGCGACGCGAACGAGAACGTGGCCGAGGCCGCGCACCGGGAGGCGCGGCGTGCGCTGGCCCTGGTGCAGGGCTGGCTGGCCGATGAGCGGTTCGCCGACGCGCGCCTGGCGCTCATCACTCGGGGCGCGATGGCCACCGACGCCGAGGAGGGCGTCACCGACCTGGCACACGCGCCCCTGTGGGGTCTGGTGCGCTCGGCCGAGACGGAGAACCCCGGCCGTTTCGTCCTCGTGGACGTAGACGAGACCTCCACCGACGCGCTCTCCGACGCCCTGGCCACCGGCGAGCCCGAGGTCGCCCTGCGCGCGGGCCGCGCCTTGGCCCCCCGCCTGGCCCGCGCCACGGCCCCGGCTCCGGCCTCGGAGTGGAGCTCGGCCCCGGCCCCGGGCTCGGGCTCGGGCTCGGCCCCGGCCCTGGGCTCGACCTCGACCTCAACCCCGTCCCCGGGCTCGACCCCGACGCCGGACTCGGGCTCCGCCTCGGGCTCGGACAACAACTCCCCGGCCGCCGCCCCGGCATTCGACGCCGATGGCACCGTGCTCATCACCGGTGGCACCGGCGCCCTCGGCCGGTTGCTCGCCCGGCACCTCGTGGCCGAGTACGGCGTGCGCCATCTGCTGCTGACCAGCCGTCGTGGCGCGGATGCCGAGGGCGCCGCTGAGCTGGTCGCCGAACTCCGTGCGCGGGGCGCCGAGGTCACCCTCGCCGCCTGTGACGCCGCGGACCGTGACGCGCTCGCCGCGACCCTGGCCGCCGTCCCGGCCGAGCATCCGCTGACGGCCGTCGTGCACACCGCCGGTGTGCTGGACGACGGCACGGCCGCCGCCCTGACTCCCGAGCAACTGGAGCGGGTGCTGCGTCCGAAGGTGGACGCGGCGTGGAATTTGCACGAGCTGACCCGCGGCCTCGACCTGTCCGCGTTCGTGCTGTTCTCCGCCATCGCGGGCACGCTGGGCGGCGCGGGCCAGGCCAACTACGCCGCGGCCAACGTCTTCCTGGACGCCCTCGCCGCACACCGCCACGCGGCGGGCCTGCCCGCCACCTCGCTGGTGTGGGGCCTGTGGGCCCAGTCCGGCGGGATCACCGGCGGGCTGACCGAGACCGATCTGCTGCGGCTGGCCCGCAGCGGCATGGGCGCCCTCAGCGACGACGAGGGCATGGCGCTCTTCGACGCCGCCCACCGCACCGGCCGCACCCTGCTGATCCCGGCCCGCCTCGACCTCGCCGCGCTGCGCTCCGCCGCCGGCTCCGGCCCGGTCCCGGCGCTGCTGCGCGGGCTGATCCGGAGCACCGGCCGGCGCACCGCCGCGGGCGCGCTCGCCGCCGGTTCGTCCCTCGCGGACCGGCTGCGCGCGCTCTCCCCGAACGAGCGCCGCCGGACGCTGCTCGACCTCGTACGCGGCCATGTGGCCACGGCCCTCGGCCACGCCTCCGCCGACGCCATCGAGGCGCGCCGGGCCTTCAAGGAGCTGGGCTTCGACTCGCTCACCGCCGTCGAACTGCGCAACCGGCTCTCCGCCGCCACCGGGCTCAAGCTGCCCACCACGATCGTCTTCGACCACCCCAACCCCACCGTCCTCGCCGACCATCTGCGCGCCGAACTCCTCGGCCCGGACGAGAGCGAGAACGAGAGCGGGGCCGACGCCGAACTGGCGGATCCGGCACTCGCCGCCACCGCCGCCTCCCTCGCCGACGACCCGATCGCCATCGTGGCGATGGGCTGCCGCTACCCCGGCGACGTCCGCTCGCCCGAGGACCTGTGGCAGCTCGTGGCCACGGGCTCGGACGCCATCACCGGATTCCCCGTGAACCGCAACTGGGAGAGCCAGTGGGCGGCGGACGGGGACGGGGACGAGGCCGACGCGGGCCCGTCCGACTACGCCCGCGCCGGTGGCTTCCTGCACGACGCGGACCTCTTCGACGCCGCGTTCTTCGGCATCTCGCCGCGCGAGGCGCTGGCCATGGACCCGCAGCAGCGGCTGCTGCTGGAGACGTCCTGGGAGGTCTTCGAGCGCGCCAATATCGACCCGGACTCGCTGCGCGGCCGCTCGGTCGGCGTGTTCGTGGGCGCGGCCTACAGCGGCTACGACGCGGGCCTGGAGCAGGCCGGTTCGGAGGTCGCGGGCCATGTGATGACGGGCAACGCGGGCAGCGTCATGTCCGGCCGTATCGCCTACGCCCTCGGTCTGGAGGGCCCGGCGGTCACGGTCGACACGGCCTGTTCGTCGTCGCTCGTGGCGCTGCACTGGGCCATCCAGGCGCTGCGCCAGGGCGAGTGCACGATGGCGCTCGCGGGCGGTGTCACGGTGATGACGACGCCCGGCCACTTCACCGAGTTCAGCCGCCAGGGCGGCCTCGCCGCCGACGGCCGCTGCAAGGCGTTCGCGTCGGGTGCGGACGGCACCGGCTGGGGCGAGGGCGTCGGCATGCTGCTCGTGGAGCGGCTGTCGGACGCGCGGCGCAACGGCCACCAGGTGCTGGCCGTGGTGCGCGGCTCGGCCGTCAACCAGGACGGTGCGAGCAATGGCCTCACCGCGCCGAACGGCCCGTCCCAGCAGCGCGTCATCCGCAAGGCGCTGACCAGCGCCGGGCTGACCAGCGGCGATGTGGACGTGGTCGAGGCGCATGGCACGGGTACGACGCTGGGCGACCCGATCGAGGCGCAGGCGCTGCTGGCCACGTACGGCCAGGAGAGGGCTGAGGGGCAGCCGCTGTGGCTGGGCTCCATCAAGTCCAACATCGGCCACGCCCAGGCGGCGGCCGGTGTCGCGGGCATCATCAAGATGGTGATGGCGATGCGGCACGGTGTGCTGCCGCAGACGCTGCACGTGGACGAGCCGTCGCCGCATGTCGACTGGACGGCCGGTGACATCGCGCTGCTGACGGAGCGGATGGAGTGGCCGGAGACCGGCCGCGCGCGCCGGGCCGCGGTGTCGTCGTTCGGCATCAGCGGCACCAACGCGCACACCATCATCGAGCAGGCCCCGGCCATCGCCGCCGAGCCGGTGGCGGACGACGCCGAGCAAGACGGCTCCGGTGTGGTGCTGCCGTACCCGCTCTCCGCCAAGGGCACCGACGCCCTGCGCGCCCAGGCCGAGCGGCTCTACGCCCATCTGACCGCCCAGCCCGACCTCGAACCGGCCGATGTGGCCCACACCCTGGCCACCGGCCGTGCCGCGCTCGACGCACGCGCGGTGCTGGTCGCGGACGGCAGGGACGACCTGCTGGCCGGGCTTGACGCGCTGGCGCGGGGGGAGACGGCGCCGGGGCTGGTCGAGGGCACGGCCGTCGAGGGCGAGACGGCGTTCCTGTTCACGGGGCAGGGCAGCCAGCGACTCGGGATGGGCCGCGAGCTGTACGACGCCTATCCGCGGTTCGCGGAGGCGCTGGACGCGGTGTGTGCGGAGCTGGATCCGCATCTCGCGCGGCCTTTGAAGGACGTTCTGTTCGGGGATGATGCCGAGGCGCTCGACCAGACCGGGTTCACTCAGCCCGCGCTGTTCGCGGTCGAGGTGGCGCTGTTCCGTCTCGTCGAGGCGTGGGGTCTGACGCCGGACTATCTGTCGGGTCACTCGATCGGTGAGCTGGCCGCCGCGCATGTGGCGGGTGTGCTCTCGCTGGCGGACGCGGCGAAGCTCGTGGCCGCTCGTGGGCGACTGATGCAGGAGCTTCCCGCCGGTGGCGCGATGATCGCCGTCCAGGCGTCGGAGGACGAGGTGCTGCCGCTGCTGACCGAGCGGGTCAGCATTGCCGCGCTCAACGGGCCGACGTCGGTGGTCATCGCGGGCGATGAGGACGCGGCTGTCGCGATCGCTTCTGGTTTCGAGGCGCAGGGCCGTAAGACCAAGCGGCTCACCGTGAGCCACGCGTTCCACTCGCCGCGTATGGACGGCATGTTGGACGCGTTCCGCGAGGTCGCCGAGGGGCTGACCTACGAGGCCCCCCGCATCCCGATCGTCTCCAACCTCACCGGGAACGTCGTCTCCGCCGAGGAGATCGCGACCCCCGACTTCTGGGTGCGCCACGTCCGCGAGGCCGTCCGCTTCCTCGACGGGATTCGCACCCTTGAGGCCCAGGGCGTCACCACCTACCTCGAACTCGGCCCGGACGGTGTCCTCACCGCCATGGCCCAGGAGTGCGTGACTGACGCCGACGCCGCCGGATTCGTCTCCGCGCTGCGCAAGGACCGCCCCGAGGCCGAGGCGCTGACCACGGCCGTCGCCCGCGCGTATGTGCGCGGCGTGGCGCCGGACTGGGCGGCGTACTTCGCCGGGACCGGCGCGCACCGCGTGGACCTGCCGACGTACGCCTTCCAGCACCGCCGCTACTGGCCCGAGGAGCCGGTGGCGAGCCTGGCCGCTGCGGGTGTCGACGGCTGGCGGTACCAGGTGGCGTGGAAGCCGCTGTCGCTGGGCTCCGCGGCCCGGCTGTCCGGGCTGTGGCTCGTCGTCGCCCCCGCCGAGGACGCCACCGCCGACGCGTGGGCGGACGGTGTGGTCCGTACGCTGACCGAGCGGGGCGCCGAAGTACGGCGGCTCGACCTGGCCGAGGAAGACCGCGCGGGGATCGCCGAGCGGCTGAGCACGGCGGGCGACGGCGGCGCCGTCGCCGGTGTGCTCTCGCTGCTGGCCACCGGGGACGCCGACGCCCTGCTGCCCACGGCCGCCCTCGTGCAGGCCATGGGCGACGCCGCGATCGACGCGCCGCTGTGGTGCGCCACCCGGGGCGCGGTCTCGACCGGGCGTCAGGGCGAGCCGGTGGACCCGGCCCGCGCCCAGGTCTGGGGCCTGGGCCGGGTGGCGGCACTGGAGTTGCCCGACCGCTGGGGCGGTCTGATCGACCTGCCCGGGACGATGACCGACCGGGTGCTGTCGCGGCTCGCGGTGGTGCTTGCCGGGGCCGGGGACGAGGACCAGATCGCCGTCCGCGCCTCCGGGGTGTTCGGCCGCCGGCTGGCGCGGGCGACCGCGCGGCAGGTGGCGGAGGCCGAGGGCTGGAGCGCCCACGGCACGGTGCTGGTGACGGGCGGTACGGGCGCGCTGGGCGGCCAGGTGGCCCGGTGGCTGATCGACAAGGGCGCCGAGCACGTGGTGCTCACCAGCCGCCGTGGCCTCGACGCCCCGGGCGCGGCCGAGCTGCGCGATGAACTCGCCGCGTCCGGCGCCCGGATCACCGTCGCCGCGTGCGATGTGGCCGACCGGGAGGCCCTGGCCGGACTGCTGGCCGACCTCCCCGCCGAGCTCCCGCTGACGGCCGTGGTGCACGCGGCCGGGGTGCTGGACGACGGCGTTCTGGAGTCGCTGACCCCCGAGCGCTTCGCCACCGTCCTGCGCGCGAAGGCCGATGCCGCGCTCGCGCTGGACGAGCTGACGCGCGATCTCGACCTCTCCGCCTTCGTGCTGTTCTCCTCGACCAGTGGCACCGTGGGCGCCGCGGGCCAGGCCAACTACGCCGCCGCGAACGCCTTCCTGGACGCGCTCGCCGAGCGGCGGCGCGCCGAGGGCCTGCCCGCCACCTCGATCGCCTGGGGCCCGTGGGCCGCGGGCGGCATGGCCGCCGACGAGGCACTGGAGCAGCGCATGCGCCGCGCCGGGATGCCGCCGATGGACGCCGATCTCGCGCTCGATGCCCTCCAGCGCGCCCTCGACCTCGGCGACGCGGCCGTGACGGTGGCGGACGTCGACTGGGACCGGTTCGCGCCGGGCTTCACCGCGGGCCGCCCGAGCCCCCTGCTGGCCGACCTGCCCGAGGTGCGCCAGGCCGCCGCCGCGACCGCCGCCGCCACCGCGACCGGCGACGCCGCGCCCGCCGAGACGGCCTCCGCGCTCGCGCGGCGACTCCTCGGCCTGCCCGAGGCGGAGCGCCACCGGGCGCTGCTGGATCTCGTACGGGCCCATGTCGCGGAGGTCCTCGGCCACGCCGATGTGTCCGACATCAGCGCCGAACGGGCCTTCCGCGAGATCGGTTTCGACTCCCTCACCGCCGTCGAACTGCGCAACGGCCTCAATGCCGCCACCGACCTGCGGCTCCCCGCCACCCTCATCTACGACTACCCGACGCCGCTCGCCCTCGCCGACCACCTCTTCGCCGAACTGCTCGGCGGGCAGGTGGCGGCCACGGGCGGCGCGTCGCCGGTGGCGGGCGTGGTGGCCGACGACGATCCGATCGCGATCGTCGCGATGAGCTGCCGCTTCCCGGGTGGTGTGCGCACCCCCGAGGAGCTGTGGCGGCTGCTGGTGTCCGGTACGGACGTCATCTCGGACATGCCCGCCGACCGCGGCTGGGACCTCCACACGCTCTACAACCCGGACCCGGACGTCGAGGGCACCTCGTACGTCCGCGAGGGCGGCTTCCTGCGGGACGCGGCCGACTTCGACCCGGCGTTCTTCGGCATCTCGCCGCGCGAGGCCCTCGCCATGGATCCGCAGCAGCGGCTGCTGCTGGAGACCTCGTGGGAGGCGTTCGAGCGGGCCGGGATCGACCCGGCGACGCTGCGCGGCTCCACCGCCGGTGTCTTCGTCGGCACCAACGGCCAGGACTACCTGTCCCTGCTGCTCGGCGACTCGCAGGGCCTCGAAGGCCACATGGGCACGGGCAACGCGGCCAGCGTGATCTCGGGCCGGCTCGCCTACACCTTCGGTCTCGAAGGTCCCGCGGTCACCATCGACACCGCCTGCTCCTCCTCGCTGGTCGCCCTGCACTCGGCGATCCAGGCGCTGCGCGGCGGCGAGTGCTCGCTCGCGCTCGCGGGCGGTGTGACCGTGATGTCCACGCCCGGTGTGTTCGTGGACTTCAGCCGTCAGCGCGGACTCGCGGAGGACGGCCGGATCAAGGCGTTCGCGGCCGACGCGGACGGCACCGGCTGGGGCGAGGGCGTCGGCATGCTGCTCGTGGAGCGGCTGTCGGACGCGCGGCGCAACGGCCACCCGGTGCTCGCGCTCGTACGCGGCACGGCGGTCAACCAGGATGGTGCGTCGAATGGTCTGACGGCGCCGAATGGTCCGTCGCAGCAGCGGGTGATCCGTCAGGCGCTGGCCGGTGCGGGGTTGTCGGCGTCCGAGGTGGACGCGGTCGAGGCCCATGGCACGGGTACCAAGCTGGGCGACCCGATCGAGGCGCAGGCGCTGCTCGCCACGTACGGCCAGGACCGGGCGGAGGGGCAGCCGCTGCTGCTCGGCTCCATCAAGTCCAACATCGGGCATACGCAGGCCGCGGCCGGTGTCGCCGGTGTGATGAAGATGGTCCTCGCCATGCGGCACGGGGTGCTGCCACGCACCCTGCACGTGGACGAGCCCACCCCGCATGTGGACTGGTCGGCGGGCGACATCAGCCTGCTGACGGAGGCCCGGGAGTGGCCGGAGACGGGCCATCCGCGTCGTGCGGGCGTCTCGTCGTTCGGCTTCAGCGGCACCAACGCCCACGCCGTGCTGGAAGAGGCCCCGGCGGCCGATGTTGTTGAGGCTGTCGCGGACGCTGAGGACGGCCAGGACGGCCAGGCGGCCCTGCCGGTGCTGCTCTCGGCCCGTACGGAAGACGGACTGCGCGCCCAGGCCGAGCAACTGCACGGCCACCTGACCGCGCGGACCGACCTCCGCACGGCCGACCTGGGCTACACGCTCGCCGTGGGCCGCTCGGCCTTCGAGGAGCGCGCGGCGCTGGTCGCCGAGGACCGGGACGGGCTGCTGTCCGCTCTGGCGGCGCTCGCCGAGGGCCGTACGGCGGCCGGGCTCGTGCGGGGCTCGGTGGCTGGTGGCCGGGTGGCGTTCCTGTTCACGGGACAGGGCAGCCAGCGGCTCGGCATGGGGCGTGAGCTGTACTACGCGTACCCGGCCTTCGCGGAGGCGCTGGACGCGGTCTGCGACGAGCTGGACCAGCATCTCGAACGGCCGTTGAAGACGGTTCTGTTCGGGGATGACGCGGAGGCGCTGGATCGGACGGGGTTCACTCAGCCCGCGTTGTTCGCGGTTGAGGTGGCGTTGTTCCGGTTGGTTTCGGAGGCGTGGGGGCTGCGGGCGGACTTCCTGTCGGGTCATTCGATTGGTGAGTTGGCTGCCGCGCATGTGGCGGGTGTGTTGTCGCTTGCGGATGCGGCGAGGTTGGTTGCGGCGCGTGGTCGGTTGATGCAGGAGCTTCCGGCGGGTGGCGCGATGATCGCGGTGCAGGCGTCGGAGGACGAGGTGGCGCCGCTGCTGACCGAGGGCGTGTCCATCGCCGCCCTGAACGGCCCGTCGTCGGTGGTCATCGCGGGTGATGAGGACGCGACTGTCGCGATCGCCGCGTCGTTCGAGGCGCAGGGCCGTAAGACCAAGCGCCTCACTGTGAGCCACGCGTTCCACTCGCCCCGCATGGACGGGATGCTGGACGCCTTCCGCGAGATCGCGGAGGGCCTGTCGTACGAGGCCCCACGGATCCCGATCGTCTCCAACCTCACCGGGGACGTGGTTTCCGCTGAGGAGATCACGACGGCCGACTTCTGGGTGCGCCACGTCCGCGAGGCCGTCCGCTTCCTGGATGGCATCCGTACCCTCGAAGCGCGCAACGTCACCACGTTCATCGAGCTGGGCCCGGACGGGGTCCTGACCGCGATGGCGCAGGAGTGCGTGACCGACGCCGAGGCCGCTGGATTCACCGCCACGCTGCGCAAGGACCGTCCCGAGGCCGAGGCGTTGACCACGGCCGTGGCACAGGCGCACGTCCGTGGCGTGGCGGTGGACTGGGCGGCCCTCTACGCCGGGACCGGCGCCACGCGGCTGGCGCCGGACGAGCTGGCCGAGCTGCCCACGTACGCCTTCCAGCGGCAGCGCTACTGGCCGAAGGTCTCGTCGCTGCTCCTCGGCGACGTGGCCGCGGTCGGACTCGGCCGGGCCGAGCACCCGCTGCTCGGTGCCAGCGCCGAACTGCCCGGCGCGGACGGGATGTTGTTCACCGGGCGGCTGGCGCTGTCCACCCATCCGTGGCTGGCCGATCACACGATCATGGACACCGTGCTGCTGCCCGGCACCGCGTTCGTGGAGCTCGCGGTCCGGGCCGGTGACCAGGTCGGCTGCGAGGTGCTGGAGGAGCTGACCCTCGAGGCGCCGCTGGTCCTGCCCGAGGAGGGCGGGGTTCAGCTGCGGCTGTGGGTCGGCGCGGCCGATGACACCGGCCGCCGCCCGCTGGAGCTGCACTCCCGGGCCGAGCACCTGTCCGCCGAGGAGCCGTGGACCCGGCACGCGTCCGGTGTGCTGGCGTCCGGCGGTGCGCCGGAGGCGTCGTTCGAGCTGAGCCTGTGGCCTCCGGCGGACGCCGCCGAGGTCGAGGTCGGCGACCGCTACGCCGAGCTGCGGGACGTCGGTTTCGCGTACGGGCCCGCGTTCCAGGGGCTTCGTAAGGCGTGGCGGCGCGATGGCGAGGTGTTCGCCGAGGTGGCGCTGGACGAGAGCACGGCCGAGGAGGCCGCCGCGTTCGGGCTGCACCCGGCGCTGCTGGACGCCGCGCTGCACGTGCTCGGCCTGGCCGGACTCGGCGGCACCGAGACCGAGGGCCGGCTGCCGTTCGCCTGGACCGGCGTGTCGCTGTACGCGAGCGGCGCGGCCACGCTGCGAGTCCGGATGGCCGCCGTGGGCGCCGACGGCGTCCGACTGGAGATCGCGGACGCCACCGGCGCGCCGGTCGCGGCCGTGGACTCCCTGGCGCTGCGTCCGGTCTCGGCCGAGCAGCTGGAGAGCGCGCGCACGGCCTACCACGAGTCGCTGTACCGCGTGGAATGGCCGACGACACCCGCACCTGCGGACTCGACCGACGTCCGCTGGGCGGTGCTGGGCACGGACACGTTCGGTCTGGGCGCCACGGCGTACCCGGACTTGGCGGCGCTGGCTGAGGCCGTGGATTCCGGAACGGCCCTGCCGGCCCAGATCGTGGTGAACCTGACGCACCAAGCCCGCCCGGGCGCACACTCGGACGGCGCGGCATCTGAAAGCCCGGGCGCGGCATCTGAAAGCGCGGGCGCGGTATCTGAAGGCCCGGGTGCGGCAATTCAAGCCCGTCCGGCGTTTGAGGACCGGGGCCTTGGGGCGGAGCCCCAAGTTTCGGGAAGGGGCGGGATAGGGGAAGACCCCACCCGAGCCGCACACGACGCCACCACCCAAGCCCTCCACCTCCTCCAGTCCTGGCTGGCAGACGACCGCTTCACCGACTCCCGCCTGGTCCTGCTGACCTCCGGCGCCGTAGCCACCGAGCCCACCGAGCCGGTGACAGACCTCGCAAGGGCAGCCATACGCGGTCTGGTGCGCTCCGCGCAGTCCGAGAACCCGGACAGGCTCGTCCTCATCGACATCGACGGCCACGACAACTCACGTGCCGCACTGCCCACCGCGCTCGCGACCAGCGAGGCCGAGGTCGCGGTGCGGGAGGGCGCCCTCAAGACACCACGCCTGGCCCGCACCGCGACCACCGCCGACAACGCGGCCCCGGAGTGGAACCCGGACGGCACGGTGCTGGTGACCGGCGCGTCCGGCTCCCTGGGCGCCCTGTTCGCCCGCCACCTGGCAGCCGAGCACGGCGTACGACACCTGCTGCTGATCAGCCGCCGCGGCGACCAAGCCCCCGGGGCAGCCGAACTCACCACCGAGCTAGCCGAGTTGGGCGCCGAGGCGCGCTGGTCGGCCTGTGACGTGGCGGACCGCGACGCCCTCGCCGCGACCCTCGCCACCATCCCCGCCGAGCACCCGCTGACAGCGGTCGTGCACACCGCAGGCGTACTGGACGACGGCGTCATCGCCTCGCTCACCCCCGAGCGCATAGCGCACGTCATGCGCCCAAAGGTGGACGCGGCCTGGAACCTCCACGAGCTCACCCGCGACCTCGACCTGACCGCCTTCGTCCTGTTCTCCTCCGCCGCAGGCGTCTTCGGCGGCCCGGGCCAGGCCAACTACGCCGCCGCCAACGCCTACCTGGACGCCCTGGCCCAGCACCGCCGGGCCCAGAACCTGCCGGCCACCTCCCTGGCCTGGGGCCTGTGGTCCGGTGGCGGCATGGGCGACACCCTGGACGAGGCCGACATCACCCGGATGCGGCGGGCCGGAGTGCCCCCGCTGCCGGTGGCCGAGGGGCTGCGGCTCTTCGATGCCGCGCTGACCGTCGACGAGGCGTCCCTGGTGCCGATGCGCCTGGACCTCGCGGCGCTGCGCAACCAGCCCGCCATCTCGCCGCTGCTGCGCGGCCTGGTGCGGGGCCCGGCGCGGCGCGCGGTGGACGCGGTCGCGACGGGCGGCGAGACCGGCCTCGCCGGGCGGCTCGCCGGGCTGTCCGAGCCCGAGCAGGAGCGGCTGCTGCTGGACCTGGTCCGGGCCCAGGTGGCCACCGTGCTCGGCTACGCGGGCGCGGAGACCATCGGCTCCGGGCGAGCGTTCAAGGACCTGGGCTTCGACTCCCTGACCGCCGTCGAGCTGCGCAACCAGCTCAACTCGGTCACCGGGCTGCGGCTGCCCGCGACGCTCATCTTCGACTACCCGGACCCGCAGGTCCTGGCCCGCCATCTGCGGACCGAGCTGGTGGGCGAAGAATCGGCAGAGGTGCAAACCCCGGTCCCAGTGGCGGCCGCCACCGACGACGATCCGATCGCCATCGTCGGTATGAGCTGCCGCTACCCGGGCGGGGTCACGAGCCCCGAGGAGCTGTGGCAGCTCGTCATCGGCGCCACCGACGCCATCTCCGACTTCCCCGCCGACCGTGGCTGGGACCTCGACGCGCTCTACAGCGACGACCCCGACCAGGTGGGCACCAGCTACACCCGCGAGGGCGGCTTCCTGCACGACGCCGCCGAGTTCGACCCGGACTTCTTCGGGATCAACCCGCGCGAGGCGCTGGCGATGGACCCGCAGCAGCGGCTGCTGCTGGAGACCTCGTGGGAGGCGTTCGAGCGGGCCGGGATCGACCCGGCGGCCGTACGCGGCAGCAAGACCGGCGTCTTCGCGGGCGTCATGTACCACGACTATCTGACCCGGCTCACCGCCGTCCCCGAGGGGCTCGAGGGCTACCTCGGCACCGGCGGCGCGGGCAGCATCGCCTCGGGCCGGGTGGCGTACACCTTCGGTCTGGAGGGCCCGGCGGTCACCATCGACACGGCGTGTTCGTCGTCGCTGGTGGCGCTGCACCTGGCCGCGCAGGCGCTGCGCAACGGCGAGTGCTCGCTGGCGCTGGCCGGTGGTGTGACCGTCATGGCCACCCCGGACACGTTCATCGACTTCAGCCGCCAGCAGGGGCTGTCCACCGACGGCCGCTGCAAGTCCTTCGCCGCCTCGGCGGACGGCACCGGCTGGGCCGAGGGCGCGGGCATGCTGCTCGTGGAGCGGCTGTCGGACGCGCGGCGCAACGGCCACCGCGTGCTGGCGCTCGTACGAGGCTCCGCCATCAACCAGGACGGCGCCTCCAACGGTCTGACGGCGCCCAACGGCCCGTCCCAGCAGCGCGTCATCCGTGACGCGCTCACCAGCGCCCGGCTCACCACCGCCGATGTCGATGTGGTGGAGGCGCACGGCACGGGTACGACGCTGGGCGACCCGATCGAGGCCCAGGCCCTGCTCGCCACCTACGGCCGCAACCGGCCGGAGGGGCAGCCCCTGTGGCTGGGCTCGCTGAAGTCCAACATCGGCCACACGCAGGCCGCCGCGGGTGTCGCGGGCATCATCAAGATGATCATGGCGATGCGCCACGGGGTGCTTCCGCAGACCCTGCACGTGGACGAGCCCACCCCGCATGTGGACTGGTCGGCGGGCGACCTCGAGCTGCTGACCGAGGCCCGGCCGTGGCCGGAGCTCGAACGGCCGCGCCGGGCGGCCATCTCGTCGTTCGGTGTGAGCGGTACGAACGCCCACACGATCATCGAGCAGCTCCCGGCCGTCGAGGAGACCCCCGCGACCGGTCGTCCGGTGGCGGAGCTGCCGACGGTGCCGTGGGCGCTCTCGGGCAAGTCCGAGGCCGCCCTGCGCGGCCAGGCCGAACGGCTCCTCGCCCACCTCGCCACCCACCCCGAGCTGGACACCACGGACGTCGGCCACTCGCTGGCGACGGGCCGGGCGGCGCTGGAGCGGCGCGCGGTGGTCATCGGCGAGGACCGCGCCGGGCTGCTGTCCGGCCTGGAGGCGCTCGCGCGTGGCGAGTCGGCGGCCGGACTGATCCAGGGAACGGTGGCCGAGGGCGGCAAGGTGGCCTTCCTGTTCACCGGGCAGGGCAGCCAGCGGCTGGGGATGGGGCGTGAGCTGTACGACGCCTATCCGGTGTTCGCGGAGGCGCTGGACGCGGTCTGCGATGAGCTGAACGCGCATCTCGAACGGCCGCTTCGTGAGGTGTTGTTCGGGGATGACGCGGAGGCGCTCGACCAGACGGGGTTCACTCAGCCCGCGTTGTTCGCGGTTGAGGTGGCGCTGTTCCGGCTGGTCTCGGAGGCGTGGGGGCTGCGGCCCGACTTCCTCTCCGGTCACTCGATCGGTGAGCTGGCCGCCGCGCATGTGGCGGGTGTGCTCTCGCTCGCCGATGCCGCCAAGCTGGTGGCGGCGCGTGGTCGGTTGATGCAGGAGCTTCCGGCGGGTGGCGCGATGATTGCCGTCCAGGCGTCCGAGGACGAGGTCACGCCGCTGCTCACCGAGCGTGTCTCGATCGCCGCCCTCAACGGCCCGACCTCCGTGGTCATCGCGGGTGATGAGGACGCGGCGCTGGAGATCGCTAACGGTTTCGAGGCGCAGGGTCGTAAGACCAAGCGGCTCGCGGTCAGCCACGCGTTCCACTCCCCGCGCATGGACGGCATGTTGGACGCGTTCCGCGAGGTCGCGGAGGGGCTTACGTACGAGGCCCCGCGCATCCCGATCGTCTCCAACCTCACCGGGGACGTCGTCTCCGCCGAGGAGATCACGACGCCCGACTTCTGGGTGCGCCACGTCCGCGAGGCCGTCCGCTTCCTCGACGGCGTCCGGACGATGGAGGCCCAGGGCGTCACCACGTACGTCGAGTTGGGCCCCGACGGTGTGCTCACCGCCATGGCCCAGGAGTGCGTCTCCGGCGATGCCGCCGCCTTCGTCTCGGCGCTCCGCAAGGGGCGTACCGAGCCGGTGGCGCTGACGGCGGCGCTCGCCGCGCTGCACACGCGGGGGCTGACCCTGGACTGGGCGGCGTTCTTCGCCGGTACGGGAGCCCGTACGGTCGAACTGCCGACCTACGCCTTCCAGCGGCAGCGCTTCTGGGTCGAGAACCCGGAGGAGGTCCGCGAGACCGTCGCGGCCATGGATTCCGTGGACGCGCGGTTCTGGGAGGCCGTCGAGCGCGAGGACTTGGAGGCCCTGGCCGGGACGCTCCAGTCCGAGGACGCGGATGCCGACGCCGACGCGCTCTCCTCGCTGGGCGCCGTCCTGCCGATGCTGTCCTCGTGGCGGCGCCGCCAGGGCGAGCGGTCCACCGTGGACGCCTGGCGCTACCAGGTGACCTGGAAGCCGGTGGCCGCCCGCGCCGAGGGAACGCTGACCGGCCGCTGGCTGGTCGTCGCCCCGGCCGACGCCGCAGCGGAGGCGTCCGACGGCGCTCTGGCCGAGGGTGTCGTACGGACGCTGTCCGCACGCGGCGCCGAGGTGCGGACGGTCGAGCTGACCGCCGAGGACCGTACGGGCATGGCCGCGCTGCTGCGTGCGGCGATCGCCGACGCGCCGGTGGCCGGTGTGTTCGCGCTGCCGTCCCACGCGGACGGCGCCGACGGGCTGCTCCGCACCGCCGCCCTGGCCCAGGCGCTGGGCGATCTGGCCGTGGACGCGCCGCTGTGGGTCGCCACGCGCGGCGCGGTCTCGACCGGCCGGGCGGACGGTCCGGTGGACCCGTGGCAGGCGCGGGTCTGGGGCCTGGGCCGGGTCGCGGCCCTGGAACTGGCCGAGCGGTGGGGCGGTCTGGTCGATCTGCCGGAGACGGTGGACGACCGTGCGCTGTCGCGGCTCGCGGGCGTGCTGGCCGGTGGCGAGGGCGAGGACCAGGTGGCCGTGCGCGCCTCGGGTGTCTTCGGCCGCCGGCTGACCCGGGCCGCCGAGACCGCGGCCAGGACCGCCAATGCCGCCAGTGCCGCCAATACCGGCAGGACCGGCAAGACCGGCACGACCGAGCGTGGCCACGGGACCTGGCGGCCGGGCGCGGGCTCGGTCCTGGTGACCGGCGGTACGGGCGCGCTGGGCGCGCATGTGGCCCGCTGGCTGATCGCCAAGGGCGCCGAACACGTGGTGCTCACCAGCCGCCGTGGCCTCGACGCCCCCGGCGCCGCCGAGCTGCGGGACGAACTCGCCGCCTCGGGCGCCCGGGTCACCGTCGCGGCCTGCGACGCCGCCGACCGCGAGGCGCTGGCCGCGCTGGTGGCCGGGCTCCCGGCCGAACTGCCGCTGACGGCCGTGGTGCACGCGGCCGGGGTGCTGGACGACGGCGTTCTGGAGTCGCTGACCCCCGAGCGCTTCGCCACCGTCCTGCGGGCCAAGGCCGACGCCGCGGCCAACCTCCACGAGCTGACGCGCGACCTGGACCTGACGGCCTTCGTCCTGTTCTCCTCGTTCGCGGGCTCGATCGGCGCCGCCGGTCAGGCCAACTACGCCGCCGCCAACGCCTTCCTGGACGCGCTCGCCGAGCGCCGCCGGGCCGAGGGCCTGCCCGCCACCTCGGTGGCCTGGGGCCCGTGGGCCGAGGGCGGCATGGCCGCGGACGACGCGCTGGAGCAGCGCATGCGCCGCGCCGGTGTGCCGCCGATGGCGGCGGACCTGGCCATCGCCGCGCTACAGCGGGCCCTGGACCTGGACGAGACCGCGGTGACGGTCGCGGACATCGACTGGGAGCGGCTGGCCCCCGGCTTCACCGCCTCCCGGCCGAGCCCGCTGCTGCGGGAACTGCCCGAGGTACGTACGGCGCTGGAGGCCGAGGGCGCGCGTACGGCCCGTACGGCCGGTGTCGGCGCGGACGAGTCCTCGCCGGCCGCGCGGCTCGCGGGGGTCCCGGCGGCGGAGCGCGAGCGGATGCTGCTGGACCTGGTGCGCTCGGCCGTGGCCGATGTGCTGGGCCACTCCGACGCGGAGGCCGTCGAGGCGGACCGGGCCTTCCGGGACCTGGGCTTCGACTCGCTGACGGCGGTGGAGCTGCGCAACCGGCTGAACACCGTCACCGGGCTGCGGCTGCCGCCCACCCTGGTGTACGACTACCCGTCGTCCTCGGCGCTCGCCGCCCACCTCCGTACGGAGATCCTGGGCGACGAGAGCGCGGCCGACACGGTGGCCGGTGTGCCGTCCACGGCGGTGGCCGTCGCCGACGATCCGATCGCGATCGTCGGCATGAGCTGCCGCTTCCCGGGCGGTGTGCGGTCGCCGGAGGAGCTGTGGCGGCTCCTGGTCTCCGGGCAGGACGCGGTGACGGGCTTCCCGGCCGACCGCGGCTGGGATCTGGAGGCGCTGTACGACCCGGACTCGGCCACCGAGCACACCAGCTATGTCCGCGAGGGCGGATTCCTGGCGGACGCCGGGGACTTCGACGCGGCGTTCTTCGGGATCTCCCCGCGTGAGGCCCTTGCCATGGATCCGCAGCAGCGGCTGCTGCTGGAGACGTCGTGGGAGGCGTTCGAGCGGGCCGGGATCGATCCGACCACGCTGCGCGGCCAGCAGGTCGGCGTCTTCGCGGGCACCAACGGCCAGGACTACATGTCGCTCGTCCTCCACTCGCCGGACGGCGGCGATGGCTTCATGGGGACGGGCAACGCGGCGAGTGTGCTGTCGGGTCGGGTGTCGTATGCGTTGGGTCTTGAGGGTCCGGCGGTGACGGTGGATACGGCGTGTTCGTCGTCGTTGGTGGCGTTGCACTGGGCGATTCAGGCGTTGCGTGCGGGTGAGTGTTCGTTGGCGTTGGCCGGTGGTGTGACGGTGATGTCGACGCCGGGTTCGTTTGTGGACTTCAGTCGTCAGCGTGGGCTGGCCGCTGATGGTCGTATCAAGGCGTTCGCGGCGGGTGCGGATGGCACGGGTTGGGGTGAGGGTGTGGGCATGCTGCTCGTGGAGCGGCTGTCGGATGCCCGGCGCAACGGCCATGAGGTGCTGGCGGTCGTACGTGGCTCCGCCATCAACCAGGACGGGGCCAGCAATGGCCTCACCGCGCCGAACGGTCCGTCGCAGCAGCGGGTGATCCGTCAGGCGCTGGCGGGTGCGGGGTTGTCGGCGTCCGAGGTGGACGCGGTCGAGGCCCACGGCACCGGTACGACGCTGGGTGACCCGATCGAGGCCCAGGCGCTGCTGGCCACCTACGGTCAGGATCGCGAGGAGGGCCGGCCGCTGTGGCTCGGCTCCATCAAGTCCAACATCGGCCATACGCAGGCCGCGGCCGGTGTCGCCGGTGTGATGAAGATGGTGCTGGCGCTGCGCCACGGTGTGCTGCCGCCGACGCTGCACGTGGACGAGCCGACCCCGCATGTCGACTGGTCCGCCGGTGAGCTGGAGCTGCTGACCGAGGCGCGGGAGTGGCCGGAGACCGGCCGTCCGCGCCGGGCGGCGGTGTCGGCGTTCGGCATCAGCGGCACCAACGCCCACACCCTGCTGGAGCAGGCCCCGGAGCCGGAGGAGCGCCCCGCCGTCACCCCGGCCGTGGAGCTGCCGACGGTGCCGTGGGTGCTGTCGGGCAAGTCCCCGGCCGCCGTACGCGGTCAGGCCGAACGGCTCCTGGCCCACCTCGGCGGCGAGACCGCAACGGCCGCACCGGTCGCCACCGATGTGGCCTACTCGCTGGCCACGACCCGCGCCGCCCTGGACCACCGGGCCGTCCTCACCGCGGACAGCGGGGACGGGCTGCTGACGGGTCTCGCGGCGCTGGCGCGCGGCGAGTCCGAGGTGCCGGGCCTGGTCGAGGGCTCGGTGGCCGGTGGCAAGGTGGCGTTCCTGTTCACGGGGCAGGGGAGCCAGCGGCTCGGTATGGGCCGCGAGCTGTACGACGCCTTCCCGGTGTTCGCGGACGCGCTGGACGAGGTGTGCGCCCACCTGGACGCGCATCTCGAACGGCCGCTGCGGGATGTGCTGTTCGGGGAGGACGCCGCCGCGCTGGATCAGACGGGGTTCACCCAGCCCGCGCTGTTCGCGATCGAGGTGGCGCTGTTCCGGCTGGTCTCGGAGGCGTGGGGCCTGAAGGCGGACTTCCTGTCGGGCCACTCCATCGGCGAGCTGGCGGCGGCCCATGTGGCGGGTGTGCTCTCGCTCGCGGACGCGGCGAAGCTGGTGGCCGCGCGTGGCCGACTGATGCAGGAGCTCCCGGCCGGTGGCGCGATGATCGCGGTGCAGGCGTCGGAGGATGAGGTCGCACCGCTGCTGACCGAGCGGGTGTCGATCGCCGCGCTCAACGGTCCGACGTCCGTCGTCATCGCGGGTGATGAGGACGCGGCCAAGGAGATCGCAGCCGCGTTCGAGGCGCAGGGTCGTAAGACGAAGCGGCTCACCGTGAGCCATGCGTTCCACTCGCCGCGCATGGACGGAATGTTGGACGCGTTCCGCGAGGTGGCGGAGGGGCTTACGTACGAGGCCCCGCGCATCCCCATCGTCTCCAACCTCACCGGGGACGTGGTGTCCGCCGAGGAGATCGTGACGGCCGACTTCTGGGTGCGCCACGTCCGCGAGGCGGTCCGCTTCCTCGACGGTGTCCGCACCCTCGAAGCCCGAGGCGTCACCACGTACGTCGAGCTCGGCCCCGACGGTGTCCTCGCCGCGATGGCGCAGGACTGCCTGGCCGAGTCCGACGCGGCCGAGCTGCTGCCCGCGCTGCGCAAGGGCAGGCCGGAGGCCGAGGCGGTGACGGGCGCGCTGGCCCGGCTGTACGTCCGTGGCCTGGCCCCGGACTGGGAGGCGTTCTTCGCCGGTACGGGTGCGCGAAAGGTCGCCCTGCCCACGTACGCCTTCCAGCGCGGCCGGTACTGGGTCGACGCCCAGCTGAGCCTGGACGAGGTGGCCTCGGCGGGGCTCGGCTCGGCCGATCACCCGCTGCTGGGCGCGGCGGTGGAACTGCCCGACGCGGACGCGTATGTGTTCTCCGGTCGGCTGTCGCTCGCCTCGCACGCGTGGCTGGCGGACCACACGGTCGCGGACACGGCCGTGCTGCCGGGCTCCGCGTTCGTGGAGCTCGCGGTGCGTGCCGGGGACCATGTGGGCTGTGCGCTGCTGGAGGAGCTGACCCTGGACGAGCCGCTGGTCCTGCCGGAGCGCGGCGGGGTGCGGCTGCGGGTGTCGGTCGGCGAGCCGGACGACGCCGGTCGCCGTCCGCTGGCCGTGTACGGGCGTGACGAGCGCTCGGACCGGGACCGGCCGTGGACCCGGCACGCCGCCGGTTTCCTCGCGTCCGAGGCCGCGGTGGACGGCGGTGCCGAACCGCTGTCCGTCTGGCCGCCCGCCGACGCGGAGCCGGTCGACACCGATGAGCTGTACGCGAGCATGGCGCGCGCCGGGCTGCTGCACGGCCCCGCGTTCCAGAGCCTGCGGCGCGTCTGGCGGCGTGGCGAGGAGGTGTTCGCGGAGGTGCGTATCGCGGAGGAGCGGCAGCCCGAGGCGGCCCGGTTCGCCCTGCACCCGGCCCTGCTGGACGGCGCGTTGCAGCCGCTGGCGCTGGGCGCGGGCGGTGCCGCGGTGGCGCGCTCCTGGCGCGGGGTGAGCCTGTACGCGGTGGGCGCCGAGGCGTTGCGCGTACGGCTCGCGCTGACCGAGGACGGCACCGTGTCGATGGTGGCGGCCGATGAGTCGGGTGCGCCGGTGGCGTCGGTGGACGCGCTGGTGACCGGCGCGCTGGAGGTGGACCGGATCGCCGGTGCCGCCGCCTCCGACCGCCATGAGTCGCTGTTCCGTATCGACTGGGCTCCGGTGGCGGCGCCCACCGAGGCCGCGTCGGCGGGGATCGCCGTCATCGGCGGCGATGAGCTCAAGCTGAGCGTGGCCCTGGAGACGGCCGGGTTCCGTGCCACGGTCCACGACGACCTCGTCTCGCTGAACGCGGCGGTCGAGGCGGGCGAACCCGCGCCGGACACCGTGCTGGTGCCGTTCCCGCCCGAGCCGGGCGCCGCGCGGGGCGGCCTCGCCGCCGGTGCGCACACGGCCACCCACCGCGTCCTGGGCCTGGTCCAGGAGTGGCTGAACGGCGGCCGGCCCGGTGCGGCCCGGCTGGTGGTGGTCACCCGTGGCGCGGTCGCGGCGGCCGGTGACCCGGCGGTGGCGGACCTGGCGCACGCCCCGGTGTGGGGTCTGCTGCGGTCCGCGCAGACGGAGAACCCGGGCCAGTTCGTCCTGCTGGACGTGGACGGCGAGGTGTCGTACCCGGCGATCGCGGCGGCCCTGGACTCGGACGAGCCCGAACTGGCGCTGCGCGCGGGGACGGCGTACGCGCCCCGCCTGGCCAGGATCGAGACGACCCCGACCCCCGGGACCGCGAAGGCCGCCGGAACGGCCAAGGCCACGGACGCCCCCGGGGCCGCGATGGTCACCGAGGGCGCCGGGGCCGCGAAGTTCACCGGGGCCGCCGGGGCCGCCGGAACCGCCAAGGCCACGGACGCCGCCGGGCCCGTCCAGGCCACCGATGCCGCTGGGACGGCCGAGGCCACCGAGGGCGCCGGGGCCGCGATGGCCACGGACGCCGCCGGAACTGTCCAGGCCACCGATGCCCCTGCGGTCATCGGCGCCACCGGGCCCGTCCAGGCCACCGGGGCCGCCGGAACCGCCAAGGCCATCGACGCGACCGGGACCGCCAAGGCCACCGATGCCCCCGCGGCCATCGGCACCCCGGGAACCCCCAAGCCCATCGACCCCGACGGCACCGTGCTGATCACCGGTGCCACCGGCGGGCTGGGCAGGCTCTTCGCCCGCCATCTGGCCTCCGCGCACGGCGCCCGCCATCTGCTGTTGACCAGCCGCAGCGGTCCCGCCGCCGACGGCATGGCCGAACTGGTGGCGGAGCTCGCCGAGTTGGGCGCGCGGGCCACCGTGGTCGCGTGTGACGCGGCCGACCGGGAGGCGCTGGCCGGGCTGCTGGCCACGATTCCGGCCGACCGTCCGCTGACGGCCGTTGTGCACACCGCGGGCGTTCTCGACGACGGCGTCATCGACATGCTGACGCCCGAGCGGGTGGACACCGTGCTGCGGCCCAAGGTCGACGCGGCCGTCAACCTCCATGAGCTGACCCGCGATCTGGACCTGTCCGCCTTCGTGCTCTTCTCGGCCGCGGCCGGCACGATGGGCGGCGCGGGCCAGGGCGGCTACGCGGCGGCGAACGTCTTCCTCGACGCCCTCGCCGGCCACCGCCGCGCCACCGGCCGTACCGCGCTGTCCCTGGTGTGGGGCATGTGGGCCGAGGAGCGGGGCATGGGCGGCAGGCTCGGCGAGGCCGACCAGAAGCGCGCGGCGCGCGGCGGGGTGCTGCCGCTGTCCGCGGCGGAGGGGCTCGCCCTGTTCGACGCGGCCCACGCCGTGCCCGACGAGGCGGTTCTGGTGCCCGTACGGCTGGAGATGGCGACGCTGCGCGCCGCCGCCACCACCGGGGAGCTGCCGCCGCTCTACCGCGGCCTGGTGCGCACGCCGGTGCGCCGCGCCGCGGCCGGTGGCCCCGCCGCCCCGGAGGCCGTGGCGGACACCGGCGAGGGCACCCTGGCCCAGCGGCTGGCCGGGCAGTCGGAGCCCCAGCGGCAGCGGACCGTGCTGGACCTGGTCCGCCGTCAGGTGGCCGCCGTGCTGGGCTACGCCTCGAAGGAGCAGGTGGGCGCCGAGCAGGCGTTCAAGGAGCTGGGCTTCGACTCGCTGACCGCCGTGGAGCTGCGCAACCGGCTCAACGCGGCCACCGGGCTGAAGCTCACGGCCACGCTGGTCTACGACTACCCGACGCCGGTGGCGCTCGCGCGCCATCTGCGCCAGGAAGTGGCGCCGGAGGCGGAGGGCCCCGGAGTGCCCGTACTGGAGGAGCTGGAGCGGCTGGAGAACAGCCTGTCCTCGCTGACGCCGGAGGAGCTGTCCTCGGTGACGGAGGACGAGGCCGCGCATGCGAACATCGCGGTGCGCCTCCAGACGCTGCTGGCGAAGTGGAACGACGTGCGTCGCACCGCGGACGACGCCGGGGCGGACGCCGAGGCGGAAGCGTTCGAAGAGGTCAGTGACGACGAGCTCTTCGACTTCATCGACAAGAGGTTCGGTAACGGCTGAAGCGCGGCAGCACCCTCATCCGGACCCCCCGACGATCAAGAGCATTGCGAATAGGTGAACGTCCATGGCGACTGCGAACGAAGCCAAGCTCCGCGAATATCTGAAGAAGGTCACCACCGACCTCACCGCCGCCCACCGGCGGCTCCAGGAGGCCGACGACCAGGCCCATGAGCCGATCGCCATCGTGGGCATGAGCTGCCGCTTCCCCGGGGGTGTCAGCACCCCCGAGGAGCTGTGGCGGCTCATGGCCTCCGGCGGCGAGGCGCAGACGGAGTTCCCGGCCGACCGCGGCTGGGACCTGGCGAACCTGTTCGACTCCGACCCGGACACCCCGGACACCACCTACACCCGCGAGGGCGGGTTCCTGGGCGACGCCACCCGGTTCGACGCGGCGTTCTTCGGGATCTCGCCGCGCGAGGCCATGGCGATGGATCCGCAGCAGCGGCTGCTGCTGGAGACCTCGTGGGAGGCGTTCGAGCGGGCCGGGATCGACCCCGCGTCCCTGCGCGGCAGCCGGACCGGTGTCTTCGCGGGCATGAACGCCTCCGACTATCTGACGGTGGCGCTCGACGCCGAGGACGACTTCGGCGGCCACCTCGGCACCGGCAACGCCAGCAGCGTCGTCTCCGGCCGGCTCTCCTACGTGTTCGGCCTGGAGGGCCCGGCCGTCACGGTGGACACGGCCTGCTCGGCGTCGCTGGTGGCGCTGCACCTGGCCGTCCAGTCGCTGCGGCTCGGCGAGTGCTCGCTCGCGCTCGCGGGCGGCGTCCATGTGATGTCCACGCCGGGGCTGTTCATCGAGTTCAGCCGTCAGCGCGGGCTGTCCGAGGACGGCCGCTGCAAGGCGTTCTCGGCGGACGCCGACGGCTTCGGCCCGGCCGAGGGCGTGGGCGTCCTGCTGCTGGAGCGGCTCTCGGACGCCCGCCGCCTGGGCCACAAGGTGCTGGCCGTGGTGCGCGGGTCGGCCGTCAACCAGGACGGCGCCAGCAATGGCCTGACGGCGCCCAACGGCCCGTCCCAGCAGCGCGTCATCCAGCAGGCGCTGGCCAACGCGCGGCTGTCCGCGGGCGATGTGGACGTCGTGGAGGCCCATGGCACGGGCACCTCGCTCGGCGACCCGATCGAGGCGCAGGCGCTGCTGGCCACCTACGGCCAGGACCGGCCCGAGGAACTGCCCCTGCTGCTCGGCTCGGTGAAGTCCAACATCGGCCACACCCAGGGCGCCGCGGGCATCGCCGGGGTGATGAAGATGGTGCTGGCGATGCAGCACGGGGTGGTCCCCGAGTCGCTGCACATCGCCGAGCCGTCCCCGCACATCGACTGGTCGTCGGGGAAGATCGCGCTGGTCAGGTCGGCCACGCCCTGGCCCGAGACCGGCCGTCCGCGCCGTGCGGGCATCTCCTCCTTCGGCTTCAGCGGCACCAACGCGCACACCATCGTCGAGCAGGCCCCCGCCGAGGAGCCGGGCCCGGTCGAGCTGGTGTCCAAGCAGCCGGGTGTGCTGCCGTGGGTGCTCTCCGGCAAGAGCGAGGCGGCGCTGCGCGCCCAGGCGTGGCGGCTGCTGGACCGGCTGCACGACGAACCGGCGCTGCGCACGGTGGACATCGGCCTGTCGCTGGCCACCACCCGCGCCGCGCTGGACCACCGCGGTGTGGTCCAGGGCCGGGACCGCGAGGAGCTGATGGCCGGGCTGACCGCGCTCGCCGAGGGCGGCATGGCGGCCGGTGTGGAGCGGGGCGCCGTGGTCGCCGGGCAGACGGCGTTCGTCTTCCCCGGGCAGGGGTCGCAGTGGGTGCGGATGGGCGTGGGGCTGATGGACGCCTCGCCCGTCTTCGGCGCGCGGATCGAGGAGTGCGCGGCGGCGCTCGCGGAGTTCACCGACTGGTCGTTGGTGGATGTGTTGCGGGGTGCCGAGGGTGCGCCGTCGCTGGACCGGGTGGATGTGGTCCAGCCGGTGCTGTTCGCGGTGATGGTGTCGCTCGCGGAGCTGTGGCGTTCGCTGGGTGTCGTCCCGGGCGCGGTGATCGGCCATTCGCAGGGCGAGATCGCCGCCGCGTGCGTGGCGGGAGCCCTGTCGCTGAAGGACGCGGCGCGTGTGGTGGCGTTGCGCAGCCAGGCGATCGGCCGGGTGCTGGCGGGCAAGGGCGGCATGGTGTCGGTGGCGCTGCCGGTGGCGGATGTGCGCGAGCGGATCGCGCCGTGGGGCGAACGGATCTCCGTCGCGGCCGTCAACGGGCCCTCGTCGGTGGTGGTCTCCGGCGAGCCCGAGGCGCTGGAGGAGCTGCTGGCGTCCTGCGAGGCCGATGAGGTGCGGGCGCGCCGGGTGCCGGTGGACTACGCCTCGCACTCCGCGCAGGTCGAGCTGCTCCGCGAGGAACTGCTGGAGCTGCTGGCCCCCGTACAGCCGAAGAACGCCCAGGTGCCGTTCCTGTCGACGGTGACGGGGGAGTGGGTCGAGGGTCCGGAGCTGGATGCGGAGTACTGGGTCACCAACCTGCGGCGCACGGTTGAGCTGGAAGGCGCGGTCCGGCGGCTGCTGGACGAGGGCTTCGGCGTGTTCATCGAGTCCAGCGCCCATCCGGTGCTGACGATGGGTGTGCAGGAGACCGCCGAGGACGCCGGAGTGGACGCGGCCGCGATCGGGTCGCTGCGCCGTGACGAGGGCGGCCTGGACCGCTTCTGGGCCTCCGTCGGCGAGGCGTGGTCGCGCGGTGTGGCCGTGGACTGGGAGGCGTTCTTCGACGGCACCGGCGCGCGCCGGATCGAGCTGCCCACGTACGCCTTCCAGCGGCAGCGCTACTGGCCGGAGGCCGCGCAGGTACGGGGCGCGGGGGAGAGCAGGCACGACGCCGTGGAGGCGAAGTTCTGGGCCGCCGTGGAGGCCGAGGACTGGCAGAGCCTGGCCGCCGAGCTGACGGTCGAGGGCGACCAGCCCATGAGCGCCGTGCTGCCCGCCCTGGCGTCGTGGCGCAAGCAGGCCCGTGAGCAGTCCACGGTGGACGGCTGGCGCTACCGCGTGACGTGGAAGCCGCTCGCCGAGGAGCGGTCCGCGCGGCTGACCGGCAGGTGGCTCGTCGTCACCCCGGCCACCGAGGACACCTGGACCGACGCCGTGGCCGGTGTGCTCGCCGAACGCGGCGCCGACGTGACGCGGATCGCCGTGGACACCGCAGTCGACGGCCGGGAGGAGCTGGCCGCGCGGCTGCGCACCGCGCTGGCCGAAGCCGCAGCCGAGGCCGGGACCGAAGCCGAAGCCGGAGCCGGAACCGAAACCGGAGTCGGAAGCGGCACCGAAGCCGGAACCGACGCCGATGGCGCCGCGTTCGCCGGAGTGGTCTCGCTGCTGGCCCCGGCCGAGGGCACACACCCCGAGCACGCCTCCCTGCCCGCCGGAACGGCCGCCCAGCTCGCGCTGGTCCAGGCCCTCGGCGACGCGGGCATCGGCGCGCCGCTGTGGTGCCTGACGCAGGGCGCCGTCTCGGTCGGCGGCACGGACCGCCCGGCCGCGCCCGAGCAGGCCCTCGTCTGGGGCCTGGGCCGGGTGGCCGCGCTGGAGCACCTGGAGCGCTGGGGCGGTCTGATCGACCTGCCCGACACGCCCGACGAGCCCGCCCTGACCCGGCTGGTGGGTCTCCTCGCCTCCGAAGGCGACGACGACCAGGCCGCGATCCGCGCCACCGGCGTCTTCGGGCCCCGCCTGGTGCGCGCCCCGCTGGCCGACACCTCCGCCGTACGGGCCTGGAGGCCGACCGGCACCACACTGGTCACCGGCGGTACGGGACGGCTCGGCGCACAGGTCGCGCGGTGGCTGGCCCGCAACGGCGCCGACCATCTCGTCCTGGCGAGCCGCAGGGGCCCGGACGCCCCCGGGGCGGTCGAGCTGGAGGCCGAGCTGACCGGGCTCGGCGCCAAGGTCACCCTCGCCGCGTGCGATGTGACCGACCGCGCCGCGCTCGCCCAGACCCTCGCGGCCATCCCGGCCGACCAGCCGCTGACGGCCGTCGTGCACACCGCCGCCGTCATCGACGACGGGGTGATCGAGGGGCTGACCCCCGATCAGGTCGAGCGAGTGCTGCGGCTGAAGGTGGACGCCACGCGCCATCTGCACGAGCTCACCCGCGAGCTCGACCTGACCGCGTTCGTGCTGTGCTCGCACTTCTCCGCCACCTTCGGCGCGCCCGGCCAGGGCAACCAGGCGCCCGGCAACGCCTTCCTGCACGCCTTCGCCGAGCAGCGCCGCGCGGACGGGCTGCCCGCCACCACGCTGACCTTCGGCCCGTGGGGCGACGGCTCAAGCGTGGACGGCGCCGTGGGCGACCGGATGCGCCGCCACGGCATCAACGAGATGGCGCCGGAGCCCGCCACCGCCACGCTCCAGCACGCGCTGGACCGGGACGAGACCGCGCTGACCGTCATCGACATGGACTGGCGGCGGTTCACCCTCGCCTTCACCGCCGACCGGCCGCGGCCGCTGCTGCACGACCTGCCCGAGGCCCGCGAGGTCGTCGAGGAGATGGCCGCCGCCGAGACCGACGACGCGGGCGCCGCCGGGACGGCCCTGGCCGGGCAGCTCGCGGGCCTGCCGGAGACCGAGCGGGAGCGGGTGCTGCTGGATCTGGTGCGCAGCGCGGTGGCCGCCGTGCTGGGCCACTCCGGCGCTCAGGCCATCGAGGCCGGGCGGGCCTTCAAGGAGCTGGGCTTCGACTCGCTGACCGCGGTCGAGCTCCGCAACCGGCTGGGCGCCGCGAGCGGGCTGAAGCTGCCCCCGAGCCTGATCTTCGACCACCCGACCCCGGCCGCCGTGGCCGCCTATCTGCGGGCCGGGATCGCGCCCGACGAGGCGGCCGACGGCACGGCGGTGCTCGATGAGCTCGACAAGCTGGAGTCCGCGCTCACCGGCACCGCGCCCGACAACATCACCCGGGCCCGGATCACCATGCGGCTCCAGTCGCTGCTGGCGAAGTGGAACGAGTCGGACGGCACGGCGGTCACCGCCGAGCCCGCCGCCGCGGCGGCGCCGGAGCGCCCGGCGAAGGACACGGTGGACGCCGAACAGCTCCAGTCGGCCAGCGACGAAGAGCTCTTCGCATTCATCAACAAGGGGCTCGGAAGGGCTTGACGGGAATTCCGCTATTGACGTCGTATCCGATGTCGGCCAGGATTTTCTCTACCCTTCAATAGAGTTTCGAAATACCGGGCTGCCCCCTATCGCACCTTGGGTCTCCAGGGGGTCATAGGGGGCAGCTAGGGGTTGTTATGAGGGTTAGTTCGCACATAGCCTCTCAGCGAGAAGTCGACTGATTTGGTTGTTGGTTACCGGCTCCCGTTGAGGATCTGTGGAGCATTTCCGATGCCGTCTGCCGTAATTGGATTGCGTAAATGGCGAATGAAGAGACGCTGCGGGACTACCTCAAGCTGGTAACGGCGGATCTGCACCAGACTCGCCTCCGCCTGCAAGAGGCCGAGGCGAAGAACCACGACCCCATCGCCATCGTGGGGATCGGCTGCCGTTATCCCGGGGGCGTGCAATCGCCCGAGGACCTGTGGCGCATCGTCAGCGAGGGCGTCGACGCGGTCAGCGAGTTCCCGCTGGACCGCGGGTGGAATGTCGACACGATGTACCACCCGGATCCGGACCACCCCGGCACCAGCTATGTGCACGAGGGCGGATTCGTCGACGGCATTGCCGATTTCGACCCTTCGCTGTTCGGCATCAGCCCCCGGGAAGCGCTCGGCATGGATCCGCAGCAGCGGATGCTGCTGGAGACCTCCTGGGAGGCGTTCGAGCGCGCCGGAATCGACCCGGTCGCGGTGCGCGGCCGGCAGATCGGCGTCTTCGTCGGAACCAGCAATCACGATTACCTGGGTGCGATCCTCAGTTCCAACGAGAACTTCGAGGGCTACTTCGGCACCGGTAACGCCGCGAGCGTCGCCTCCGGCCGCCTCTCCTACACCTTCGGTTTCGAGGGCCCGGCCGTCACCGTCGACACCGCGTGCTCCTCCTCGCTGGTGGCGCTCCACCTCGCCGTCCAGGCGCTGCGCAACGGCGAATGCTCGCTCGCGCTCGCCGGTGGCGCCACCCTGATGTGCGCGCCCGGCGTCTTCGTCGACTACAGCAAGATGCGCGGACTGGCCCTCGACGGCCGCTCCAAGCCCTTCGCCCCGGAGGCCGACGGCTTCTGCCTGGGCGAGGGCGTCGGCATGCTGCTGGTCGAGCGGCTGTCGGACGCCCAGCGCAAGGGCCACCCGGTGCTCGCCGTGGTCCGCGGCTCCGCCGTCAACCAGGACGGCGCCAGCAACGGCCTCACCTCGCCCAACGGCCCCTCCCAGCAGCGCGTCATCCTCCAGGCGCTGGCCAACGCCCGGCTCAGCCCCGACCAGGTGGACGCCGTCGAGGCGCATGGCACCGGCACCGCACTCGGCGACCCGATCGAGGCGCAGGCCCTGCTCGCCACGTACGGCCAGGACCGCCCCGAGGGCAAACCGCTGCTCATCGGCTCCATCAAGTCCAACATCGGCCACGCCCAGGCGGGCGCCGGTGTCGGCGGCGTCATCAAGATGGTCATGGCGATGCGGCACGGTGTGCTGCCCCAGACCCTCCATCTCACCGAGCCCACCCCGCACGTCGACTGGACGGCCGGGGACGTCGAACTGCTCACCGCACCCCGCGAGTGGGCCAAGGACCCCGAGGGCGCCACCCCGCGCCGCGCGGGCGTCTCGTCGTTCGGCATGAGCGGCACCAATGTGCACACCATCCTCGAGGAGGCCCCGGCCGCCGCGGCGCCCGCCGAGACCGCCGAGGGCGACGAGCCGGAGCGGGCCGAGCCGCCCCTCGTCCCGGTCGTGCTGTCCGGCAAGAACGAGCAGGCGCTGCGCGCCCAGGCCCTGCGGCTGCGGACCCATCTGGCCGCCCACCCCGGCCACCGCCTCGTCGACATCGGCTACTCCCAGGCCGCCACCCGGGCCGCCCTCGACCGCCGCGCCGCGGTCGTCGCCGCCGACCACGACGAGCTCCTCGCGGGCCTCGACGCGCTCGCCGAGGGCCGCCACCACCCCGAGGTGACCGAGGGCCTCGCCGCCGAGGGCAAGGTCGCGTTCCTCTTCACCGGGCAGGGCAGCCAGCGGCTCGGCATGGGCCGTGAGCTGTACGCGGCGTACCCGGTGTTCGCCGAGGCGCTGGACGCGGTCTGCGCCCAGCTCGACCGCTTCCTCGACCGGCCCCTGAAGGACGTGCTGTTCGGCGACGACGCCGCCACGCTCGACCGGACCGGCTACACCCAGCCCGCCCTGTTCGCCGTCGAGGTCGCCCTCTTCCGCCTCGTCGAGTCCTGGGGGCTGCGGCCCGACTTCCTCTCCGGCCACTCCATCGGCGAGCTCACCGCCGCCCATGTCGCCGGGGTGCTCTCGCTCACCCACGCCTCCGCCCTGGTCGCCGCGCGCAGCCAGCTGATGCAGCAACTCCCCACCGGCGGCGCGATGATCGCGGTGCAGGCGGCGGAGGACGAGGTGACACCGCTGCTCACCGAGCGGGTGTCCATCGCCGCCGTCAACGGCCCGACGTCGGTCGTCATCGCCGGTGACGAGGATGCGGCCGTGGAGATCGCGGCGGGCTTCGAGGCGCGGGGCCGCAAGACCAAGCGGCTCACCGTCAGCCACGCCTTCCACTCCCCGCACATGGACGGGATGCTGGAGAACTTCCGTCAGGTGGCCGAGCGGCTGACCTACGAGGCCCCGAAGATCCCGATCGTCTCCAACCTCACCGGCACCCTGGTGAGCGCCGACGAGATCACCACGCCCGAGTTCTGGGTCAGCCACGTCCGCGAGGCCGTCCGCTTCCTCGACGGCGTCCGCCGCCTCGAGGACCACGGCGTCACTACCTTCGTGGAACTGGGCCCCGACGGCGTGCTCTCCGCCATGGCCCAGGAGTGCGTGAGCGGCGGCAAGAACCGCGCGTACGCCTTCCTGCCCGCCCTGCGCTCCGGCCGCCCCGAGCCCCGCACCCTGAGCCACGCGCTCGCCCAGGCCCACGTCCGCGGTCTGCCCGTGGACTGGGCCACGTACTACGCGGGCACCGGCGCCCGCCGCGTCGAGCTGCCCACCTACGCCTTCCAGCGGCAGCGCTACTGGCCCGCCAACCCCTTCTCGTACGGCGCCGACCCCGCCGCCGTCGAGGCCGCCGCACCGGCCGTGGCCGACGCCCGGTTCTGGGAGGTCGTGCACAGCGAGGACCTGGCCGCCCTGGTCGACACCCTCGGCCTCGACGGCGACCAGCCCCTCAGCGAGGTGCTGCCGGTCCTGTCCGCGTGGCGCCGGCGGAGCCACGTGGACACCACCGTGGACGGCTGGCGCTACCGCGTCACCTGGACCCCGCTGCCACAGGCCCCGGCCAAGCCGCTCACCGGCACCTGGCTCGTGGTCACCCCCGAGGGACGCACCGACGACCCCTGGGTGGTGGAGTCGCTGCGGCTGCTGGCCGAACGCGGCGTCACCGTCCACCGGATCGACGTCGACGGCACCACCGCCGACCGCGCCGCCCTCGCCGAGCGGATCCGCACCGCCCTGAGCCCGGACCCGGCGGCCGAGGCCCCGTCCTTCGACGGTGTGCTCTCCCTGCTCGGCCTGGACGAGCGCCCGTACGACGGGCACCCCTCCCTCAGCGCCGGACTCGCGGGCACCCTCGCCCTCGTCCAGGCCCTCGGCGACGCCGGCCTCGACGCCCCGCTGTGGGCCGCCACCCGCGGCGCGGTCTCCGTCGGCCGCTCCGACCGGCTCACCAGCCCCGAACAGGCTCAGATCTGGGGCCTGGGCCGGACCGCCGCGCTTGAACACCCCGAGCGCTGGGGCGGTCTGATCGACCTGCCCGAGACCGCCGACGACCGCGCCCTCGGGCGGCTCGCCGACATCCTCGCCGGGCCCGAGGGCATCAGCGGCGAGGACCACCTCGCCATCCGCCCGCAAGGCATCCACGTGCGACGGCTGGCCCGCGCCCCGCGCCACGAGACCACCGAGGACGGCTGGACCACCCACGGCACCGCGCTGATCACCGGCGGCACCGGCGCCCTCGGCGGCCATGTGGCCCGCTGGCTGGTGGCCCACGGCGCCCAGCACATCCTGCTCGCGGGCCGCCGTGGCCCCGACGCGCCCGGCGCCGCCGAGCTGCGGGACGAACTCACCGCCCTCGGCGCCCAGGTGACCGTCGCAGCCTGCGACGTGGCCGACCGCGACGCCCTCGCCGCGCTGCTGGCGACCGTCCCCGCGGACCTCCCGCTGACCACGGTCGTCCACGCCGCCGGAGTGCTGGACGACGGGGTGCTCGACGCCCAGACCCCGCGGCGGATGGCCGATGTGCTGCGCGCCAAGGCCGACTCCGCCCGCCATCTGCACGAGCTCACCCGCGGCCTCGACCTGTCCGCGTTCGTGCTCTTCTCCTCCATGGCCGCCACCTTCGGCGCCGCCGGACAGGCCAACTACGTGGCCGCCAACGCCTACCTCGACGCGCTCGCCGAACAGCGCCGCGCCGAGGGCCTGCCCGCCACCTCGATGGCCTGGGGCGCCTGGGCCGACAGTGGCATGGCCACCGACGAGCTGGTGGCCGAGCGGCTCCGGCAGTCCGGGCTGCCCGCCCTCGCCCCCGAACCGGCCACCGCCGCCCTGGGCGCCGCGCTCGACCTCGACGAGACCTTCTCCCTCGTCGTGGACATCGAGTGGAACCGCTTCGCGCCCGGCCTCGCCGGCCACCGCCCGACCCCGCTGCTCGCCGACCTCTCCGAGGCCAAGCGCGCGATCGAGGTGGCGCGCACCGCCACCGGTGGCCCCGCCATCCCCGGCCGGTCCACATCGCTGGCCCAGCGGCTGACCGACGCCGGGACCGACGAGGAACGCGACCAGATCGCCCTGGACTTCGTCCGCACCCAGGTGGCCGTCGTCCTCGGCCACCCCGGGCCGGACTCGGTGGAGCCCAGCCGCGCCTTCCGCGACCTCGGCTTCGACTCGCTGACCGCGGTCGAGATCCGCAACCTGCTGTCCACGCTCACCGGGCTGAAGCTGCCCGCGACCATCATCTTCGACTACCCCACCCCGATCGCCCTCGCCGACCACCTCCAGGCCGAACTCATCGGCACGCGCCCGGCGGTGACCGGTGCGTCGTCGGTGGGCGTGGCCCTGGACGACGACCCCATCGCGATCGTCGGCATGAGCTGCCGCTTCCCGGGCGGTGTGCGGTCGCCGGAGGAGCTGTGGCGGCTGCTGGCGTCCGGGCAGGACGCGGTGGTCGACTTCCCCGCCGACCGCGGCTGGGACCTGGAGACGCTGTACGACCCGGAGGGCACGGGCGAGCACACCAGCTACGTCCGCGAGGGCGGATTCCTCGCCGACGCCGCCGAGTTCGACCCCGTCTTCTTCGGTATCTCGCCGCGTGAGGCCCTTGCCATGGATCCGCAGCAGCGGCTGCTGCTGGAGACGTCGTGGGAGGCGTTCGAGCGGGCCGGGATCGACCCGACCACGCTGCGCGGCCAGCAGGTCGGCGTGTTCGCCGGTACCAACGGCCAGGACTACCTGCCCGTGATCCTCTCCGCCCCCGATGGCTCGGAAGGCTTCATGGGGACGGGTAACGCGGCAAGTGTGCTGTCGGGTCGGGTGTCGTACGCGTTGGGCCTGGAAGGTCCGGCGGTGACGGTGGATACGGCGTGTTCGTCGTCGTTGGTGGCGTTGCACTGGGCGATTCAGGCGTTGCGTGCGGGTGAGTGTTCGTTGGCGTTGGCCGGTGGTGTGACGGTGATGTCGACGCCGGGTTCGTTCGTGGACTTCAGTCGTCAGCGTGGGTTGGCCGCTGATGGTCGTATCAAGGCGTTCGCGGCGGGTGCGGATGGCACTGGTTGGGGCGAGGGTGTGGGCATGCTGCTCGTGGAGCGGCTGTCGGATGCCCGGCGCAACGGCCATGAGGTGCTGGCGGTCGTGCGTGGCTCGGCGATCAACCAGGATGGTGCGTCGAATGGTCTGACGGCGCCGAATGGTCCGTCGCAGCAGCGGGTGATCCGTCAGGCGTTGGCGGGTGCGGGGTTGTCGGCGTCCGAGGTGGACGCGGTCGAGGCCCACGGCACGGGCACCAAGCTGGGTGACCCGATCGAGGCGCAGGCGCTGCTGGCCACCTACGGCCAGGAGCGGGAGCCGGAGCAACCCCTGTGGCTCGGCTCCATCAAGTCCAACTTCGGCCATACGCAGGCCGCGGCCGGTGTCGCCGGTGTGATGAAGATGGTGCTGGCCATCCAGCACGGACTGCTGCCGCAGACCCTCAACGTCGATGAGCCCACCCCGCATGTGGACTGGTCGGCGGGCGCGGTCGCCCTGCTGACCGAGGCGCGGGAGTGGCCGGAGACCGGCCGTCCGCGCCGGGCCGCGGTGTCGTCCTTCGGCATCAGCGGCACCAACGCGCACACCATCATCGAGCAGGCCCCGGTGTACGCGGACGAGACCGAGGACGCGACGCCCGCCGCCGCGCCCCGGTCCGGTTCCCCCGCCACCTGGGTGCTCTCCGCCAAGTCCCCCGAGGGCCTGCGCGACCAGGCCGTACGGCTGCGCACCCACCTCGACGAGCGGCCCGAGCTGGACCTCACCGACGTGGCGTTCACGCTCGCCACGCGCCGTACCGCCTTCGAGGAGCGCGCGGCGCTCGTCGCCGGGGACCGGGACGGGCTGCTGTCCGGTCTGGAGGCGCTCGCCGAGGGGCGCCGCACGCCCAAGCTGGTCACGGGCTCGGTGACCGGTGGCAAGGTGGCGTTCCTGTTCACCGGCCAGGGCAGCCAGCGGCTGGGCATGGGCCGTGAGCTCTACGACGCCTACCCGGTATTCGCGGACGCGCTGGACGAGGTGTGCGCCCACCTGGACGCGCATCTCGAACGGCCGCTGCGGGAAGTGCTGTTCGGGGACGACGCCGAGGCGCTGGACCAGACGGGGTTCACTCAGCCCGCGCTGTTCGCGATCGAGGTGGCGCTGTTCCGGCTGGTCTCGGAGGCGTGGGGGCTGCGGCCCGACTTCCTCTCCGGTCACTCGATCGGTGAGCTGGCCGCCGCGCATGTGGCCGGTGTGCTGTCGCTCGCCGACGCCGCGAAGCTGGTCGCGGCCCGTGGCCGACTGATGCAGGCGCTTCCCGCCGGTGGCGCGATGATCGCCGTCCAGGCGTCCGAGGACGAGGTCGCGCCGCTGCTCACCGAGCGCGTGTCGATTGCCGCGCTCAACGGGCCGTCGTCGGTCGTCATCGCGGGTGATGAGGACGCGGCCGGGGAGATCGCTTCCGGTTTTGAGGCGCAGGGTCGTAAGACCAAGCGGCTCACGGTCAGCCACGCGTTCCATTCCCCGCGCATGGACGGCATGTTGGACGCGTTCCGTGAGGTCGCGGAGGGGCTGTCGTACGAGGCTCCGCGCATCCCGATCGTCTCCAACCTCACCGGTGGCGTGGTGTCCGCCGAGGAGATCACGACCCCCGACTTCTGGGTGCGCCATGTCCGCGAGGCCGTCCGCTTCCTCGACGGCGTCCGGACGATGGAGGCGCAGAACGTCACCACGTTCATCGAGCTGGGCCCCGACGGTGTCCTCACCGCGATGGCCCAGGAGTGTGTGAGCGACTCCGCGCCCGACACGGCGTTCGTCTCCGCGCTGCGCAAGGGCCGCCCCGAGGCCGAGGTGCTCACGAAGGCCGTCGCACGGGCGCACGTCCGTGGCATCGCGGTGGACTGGGCGGCGTACTACGCCCGTACCGGCGCCGCGCAGGTCACGCTGCCCACGTATGCCTTCCAGCGGCAGCGCTACTGGCCGAAGGTCTCGTCGCTGTTCCTCGGCGACGTGGCCGCGGTCGGGCTGGGCGAGGCCGAGCATCCGCTGCTCGGCGCCAGCGCCGAACTTCCGGACGCGGACGGGATGTTGTTCACCGGACGGCTGGCGCTGTCCACCCACCCGTGGCTCGCGGGCCACACCATCCTGGACACGGTGCTGCTGCCCGGCACCGCGTTCGTGGAGCTGGCGATCCGCGCCGGTGACCAGCTCGGCTGCGACTATCTGGAGGAGCTGACCCTCGAGGCGCCGCTGGTGCTGCCCGCGCGAGGCGGTGTCCAGCTGCGGCTCTCGGTCGGCGCGGCCGACGAGACGGGCCGCCGTCCGCTGTTGCTGCACTCCCGGTCGGAGAGCCTGCCCGCCGAGGAGCCGTGGACCCGGCACGCCGCCGGTGTGCTGGCGTCCGGCGGCCGTCCGGAGGCGGCGTTCGAGCTGAGCGCGTGGCCCCCGGCGGACGCGACCGAGGTGGAGCTGGACGGCCGCTACGAGGGCCTGCTGGACATCGGTTTCGCCTACGGCCCCGCGTTCCAGGGGCTGCGCAGGGCGTGGCAGCGCGGCGGCGAGGTGTTCGCCGAGGTGGCGCTGGACGAGGAGACGGCCGAGGAGGCCGCCGCGTTCGGGCTGCACCCGGCGCTGCTGGACTCCGCCCTGCACGCCATCGGCATGGGCGGCCTGGGCAACACGGGTGGCGAAGGGCGGCTGCCGTTCGCCTGGACCGGCGTGTCGCTGTACGCGAGCGGCGCCTCGGCGCTGCGGGTACACCTGACCCCGGCCGGCACCGACGGTGTCCGGCTGGAGATCGCCGACACCACCGGCGCGCCGGTCGCGGCCGTCGAGACGCTGGGGCTGCGCCCGGTCTCGGCCGAGCAGATCCAGAGCGCGCGCACGGCCTACCACGAGTCGCTGTTCCGCCTGGAGTGGGCGACCACGGCCGGGCTCGCCGACGCGGCCGGGGCGGACGTTCCCGCCGACGGCCGGTGGGCGGTGCTGGGCGCGGATCCGCTCGGGCTCGGGACCTCGGCGTACGGGGACCTGGAGACGCTGGCCGCGGCGGTCGCCGCGGGCACCGCGCCCGCGCCCGAGTACGTCGTCGTATCGCCGTCCGCCGAGGTCGGTGAGCAGGTGGCCCGCGGGGCGCACCGTGCCGCCGCCGCGGCGCTCTCCGTCGTCCAGCGGTGGCTGGAGGAGGAGCGGTTCGGGGACGCCCCGCTGGTCGTGGTGACCCGTGGCGCGGTGGCCGTCGAGGCCGACGAACCGGTGGCGGATCTGGCCGGTGCGGCCGTCTGGGGTCTGCTGCGCTCGGCACAGTCCGAGAACCCGGACCGCTTCGTGCTGGTGGACACCGACGGTGCTGACGAGTCGCTGCGGGCGCTGCCCGCCGCCCTGGCCTCCGGCGAGCCGCAGCTGGCGATCCGCGCGGGCGCGGTGTCCGTGCCGCGGCTGGCGCGGGTGGCCGTGGAGCCGGAGGGCGACGACGCCCGGGGTCTCGACCCCGAGGGCACGGTGCTGGTGACCGGCGCGTCCGGTTCGCTGGGCGGGCTGGTGGCCCGGCATCTGGTGGCCGAGCGTGGCGTACGGCAGCTGCTGCTGGTGAGCCGCCGTGGCGACCAGGCCCCTGGCGCTGATGAACTCACCACCGAATTGGCCGAGTTGGGCGCGAGCGTGAGCTGGGCGGCGTGTGATGTGGCCGACCGGGACGCGCTCGCCGCGGCCCTCGCCACCGTCCCCGCCGAGCATCCGCTGACCGCCGTCGTACACACCGCGGGCGTGCTGGACGACGGTGTGATCGGCTCGCTCACCTCCGAGCGCGTCGACCACGTCATGCGCCCGAAGGTGGACGCGGCCTGGAATCTGCATGAGCTCACCCGCGAGCTGGACCTGACCGCCTTCGTGCTGTTCTCGTCCTCCTCCGGTGTGTTCGGCGGCCCGGGGCAGGGCAACTACGCCGCGTCCAACGCCTTCCTGGACGCCCTCGCCCGCCACCGCGCCGCCCAGGGACTGCCCGCCACCGCGCTCGCGTGGGGCCTGTGGGCCGGGGCCGGTATGGGCAGCACCCTGGACGAGGCCGACATCGCCCGGATGCGGCGCGCCGGACTGCCGCCGCTGCCGGTGGCCGAGGGCCTCGCCCTGCTCGACACCGCGCTGACCGTCTCCGAGGCGTCGCTCGTGCCCATGCGGGTGGACCTCGCGGCGCTGCGCAACCAGCCCGCCGTCTCGCCCCTGTTCCGCGGCCTGGTGCGGATCCCGGCGCGGCGCGCGGTGGACGCGGTCGCGGCGGGCGGCGAGTCCGGCCTGGCCGGGCGGCTCGCCGGGCTGTCCGAGGCCGAGCAGGAGCGGCTGCTGCTGGACCTGGTGCGCGGTCAGGTGGCCACCGTGCTCGGCTACGCCGGTGCGGAGACCATCGGTTCGGGCCGGGCGTTCAAGGAGCTGGGCTTCGACTCGTTGACCGCCGTCGAGCTGCGCAACCAGCTCAACTCGGTCACCGGGCTGCGGCTGCCCGCCACGCTCATCTTCGACTACCCGGACCCGCAGGTCCTGGCCCGCCATCTGCGCACCGAGCTCGTCGGCGCCGAGTCCCCGGTGGTGCACACGTCGGTGCCGGTCGTGGCCGCCACCGACGACGAGCCGATCGCCATCGTGGCGATGAGCTGCCGCTACCCGGGCGGGGTCACCACCCCCGAGGAGCTGTGGCAGCTGCTCGCGGCGGGCGAGGACGGCATCTCGCGCTTCCCGGACAACCGTGGCTGGGACCTCGAGGCGCTCTACGACCCGGACCCGGAGACCCAGGGCACCTCCTACGCCCGCGAGGGCGGCTTCCTGCACGACGCCGCCGAGTTCGACCCGGCGTTCTTCGGGATCTCGCCCCGCGAGGCGCTGGCGATGGACCCGCAGCAGCGGCTGCTGCTGGAGACCTCGTGGGAGGCGTTCGAGCGCGCCGGGATCGACCCGCTGTCCGTGCGCGGCAGCAGGACCGGTGTGTTCGCGGGCGTCATGTACCACGACTACGGGTCCCGGCTGCACGCCGTCCCCAGCGAGGTCGAGGGCTACCTCGGCACCGGCAGCTCCAGCAGCGTGGTGTCCGGCCGCGTGGCGTACACCTTCGGCCTCGAGGGCCCGGCCGTCACGGTCGACACGGCCTGCTCGTCGTCGCTGGTGGCACTGCACCTGGCCGCGCAGGCGCTGCGCCAGGGCGAGTGCTCGCTGGCGCTGGCCGGCGGGGTCACGGTGATGTTCACCCCGGGTACGTTCATCGACTTCAGCCGCCAGCGCGGACTGGCCAGGGACGGCCGCTGCAAGTCCTTCGCGGCCGCCGCCGACGGCACCGGCTGGGGCGAGGGCGCGGGCATGCTGCTCCTGGAGCGGCTGTCGGACGCCCGTCGACACGGCCATGAGGTGCTGGCGATCGTGCGCGGCTCGGCCGTCAACCAGGACGGCGCGTCCAACGGTCTGACGGCGCCCAACGGCCCGTCCCAGCAGCGCGTCATCCGCCAGGCCCTCGCCAACGCCCGCCTGACCACCGGTGAAGTGGACGTCGTCGAGGCGCACGGCACGGGTACGACGCTGGGTGACCCGATCGAGGCGCAGGCGCTGCTGGCCACGTACGGTCGGGAGCGGGACGCGGAGCGGCCGCTGTGGCTGGGCTCGGTGAAGTCCAACCTGGGCCACACCCAGGCCGCCTCCGGTGTGGCCGGTGTCATCAAGATGGTGCTGTCGATGCGCCACGGTCTGCTGCCGCGGACGCTGCACGTGGACGAGCCGTCGCCGCATGTGGACTGGTCGGCGGGCGCGGTGTCGCTGCTGACCGAGGCGCGGGAGTGGCCGGAGAGCGGCCGTCCGCGCCGGGCCGCGGTGTCCTCGTTCGGCATCAGCGGCACCAACGCCCACGCCATCATCGAGCAGCCGCCCGCCACCGAGCCGGCCGAGCCCGCGGCGGAGCCCGAGGCCCTGCCGTATGTGCCGGTGCTGCTGTCGGCCCGTACCGAGGACGGGGTGCGGGCCCAGGCGCGGCGGCTGCGGTCGCGGATCGCGGCCGAGCCCGGGGTCTCCCTCACCGACCTGGGCTTCTCGCTCGCCACGACCCGCGCCGCGCTGGAACACCGCGTCGCGCTGGTGGCCGAGAGCCAGGACGAGGCGCTGGGCGCGCTGGACGCGCTGGCGCGCGGTGAGCACCCGGCGCAGGCGCTGCGCGGGGTCGCCACCGAGGGCAAGGTGGCGTTCCTGTTCACCGGGCAGGGCAGCCAGCGGCTCGGCATGGGCCGTGAGCTGTACCGGACGTTCCCGCGCTTCGCCGAGGCGCTGGACGAGGTGTGCGACGCGCTGGACCCGCATCTCGAACGGCCGCTGAAGACCGTGCTGTTCGGCGAGGACGCGCAGGCCCTGGACCGCACCGCGGTCACCCAGCCCGCGCTGTTCGCCGTCGAGGTGGCGCTGTTCCGGCTGGTCGAGGCGTGGGGGCTGACGGCGGACTACCTGTCCGGCCACTCCATCGGGGAGCTGGCCGCCGCGCATGTGGCGGGCGTGTTCTCGCTCGCCGACGCGTGCACACTGGTGGCGGCCCGTGGCCGCCTGATGCAGGAGCTGCCCGGCGGTGGCGCGATGATCGCCATCCAGGCGTCCGAGGACGAGGTGGCGCCGCTGCTGACTGAGCGTGTGTCGATTGCCGCGCTCAATGGGCCGTCGTCGGTGGTGATCGCGGGTGATGAGGACGCGGCTGTCGCGATCGCTTCTGGTTTCGAGGCGCGGGGCCGTAAGACCAAGCGGCTCACCGTCAGCCACGCCTTCCACTCGCCGCATATGGACCCGATGCTCGCGGACTTCCGCAAGCTGGCCGAGGGGCTGACCTTCAACGCTCCGAGGATCCCGCTGGTGTCCTGCCTCACCGGCACGGTGGTCTCCGCCGACGAGGTCCGCCTGCCGGAGTTCTGGGTGCGCCACGTCCGCGAGTCCGTCCGCTTCGCCGACGGTGTCCGCACCCTGCGCGAGCAGGGCGTGACCACGTATCTGGAGCTCGGCCCGGACGGGGTGCTCTCCGCGATGGGCGAGGACTGCCTCGCCGACACGGAGACCGGGACCGGGACCGACGGCGGTGTGGACACCGACGCGGTGTTCGTTCCCGCCCTGCGCGCCGGCCGCCCCGAGGCCCAGGCGCTCGCCACAGCCCTCGCCCACGTCCATGTCCGCGGCGCGGCCCCGGACTGGGCCGCGGTCTACGCCGGGCGCGGCGCCCGCCGCGTGGAGCTGCCCACCTACGCCTTCCAGCGCCAGCGCTACTGGCTCGACGTGGGCATCTCCGTCGAGGACGTCATCTCCGCGGGCCTCGACACGGCCGACCACCCGCTGCTGGGCGCGGCGGTGGAACTCCCCGACACCGGTGGCTTCGTGTTCACCGGGCGGCTGTCGCTGCTGACCCACCCCTGGCTGGCCGACCACGCCGTCATGGACACCGTGCTGCTGCCCGGCACCGCATTCGTGGAACTCGCGCTGCGCGCGGGCCACGAGGCGGGCTGTGACACGGTCGAGGAGCTGACCCTCCAGGCCCCCCTGGTCCTGCCCGAACAGGGCGCCGTCCAGCTGCGGCTGGAGCTCGCGGCGGCCGACGAGACAGGCCGGCGCCCGCTGACCCTCCACTCCCGCCGGGAGGACGCGCCCGCCGACGAGCCGTGGATCCGCCACGCCACCGGCTTCCTCGCCCCGGGCGCCGCGGTCGAGCACACCGCCGAGCCGGTGGACCTGAGCGCCTGGCCCCCGGCCGACGCGACGGCCCTGGCGACCGAGGAGTTCTACGAGGGCGCGGCCGCCGCCGGACTCGGCTACGGCCCGGTCTTCCAGGGGCTGCACACCGCCTGGCGGCGCGGCGAGGAGCTGTTCGCCGAGATCCGGCTGCCCCAGGGCTACGAGCCGCAGGCCGCCGCGTACGGGATGCATCCGGCGCTGCTGGACGCCGCCCTGCACACCCTCGGCCTCGACCCGGACGGCGAGGGGAGCGAGGGCGCGCGGCTGCCGTTCGCCTGGACCGGCGTACGGCTGCACGCCGGGGGCGCCGCGTCGCTGCGCGTACGGCTGCGGCCCGGCGCCGACGGGGTGTCGTTGCACCTCGCCGACGGCACCGGCGCCGCCGTGGCCACCATCGACGGACTGGTGCTCCGCCCGCTGGCGGCCGAGCAGCTGGACGCCTCGCGCGCCGCGCACCACGAGTCGCTGTTCCGCCCCGAGTGGGCGGCCCTGTCCGCGTCCGCCACCGACATCCCGCTCGGCGAGCGCTGGGTGACCCTCGGCGCCGCCACCGGCTTCACCGTCGGCGGCGAGCGGCTGGACGACCACGCGGACCTCGCGGCGCTCACCGCCGCCCTCGACGGTGGCGCGCCCGCCCCCGATGTGGTCGTGGCGCCGCTCACGGGCGCGGCGTCCCTCACGGGCGTGGCGTCTCTCACCGGGACCGGCGGCGTGGCGCCTCTGGGCGCGACCGGCGGCGCGGCGGCGTCCCTGCCCGCCACGGACGGCGCGGCGCTCCCGCCCGCCACTGACGGTACGGCGCCCCTCACCGCCACCGGCGGCATCGCGTCCGTGCCCGACACCGCGCGGGCCGCCGCCCGGGACGCCCTGGACCTGGTCCAGAGCTGGCTGAACGACCAGCGGCTCGCCGACACCCGGCTCGTCCTCGTCACCCGTGGCGCGGTCGCGGCGGCACCCGGCGAGGACGTCGCCGACCTGGCCCACACCACCGCGTGGGGTCTGGTGAAGTCCGCGCAGTCGGAGAACCCCGGCCGTTTCGTCCTGGTGGACACCGACGGCACCGACGCCTCCCAGCGGGCCCTGCCGTCGGTGCTCGCCACCGACGAACCGCAGCTCGCCCTGCGCTCCGGCACCGGCCACGCCTACCGCCTCGCCCGGGTCCCGGCCCTGGCGGACACCCCCGAGCCGGGCGGACTCGGCGACCCGGAGGGCACCGTGCTGCTGAGCGGCGCCACCGGAGCCCTGGGCGGGCTCTTCGCCCGCCATCTGGTGGCGGAGCGCGGAGTGCGGCATCTGCTGCTGGTGAGCCGACGCGGTGGCCAGGCCCCCGGCGCTGCCGAACTCGCCGCCGAACTCGGGGGGTTGGGCGCGGAGGTCACCTGGGCGGCCTGTGACACCGCCGACCGGGAGGCCCTCGCCGCCACTCTCGCGGCCATCCCGGCGGAGCACCCGCTGACCGCCGTGGTGCACACCGCGGGCGTCCTGGACGACGGGGTGATCAGCTCGCTGACCGGTGAGCGGATCGACGCCGTACTGCGCCCCAAGGTGGACGCGGCGTGGAACCTCCACGAGCTCACCCGCGACCTCGACCTGGCCGCGTTCGTGCTCTTCTCCTCGGCCGCCGGTGCCTTCGGCAGCTCGGGACAGGGCAACTACGCCGCGGCCAACACCTTCCTGGACGCGCTCGCCCAGCACCGCCACGCCCAGGGCCTGCCCGCGAGCTCGCTCGCCTGGGGCCTGTGGGCGGCGGCCGACGGCATGGCCGGAAGCCTCGACACCTCCGACGTCAGCCGCATCTCGCGCGGTGGCTTCGCGGCGCTCGGACAGGACGAGGGCCTGGCGCTGTTCGACGTGGCGGGCACCCTGTCCGAGGCCGCGCTGGTGCCGATCCGCATCGACACGGGCGCGCTGCGCGGCCAGGCCGCCGCCGGGCTGCTGCCGCCGCTGCTGCGCGGGCTGGTCCGCACCCCCGTACGGCGCTCCGCCGACACCGGGGCCACCTCCGGTGTCGTGGCCGACTCGGGCGCGGGCTCGCTCGCGACCCGGCTCTCCGGGCTCTCGGAGGCCGAACGCGACCGCGAGCTGCTGGAGGTCGTCCGCGCCCATGTGGCGGCCGTCCTCGGCCACGCCAACCCGGACGACGTGGACGCCGGGCGCGGCTTCCTCGACCTCGGCTTCGACTCGCTCACCGCCGTGGATCTGCGCAACCGACTGGGCGCCGCCGCCGGGCTGCGCCTGCCGGTCACGCTGATCTTCGACTACCCGACGCCCACCGCGCTCGCCGGGTATCTGCGCGAGGAGCTGGCCCTGGACGGCGCGGACGGCGCGGCCGGACACCAGCCCGTACACGCGGAGCTCGACAAGCTCGAGGCGATCCTCGCCACGATCGCCCCGGACGACCTCGAGCGCCCCGGCATCACCACCCGCCTGCGCGACCTCTTGTCGAAGTGGAATGAAACGCAAAGTGCTACGGACAGCACCGCAGATGACCGTGAAATCCAGTCCGCGACGGCAGACGAGATCTTCGATCTCCTCGACGACGAGCTCGGGCTCTCCTGACCAGCTCCACAAGAGCTCATCGACTCACCTCAGCACCGCGGGGACGGCGTAATGGCGACGGCGAACGAAGAGAAGTACCTCGACTACCTCAAGCGGGCCACCACCGACCTGCGCGAGGCGCGGCGGCGGCTGCGCGAGGTCGAGGAGCGCGAGCAGGAGCCCATCGCCATCGTGGCGATGAGCTGCCGCTACCCCGGCGGGGTCAGCACCCCCGAGGAGCTGTGGCAGCTCGTCGCCCGCGGCGGTGACGCGGCCACGCCGTACCCCACCAACCGCGGCTGGGCCACCGACGTCCTCTTCGAGCCGGACCCGGACAGCGGCCAGGAGCCGTACGTCCACGAGGGTGGCTTCCTGCACGACGCGGCCGACTTCGACCCCGCGTTCTTCGGCATCTCGCCGCGCGAGGCGCTGGCGATGGACCCGCAGCAGCGGCTGCTGCTGGAGACGTCCTGGGAGGCGTTCGAGCGCGCGGGCATCGACCCGACCACCCTCCAGGGCAGCCAGACCGGCGTGTTCGCGGGCGTGATGTACCACGACTACGCCTCCCGGCTGTTCTCCGCGCCCGAGGACGTCGAGGGCTTCCTCGGCAACGGGAGCTCCGGCTCCATCGCCTCCGGCCGCGTCGCCTACACCTTCGGCCTGGAGGGCCCGGCCGTCACCATCGACACGGCCTGCTCCTCCTCCCTGGTCGCCCTGCACTTCGCCGCGCAGGCGCTGCGCCGCCGGGAGTGCTCGCTGGCCCTGGCCGGCGGTGTCACCGTCATGTCCACCCCCGGCACCTTCACCGAGTTCAGCCGCCAGCGCGGACTCGCCGCGGACGGCCGCTGCAAGTCGTTCGCGGCCGCCGCCGACGGCACCGGCTGGGGCGAGGGCGCGGGCATGCTGCTGCTGGAGCGGCTCTCCGACGCCCGCGCCAACGGCCACCAGGTGCTGGCCGTCGTCCGTGGCAGCGCCATCAACCAGGACGGCGCCAGCAGCGGGCTGACCGCGCCCAACGGCCCCTCGCAGCAGCGCGTCATCCGCCAGGCCCTGGCCGCCGCACGGCTGGCCCCCGGGCAGATCGACGTGGTCGAGGCGCACGGCACGGGTACGACGCTGGGTGACCCCATCGAGGCCCAGGCCCTGCTCGCCACGTACGGGCGCCACCACAGCGAGGATCAGCCGCTGTGGCTGGGCTCCATCAAGTCCAACATCGGGCACACGCAGGCCGCCGCGGGTGTCGCGGGCATCATCAAGATGGTCATGGCGATGCGCCACGGGGTGCTTCCGCGCACCCTGCACGTCGACCAGCCCACCCCCAACGTCGACTGGTCGGCGGGCGCCGTCTCGCTGCTGACCGAGGGGCGTGCCTGGCCGGACACGGGGCAGCCGCGCCGGGCCGCGGTGTCCTCGTTCGGCATCAGCGGCACCAACGCGCACACCATCCTGGAGCAGGCGCCGGAGCCGGAGGAGGCGGAAGCCGCGAAGGCGGCTGACGGTGACGCGCCCGCCGAGACCCGCACCGCCACCGCGCTGCCGCTGTGGACCGTGGCCGCCAAGAGCCGCCCCGCGCTGCGCGCCCAGGCCGCCAACCTGCGGGCCCACCTCGAGGCCAACCCCGAACTGCGCCTCACCGACGTCGGCTTCTCGCTGGCCACCGGCCGGGCCGCCTTCGAACACCGGGCGGTGGTCGTCGCCGACGACCGCGAGGGCCTGATACGGGCCCTCGACGCGCTGTCCCGCGAGGAGCCCGCGACCGGGCTGGTCGAGGGCAAGGTCGCGAGCGGCAAGGTGGCGTTCCTGTTCACGGGGCAGGGGAGTCAGCGGCTGGGGATGGGGCGTGAGCTGTACGACGCGTATCCGGTGTTCGCGGAGGCGCTGGATGAGGTGTGTGCGGAGCTGGACCCGCATCTTGAGCGACCGCTGCGGGATGTGTTGTTCGGGGATGACGCGGCGGTACTGGATCAGACGGGGTTCACTCAGCCCGCGCTGTTCGCGGTCGAGGTGGCGCTGTTCCGGCTGATCTCGGAGTCGTGGGGGCTGCGGCCCGACTATCTGTCGGGTCATTCGATTGGTGAGCTGGCGGCCGCGCATGTGGCGGGTGTGCTCTCCCTCGCTGATGCCGCCAAGCTGGTGGCGGCGCGTGGTCGGTTGATGCAGGAGCTGCCCGGCGGTGGCGCGATGATCGCGGTGCAGGCGTCGGAGGACGAGGTGGCGCCGCTGCTGACCGAGCGCGTGTCGATTGCCGCGCTCAACGGCCCGTCGTCGGTGGTCATCGCGGGTGATGAGGACGCGGCGCTGGAGATCGCGGCGGGCTTCGAGGCGCAGGGCCGCAAGACCAAGCGCCTCACCGTGAGCCACGCGTTCCACTCCCCGCGCATGGACGGGATGCTGGAGGCGTTCCGTCGGGTGGCGCAGGGGTTGTCGTACGAGGCCCCCAAGATTCCGATCGTGTCGAATCTGACCGGTGGCGTGGTGTCCGCCGAGGAGATCACGACCCCCGACTTCTGGGTGCGCCACGTCCGCGAGGCCGTCCGCTTCCTCGACGGTGTACGGACGCTGGAGGAGCGCAACGTCACGACGTTCGTGGAGCTGGGCCCGGACGGTGTGCTCACCGCCATGGCCCAGGACTGCCTGACCCGCGACGACGCCACCCTTGTGTCCGCGCTGCGCTCCGGCCGCCCGGAGCTCCAGAGCCTGGCCACCGCCGTGGCCGGGGCGCATGTGCACGGTGTCTCCCCGGACTGGGCGGCGGTGTTCGCCGGGACGGACACGGCTCGTACCGACCTTCCGCTCTACCCCTTCCAGCGCGACACCTACTGGCTCGACACCGGCTACTGGGCGGGCGACATGGCGTCCGCCGGGCTCGGCGTGGCCGACCATCCGCTGCTGGGCGCCGCGGTGGCGCTCGCCGACTCCGACGGTTTCCTCTACACCGGCCGGCTCGCCCTGGACACCCATCCGTGGCTGGCCGACCACGCGGTGGCGGGCTCGGTGCTGCTGCCCGGTACGGCCTTCGTAGAACTGGCGATACGCGCCGGTGACCAGGTTGGCTGCGATCTGCTGGAGGAGCTGACGCTGGAGGCGCCGCTGGTGCTCCCCGAGGCGGGCGGTGTCCAGCTCCAGCTCTCGGTGGGCGCGCCCGACGGTTCGGGACGGCGCGCGCTGACGGTGTACTCGCGGTCCGAGGACGCGGCGGCCGACGAGCCGTGGCTGCGGCATGCGTCGGGTGTGCTCGGCTCGGGCGCGCCCACGGCGTCCTTCGACCTGGCGGCGTGGCCCCCGGCGGGGGCGTCGCCGCTGCCGGTCGAGGGCCTGTACGAGGGCCTGGCCGAGGCCGGGCTGACGTACGGCCCGGTGTTCCGGGGCCTGAGGTCCGCGTGGCGGCTGGGTGATGAGGTTTACGCGGAGTTGGAGCTGCCGGAGGGTGCGCGGTCTGAGGCGGGTGCGTTTGGTCTGCATCCGGCGCTGTTGGATTCCGCGTTGCATGCGGTGGGGTTGGGTGGTCTGGTCGAGGGTGAGGGCCGGGCGCGGCTGCCGTTCTCGTGGTCTGGTGTGTCGTTGCATGCGGTGGGTGCTTCGGTGTTGCGGGTGCGGTTGTCGGCGGTGGGTGTGGATGCGGTGTCGTTGGCGGTGGCGGATGGTGCCGGGCGTGCGGTGCTGTCGGTGGATTCACTGGTGTTGCGGCCGGTGTCGGTCGAGCAGATCCAGGGTGCGCGGGGTGGCCGTCAGGAGTCGCTGTACCGGCTGGACTGGGTCGAGGTCTCCGCCCAGGGCAGGTCCGGGCGCTGCGCGCTGCTGGGGTCCGACGGCCTGGGCCTGGCGTCGGCGGGTCAGCGATTCGACACGTACGCTGACCTGGACGCACTGGCCACGGCGGTGGAGTCCGGTGCTACGGCGTTGCCGGATGATGTGGTGGTCGCCCTGCCCGGGAACCTTGCGGCGCTGCCGCACGCTGCTGCGGCTTCTCAGGGTCCGGCGGATGCGGCAATTCAAGCCGCCGGTCCGGCGGATGCGGCAACTCAAGCCCGTCCGGCGATTGAGGACACGCCCGGAGGGCGTCCGCACCCGCACGCAGACGGTGCGGCACTTGAAGGCTCGGACGCGGCAATTCAAGCCCGTCCGGGCGTGCACGCGGACGGCGCGGCATTTGAAGGCCCGGGTGCGGTATCTCCAGCCCGTCCGGCGTTTGAGGACCGGGGTCTTGGGGCGGAGCCTCAAGTTTCGGGAAGGGGCGGGATTGGGGAGAGCACCTCACCCGCCGACACGGTGCACCGCGCCACTACCCAAACGCTGAGCCTGCTCCAGCAGTGGCTGGCTGACGATCGTTTCGCCAACTCGCGCCTGGTCGTGTTGACCTCTGGTGCCGTGGCCGCCGGTCCGGATGAGCCGGTGGCGGATCTGGCCCATGCGGCCGTCTGGGGCTTGGTGCGCTCGGCCGAGTCGGAGAACCCCGGCCGGTTCGTCTTGGTTGACGTCGATGGTGCGGCGGAGTCGCTGGCGGCGGTGCCGGAGGCGCTGGCGTCGGGCGAACCGCAGGTGGCCGTACGGGATGGGGTGCTGCGGGCGCCGCGTCTGGCGCGTGCCGCCGCTACGGGCTCCGGGGACGACGCGCCGGAGTTCGCAGCCGACGGCACAGTACTGATCACGGGCGCGAGTGGCACGCTGGGCGCCCTGTTCGCCCGCCATCTGGTGGCGGAGCGTGGCGTACGCCAGCTGCTGCTGGTGAGCCGCCGTGGTAACGAGGCACCGGGCGCAGCCGAACTCACCACCGAACTAGCCGAGTTGGGCGCCGAGACGCACTGGGCGGCATGTGATGTGGCGGACCGTGACGCACTGGCCGAAGCACTGGCGGCGATTCCGGCCGAGCACCCGCTGACGGCGGTCGTGCACACCGCAGGCGTGCTGGACGACGGTGTGATCGGTTCGCTGACCCCGGAGCGCATGGCCGGGGTGCTACGTCCGAAGGTGGACGCGGCCTGGAACCTCCACGAGCTCACCCGCGACCTCGACCTGACCGCCTTCGTCCTCTTCTCCTCCGCCGCCGGCGTCTTCGGTGCCGCAGGGCAGGCCAACTACGCCGCCGCCAACGCCTACCTGGACGCCCTAGCCCAGCACCGCCGGGCCCAGGGCCTGCCGGCCACCTCGCTGGCCTGGGGCCTGTGGGCCGACTCCAGCGCGATGACCGGTGAGCTGGACCGGGCCGATATATCCCGGATGACCCGGGGCGGTGTCGCCGCGCTCGCCACCGACGAGGGCAAGGAGCTGTTCGACGCGGCCGGACGGGCGGGCGAGGCGCTGCTCGTCCCGGTGCGTCTCGACCTGGCGGCGGCACGGGCCGAGGCGGCGTCCACCGGTGTGGTGGCCCCGCTGATGTCCGGGCTGGTGCGGGTCCCGGCACGGCGTGCGGCCGAGGGCTCCGCCGGAACGGGCGCCCTGGCGCAGCGGCTGGCCCGTCTGAACGCGGCCGAGCAGCTGGAGACGCTGCTGGAGCTGGTCCGTACCCAGGTCGCGGCCGTCCTGGGCTATGCCACCGCCGACTCCGTGGACCCCGACCGCGCCTTCCGCGACCTGGGCTTCGACTCGCTGACCGCCGTCGAACTGCGCAACCGCATGAACGCGGTGACCGGGATGCGGCTCCCCGCCACCCTGGTCTTCGACTACCCGACCTCCCTCGTCCTGGCCGAACACCTCCGGGACGAACTGGCGGGCACCCACGCCCAGTCCGGCCTGCCGGTGTCGACCGTGGGCGCGCTCGACGACGAGCCGATCGCCATCGTGGGCATGAGCTGCCGCTTCCCGGGCGGGGTGCGCACCCCCGAGGATCTGTGGCGGCTGCTGTCCTCCGGCCAGGACGCCATCTCCGGCTTCCCCACCGACCGTGGCTGGGACCTGGACGCGCTCTACCACCCGGACCCGGAGCACCCCGGCACCTCGTACACCCGCGAGGGCGGTTTCCTCCACGACGCCGCAGACTTCGACCCCACCTTCTTCGGGATCTCGCCGCGAGAGGCCCTCGCCACCGATCCGCAGCAGCGACTTCTGCTGGAGACGTCGTGGGAGGCGTTCGAGCGCGCGGGCATCGACCCGGCCACGCTGCGCGGCAGCCGTACCGGTGTGTTCGCGGGTGTGATGTACCACGACTACGCCACGCTCGTGGAGCAGGCCCCGGACGGTGGCGGCGAGGGCGCGATCGGCTCCGGCAGCACGGGCTCCATCGCCTCCGGCCGCGTCGCCTACGCCCTCGGCCTGGAGGGCCCGGCGGTCACCGTCGACACGGCGTGTTCGTCGTCGCTGGTGGCGCTGCACTGGGCGATGCAGGCGCTGCGCTCGGGCGAGTGCACGATGGCGCTGGCCGGTGGTGTCACGGTGATGGCGACCCCCGGTACGTTCGTCGGCTTCAGCCGTCAGGGCGGTCTGTCCGCCGACGGCCGCTGCAAGGCGTTCTCGGCGGACGCGGACGGCACGGGCTGGGCCGAGGGCGCGGGCATGCTGCTCGTGGAGCGGCTGTCGGACGCGCGGCGCAATGGCCACCCGGTGCTCGCGGTGGTACGCGGCAGCGCCGTGAACCAGGACGGTGCGTCCAATGGCCTGACGGCGCCGAACGGCCCGTCCCAGCAGCGCGTCATCCGGCAGGCGCTGGCCGCCGCCGGGCTGTCGGTCGGCGATGTGGACGCGGTCGAGGCGCACGGCACGGGCACGACGCTGGGCGACCCGATCGAGGCGCAGGCGCTGCTGGCCACGTACGGCCAGGAGCGGGACGCGTCGCGGCCGTTGCTGCTCGGCTCCATCAAGTCGAACATGGGCCACACCCAGGCCGCCGCCGGTGTCGCGGGCATCATGAAGATGGTCCTCGCCATGCGGCACGGGGTGCTGCCGCGGACCCTGCACGCGGACGAGCCGTCGCCGCATGTGGACTGGTCGGCGGGGGCCGTCTCGCTCCTCACCGAGCAGGCGGAGTGGCCGGAGACCGGCCGCCCGCGCCGCGCGGGTGTGTCGTCGTTCGGCATCAGCGGCACGAATGTGCACACGATCATCGAGCAGGCGCCGGTGGTGGAGACGGCGGAGGCGGCGGAGGCTCCCGCTGTCGCACCCGCCGTGGTGCCGTGGGTGCTGTCCGGCCGCAGCGCGGCCGCCCTGCGGGCCCAGGCCGAGCGGCTGGTCGCCCATGTGGCGGACCGGCCCGAGCTGGGCGCGGTCGACCTGGGCTACTCGCTGGCGACCGGCCGATCGGCGTTCGACCACCGCGCGGTGGTGGTGGCCGAGGACCGGGACGGGCTGCTGAAGGCCCTGGGGGCGCTGGCCGAGGGGCGTCGCGCCGCGACGCTCGTTCAGGGCTCGGTGGCCGGTGGCAAGGTGGCGTTCCTGTTCACGGGGCAGGGGAGCCAGCGGCTGGGGATGGGGCGTGAGCTGTATGACGCGTTCCCGGTGTTCGCGGATGCGCTGGATGAGGTGTGTGCGGAGCTGGACGCGCATCTTGAGCGGCCGCTGCGGGATGTGTTGTTCGGGGAGGACGCGGAGGCGCTGGACCAGACCGGGTTCACTCAGCCCGCGCTGTTCGCGGTTGAGGTGGCGCTGTATCGGCTGGTCGAGGCGTGGGGTCTGAAGGCGGACTTCCTGTCGGGCCACTCGATTGGTGAGTTGGCCGCCGCGCATGTGGCGGGTGTGCTGTCGCTGGCGGACGCGGCGAAGTTGGTGGCGGCGCGTGGTCGGTTGATGCAGGGGCTTCCGGCGGGTGGCGCGATGATCGCGGTGCAGGCGTCGGAGGACGAGGTGGCGCCGCTGCTGACCGAGCGGGTGTCGATTGCCGCGCTTAACGGCCCGTCGTCGGTGGTCATCGCGGGTGATGAGGATGCGGCGGCCGAGATCGCGGCTGGTTTCGAGGCGCAGGGCCGTAAGACCAAGCGGCTCACCGTGAGCCACGCGTTCCACTCGCCGCGCATGGACGGCATGTTGGAGGCGTTCGGCGAGGTCGCGGAGGGACTTACGTACGAGGCTCCGCGCATCCCGATCGTGTCCAACCTGACGGGCGAGCTGGTCGCCACCGAGGAGATCACCAGCCCCGACTTCTGGGTGCGCCATGTCCGCGAGACTGTCCGCTTCCTGGACGGGGTGCGGACCCTGGAGGCCCAGGGCGTCACCACGTTCGTAGAGCTGGGCCCGGACGGTGTGCTCACCGCGATGGCGCAGCAGTGTGTCACCGGTGAGGACGCCGCGTTCGTCTCGGCCCTGCGCAAGGGCAGGGCCGAGGCCGAGACGCTGACGAAGGCCCTCGCGCGCGCCCATGTGCGCGGTGTGGCGGTGGACTGGGCGGCGGTCTTCGCCGGTACGGGCGCGGCCCGGGTGGAGCTGCCGACGTACGCCTTCCAGTACGCGCGCTACTGGCCCGAGCTCCCGGCCGTCGTGGGCGGTACGGCCGGGCTGGGCCTGGCAACCGTCGACCATCCGCTGGTCGGGGCCGCCGTGCCACTGGCCGGTGGCGAGGGGCTGCTGCTCACGGGCCGCCTGGGACTCGACACTCACCCGTGGCTTGCGGATCACGCCGTGATGGGTTCGGTGCTGCTGCCGGGTACGGCCTTCGTTGAGCTGGCGGTTCGCGCTGGTGATCAGGTGGGCTGTGACCAGGTTGAGGAGTTGACGCTGGAGGCGCCGCTGGTGCTTCCGGAGGTGGGTGGTGTTCAGCTTCAGCTGTCGGTGGGTGAGCCGGATGGGTCCGGTCGCCGTGGGTTCGAGGTGTATTCGCGGTTTGAGGATGCGGCTGCCGATGAGCCGTGGCTGCGGCACGCGTCGGGTGCGCTTGTGGAGGGTGCGCCGGCGGCGTCGTTCGACTTGGCGGCGTGGCCCCCGGCGGGTGCGACGCCGGTCGAACTGGACGGTCTCTACGAGGGCATGGCGGGCCTGGGGCTGGCCTACGGCCCGGTGTTCCAGGGTCTGACGTCCGCGTGGCGGCTCGATGGTGAGATCTACGCGGAGTTGGAGCTGCCGGAGGGTGCGCGGTCTGAGGCGGGTGCGTTTGGTCTGCATCCGGCACTGCTGGATTCCGCGTTGCACGCGGTGGGGTTGGGTGGTCTGGTCGAGGGTGAGGGCCGGGCGCGGCTGCCGTTCTCGTGGTCTGGTGTGTCGTTGCATGCGGTGGGTGCTTCGGTGTTGCGGGTGCGGTTGTCGGCGGTGGGTTCGGATGCGGTGTCGTTGGCGGTGGCGGATGGTGCCGGTCGTGCGGTGCTGTCGGTGGATTCGTTGGTGTTGCGGCCGGTGTCGGTCGAGCAGATTCAGGGTGCGCGGGGTGGTCGTCAGGAGTCGCTGTACCGGCTGGACTGGGTCGAGGTCTCCGCCCAGGGCGGGTCCGGGCGCTGCGCGCTGCTGGGGTCCGACGGCCTCGGTCTGAGGTCGGCCGGGCAGGGATTCGACACCTATGCCGACTTGGACGCACTGGCCACGGCGGTGGAGTCCGGCGCCACGGCGTTGCCGGATGATGTGGTGGTTGCCTTGCCCGGGAACCTTGCGGCAACTCAAGCCCGTCCGGCGATTGAGGACACGCCCGGAGGGCGTCCGCACCCGCACGCAGACGGTGCGGCACTTGAAGGCTCGGACGCGGCAATTCAAGCCCGTCCGGGCGTGCACGCGGACGGCGCGGCATCCGAAGGCCCGGGTGCGGCATCTCCAGCCCGTCCGGCGTTTGAGGACCGGGGCCTTGGGGCGGAGCCTCAAGTTTCGGGAAGGGGCGGGATTGGGGAAAGCACCTCACCCGCCAACACGGTGCACCGCGCCACCACCCAAACGCTGAGCCTGCTCCAGCAGTGGCTGGCGGACGACCGTTTCGCCAACTCGCGTCTGGTCGTGTTGACCTCTGGTGCCGTGGCCGCCGGTCCGGATGAGCCGGTGGCGGATCTGACCCATGCCGCCGTGTGGGGCTTGGTGCGCTCGGCCGAGTCGGAGAACCCCGGCCGGTTCGTCCTGGTGGACGTCGATGGTGCGGCGGAGTCGCTGGCGGCGGTGCCGGAGGCGCTGGCGTCGGGCGAACCGCAGGTGGCCGTACGGGATGGGGTGCTGCGGGCGCCGCGTCTGGCGCGTGCCGCCGCTACGGGCTCCGGGGACGACGCGCCGGAGTTCGCAGCCGAGGGCACAGTACTGATCACGGGCGCGAGTGGCACGCTGGGCGCCCTGTTCGCCCGCCACCTGGTGGCAGAGCGTGGCGTACGGCACCTGCTGCTGGTGAGCCGCCGCGGCGACCAGGCCCCGGGTGCATCCGAACTCACGGCTGAGCTTACCGAGTTGGGCGCCGAGGCGCACTGGGCGGCATGCGACGTGGCGGACCGCGACGCCCTCGCCGCGACCCTAGCCACCATCCCCCCCGAGCACCCGCTGACAGCGGTCGTGCACACGGCCGGTGTGCTGGATGACGGCGTAATCGCCTCGCTCACCCCCGAGCGCATGGCGCACGTCATGCGCCCGAAGGTGGACGCGGCCTGGAACCTCCACGAGCTCACCCGCGACCTCGACCTGACCGCCTTCGTCCTGTTCTCCTCGGCCGCCGGTGTGTTCGGCAATGCGGGTCAGGGCAACTACGCCGCCGCCAACGCCTACCTGGACGCCCTGGCCCAGCACCGCCGGGCGCATGGCCTGCCCGGCACCTCGCTGGCCTGGGGTCTGTGGGCCGACTCCAGCGGGATGACCGGTGAGCTGGACGAGGCCGATGTGTCCCGGATGAGCCGGGGTGGCGTCGTGGCGCTCTCGGCGTCCGAGGGTCTGGAGCTGTTCGACGCCGCGGGCCGCCTCGGCGAGGCGGTGCTGGTGCCGATGTCGCTGGACATGGCCGCGCTCCGGGCGCAGGCGGGCAGCGGTGCGCTGGCACCGCTGTTCCGTGGCCTGGTGCGGGTTCCGGCGCGGCGTGCGGCGGAGGGCGCGGCGGCGTCGGGCGCGCTGGCGCGGCGGCTCGCCGGGCTGGGCGAGGCCGAGCAGCTCGACGCCCTGCTGGACCTGGTCCGTACGAACGTCGCGGCGGTGCTTGGATACGCCGGTCCGGAGACGGTCGAGCCCGACCGTTCCTTCCGTGAGTTGGGCTTTGACTCGCTGACGGCGGTGGAGTTGCGGAACGCGCTGGGTGCGGTGAGTGAGCTGCGGCTGCCCGCGACGCTGGTCTTCGACTATCCGACGCCTGCGGTGCTCGCCGAGTTTCTGCGTACTGAGGTGGTCGGCGCGGCGGCTGCGGTGGCGGGTCCGGTGGTGGTGTCGGCCGTCGATGATGAGCCGATCGCGATCGTGGGGTTGGGCTGTCGTTATCCGGGTGGGGTGGAGACTCCGGAGGATCTGTGGCGGTTGGTCATGGAGGGCCGGGACGCGATCTCCGAGTTCCCCACCGACCGTGGCTGGGACCTCTCGGCGCTCTACCACGAGGACCCGGACCACAGCGGAACGAGCTACGCCCGCGAGGGCGGCTTCGTGGAGGACGCCGGCCACTTCGACCCGGGCTTCTTCGGGATCTCGCCGCGTGAGGCGTTGGCCATGGATCCGCAGCAGCGGTTGCTGCTGGAGACGTCGTGGGAGGCGTTCGAGCGGGCGGGCATCGACCCGGCCACGCTGCGCGGCAGCCGTACCGGTGTCTTCGCGGGCGTCATGTACCACGACTATGCCTCGCTGCTGGAGCGGGTGCCCGAGGGCGTCGAAGGTTTCCTCGGTACGGGTAATGCGGCGAGTGTGATTTCGGGGCGGTTGGCGTACACGTTTGGCCTTGAGGGGCCGACGATCACGGTGGATACGGCCTGCTCCTCGTCGTTGGTGGCGTTGCATCTGGCGGTGCAGGCGTTGCGGAACGGTGAGTGTTCGCTGGCGCTCGCGGGTGGTGTGACGGTGATGGCGACTCCGGCGCCGTTTGTGGAGTTCAGTCGTCAGCGTGGGTTGGCCGCTGATGGGCGGTGCAAGGCGTTCTCGGCGGATGCGGATGGTACGGGGTGGTCCGAGGGTGCGGGCATGCTGCTGGTGGAGCGGCTGTCGGACGCGCGGAAGAACGGGCATCCGGTGCTGGCCGTGGTGCGGGGCAGCGCGATCAACCAGGACGGTGCGTCCAATGGTCTGACGGCGCCGAATGGTCCCTCGCAGCAGCGGGTCATCCGTCAGGCGTTGGCGAATGCGGGTCTGTCGGCGTCCGAGGTGGACGCGGTGGAGGCGCACGGCACCGGTACCAGCCTCGGCGACCCGATCGAGGCGCAGGCGCTTATGGCCACCTACGGTCAGGAGCGGGATGGGGAGCGGCCGTTGCTGCTGGGCTCCATCAAGTCGAACATGGGGCACACGCAGGCCGCCGCCGGTGTGGCGGGCATCATCAAGATGGTGCAGGCGATGCGGCATGGTGTGTTGCCGCGTACGTTGCATGCTGAGCAGCCGTCGCCGCATATTGACTGGTCTGCGGGTGCGGTGTCGTTGTTGCAGGAGTCGGTGGAGTGGCCGGAGTCGGGGCGTCCCCGGCGGGCGGCGATCTCGTCGTTCGGCTTCAGTGGCACCAACGCGCACACAATCATCGAGCAGGCCCCGGTCAGCGAGGACGAGACCCCGCCTGCGGTGGCGGCGGCGCCTGGTGTGACGTCGTGGCCGCTGTCGGCGAAGACCGCCGACGCGCTGCGTGCGCAGGCCGGGCGGCTCCGTTCCTACCTGGACGAGCGGCCGGAGCTCGCACCGGCCGACCTCGGCTACTCCCTTGCGACCACGCGCGCCGCGCTGGACCACCGCGCGGTGCTGGTGGCCGACGACCGCGAGGGCTTCCTGCGCGGCCTGGACACGCTGGCACGCGGCGAGTCCGGCGCGGAGGTGATCCAGGGGTCGGCCGCTGGCGGCAAGGTGGCGTTCCTGTTCACGGGGCAGGGGAGCCAGCGGCTGGGCATGGGCCGTGAGCTGTACGACGCCTATCCGGTGTTCGCGGAGGCGCTGGATGCGGTCTGCGATGAGCTGGACGTACACCTTGAGCGGCCGTTGAAGACGGTGCTGTTCGGGGAGGACGCCGAGGCGCTGGATCAGACGGGATTCACTCAGCCCGCGTTGTTCGCGGTCGAGGTGGCGCTGTTCCGGCTGGTCGAGGCGTGGGGTCTGAAGGCGGACTTCCTGTCCGGGCACTCGATTGGTGAGCTGGCTGCCGCGCATGTGGCGGGTGTGCTGTCGCTGGCGGACGCGGCGAAGCTGGTCGCGGCGCGTGGCCGTCTGATGCAGGCGCTGCCTGCCGGTGGCGCCATGATCGCCATCCAGGCGTCCGAGGACGAGGTGCTGCCGCTGCTGAGCGAGGACGTCTCGATCGCCGCCCTGAACGGCCCGTCGTCGGTGGTCATCGCGGGTGATGAGGACGCGGCGCTGGAGATCGCTAACGGTTTCGAGGCGCAGGGTCGTAAGACCAAGCGGCTCGCGGTCAGCCACGCGTTCCACTCGCCGCGCATGGACGGCATGTTGGACGCGTTCCGCGAGGTAGCCGAGGGGCTGTCCTATGAGGCTCCGCGCATCCCGATCGTCTCCAACCTCACCGGGAACGTCGTCTCCGCCGAGGAGATCGCGACGGCCGACTTCTGGGTGCGCCACGTCCGGGAAGCCGTGCGCTTCCTCGACGGCGTCCGGACGATGGAGGCCCAGGGCGTCACCACGTACGTCGAGCTTGGCCCCGATGGTGTCCTCACCGCCATGGCCCAGGAGTGCGTGACCGACGCCGAGGCGGCCGGATTCGCCGCCGTGTTGCGGGCCGGTCGGCCCGAGGCACGGGCGGTCCACGCCGCCGTGGCGCGGGCGTACGTCCGTGGTGTGGCCGTGGACTGGTCGGCCGTCTTCGCCGGTACGGGGGCGGCTCGCGTCGAGCTGACCGACCTGCCGACGTACGCCTTCCAGCGCCGCAGGTACTGGCCGCAGGCGTCGGCCTACGGCGTCGGTGGCACGGCGGGGCTCGGGCTGGCCGCCGTGGACCATCCGCTCGTGGGAGCCGCCGTACCGCTCGCGGGCGGTGACGGTGTGCTGCTGACCGGGCGGATCTCGGCGCAGACACATCCGTGGCTGCTGGATCACGCCGTGATGGGTTCGGTGCTGCTGCCGGGTACGGCCTTTGTGGAGCTGGCGGTTCGCGCGGGTGACCAGGTCGGTTGTGACCAGGTTGAGGAGTTGACGCTGGAGGCGCCGCTGGTGCTTCCGGAGGTGGGTGGTGTTCAGCTTCAGCTGTCGGTGGGTGAGCCGGATGGGTCTGGTCGCCGTGGGTTCGAGGTGTATTCGCGGTTTGAGGATGCGGCCGCTGATGAGCCGTGGCTGCGGCACGCTTCGGGTGTGCTTGTGGAGGGTGCGTCGGCGGCGTCGTTCGATCTGGGCGCCTGGCCCCCGGCGGGTGCGACGCCGGTCGAGCTGGGCGGTCTCTACGAGGGCATGGCGGGCCTGGGGCTGGCCTATGGCCCGGTGTTCCAGGGTCTGACGTCCGCGTGGCGGCTCGATGGTGAGATCTACGCGGAGCTGGAGCTGCCGGAGGACGGACAGGCCGACGCGGGGCTGTTCGGTCTGCATCCGGCACTGCTGGACTCGGCGCTGCACGCGGTCGCGCTCGGTGGCCTGATCGAGGGCGAGGCGGGGGCCCGGCTGCCGTTCTCGTGGTCCGGGGTTTCGCTGCATGCGGTGGGTGCTTCGGTGCTACGGGTGCGCCTGTCGGCGGCGGGTGCGGATGCGGTGTCGTTGGCGGTGGCGGATGGTGCCGGTCGTGCGGTGCTGTCGGTGGATTCGCTGGTGCTGCGTCCGGTGTCGGCCGAGCAGTTGGAGAGCGCGCGTACGGCTTACGGCGAGTCGCTGTACCGCGTGGAGTGGCCGACGACACCCGCCCCCGCGGACTCGGCGGACGGCCGGTGGGCGGTGCTGGGCACGGATACGTTCGGGTTGGGCGGCACGGTGTACCCGGACTTGGCGGCGCTGGCTGAGGCCGTGGATTCCGGAATGGCCCTGCCGGCCCAGATCGTGGTGGACCTGACGCATCAAGCCCGTCCGGGCGTGCACGCGGACGGCGCGGCATTTGAAGGCCCGGGCGCGGTATCTGAAGGCCCGGGTGCGGCAATTGAAGCCCGTCCGGCGATTGAGGACACGCCCGGAGGGCGTCGGCACCCGTACGCAGACGGCGCGGCATCCGAAGGCCCGGGTGCGGCATCTCCAGCCCGTCCGGCGTTTGAGGACCGGGGCCTTGGGGCGGAGCCCCAAGTTTCGGGAAGGGGCGGGATAGGGGAGAACCCCACCCGGGCCGCACACGACGCCACCGCCCAAGCCCTCCACCTCCTCCAGTCCTGGCTGGCAGACGACCGCTTCACCGACTCCCGCCTGGTCCTGCTGACCTCCGGCGCCGTAGCCACCGAGCCCACCGAGCCGGTGACAGACCTCGCAAGGGCAGCCATACGCGGTCTGGTGCGCTCCGCGCAGTCCGAGAACCCGGACCGCCTCGTCCTCATCGACATCGACGACCACGACAACTCACGTGCCGCACTGCCCACCGCGCTCGCGACCAGCGAGGCCGAGGTCGCAGTGCGGGAAGGAGCCCTGAAGACGCCACGCCTGGCCCGCGCCGCGACCACCGCCGACAACGCGGCCCCGGAGTGGAACCCGGACGGCACAGTGCTGGTCACCGGCGCGAGTGGCACGCTGGGCGCCCTGTTCGCCCGCCACCTGGCAGCCGAGCGCGGCGTACGACATCTGCTGCTGGTGAGCCGTCGTGGTGCCGAGGCCCCGGGCGCGGCCGAACTCACCACCGAACTGGTCGAGTTGGGCGCCGAGGCGCGCTGGGCGGCGTGTGATGTGGCGGACCGTGACGCGCTGGCCGAGGTGCTGGCGGGGATCCCGGCCGAGCATCCGCTGACGGGCGTGGTGCACACGGCCGGTGTGCTGGACGACGGCGTCATCGCCTCGCTCACCCCCGAGCGCATGGCGCACGTCATGCGCCCGAAGGTGGACGCGGCCTGGAACCTCCACGAACTCACCCGCGACCTCGACCTGACCGCCTTCGTCCTGTTCTCCTCCGCCGCCGGTGTCTTCGGCAATGCGGGTCAGGGCAACTACGCCGCCGCCAACGCCTACCTGGACGCCCTGGCCCAGCACCGCCGGGCCCAGGGTCTGCCGGCCACCTCCCTGGCCTGGGGTCTGTGGGCCGACTCCAGCGGGATGACCGGCGAGTTGGACGAGGCCGATGTGTCCCGGATGAGCCGGGGCGGCGTCGTGGCGCTCTCGGCCACCGAGGGTCTGGAGCTGTTCGACGCCGCGTACAGCACGGACGAGGCGCTGCTCGTACCCGTACGGCTCGACCTGGCCGCGATGCGCGCCGAGGCCGCGTCGACCGGTGTGGTGGCGCCACTGCTGCGGGGCCTGGTGCGGGTTCCGGCGCGGCGTGCGGCGGAGGGCGCGGCGGCGTCGGGTGCGCTGGCGCGGCGGCTCGCCGGGCTGGACGAGGCCGAGCAGCTCGACGCCGTGCTGGAGCTGGTCCGTACGCAGGTCGCGGCCGTACTCGGCCATGACTCGCTGGACACCGTCGAACCGCATCGCTCCTTCCGTGAGCTGGGCTTTGACTCGCTGACGGCGGTGGAGTTGCGGAACGCGCTGGGTGCGGTGAGTGAGCTGCGGCTGCCCGCGACGCTGGTCTTCGACTATCCGACGCCTGCGGTGCTCGCCGAGTTCCTGCGTACCGAGGTGGTCGGCGCGGCGGCTGCGGTGGCGGGTCCGGTGGTGGTGTCGGCCGCCGATGATGAGCCGATTGCCATCGTGGGTCTCGGCTGCCGTTATCCCGGTGGGGTGGAAACTCCGGAGGATCTGTGGCGGTTGGTCATGGAGGGCCGGGACGCGATCTCCGAGTTCCCCACCGACCGTGGCTGGGATCTGGAAGGGCTCTACCACCCGGACCCCGACCACCCGGGCACCTCGTACTCCCGAGAGGGCGGCTTCGTCGACCGGGCGGGCCATTTCGACCCGGCGTTCTTCGGGATCTCGCCGCGTGAGGCCCTCGCCATGGATCCGCAGCAGCGGTTGCTGCTGGAGACGTCGTGGGAGGCGTTCGAGCGGGCGGGCATCGACCCGGGCGTGCTGCGCGGCAGCCGTACCGGTGTGTTCGCCGGTGTGATGTACCACGACTACGCGTCCTCGCTGCCGGCACTTCCGGAAGGCGTGGAGGGCTTCGTCGGTACGGGTAATGCGGCGAGTGTGATTTCGGGGCGGTTGGCGTACACGTTTGGCCTTGAGGGGCCGACGATCACGGTGGACACGGCCTGCTCCTCGTCGTTGGTGGCGTTGCATCTGGCGGTGCAGGCGTTGCGGAATGGTGAGTGTTCGCTGGCGTTGGCCGGTGGTGTGACGGTGATGGCGACTCCGGCGCCGTTTGTGGAGTTCAGTCGTCAGCGTGGGTTGGCTGCTGATGGGCGGTGCAAGGCGTTCTCGGCGGATGCGGATGGTACGGGTTGGTCCGAGGGTGCGGGCATGCTGTTGGTGGAGCGGCTGTCGGACGCGCGGAAGAACGGGCATCCGGTGCTGGCGGTGGTGCGGGGCAGCGCGATCAACCAGGATGGTGCGTCCAATGGTCTGACGGCGCCGAATGGTCCGTCGCAGCAGCGGGTGATTCGTCAGGCGTTGGCGAATGCGGGTCTGTCGGCGTCCGAGGTGGACGCGGTGGAGGCGCACGGCACGGGGACCAGTCTCGGCGACCCCATCGAGGCACAGGCGCTTATGGCCACCTACGGTCAGGAGCGTGAGGCGGAGCGGCCGTTGCTGCTGGGCTCCATCAAGTCGAACATGGGCCACACCCAGGCCGCCGCCGGTGTCGCGGGGATCATCAAGATCGTCATGTCGATGCGGCATGGTGTGTTGCCGCGAACGCTGCATGCGGAGCAGCCGTCGCCGCATATTGACTGGTCTGCGGGTGCGGTGTCGCTGTTGCAGGAGTCGGTGGAGTGGCCGGAGTCCGGTCGTCCCCGACGGGCGGCGATCTCGTCGTTCGGCTTCAGTGGCACCAACGCGCACACGATCATCGAGCAGGCTCCCGAGGCCGAACCGGCGGAGGCACCCCCGGCCCCGGCCTCGGCCCCGGTCGCCCAGCCGTCCGCTCTGCCGTGGCTGCTCTCCGGCAAGAGCGCCGACGCGCTGCGCGCCCAGGCCGGGCGGCTGCTCGCCGACCTGGAGCAGCGGCCCGACGTCTCGCTCACCGACCTCGGCTACTCGCTCGCCACCACGCGCGCCGCGCTGGATCACCGTGCGGTCGTGGTCGGCGCGGACCGTGCCGGGCTGGTCGCGGGTCTGGAGGCGCTGGCGGGCGGCGAGTCGGTGGCCGGGCTGACGCAGGGGTCGGTGGCCGATGGCAAGGTGGCGTTCCTGTTCACCGGCCAGGGCAGCCAGCGGCTCGGCATGGGCCGTGAGCTCTACGATGCCTACCCGGTGTTCGCGGAGGCGTTCGACGCGGTCTGCGACGCGCTGGACGCGCATCTCGAACGGCCGCTGAAAACCGTGGTGTTTGGGGAGGACGCCTCCGCGCTGGATCAGACAGGCTTCACCCAGCCCGCGCTGTTCGCCATCGAGGTGGCCCTGTTCCGGCTGGTGCAGGCATGGGGTCTCAAGGCGGACTTCCTCTCGGGGCACTCCATCGGTGAGCTGGCCGCCGCGCATGTGGCGGGTGTGCTGTCGCTCGCCGACGCCGCCAAGCTGGTGGCCGCCCGTGGGCGGTTGATGCAGGCGTTGCCTGCCGGTGGCGCGATGATCGCCATCCAGGCGTCCGAGGACGAGGTGTTGCCGCTGCTCACCGAGCGCGTCAGCGTCGCCGCCCTCAATGGCCCGACCTCCGTGGTCATCGCGGGCGACGAGGACACGGCGCTGGAGATCGCTTCCGGTTTCGAGGCGCAGGGCCGTAAGACCAAGCGGCTCACGGTCAGCCACGCGTTCCACTCGCCGCGCATGGACGGCATGTTGGACGCCTTCCGCGAGGTGGCCGAGGGGCTGACCTACGAGGCCCCGCGCATCCCGATCGTCTCCAACCTCACCGGCAACGTCGTCTCCGCCGAGGAGATCACGACGCCCGACTTCTGGGTGCGCCACGTCCGCGAGGCCGTCCGCTTCCTCGATGGCGTACAGAGGTTGGAAGCCCAGGGCGTCACCACCTACCTCGAACTCGGCCCCGACGGTGTCCTCACCGCCATGGCCCAGGAGTGCGTCACCGACACCGACACGCCCGCCTTCGCCGCCGCGCTGCGCAAGGACCGCCCCGAGGCCGAGGCGCTGACTGCCGCCGTCGCTCGGGCCCACGTCCGTGGCGTGGCGGTGGACTGGAGGGCGTTCTTCGCGGGGACCGGTGCCCAGCGCACCGAGCTGCCCACCTACCCCTTCCAGCGCGAGCGCTACTGGCTGGAGGCCCCCGCCGGGACCATCGGCGACGTGGCCTCGGCCGGTCTGGGCGCGGCCGATCACCCGCTGCTCGGCGCGGCGGTGGATCTGCCCGACTCCGAGGGCGTCCTCTTCACGGGCCGCCTCTCGCTCCGCACCCACCCCTGGCTGGCCGACCACGCCGTCATGGACACCGTGCTGCTGCCCGGTACGGCCCTGGTCGAGCTGGCGGTTCGGGCCGGTGACCAGGTCGGCTGCGATCTGCTGGACGAGCTGACCCTCGAAGCGCCGCTGATCCTGCCGGAGCGCGGCGGGGTGCAGCTGCGGGTCGCCGTGGACGAGCCCGAAGGGCCCGACGGGCGGCGTGCGCTGACCGTCTACTCGCGGCTGGAGCACGCCACCGACGAGCCGTGGGTCCGGCACGCCTCCGGTGTGCTCACGGTCTCCGGCTCCGCCACCACCGCCACCACCGGCCCGGCGGAGTGGCCCCCGGCCGCTGACACGGCCGCCACCGCGACCGCCGGCCTCGAACCGCTCGACGTGGAACCGCTCGACGTGGAACCGCTCGACGTGGACGGGCTGTACGACGGCTTCGCCGCGCTCGGCCTCGCCTACGGCCCGGTGTTCCAGGGCTTGCGCAGGGCATGGCGGCGTGGCGACGAGGTGTTCGCCGAGGTGGCGCTTGACGAGGACCGGCAGGGCGAGGCCCGTGCGTACGGGCTGCACCCGGCGCTGCTGGACGCCGCGCTTCACACGGTGGCGCTCGGCGGGTTCTTCCCGGCCGAGGAGGCGGGCCAGGCGCGGCTGCCGTTCTCGTGGGACGCCGTACGGCTGCACGCGGTCGGCGCGACCGCGCTGCGGGTGCGGGTCTCCCCGGCCGGGCACGGCGCGGTGGCGCTGGAGATCAGCGACGAGGCCGGTGCCCCGGTGGCGTCGGTCGGCTCGCTGGCGCTGCGGCCGCTGGACGCCGAGCAGTTCGCGGGCGCCCGTACCGCACACCACGAGGCGCTGTTCCGCGTCGACTGGGCCGCGCTGCCTACGCCGCATGCGGCGCAGCAGCGGCCGGAGGACACCGCCCTGTGGGCCGTCCTGGACGGCTTCGGCGGCGGCGATCTGAAGCTCACGGCCGCGCTGACGGACGCGGATACCGGTATCGAGGCCGAGACCTACGCGGGGCTTCCCGCGCTCGCCGAGGCGGTGGAGGCCGAGGGCATCGCGCCCGATGTGGTCCTGGTGCCGTGCCTGCCCGACCTGGGCACACCCGGGGACACCGCGGGCGCCGCGCACACCGTCGTCCGGCGGACGCTGGCGCTGCTCCAGGAGTGGCTCGCGGATGAGCGGTTCGCCGACTCCCGGCTGGTCCTGCTCACCCGTGGCGCCGTGGCAGTGACCACGGGCGACGACACCCAAGGGGAGGTCGAAGGCGCCGAGGGTGTGGACGACCTGACGCACGCCGCCGCCTGGGGCCTGGTGCGCTCGGCGCAGGCCGAGCACCCGGGCCGGTTCGTCCTGGTCGACGTCCAGGGAGACATCGACATCGACATCCACGGCGCCCTGGCCCGTGGCGTCCCCACACACGGCGACCCGGCCACCGGTGCCCCCACGCACGGCGACTCGGCCACTGGCACCGCCCACGGCGCCCCGGCCACCGGCACCCCGGCCCCCACCACCCCCCACGGCTGGCTCCCCGCCCTCGTGGCGGCCCTGCGGACCGACGAGCCGCAGTTGGCCGTGCGCGGCGGGGTCGTCCACGCGCCGCGGCTCGCGCGGGTGGGGGCCCTGGACGAGGCGGCCGTGCCCGGTCTTGACCCGGCGGGCACCGTGCTGGTCACCGGCGCGTCCGGCACCCTGGGCGGGGTGCTGGCCCGCCATCTGGTGACCGAGCGCGGCGCCCGGAGGCTGCTGCTGATCAGCCGCCGGGGCGCGGAGGCGGCGGGCGCCGCCGAACTCGCCGCCGAACTCGCCGAGCTGGGCGCCGAAGTCCACTGGGCGGCGTGCGACGCGGCCGACCGCACCGCCCTGGCCGAGGTCATCGCGTCCGTCCCCGCCGACCACCCGCTCACCGCCGTGATCCACGTGGCGGGTGTGCTCGACGACGGGATCGTCGAGTCGCTCACCCCCGAGCGCGTCGCACACGTCCTGCGCCCGAAGGTGGACGCGGCGTGGAACCTGCACGAGCTCACCCGGGACCTCGACCTGACCGCGTTCGTGCTGTTCTCCTCCGCCGCCGGTGTCTTCGGCAACCCGGGGCAGGGCAACTACGCGGCGGCCAACACCTTCCTGGACGCCCTCGCCCAGCACCGCCGCGCCCAGGGCCTGCCCGCCGTCTCCCTGGCCTGGGGCCTGTGGGAGGACGAGGGCGGCATGGCCGCGACCCTCGCGACCGCCGACCGGCAGCGGATGAGCCGCGGCAGCATGGGCGCGCTGAGCAACGCCGAGGGCCTGGCCCTGTTCGATGTGTCGGGCTTGGCCGGACACGCGGTGCTGATCCCCGCCGCCCTGGACATCGCCGCCCTGCGCGCCCAGTCCACGGCCGGGGTCGCCCCGCTGCTGCGCGGGCTGATCCGTACCCCCGTACGGCGCGCCGCGGCCGGTGGCGGTGGCGGGGCGGACGAGGCCGCGGGCCTCGCCGAGCGGCTCGCGGGCATGTCCGCGGCCGAACGGGACCGCTTCCTGCTCAACCTGGTCTGCGGCCAGGTGGCCACCGTGCTCGGCTACGGCGGCGCGGCGGCGATCGAACCCGGCGCGGCCTTCAAGGAGCTGGGCTTCGACTCGCTCACCGCCGTCGAACTCCGCAACCGGCTCGGCGCGGCCACCGGCCTCCGGCTGCCCGCCACGCTGATCTTCGACTACCCGACCCCCGACGCCCTCGCCGATCATCTGCGCGCGGAACTCCCGCACGGGGACGGCGGCGGCCCGTCGGTGTTCGGCGAACTCGACCGACTGGAAGCCGCCCTGGCGGTGGCCGCGGACGACAGCGTGACCCGCTCCAGGATCACCATGCGCCTCCAGGCGCTCCTGGCGAAGTGGAACGACGCCCAGGACGCGACCGGCGACGGCGACACCGACGACCACGACCTCGAATCCGCGACCGACGATGAGCTCTTCGACCTGCTCGACGACGAACTCGGCTCCTCCTGAACGGGAGCGTTCTGAACCCATGGAACTCATGAGCACCACCTCCCTCTTCGCAAGGAGCCGACGCAATGGTGAATAACGAGGACAAGCTCCGGGACTACCTCAAGCGGGCCACCGCTGACCTGCGTCAGGCCCGCCGACAGCTCCGCGAGGTCGAGGAGCGGCACCAGGAGCCCATCGCCATCGTCGCGATGAGCTGCCGCTACCCGGGCGGTGTGCGCACCCCCGAGGAGCTGTGGCGGCTCGTCCTGGACGGCGAGGACGCGATCTCCGGCTTCCCCACCGACCGCGGCTGGGACGTCGAGTCGCTCTATGACGCCGACCCCGACCAGGCGGGCGCCAGCTATGTGAACGAGGGCGGGTTCCTCTACGACGCGGGCGGCTTCGACCCCGCGGTCTTCGGGATCTCGCCGCGCGAGGCCATGGCGATGGACCCGCAGCAGCGGCTGCTGCTGGAGACGTCCTGGGAGGCGTTCGAGCGGGCCGGGATCGACCCGACCGGGCTGCGCGGCCACCGGACCGGTGTGTTCGCGGGCGTGATGTACCACGACTACACCTCGCGGCTGGACTCCGTGCCCGAGGGCGTCGAGGGCTTCCTGGGCACCGGCAGCTCCGGCTCCATCGCATCCGGCCGGGTGTCGTACACCTTCGGTCTGGAGGGCCCGGCGGTCACCGTCGACACGGCGTGCTCGTCGTCGCTGGTCACCCTGCACATGGCGGTGCAGGCGCTGCGCAACGGCGAGTGCTCGCTGGCGCTCGCGGGCGGTGTCACCGTGATGGCCACGCCCTCCACGTTCACCGAGTTCAGCCGGCAGCGCGGGCTCGCCGCCGACGGCCGCTGCAAGCCCTTCGCCGCCGCGGCGGACGGCACCGGCTGGGGCGAGGGCGTCGGCATGCTGCTGGTCGAGCGGCTGTCGGACGCCCGTCGACACGGCCACCCGGTGCTCGCGATCGTCCGGGGCTCGGCGATCAACCAGGACGGCGCGTCCAACGGTCTGACCGCGCCCAACGGCCCGTCCCAGCAGCGCGTCATCCACCAGGCGCTCACCAACGGCCGCCTCTCCGCCGCCGATGTGGACGCCGTCGAAGCACACGGCACCGGCACCACGCTGGGCGACCCGATCGAGGCGCAGGCGCTGCTCGCCACGTACGGCCAGGAGCACACCGAGGACCAGCCGCTGCTGCTCGGCTCCATCAAGTCCAACATCGGGCACACCCAGGCCGCCGCCGGTGTCGCCGGAATCATCAAGATGGTCATGGCCATCCGCCATGGCGTGCTGCCCAAGACGCTGCACATCGACGAGCCGACTCCGCATGTGGACTGGTCGGCGGGCGCGGTGTCGCTGCTCGCCGACACCACCCCCTGGCCGGAGACCGGCCATCCGCGCCGCGCCGCCGTGTCCTCCTTCGGCTTCAGCGGCACCAACGCCCACACCATCCTGGAGCAGGCCCCCGCCGAGGAGGCCGAGGAAGCCACCGAGGAACCGGCGGCCCCGACGAAGCGGCTGGACGTGCTGCCGTGGGCGGTGTCCGGCAAGAGCGCGGCGGGGCTGCGCGCCCAGGCCGAGCGGCTGCTGGCCCACCTCGAGGCCGACCCGTCCCTGAACCCGGTGGACGTGGCCCTCTCGCTGACCACCACCCGGGCCCAGCTCGACCACCGCGCCGTGGTGCGCGGCCACGACCGCGACGAACTGCTGGCCGGGCTCACCGCCCTGGCCGAGGGCGGCATGGCGGCGGGCGTCGCACAGGGCTCCGTCGTCGGCGGCCGTACGGCGTTCGTCTTCCCCGGGCAGGGGTCGCAGTGGGCCGGGATGGCGGTGGGGCTGATGGAGGCCTCGCCCGTCTTCGGCGCGCGGATCGAGGAGTGTGCGGCGGCGCTTGCGGAGTTCACCGACTGGTCGTTGGTGGATGTGCTGCGGGGTGCCGAGGGTGCGCCGTCGCTTGACCGGGTGGATGTGGTCCAGCCGGTGCTGTTCGCGGTGATGGTGTCGCTGGCCGAGCTGTGGCGTTCGCTGGGCGTCGTCCCGGCGGCCGTGGTCGGCCACTCCCAGGGCGAGATCGCGGCCGCGTGTGTGGCGGGGATTCTGTCGCTGAAGGATGCCGCTCGCGTGGTGGCGCTGCGCAGCCAGGCGATCGGCCGGGTGCTGGCGGGCCAGGGCGGCATGGTGTCGGTGGCGCTCCCGGTGGCGGATGTACGGGAGCGGATCGCGCCGTGGGGCGAACGGATCTCCATCGCGGCCGTCAACGGGCCCTCGTCGGTGGTCGTCTCCGGTGAGCCGACCGCGCTGGATGAGCTGCTGGCGTCCTGTGAGGCGGACGAGGTGCGGGCCCGCCGGGTGCCGGTGGACTACGCCTCGCACTCGGCCCAGGTCGAGCTGCTCCGCGAGGAACTCCTGGAGCTGCTCGCGTCGGTGGAGCCCAGGGCCGCCGAGGTGCCGTTCCTCTCCACCGTGACGGGGGAGTGGATCGAGGGCCCGGAGCTGGACGCCGAGTACTGGTTCACCAACCTCCGTCGCACCGTTGAGCTTGAGGGTGCCGTTCGCCGGCTGCTCGAAGAGGGCTTCGGTACGTTCATCGAGTCCAGCGCCCACCCCGTCCTGACGATGGGTGTGCAGGAGACCGCCGAGGACGCGGGCCGCGAGGCCGCCGCGATCGGCTCGCTGCGCCGTGACGAGGGCGGCCTGGACCGCTTCTGGGCCTCGGTCGGCGAGGCGTGGACGCGGGGCGTCACCGTGGACTGGGCCGGGGTGTTCGACGGTACGGGCGCGGCCCGCGTCGAGCTGCCCACGTACGCCTTCCAGCACCAGCACTACTGGCTGGAGTCGGGCACCCCCACCACCGAAGCCACCCCCGCCGCCGACCCCGTCGAGGCGCGCTTCTGGGAGGCCGTCGAGCGCGAGGACTGGCAGACGCTCGCGGCCGAGCTCGACGTGGACGGCGACGAGCGGGTCAGCGCGCTGCTGCCCGCCCTGGCGTCGTGGCGCAAGCAGGCCCGTGAGCAGTCCACGGTGGACGGCTGGCGCTACCGCGTCACCTGGAAGCCGCTCGCCGACAGTCAGTCCGCGCGGCTGACCGGCGGGTGGCTCGTCATCGCGCCGGATACCGAGACCACCTGGACCGACGCCGTGGCCGGTGTGCTCGCCGAACGCGGCGCCGATGTACGGCGGATCGCCGTGGACACCGGCGCCGACGGCCGCGACGAGCTGACCGAGCGGCTGCGCGCCGCGCTCGCGGAGACCGACGGCATCCCGTTCACCGGCGTGCTGTCGCTGCTGGCCCTCGACGGCCGCCCGCACCCCCGGCACGCCTCCGTCCCGGCCGGAGTGGCGGCCCAGCTCGCGCTGGTGCAGGCCCTCGGCGACGCGGAGATCGGCGCGCCGCTGTGGTCCGCCACCCAAGGCGCGGTCTCGGTCGGCCGCACGGACCCGCTGGACTCCCCCGAGCAGGCGCTGGTCTGGGGCCTGGGCCGGGTGGCCGCGCTGGAGCACGGCGAGCGCTGGGGCGGCCTGGTGGACCTGCCCGGGGCGCCCGACGAGCGGGCGCTGGCCCGGCTGGTGACCGTGCTCGCCGGGGCCGAGGAGGAGGACCAGGTCGCGATCCGCGCCACCGGGCCGCTCGTACGCCGTCTGGTGCGCGCCCCGCTGGCCGCCACGCCCGCCGTACGGTCCTGGAAGCCGTCCGGCACCACTCTGGTCACCGGCGGTACGGGCGCGCTGGGCGCCCATGTGGCGCGCTGGCTGGCGGGCAACGGGGCCGAGCACCTGGTGCTCACCAGCCGCCGTGGCCTGGACGCCCCGGGCGCGGCTGACCTGCGGTCCGAACTGACCGAGCTCGGCGCCAAGGTCACCATCGCCGCGTGCGACGTGGCCGACCGCGGCCAGGTCGAGGCGCTGCTCGCGGACATCCCCGCCGAGCACCCGCTGACCGCCGTCGTCCACACCGCCGCCGTGCTGGACGACGGGGTGATCGAGGGCCTGACCCCGGACCAGGTGGACCGGGTGCTGAAGGTCAAGGTGGACGCCACCCGCCATCTGCACGAGCTCACCCGCGATCTGGACCTGAGCGCGTTCGTGCTGTTCTCCTCCTTCGCGGCCACCTTCGGCGCGCCCGGCCAGGGCAACTACGCGCCGGGCAACGCCTTCCTCGATGCCTTCGCCGAGCACCGGCGCGCCCAGGGCCTGCCCGCCACCTCGCTGGCCTGGGGCCCGTGGGGCGAGGGCGGAATGGCCGAGGGCGGCGTCGGCGACCGGATGCGCCGCCACGGCGTCATCGAGATGGCGCCGCGGTCGGCCGTCACCGCGCTCCAGCACGCGCTGGACCGCGACGAGTCGGTGCTCACCGTCGTCGACATGGAGTGGAAGCGCTTCGTCCTCGCCTTCACCTCCGGCCGCTCCCGTCCGCTGCTGCACGACCTGCCCGAGGCGCGGGACGTCATCCAGGACATGGCCGGGGACGCCGACGCGGACGGCGCGGGCGCGGTCGCTCTCGCGCAGCAGCTCGCCGGGGTGCCGGAGGCCGAGCAGGAGCGGCTGGTGCTGGAGCTGGTGCGCACCGCCGTCGCGGCGGTCCTGGGCTACGCGGGCGCCGACGACGTCGAGGCGGGCCGGGCCTTCAAGGAGCTGGGCTTCGACTCGCTGACCGCCGTCGAGCTGCGCAACCGGCTCAGCGCCGCCAGCGGGCTGAAGCTGCCGCCGACGCTGATCTTCGATTACCCCACCCCGACCGTGCTCGCGCGCCAGCTGCGCACCGAGATCGCGGGCGGGCAGCGGGCCGCCGTGGCCGCGCCGCCGACCGCGGCGGCGCTCTCCGACGACGAGCCGATCGCCATCGTCTCCATGAGCTGCCGCTTCCCGGGCGGGGTGCGCACCCCCGAGGAGCTGTGGCAGCTGCTCGTCTCCGGTGGCGACGCGCTGTCGGAGTTCCCGGCCGACCGCGGCTGGGACATCGAGTCGCTGTACAACCCGGACCCGGACGCGCAGGGCACCAGCTACACCCGCGAGGGCGGATTCCTCACCGGGGCCGCCGACTTCGACCCCACCTTCTTCGGGATCTCGCCGCGTGAGGCCATGGCGATGGACCCGCAGCAGCGGCTGCTGCTGGAGACGTCCTGGGAGGCGTTCGAGCGCGCGGGCATCGACCCGGCCACGCTGCACGGCAGCCCGTCCGGTGTCTTCGTCGGCACCAACGGCTCCGACTACTCCATCGTCATGCGCAACAACACCGAGGGCTACGAGGGCCACCTCGCCACCGGCAGCGCCGCGAGCGTCGTCTCCGGCCGCCTCTCGTACACCTTCGGCCTGGAGGGCCCGGCGGTCACCGTGGACACCGCGTGCTCGGCGTCGCTGGTGGCGCTGCACCTGGCCGTCCAGTCGCTGCGCCAGGGCGAGTGCTCGATCGCCCTCGCGGGCGGGGTGACCGTGATGGCCACCCCGGGCACCTTCATCGAGTTCAGCCGCCAGCGCGGACTGTCCTCCGACGGCCGCAGCAAGGCGTTCTCCTCGGACGCGGACGGCTTCAGCCCGGCCGAGGGCGTGGGCATGCTGCTGGTCGAGCGGCTGTCGGACGCGCGTCGACACGGCCATCCGGTGCTGGCCGTCGTCCGTGGCTCGGCGATCAACCAGGACGGCGCGTCCAACGGTCTGACGGCGCCCAACGGCCCGTCCCAGCAGCGCGTCATCCGGCAGGCCCTCGCCAACGCCCGGCTGTCTCCTGCCGAAGTGGACGTCGTGGAAGCGCACGGCACGGGTACCACGCTGGGCGACCCGATCGAGGCCCAGGCGCTGCTCGCCACCTACGGTCAGGAGCGGCCCGAGGGGCAGCCCCTGCTGCTCGGCTCCATCAAGTCCAACATCGGCCACGCCCAGGCGGCCGCCGGTGTCGCGGGTGTGATGAAGCTCGTGCTCGCGCTGCGCCACGGCGTGCTGCCGGAGTCGCTGCACATCGTCGAGCCCACCCCGCATGTGGACTGGTCGGCGGGCGACATCGAGCTGCTGACCGGGGCGCGGGAGTGGCCGGAGACCGGCCGTCCGCGCCGGGCCGCCGTCTCCTCGTTCGGCTTCAGCGGCACCAACGCGCACGCCATCATCGAGCAGGCACCCGCCGAGGAGCCCAACGAGGCCGATCCGGTGACCCGTCCGCTCGGCGCGCTGCCGTGGACGGTGTCCGGCAAGAGCGAGGCGGCCCTGCGCGACCAGGCCGCCAAGCTGCTGGCCCACCTCGACGCCGACCCCGCCCAGCGCCCGCTGGACATCGGCCACTCGCTGGCCACCACCCGCGCCGCCTTCGACCGGCGCGCGGTGCTGGTGGGCACCGACCGGGACGATTTCGTCCGGGGTCTGGACGCCCTCGCTAGGGGGCAGGTCCTGCCGAACCTGGTGCAGGGGGCCTCAATCGGGGGCAAGGCCGCATTCGTGTTCCCAGGACAGGGGTCACAATGGGTAGGCATGGCCGTGGAGCTGTTGGATGCTTCACCGGTGTTCGCTGCCCGTATTGATGAGTGTGCCGCCGCGCTCGCAGAGTTCACCGACTGGTCGTTGGTGGATGTGCTGCGCGAGGCGGAGGGCGCACCGTCACTGGAGCGGGTGGACGTTGTTCAGCCGGTGTTGTTCTCCGTGATGGTTTCGCTCGCGGAGCTGTGGCGTTCGCTCGGTGTGCGGCCGTCGGCCGTGGTCGGCCATTCGCAGGGTGAGATCGCGGCGGCGTGTGTGGCGGGGATTCTGTCGCTGAAGGACGCGGCGCGTGTGGTGGCGTTGCGCAGCCAGGCGATCGGCCGGGTGCTGGCGGGCCAGGGCGGCATGGTGTCGGTGGCGCTTCCGGTGGCGGATGTACGGGAGCGGATCGCGCCGTGGGGCGAGGAGCGGATCTCCGTCGCGGCCGTCAACGGGCCGTCGTCGGTGGTTGTCTCCGGTGAGCCCGAAGCCCTCGATGAGCTGGTCGCCGCGTGTGAGGCCGATGAGGTGCGGGCCCGCCGGGTGCCGGTGGACTACGCCTCGCATTCGGCCCAGGTCGAGCTGCTCCGCGAGGAACTCCTGGAGCTGTTGGCTCCCGTGGAGCCCCAGGCCGCCGAGGTGCCGTTCCTCTCCACCGTGACGGGGGAGTGGGTCGACGGTTCCGAGCTGGACGCCGAGTACTGGTTCACCAACCTGCGTCGCACCGTTGAGCTGGAGGGCGCGATCCGGCGGCTCCTGGACGAGGGCTTCGGGGTCTTCATCGAGTCCAGCGCGCACCCCGTCCTGACGATGGGTGTGCAGGAGACCGCCGAGGACGCGGGCCGCGAGGCCGCCGCGATCGGCTCGCTGCGCCGCGACGAGGGCGGTCTTGAACGCTTCTACATCTCGCTGGGCGAGGCGTGGACGCGCGGCGTGGCCGTGGACTGGGCAGCGGTGTTCGACGGTACGGGCGCGACCCGCGTCGAGCTGCCCACGTACGCCTTCCAGCATCAGAGCTACTGGCCGCGGCCGGCCGACACCCCGGCCGATGAGTCGGGCGCCCAGTCGGATGCCGTGGACGCCCGCTTCTGGGAGGCCGTCGAGCGCGAGGACCTGGAGTCGCTGGCCGACACCCTCGCGTTCGCGGACGACGGCGAGCGGTCCTCGCTCGGCGCCGTCCTGCCCGCCCTGGCGTCCTGGCGCAAGCAGGCCCGTGAGCAGTCCACGGTGGACGGCTGGCGCTACCGCGTCACCTGGACCTCGCTGACCGAGGCACAGGCCCCGCGGCTGTCCGGGACCTGGCTGCTGGCCGTGCCCGAGTCCGCCGCCATCGACGACTGGACGCTCGGCGCGGTCCGGATGCTCACCGAACGCGGCGCCGAGGTGCGGCAGATCACCCCGACCGCCGTGGAGTCGGACCGCGCGTCGCTGACCCGCCTGGTGCGCGAGGAGCTGGCCGACGCCGGAGCCGTCTCCGGTGTGCTGTCGCTGCTCGCCTTCGACGCGGGCACCGCGCCCGGCACCGACGGGGTCAGCGCCGGGCTGGTCGGCACCGCCATGCTGATCCAGGCCCTCGGCGACGCCGGGGTGGACGCGCCCCTGTGGTGCGCCACCCGGGGCGCGGTCGCCGTCGGTCAGACGGACACCGTGGAATCCCCCGAGCAGGCGCTCGTCTGGGGGCTCGGCCGGACCGCCGCACTGGAGTACCCGGAGCGCTGGGGCGGTCTGGTGGACCTGCCCGGGACGCCCGACGAGCGGGCGCTGGCCCGGCTCGCCGGGGTGCTCGCCGGGACCGACGGCGAGGACCAGCTCGCGGTGCGCGCGGCCGGGGTGTTCGCCCGCAGGCTCGCCCACGCCCCGCTGGCCGGCGCGCCCGCCGTACGGGCCTGGAAGCCGTCCGGTACGACGCTGGTCACCGGCGGTACGGGCGCGCTGGGCGCCCATGTGGCGCGCTGGCTGGCGGGCAACGGGGCCGAGCACCTGGTGCTCACCAGCCGCCGTGGCCCGGACGCCCCGGGCGCCGCCGAACTGCGGGACGAGCTGACCGAGCTCGGCGCCGAGGTCACGATCGCCGCGTGCGACGTGGCCGACCGCAAGGCCGTCGAGACGCTGCTCGCCGCCATCCCGGCCGACCGGCCGCTCACGGCGGTCATGCACGCCGCGGGCGTTCTGGACGACGGCGTCCTGGACGCGCTCACCCCGGAGCGGTTCGCCACCGTCCTCGGCCCCAAGGCCGACGCGGCGCGCCATCTGGACGAGCTGACCCGTGATCTGGACCTCTCCGCGTTCGTGCTGTTCTCCGGTATCGCGGGCACCCTCGGCGACGCCGGACAGGGCAACTACGCGGCGGCCAACGCCTATCTCGACGCGCTGGCCGAGCGGCGCCGCGCGGCGGGCCTGCCCGCCACCTCGGTGGCCTGGGGCCGCTGGGGCGAGACGGGCCTGGCCGCCGACGGCGCCATCGGCGAGCGGCTGGACCGGGGCGGCGTCCCGGCGATGGCCCCGCACGCCGCGATCACGGCGCTCCAGCGGGCCCTGGACCACGCGGACACGGTCGTGGCCGTCGCCGACATCCAGTGGGACCGCTTCGCCTACGGCTACACGGCGGTGCGCCCCAGCCCGCTCATCGGCGAGCTGCCCGAGGTCAAGCGGTTGCGGGCGACCGGCGGCCCGGCCGGTGAGGCAGGCGCGGCGTCCGACGGGTCCCCGGCGGACGCGCTGCGCAAGCGGCTGGCCGGGATCTCCCGGGCCGAGCAGTCCGTGGTCGTCCTGGAGGTCGTGCGTACCAACGCGGCCGCCGCGCTCGGCCACCCCTCGACCGACGAGGTCGGCGCCGGGCGGGCGTTCAAGGAGCTGGGCTTCGACTCGCTCATCGCGCTGGAGCTGCGCAACCGGCTGACCGCCGCCACCGGGCAGAAGCTGCCCGCCACGCTGGTCTTCGACTACCCGACCCCGGCGGCGCTCGCCGAGTTCCTGTGCGGCCGGATCGTGGGCGACGGCGGTACGGCCGCCGCGCCCGGTCTCGCGGAGCTCGACGCGCTGGAGTCCGCGCTGTCCGTCCTGGACCCCGACAGCGAGGCACGGGACGACATCGCGGCCCGGCTGCGGGACCTCGCGGCGAAGTGGGCGGAGCCCCGTACGGCCGATGCCGAGGCGGCCGACGGCGACGGCACCGTGACGGAGAAGTTGCAGGAGGCGACGCCCGACGAGGTCTTCGCCTTCATCGACAAGGAACTCGGAATCTGAGGATCGACGGGTCCGAGGGCGCAAGGTTTGTGACGAGAAGCATGGGTGAGACTCCAATGGCGGATCAGGACAAGATCCTCGACTACCTCAAGCGGGTAACTGCCGATCTGCACCAGACGCGGCAGCGTCTTCGCGAGGTCGAGTCGCAGGAGCCTGAGCCGATCGCGATCGTCGGCATGAGCTGCCGGTTCCCCGGAGGCGTCACGTCTCCTGAGGAGCTGTGGGAGCTCGTGGCCGCGGGCGGCGACGCCATCGCGGACTTCCCCACGGACCGTGGCTGGGACGTCGACGCACTCTTCGCCGACGACCCCGACGAGCAGGGCACCAGCTACACCGACAAGGGCGGGTTCCTCGACGGCGCGGGCGAGTTCGACGCCGGGTTCTTCGGCATCAGCCCGCGCGAGACCCTCGGCATGGACCCGCAGCAGCGGCTGCTGCTGGAGACGTCCTGGGAGGCGTTCGAGCGGGCCGGGATCGACCCGGCCACGCTCCGCGGCAGCAAGGCCGGTGTCTTCGTCGGCACCAACGGCCAGGACTACCCGGAGCTGATGCACACGCTGCCGCAGGGCGTGGAGCAGTATCTGCTCACCGGCAACGCCGCCAGTGTCATCTCCGGCCGGATCTCCTACACCTTCGGCCTGGAGGGCCCGGCGCTCACCGTCGACACCGCGTGCTCGGCGTCGCTGGTGGCGCTGCACCTGGCCATCCAGGCGCTGCGCAACGGCGAGTGCTCGCTGGCGCTCACCGGCGGTGTCACGGTGATGAACAGCCCGCGTGCGTTCATCAACTTCAGCCGCCAGCGCGGCCTCGCGCCCGACGGCCGCTGCAAGGCGTTCGCGGACGGCGCGGACGGCACCGGCTGGGGCGAGGGCGTCGGCATGCTGCTCGTCGAGCGGCTGTCGGACGCGCGCCGACACGGCCACAAGGTGCTGGCCGTCGTCCGTGGCTCGGCCATCAACCAGGATGGCGCGTCCAACGGTCTGACGGCGCCCAACGGCCCGTCCCAGCAGCGCGTCATCCGCCAGGCGCTCACCGACGCCCGGCTCACCCCGGCCCAGGTGGACGCCGTCGAGGCACACGGCACGGGCACCAGCCTCGGCGACCCCATCGAGGCGCAGGCCCTGCTCGCCACGTACGGGCAGAACCGGGCCGAGGGCCGCCCGCTGTGGCTCGGCTCGATCAAGTCCAACTTCGGCCACACCCAGGCCGCCGCCGGTGTCGCCGGGATCATCAAGATGGTCAAGGCCATCGAGCACGGGGTGCTGCCCAAGACCCTGCACGTCGACGCGCCCTCCCGGGACGTGGACTGGGACGCGGGCGCCGTCTCCCTGCTCACCGAGAACACCCCGTGGCCGGAGACCGGCCAGCCGCGCCGCGCGGGCATCTCCTCCTTCGGTGTGAGCGGTACGAACGCGCACACCGTCATCGAGCAGGCCCCGGCGGAGGACCGCGAGGCCCCCAGCGGTGATGCGACGCCTTCGGAGTGGACCGGCATCGGTGGGCAGGTGCCGCTGCTGGTGTCCGCGCAGAGCGCACCGGCGCTGCGCGCCCAGGCCGAGCGGCTCACGGCCCGGATCCAGGACGACCCGGGCCTCGGCCTGGTCGACCTCGCCCACTCGCTGGCCACCACCCGCGCCGCGCTTGACCACCGGGCCGTGGTCCTCACGGGCGCGGGCGGCCGCGAGGAACTGCTGCGCGGACTGGCCGAGCTCGCCGAGGACGCCCCCGCGGGCGGCGTCGTCCGGGGCGAGGTCACCGAGGGCAAGGTCGCGTTCCTCTTCACCGGCCAGGGCAGCCAGCGTGCCGGAATGGGCCGTGAGCTGTACGCGGCCGTCCCCGGCTTCGCCCGCGCCCTGGACGAGGTGTGCGCCGAGCTCGACCAGCACCTCCAGCGGCCGCTGCGCGAGGTGATGTTCGGCGGCGACACCGGGTCGGACGACAGTGGGTCGGACGACAGCGGACCGCTGGACCGCACCGGCTACACCCAGCCCGCGCTGTTCGCCCTCGAAGTGGCGCTGTTCCGGCTGCTGGAGACGTGGGGCGTCAAGCCCGACTTCCTCGTCGGCCACTCCATCGGCGAACTGGCCGCCGCGCATGTGGCCGGTGTGCTGTCGCTGGCGGATGCCGCGAAGTTGGTGGCGGCGCGTGGGCGGCTGATGGAGGAACTGCCCGCCGGTGGCGCGATGATCGCGATCCAGGCGTCCGAGGACGAGGTGGCGCCGCTGCTCACCGAGCGGGTCTCGATCGCCGCGCTCAACGGGCCCACCTCCGTCGTCATCGCGGGTGACGAGGACGCGGCTGTCGCGATCGCGTCCGGTTTCGAGGCGCGGGGCCGTAAGACCAAGCGGCTCGCCGTGAGCCACGCGTTCCACTCGCCGCGCATGGACGGCATGCTGGACGCCTTCCGCGAGGTCGCCCGGCAGATGACCTACGCCCCGCCGGTCATCCCCATCATCTCCAACCTCACCGGCGGTTCGGTCTCCGCCGACGAGATCTGCTCGCCCGACTACTGGGTCCGGCACGTCCGCGAGGCGGTCCGCTTCACCGACGGCATCCGCCGGCTCGAGGAGTACGACGTCGCCACCTATGTGGAGCTGGGCCCCGACGGGGTGCTCTCCGCCATGGCGCAGGACTGCGTCACCGGCGACGGCGCCGTCTTCGTGCCCGTGCTGCGCGGCGACCGTCCCGAGGCCACCGCCCTGGCCGGCGCGCTCGCCCGCGCCCATGTCCACGGCGTGGCCGTCGACTGGGCCGCGGTCTTCGAGGGCTCCGGCGCCCGCCGCGTCGAACTGCCCACCTACGCCTTCCAGCGCGAGCTGTACTGGCCCGAGCCGCCCGGCCCGTGGACCGGTGACGTCACCGCCGCCGGGCTCGGCTCCGCCGACCATCCGCTGCTCGGCGCCGCCGTGTCGCTCGCCGACGGCGCCGGATTCCTCTTCACCGGACGGCTGTCCCTCCAGACCCACCCCTGGCTGGCCGACCACGCCGTCATGGACACCGTGCTGCTGCCCGGCACCGCCTTCGTGGAGCTGGCCATCCGAGCCGGTGACCACGTGGGCGCGGATGTGCTGGAGGAGCTCACCCTCGAGGCGCCGCTGGTCCTGCCCCCGCAGGGCGGCGTCCAGCTCCAGGTGTCCGTGGGCGCCCCGGACGAGACCGGCCGCCGCTCGCTGACCCTGCACTCGCGGCTGGAGGAGGCCCCCGACGGCACCTGGGGCGAGGGCGAGTGGACCCGCCACGCCACCGGTGTGCTCGGCACCGGCGCCACCACCCCCGACGACAACCTCACCACCTGGCCCCCGGCCGGTGCCACCGAAGTGCCCGTGGACGGCCTCTACGAGTGGCTCGCCGGGACCGGATTCGCCTACGGCCCGGTCTTCCAGGGGCTCCAGGGCGCCTGGCAACACGGTGAGCACGTATACGCCGAGGTGCGGCTGCCCGAGAGCGCCCGCGCCGAGGCCGAGCTGTTCGGGCTGCACCCGGCGCTGCTGGACGCGGCCCTGCACGCCGTGGGCATCGGCTCCCTCCTGGAGGACACCGAACACGGCCGCCTCCCCTTCTCCTGGAGCGGTGTCCGGCTGCACGCCGTGGGCGCCGCCACGCTGCGCGTCCGGCTCTCGCCCGCCGGTCAGGACGCGGTGGCCGTGCTGGTGACGGACGAGAGCGGCGCGCCCGTCGCCTCCGTCGACTCGCTGCTGCTGCGCCCCGTCTCGCCCGACCAGGTGCACGCCGCGCGCGGCGCCTTCCACGAGGCGCTGTTCCGCGTCGAGTGGACCCCCGCGCCGCTGCCCGCCAACACCACCGTGGTGGCCGGGCAGTGGGCGGTGCTGGGGGACGAACACCCCGAGCTCGCCATCGCCCTGCCCACCGCCGCCGGGTACGCCGACCTGGCCGCGCTCGGCGCGGCCGTGGACGCCGGGGCCCCGGTGCCACAGGCCGTCGTCGCGCCGTTCTTCGCGGACGACACCGGGCTTCCCGTCCAAACCGCCGTGCGCGAGGCCCTGCACCGTGCGCTGGAGCTGGTCCAGAACTGGCTCGCCGACGCCCGCTTCGAGGGCTCCCGGCTGGTGATCGCCACCCGTGGCGCCGTCGCCACCTCGGCCGACGCCGACACCGAGGACCTGGCCCACGCCCCGCTGTGGGGTCTGCTGCGCTCCGCGCAGTCCGAGAACCCGGACCGCTTCGTCCTGGCGGACCTGGACGGCACCGACGAGTCCCACCGGGTGCTGTCCGCCGCCCTGGCCACCGGCGAATCGCAGCTCGCCGTCCGCGCCGGGACCGTGGTCGTACCGCGGCTGGCCAAGGTCGCCTCCGACCCCGAGCGGACCGCCCCCGCCCTCGACCCCGAGGGCACCGCCCTGGTCACCGGCGCCACCGGCACCCTCGGCGGGCTGGTCGCCCGCCATCTGGTGGCCGAGCACGGCATACGCCACCTGCTGCTGCTCAGCAGGCGCGGGGGAGACGCCCACGGCGCCGCCGAACTCGTCGCCGAGCTGCGCGCGTCGGGCGCCGAGGTCACCCTCGCCGCCTGCGACGTGGCCGACCGCGACGCGCTCGCCGAGGCGCTCGCCGCCGTCCCGGCCGCACACCCGCTGACCGCCGTGGTGCACACCGCCGGTGTGCTCGACGACGGTGTCATCGGCTCGCTGACCCCCGAGCGCGTCGACCGCGTCCTGCCGCCCAAGGTGGACGCCGCGTGGAACCTCCACGAGCTCACCCGCGACCTCGACCTGTCCGCGTTCGTGCTGTTCTCCGCCGCCGCCGGCACCCTCGGCGGCCCCGGCCAGGCCAACTACGCGGCCGCCAACGCCTTCCTGGACGCCCTCGCCCACCGGCGCCGCGCCCAGGGGCTGCCCGCCACCGCCCTCGCCTGGGGCCTGTGGGCCGAGCGCAGCGGGATGACCGGCGACCTGGACGACACCGACATCCAGCGCATCACCCGCGCCGGAGTGGCCGCCCTCTCCTCCGAGGAGGGCCTGGCCCTCCTGGACACTGCCCTCGCCGTGGGCGACCCCACGCTCGTCCCCATGCACCTGGACCTGGCGCCGCTGCGGCACGCCGACGCCACCATGGTCCCCGCGCTGCTGCGCGGCCTGGTGCGGGCCCCCGGCCGCCGGGTGGTCGAGGCGGGCGGCGGCGCGGCCCCCGGCGGGCTCGCCGACCGGCTCCTCGGACTGTCCGTCCCCGAGCGCGACCGGCTGCTGCTGGAGATCGTCTGCGGCCAGGTGGCCGCCGTGCTCGGCTACGCGGGCCCGGAGGCCGTCGGCTCGGCACGCGCCTTCAAGGAGCTGGGCTTCGACTCGCTCACCGCCGTCGAGCTGCGCAACCGCCTCGGCGCCGTCACGGGCGTACGGCTCCCGGCCACCCTCGTCTTCGACTACCCCACCCCGACCGCGCTCGCCGGTTTCCTGCGCACCGAGATCCTCGGCGACCAGGCCGACGAGGCCGCAGCGGCCCCGGCCGCCACCGTGGCCGTCGCCGACGACGAGCCCATCGCCATCGTCGGCATGAGCTGCCGCTACCCCGGCGGAGTCACCAGCCCCGAGGAGCTGTGGCAGCTGGTCACCGGCTCGGTGGACGCCATCTCCGGCTTCCCGACCGACCGCGGCTGGCAGCTCGAGGGACTGCTGGGCGACGACCCCGAGCAGACCGGCACCAGCGCCACCATCGAGGGCGGATTCCTCTACGACGCGGGCGAGTTCGACCCCGACTTCTTCGGCATCAACCCGCGCGAAGCCCTCGCCATGGACCCGCACCAGCGGCTGCTGCTGGAGAGCTCCTGGGAGGCGTTCGAGCGGGCCGGGATCGACCCGGCGACCGTACGCGGCAGCAAGACCGGCGTCTTCGCGGGCGTCATGTACCACGACTACCTCTCCCGGCTGACCGCCCTGCCGGAGGGCCTGGAGGGCTACCTCGGCACCGGTACGGCGGGCAGTGTCGCCTCCGGCCGGGTGGCGTACACCTTCGGTCTCGAAGGCCCCGCGGTCACCATCGACACGGCGTGCTCGTCGTCGCTGGTGGCGCTGCACCTGGCGGCGCAGGCGCTGCGCAACGGCGAGTGCACCATGGCCCTCGCGGGCGGTGTCACCGTCATGTCCACCCCGGACACCTTTATCGACTTCAGCCGCCAGGGCGGGCTTTCGGCCAGCGGTCGCTGCAAGTCCTTCTCGGCCGACGCGGACGGCACCGGCTGGGCCGAGGGCGTGGGCATGCTGCTCGTGGAGCGGCTGTCGGACGCGAAGAAGAACGGCCACAAGGTGCTGGCGGTCGTGCGGGGCACGGCGGTCAACCAGGACGGCGCGTCGAATGGTCTGACGGCACCGAATGGTCCGTCGCAGCAGCGGGTGATCCGCCAGGCGCTGGCGAACGCGGGTCTGTCGGCGTCCGAGGTGGACGCGGTGGAGGCGCACGGTACGGGCACCACGCTGGGTGACCCGATCGAGGCGCAGGCGCTGCTCGCCACGTATGGCAAGGAGAAGACCGAGGACCAGCCGCTGTGGCTGGGCTCCATCAAGTCCAACTTCGGCCACACACAGGCCGCGGCCGGTGTCGCGGGCATCATCAAGATGGTGCAGGCCATGCACCACGGCGTACTGCCCCGGTCGCTGCACCTCGACGAGCCCTCGCCGCATGTGGACTGGGCGGCGGGCGCGGTGTCGCTGCTGAGCGAGGCGCGGGAGTGGCCGGAGACCGGGCGCCCGCGCCGGGCCGGTGTCTCCTCCTTCGGCGTCAGCGGCACCAACGCGCACGCCATCATCGAGCAGGCGCCGGAGCCCGAACCGGCCGAGGTCTCCGCGCTTCCGGCGGTTCAGCCGTCCGTGCTGCCGTGGACCGTGTCCGGGAAGAACGCCGACGCGCTGCGGGCACAGGCCGAGCGGCTGCTCGCCGACCTGGAGCAGCGGCCGGACGTCTCCCCGACCGACCTGGCGTACTCGCTCGCGACCTCCCGTGCCGCGCTGGACCACCGCGCCGTCGTGGTCGGCGGGGACCGTGCGGCGCTGATCGCGGGCCTGGAGGCGCTGGCGCGCGGCGCGTCGGCCGCGGGGCTGGTCCAGGGGTCGGTGGCCGATGGCAAGGTGGCCTTCCTGTTCACGGGGCAGGGGAGTCAGCGGCTCGGCATGGGCCGTGAGCTCTACGATGCCTACCCGGTGTTCGCGGAGGCGTTCGACGCGGTCTGCGACGCGCTGGACGCGCATCTCGAACGGCCGCTGAAGACCGTGGTGTTCGGGGAGGACGCCGAGGAGCTGGACCGGACCGGCTTCACCCAGCCCGCGCTGTTCGCCATCGAGGTGGCGTTGTTCCGGTTGGTGTCGGAGGCGTGGGGGCTGCGGCCCGACTTCCTCTCCGGGCATTCGATCGGTGAGCTGGCCGCTGCGCATGTGGCGGGTGTGCTCTCGCTGGCGGATGCGGCGAAGTTGGTGGCGGCCCGTGGCCGTCTGATGCAGGAGCTTCCCGCCGGTGGCGCGATGATCGCGGTACAGGCGTCCGAGGACGAGGTCCTGCCACTGCTCACCGAGCGCGTCTCGATCGCCGCCCTGAACGGCCCGACCTCCGTGGTCGTCGCGGGTGATGAGGACGCGGCTGTCGCGATCGCTTCCGGTTTCGAGGCCCAGGGCCGTAAGACCAAGCGGCTCACGGTCAGCCATGCGTTCCACTCTCCGCGCATGGACGGGATGCTGGAGGCGTTCCGCGAGGTGGCGCAGGGGCTCACGTACGAGGCCCCGCGCATCCCGATCGTCTCCAACCTCACCGGCACCGTGGTCTCCGCCGAGGAGATCACGACCCCCGACTTCTGGGTGCGCCACGTCCGCGAGGCCGTCCGCTTCCTCAACGGCGTACAGACCTTGGAAGCCCAGGGCGTCACCACCTACCTCGAACTCGGCCCCGACGGTGTCCTCACCGCCATGGCCCAGGAGTGCGTGTCCGACGCCGACACGGCCGGTTTCGCCGCCGCGCTGCGCAAGGGCCGCGCCGAGGCCGAGACCGTGGCCACCGCCCTCGCCGCTCTGCACGTCCGTGGTGTGACACCGGACTGGTCCGCGTACTTCGCCGGGACCGGTGCCCACCGCGTCGACCTGCCGACCTACGCCTTCCAGCACCGCCGCTTCTGGCTGACGTCCCCCGCGGGCTTCGTGGGCGACGTCGAGTCGGCGGGTCTGGACCGGGCCGACCATCCGCTGCTGGGCGCGGCCGTGCCGCTGGCGGACTCCGACGGCTTCCTGTTCACGGGCAGGCTCTCCCTCGAAAGCCACCCGTGGCTCGCCGACCACGCCGTCATGGGCACCGTGCTGCTGCCCGGCACCGCCTTCGTCGAACTGGCCATCCGCGCCGGTGACCAGGTGGGCTGCGACCGGCTGGACGAGCTGACGATCGAGGCGCCGCTGGTGCTGCCCGAGCGCGGCGCGGTCCAGCTCCAGATCGTCGTCGGCGCCCCGCAGCAGGCCGGGCACCGCACGCTTGAGCTGTACTCGCGGGCGCAGGACGCGCCCGCCGAGCTGCCGTGGACCCGGCATGCGAGCGGTGTGCTGGTGGCCGGTGGCCCGCGGCCCTCGTTCGACCTGACGGCGTGGCCGCCGCAGGGCGCCGAGCCCGCCGAGGTCGAGGGGCTCTACGAGCACCTGGCGCAGGGCGGCTTCGCGTACGGGCCGGTGTTCCAGGGGCTGACGGCGGCCTGGCTGCGCGGCGACGAGGTGTTCGCCGAGGTGCGGCTGCCGGAGGACCGCAAGGCCGACGCGGGCGCGTTCGGGCTGCACCCGGCGCTGCTGGACGCCGCGCTGCACGGCACGTTCGCCCGCGCGGGCGGCGATGAGCAGGGGCGGCTGCCGTTCTCCTGGAGCGGGGTGTCGCTGCACGCGGTGGGCGCCGACGCGCTCCGGGTCCGGCTGACCCCGGTCGGTGCCGACGGCGTGTCGCTGGAGCTGGCCGACGGCACCGGTGCCCCGGTGGCCTCGGTCGAGCAGCTCGCGCTGCGCCCGGTCTCGGCCGGGCAGCTCGCCGAGGGCCGCTCCGCCGCGTACCACGAGTCGCTGTACCGGCTGGACTGGGCCACCGTGCCGATGTCCACCGAGAGCCCGGCCGCGTCCTGGACGGTGCTCGGCGAGGGCGCGCCCGCGCCGCTGACCTCCGGCGCCGCGGTCCACGCCGACCTGGACGCGCTGGCCGCGGCCGGGGACGCCCCCGCGTATGTCCTGGCGTACCTCGACCCGCGCGGCGCCACCGGTGATGACCCGCGCGGTGCCACCGGCGACGAGGTGACCGCCGCCGTCCACACCGCCACCCAGCGCACGCTGGCGCTGGTCCGGGCGTGGCTGGCCGACGACCGGTTCGCCGCGTCCCAGCTGGTGCTGGTCACCCGGGGCGCGGTGGCCACCGCGGGCGACGCCGGGACCCACGACCTGGCGCACGCCCCGGTGTGGGGCCTGGTGCGCTCGGCGCAGTCGGAGAACCCGGACCGGCTGGTGCTGGCCGACCTCGACGGCACCGACGCCTCCTACGAGGCGCTGGGCGCCGCGCTCGCCTCCGGCGAGCCGCAGTTCGTACTGCGCCGGGGCGCCGTACACGCCCCCCGGCTGGCGCGCACCGCCGCCACCGGACCCATGGTGCCGCCGCCCGGCGAGCCGGCCTGGCGGCTGGACATCCAGGACAAGGGCACCCTGGAGAACCTCACCCTGCTGCCCAGCCCGGAGGCCGCCGCGCCGCTGGAGGCCGGGCAGGTGCGGGTCGCGGTCCGGGCCGCCGGTGTGAACTTCCGCGATGTGCTCAACGCGCTCGGCATGTACCCCGGTGACGCGGGCCTGATGGGCAGCGAGGGCGCGGGAGTCGTCCTCGAGACCGGCCCCGGAGTCACCGATCTGGCGCCCGGCGACCGGGTGATGGGCATGCTGCCCGGCGGCTTCGGCCCGCTGGTGGTCGTGGACCGGCGCATGGTCGTGCCGATGCCCGAGGGCTGGTCGTACGCCCAGGCCGCGTCCGTGCCGATCGTCTTCATGACGGCCTACTACGCGCTGCGCGACCTCGCCGACCTCCAGGGCGGGGAGTCGCTGCTGGTGCACGCCGCCGCCGGTGGTGTCGGCATGGCCGCCGTGCAGCTGGCCCGCCACTGGGGCGTGGACGTCTACGCCACCGCAAGCCAGGGCAAGTGGGACACGCTGCGCTCGCTTGGGCTGGCCGACGACCGGATCGCCTCCTCCCGCGACCTGGCCTTCGAGGACAAATTCCGCGAGGTCAGCGGCGGTCGCGGCGTCGATGTCGTACTGGACTCGCTGGCCCGGGAGTTCGTGGACGCGTCGCTGCGGCTGCTGCCGCGCGGCGGCCGGTTCGTCGAGATGGGCAAGACCGACGTCCGGGCGCCCGAGGAGGTCGCGGCCACCTACCCCGGCGTCTCCTACCAGGCGTTCGACCTCACCGAGGCGGGCCTGGACCGCATCCAGGAGATGCTGAGCGAGCTGCTGGAGCTGTTCCGGCAGGGCGCGCTGCGGGCGCTGCCGATCACCGCGTGGGACCTGCGGCAGGCCCCGGACGCGTTCCGCTACCTCAGCCAGGCCCGCCACATCGGCAAGGTCGTGCTCACCGTGCCCGCCCCGTGGAACCCGGACGGCACGGTGCTGATCACCGGCGGCACCGGCATCCTGGGCGGCCTGGTCGCCCGGCACGCGGTCACCGAGCGCGGCGTACGCCGCCTGGTGCTCACCAGCCGCCGCGGTGAGCAGGCCGCGGGCGCGGCCGAACTCGCCGCCGAGCTGCGCGAGCTGGGCGCCGAGGTCACCATCGCCGCCTGCGACGCGGCCGACCGGGACGCGCTCGCCGCCGTCCTGGCCGACATCCCCGCCGGGCGTCCGCTGACCGCCGTCGTGCACACCGCCGGTGTGCTGGACGACGGGGTGATCGACGCGCTGACGCCGGAGCGGCTGGAGAAGGTGTTGCGCCCCAAGGTGGACGCGGCCGTCAACCTGCACGAGCTGACCCGCGACCAGGACCTGGCGGCGTTCGTGCTGTTCTCCTCGGCGGCCGGGACGTTCGGCGGCCCCGGCCAGGCCAACTACGCGGCGGCCAACTCCTTCCTGGACGCCCTGGCCCGCCACCGCCAGTCCCAGGGCCTCGCCGCCACCTCGCTGGCCTGGGGCCTGTGGGCCGAGGCCAGCGGGATGACCGGTGAACTGGAGGCCACCGACAAGTCCCGGATGAGCCGCTCCGGAGTGCTGGGGCTCTCCTCCGAGGAGGGCCTGGCGCTGTTCGACGCCGCCCAGGAGGTGGGCGACGCCTTCCTGGTGCCCATGCAGCTCGACCTGGCGCCGCTCACCGGCGCGCCCATCGAGATGGTGCCGCCGCTGCTGCGCGGTCTGGTGCGCGGCGGTACGACCCGCCGCACCGCCGAGTCGGGCGCGGCCGGGGACGGCTCCTCGCTGGTGGAGCGGCTGGTCCGGCTGGACGCGGCCGAGCGCGAGCAGACCCTGCTGGACCTGGTGCGCGCCCAGGTGGCCGTGGTGCTCGGCCATGACTCGCCCGACGCGGTGGAGGCGAGCCGGGCCTTCAAGGACCTCGGCTTCGACTCGCTGACCGCGGTGGAGTTCCGCAACCGCCTCGGCGGCGCCGCCGGGCTGCGGCTGCCCGCCACGCTGGTCTTCGACTACCCGACGCCGACCGCGCTCGCCGGATATCTGCTGGAGGAGCTGCTCGGCTCCGAGGCGGCGGCGGCCGTCCCCGCGCGGGCCGAGGGCCCGGCGGGCGCCGGGACGGACGAGGACGACCCGATCGCCATCATCGCGATGAGCTGCCGCTTCCCCGGGGATGTGCGCACCCCCGAGGAGCTGTGGGAGCTGCTGGCCGAGGGGCGGGACGGCATCGCCCGGCTGCCGGAGGACCGGGGCTGGGACCTCGAGGCGTTCTACGACCCGGACCCGGACCGGCCCGGCACCTCGTACGCCCGCGAGGGCGGCTTCTACTACGACGCCCACCACTTCGACCCGGCCTTCTTCGGCATCAACCCGCGCGAGGCCCTGGCGATGGACCCCCAGCAGCGGCTGCTGCTGGAGACCTCATGGGAGTCCTTCGAGCGGGCGGGCCTCGACCCGGGGGCGCTGCGCGGCAAGCAGGTCGGCGTCTTCGTCGGCCAGATGCACAACGACTACGTGTCCCGGCTGCACACCGTCCCCGAGGGCGTCGAGGGCTACCTCGGCACCGGCGGCTCCAGCAGCATCGCCTCCGGCCGGGTGGCGTACACCTTCGGCTTCGAGGGCCCGGCCGTCACGGTCGACACGGCGTGTTCGTCGTCGCTGGTGGCGCTGCATCTGGCGGCGCAGGCGCTGCGCAACGGCGAGTGCACGATGGCCCTCGCGGGCGGCGTCACCATCATCACCACCCCCGATGTGTTCACCGAGTTCAGCCGCCAGCGCGGCCTGGCCAGGAACGGCCGCTGCAAGCCGTTCGCGGCGGCCGCCGACGGCACGGCCTGGGGCGAGGGCGTGGGCATGCTGCTCGTCGAGCGGCTGTCGGACGCGCGGAAGAACGGCCATAGGGTGCTGGCGGTCGTGCGGGGCACGGCGGTCAACCAGGACGGCGCCTCGAATGGTCTGACGGCGCCGAATGGTCCGTCGCAGCAGCGGGTGATCCGTCAGGCGTTGGCGAACGCCGGTCTGTCGGCTGGTGATGTGGACGCGGTGGAGGCGCACGGTACGGGTACGACGCTGGGTGACCCGATCGAGGCGCAGGCGCTGCTGGCCACCTACGGCAAGGAGAAGTCTTCGGAGCAGCCCTTGTGGCTGGGGTCGATCAAGTCCAACTTCGGCCATACGCAGGCCGCGGCCGGTGTCGCGGGCATCATCAAGATGGTGCAGGCGATGCGGCACGGTGTGCTGCCGAAGTCGCTGCACATCGATGAGCCGTCGCCGCATGTGGACTGGGCGGCGGGCGCGGTGTCGCTGCTGAGCGAGGCACGGGAGTGGCCGGAGACCGGGCGTCCGCGCCGGGCCGGTATCTCGTCGTTCGGCATGAGCGGCACCAACGCGCACGTCATCATCGAGCAGGTGCCGGAGCCCGAACCGGCCGAGGCTTCCGAGCTCCCGTCGGGTGAGCCGTCCGTGCCGCCGTCCGTGCTGCCGTCGGCGCTGCCATGGGTGCTGTCCGCCAAGACCCCCGAGGCGCTGCGCGCCCAGGGGGCCCGGCTCCGCGCCCATGTGGCCGACCACCCCGAGCTGTCCCTGGCCGACCTCGGCCACTCCCTGGCCACCTCCCGGGTGCCCTTCGAGCACCGGGCGACCCTCGTCGCCCGGGACCGGGACGCCTTCCTGGCCGGTCTCGACGCCCTCGCCGAGGGCCGCGCCACGACCGGTCTGGTCGAGGGCGCGGTGGCCGAGGGCGGCAAGCTGGCCGTCCTGTTCACCGGCCAGGGCAGCCAGAGGCTCGGCATGGGCCGTGAGCTCTACGACGCCTACCCGGCGTTCGCCGAGGCGCTGGACGAGGTCTGCGACGCGCTGGACCCGCACCTGGAACGTCCCCTGAAGACGGTGATGTTCGGGGACGACCCGGAGGAGCTGGACCGGACCGGCTTCACCCAGCCCGCGCTGTTCGCGGTCGAGGTGGCGCTGTTCCGCCTGGTCGAGGCGTGGGGCGTGAAGCCGGACCTCCTCTCCGGCCACTCCATCGGCGAACTCGCTGCCGCCCATGTGGCCGGTGTGCTGAACCTCGCCGACGCCGCCAAGCTGGTGGCCGCCCGTGGACGGTTGATGCAGCGGCTGCCGGCCGGTGGCGCGATGATCGCCGTCCAGGCGTCCGAGGGCGAGGTGACCCCGCGGCTGGGCAAGCGCGTGAGCATCGCGGCCGTCAACGGCCCGGCCTCGGCCGTGGTCGCGGGCGACGAGGACGCGGCGCTGGAGATCGCGGCGGCCTTCGAGGCGGAGGGCCGCAAGACCAAGCGGCTCACCGTGAGCCACGCGTTCCACTCGCCCCACATGGACGGCATGCTGGACGCCTTCCGCGAGGTGGCGCACGAGGTGACGTACCAGGCCCCGCGCATCCCGATCGTGTCCAACCTGACCGGTTCCGTGGTCTCCGCCGAGGAGATCATGACGGCTGACTTCTGGGTGCGCCACGTCCGCGAGGCCGTCCGCTTCCTCGACGGTGTCCGGACGATGGAGGCCCAGGGCATCACCACCTACCTCGAGCTGGGCCCCGACGGTGTCCTGACCGCCATGGCCCAGGACTGCGTCACCGACGCCGACGCGGCCTCCTTCGCCCCCGCGCTGCGCAAGGGCCGCCCCGAGGCCGAGACGCTGCTGACGGCTGTCGGCACCGCCCATGTCCGGGGCGCGGCGGTGGACTTCGGTCCGCTGTACGCCCCGTACGGCCCGCGGCTGGTCGATCTGCCGACGTACGCCTTCCAGCGCCGCTCGTTCTGGCTGGACGCAGGACCGGCCGGCGGCGACGCCACCGCGATCGGCCTCCACGCGGCGGGCCACCCGCTGCTGGGCGCCGCCGTGGAGTTGCCCGACTCGGACGGCATCGCCTTCACCGGACGGCTCTCCCTCCAGACCCAGCCCTGGCTCGCCGACCACGCCGTCATGGGCACGGTGCTGCTGCCCGGCACGGCCTTCGTGGAACTGGCCCTGCGCGCCGGGGACCACGCGGGCTGCGACCGCCTGGACGAACTCACCCTGGAAGCCCCCCTGATCGTCCCCGACCAGGGCGCCGTTCAGCTCCGGCTCTCCCTCACCGCCCCCGACGACACCGGCCGCCGCGCGCTGACCCTGCATTCGCGTGCGGAGGGCGCCCCGACGGAAGAACCGTGGCTGCGCCACGCCACGGGCGCACTGGCGGCGTCGGACCCCACGCCCCCGTCGTTCAACCTGACGGCCTGGCCCCCGGCGGAGGCCGAGAAGATCGAGGTGGAGGGCCTCTACGAGGGCCTGGCCGATTCGGGCTTCGCCTATGGCCCGGTCTTCCAGGGCCTGACGGCCGCCTGGCGACGCGGCGACGAGGTGTTCGCCGAGGTCAGCCTGCCGGAGGACCGCAGGTCCGACGCGGGCGCGTTCGGGCTGCACCCGGCACTGCTGGACGCCGCACTGCACGCACTGGGCCTGAGCGCGCCCGAAGAGGGCAACGGCCAGGGCCGCCTGCCCTTCTCCTGGACCGGAGTCTCCCTGCACGCGGTGGGCGCCTCGGCCCTACGGGTGCGGCTGGACGGCACGGCCACGGGCACGGTGACCCTGGAGCTGGCCGACACAACGGGCGCCCCGGTGGCATCGGTCGAGGGCCTGGCCCTCCGCACGATCTCCCCCGACCAGCTCGGCGCGGCCCGCCCCGGCAGCCCCTCCGACTCCCTCTTCCGCCTGGACTGGCTCCCGGTCCCGGCCCAGTCCACCGAGGTGACCCCCAACGGCTGGGCAGCAGTAGGCCCCGACACCCTGGGCCTCCAGACGTACGCGGATCTGGACGCACTGGCGGAAGCAATCACCTCCGGCGCGCCGCTCCCGAAGTACGTACTGGCCGACCTGGCCCGTCCGGCGCTTGAGGACACATATCCAGCCCGTCCGGCGCTTGAGGACACGCCCGAAGGGCGCCCGGGTCCGCACTCGCACGGTGCGGCAACTCAAGCCCGTCCGGCGCTTGAGGACCGGGGCCTTGGGGCGGAGCCCCAAGTTTCGGGAAGGGGCGGGATTGGGGAAAGCCCCTCACCGGCCGACGCGGCGCACCACGCCACCACCCACACCCTCACCCTCCTCCAGAAGTGGCTGGCCGAAGACCGCTTCGCGGACTCCCGCCTCGTCATCCTCACCTCAGGAGCCGTAAGCACCGGCACGGACGACCCCGCCACCGACCCGGCCCAAGCCGCCGTCTGGGGCCTGGTCCGCTCCGCCCAGGCGGAGAACCCGGACCGAATCGTCCTGGTAGACACCGACGGCAAGGGCAAGCCCCAAGACACCCTGGCCACCGCCCTGGCAACGGGCGAACCCCAAATCGCCCTCCGCGACGGCGCCCCCCGGGCGCCAAGGCTGGCACGGGTCACCGGCACGGCGGACCAGCAGACCCCGGCGTTCGACCCCGAGGGCACCGTCCTGGTCACCGGTGCCAGCGGCACACTGGGCGCGCTCTTCGCCCGCCACCTGGTGGCCGAACACGGCGTACGCCACCTCCTCCTGGTGAGCCGTCGTGGCGCCCAGGCCCCCGGCGCGGCCGAACTCACCGCCGAACTCACCCAGCTGGGCGCAGAAGCCCACTGGGCCGCCTGTGACGTGGCGGACCGTACCGCCTTGGCCGAAACCCTCGCCGCCATCCCGGCAGAACACCCCCTCACCGCCGTCGTGCACACGGCAGGCGTCCTGGACGACGGCGTGATCGCGTCCCTCACCCCGGACCGGCTGACCACCGTCCTCCGCCCCAAGGCGGACGCGGCGTGGAACCTCCACGAGCTGACCCAGGACGCGGACCTGTCCGCATTCATCCTGTTCAGCTCGGCCGCCGGAGTCTTCGGCGGCGCAGGCCAAGGCAACTACGCAGCGGCCAACGCCTTCCTCGACGCCCTCGCCGAGCACCGCCGCGCCAACGGCCTGCCCGCCACCTCCCTCGCCTGGGGCCTGTGGTCGGTGGCCGGAGGCATGGGCGGTGAGCTGGACGAGGCCGAGATCGCCCGCATCCGCCGCGGCGGTATCGGCGTGCTCACGGCCGACAGCGGCCTGGAGCTGTTCGACGCCGCCCAGGGCTCGGACGAGGCCCTGCTCGTACCGCTGCCCCTGGACATGGCCGCCCTGAGGGCACAGGCAAGCAGCGGCATGCTGCCCGCACTCTTCCGCGGCCTCGTCCGCGCCCCCGCCCGCCGCGCCGCCGAGTCCGCCGCGGCCGCCGCGGCCGGTGCCGAGGCGCTGCGCGAGCGGCTCGCCGGGCTCTCCGAGCCCGAGCGCGAGGAGGTGCTGCTGGAGCTGGTCTGCGCCCAGGTGGCGGCCGTCCTCGGCTACCCCGGCCCGGAGACGGTCGACCCGGCCCGCTCGTTCAGCGAGGTCGGCTTCGACTCGCTCACCGCGGTCGAGCTCCGCAACCGTCTCAACGCGACGACCGGAGTCCGCCTCCCGGCGACGCTGGTCTTCGACTACCCGACCCCGAACGCACTGGTCGAGTACCTCAGGGGCGAGATCCTCCCGGACGACGCGTCGGCGGTCACCTCGCTGCTCGCGGAGCTCGACGGCCTGGAGAAGTCCCTGGCCCTGGCCCTGGCCGGGTCCGGGTCCGGGTCCGGGTCCGGGGCCGGGGCCGGGGCCGCCCCGGACGACGAGGACCGGAGCAGGGTCACCGCGCGACTCCAGGCCCTGCTCGCGCAATGGAATGACAACCGAGGACCGGAAGACGGCGCCGGAGTCGCCGAGGAGCTGGAGTCCGCCACGGACGACGACCTCTTCGACTTCATCGGCAAGGAATTCGGGATCTCCTGAAATGACCGCAGCCGACGTCAAGTGACAAGGTCTTCCGGATTCCTCGAGAGGGAAACGCACGCATGAATGAGGAAAAGCTCCGCTACTTTCTCAAGCGGGTGACCGCCGACCTGCATGAGACCCGGCGCCGCCTGCAAGAGGTGGAGTCGGAGGACCAGGAGCCCATCGCGATCGTCGGCATGAGCTGCCGCTACCCGGGCGGGGTCGGCTCGCCCGAGGACCTGTGGCGGCTGGTGTCCGAGGGCGGGGACGGCATTTCCGAATTCCCCACCGACCGCGGCTGGGACATCGGGCGGCTCTTCGACGACAATCCGGACGGCGCGGGCACGAGCTATGTCCGGGAGGGCGGTTTCCTCCACGACGCCAACTACTTCGACCCGGCGTTCTTCGGCATCAATCCGCGCGAGGCCCTGGCGATGGACCCCCAGCAGCGGCTGCTGCTGGAGACCACCTGGGAGGTGTTCGAGCGGGCGGGCATCGACGCCACCTCCGTGCGCGGCACCCGTACCGGTGTCTTCGCGGGCGTCATGTACCACGACTACGCCTCGCGGCTGCGCGCCGTGCCGCCCGGTGTCGAGGGCTACCTCGGTACCGGCGGCTCGAGCAGCATCGCCTCCGGCCGGGTGGCGTACACCTTCGGCCTGGAGGGCCCCGCGCTCACCGTCGACACGGCGTGCTCATCCTCCCTGGTCACCCTCCATCTGGCCATGCAGGCGCTGCGCAACGGCGAATGCTCACTCGCCCTGGCCGGCGGCGTCACCGTGATGTCGACGCCCGGCACCTTCACCGAGTTCAGCCGCCAGCGGGGGCTGTCCTTCGACGGTCGCTGCAAGTCCTTTGCGGCGTCCGCCGACGGCACCGGCTGGTCCGAGGGCGCGGGCATGCTGCTGGTCGAGCGGCTGTCGGACGCGCGCCGACACGGCCACAAGGTGCTGGCCGTCGTCCGTGGCTCGGCGATCAACCAGGATGGCGCGTCCAACGGTCTGACCGCGCCGAACGGCCCGTCCCAGCAGCGCGTCATCCGTCAGGCGCTCGCCAGCGCCCGGCTGACGGCCGACCAGATCGACGTGGTCGAGGCCCACGGCACGGGCACCACGCTCGGCGACCCGATCGAGGCACAGGCGCTGCTCGCCACGTACGGCAAGGAGAAGCCCGCCGAACGGCCGCTGCTGCTGGGCTCCATCAAGTCCAACGTCGGCCACACCCAGGCCGCCGCCGGTGTCGCCGGGATCATCAAGATGGTCAAGGCGATCGAGCACGGCTATGTGCCCAAGTCCCTGCACATCGACGAGCCGTCGCCGCATATCGACTGGTCGGCCGGGGCCGTCTCGCTGCTGACCGAGGGTCGGCCGTGGCCGGAGACCGGCCGCCCGCGCCGCGCCGCCGTGTCGTCGTTCGGCATCAGCGGCACCAACGCCCACCTGATCATCGAGCAGCCACCGGCGGAGGACCCCGACGCCGAGGAGGGGACCGCGGAGGCCCCCGCCGAAGGGACGGCGGCGCACGCCGAAGGTTCGGCGGCGCCCTCGGAAGAGACGGCGGCACCCCGCTCCCTCCCCCTCCTGCCGTGGCTGGTCTCCGGCAAGGGCGAGGACGCGCTGCGCGCCCAGGCCGCCCGGCTCCACGCCCACGTGGCCGAACGCCCCGATCTTGACCCGTTGTCCGTCGGCCACTCGCTGGCCACCACCCGCGCCGCCCTGGAGAACCGCGCCGCCGTCATCGCCGGTGACCGCGCCACCTTCCTCGACCGCCTCGCCGCGCTCGCCTCCGGTGAGCCCGCCGCCGGGGTGGTCCAGGGCGTGGAGACCCGGGGCAAGCTGGCGTTCCTCTTCACCGGCCAGGGCAGCCAGCGCCTCGGCATGGGCCGCGAGCTCTACGAGACCTACCCGGCGTTCGCCGAGGCGCTGGACGCCGTGTGCGCCGCGCTCGACCCGCGCCTCGAACGCCCCCTGAAGGACGTGCTGTTCGGGGACGACGCCGCCGCGCTCGACCGGACCGGCTTCACCCAGCCCGCGCTGTTCGCCATCGAGGTGGCCCTCTTCCGCCTCGTCGAGTCCTGGGGACTGAAGCCGGACGTGGTCTCCGGCCACTCCATCGGCGAGATCGCCGCCGCGCATGTCGCGGGGGTGCTCTCGCTCGACGCCGCCGCCCTGCTGGTGGCGGCCCGGGGCCGCCTCATGCAGCGGCTGCCGGGCGGTGGCGCGATGATCGCCGTCCAGGCGTCCGAGGACGAGGTGGCGCCGCTGCTCACCGACCGGGTGTCCATCGCCGCGCTCAACGGCCCGACGTCGGTGGTCATCGCGGGCGACGAGGACGCGGCTGTCGCGATCGCTTCCGGTTTCGAAGCCCAGGGCCGTAAGACCAAGCGCCTCACCGTCAGCCACGCGTTCCACTCGCCGCTGATGGACCCGATGCTGGAGCCGTTCCGCAAGGTCGCGGAGAGCCTGACGTACGAGGCCCCGAAGATCCCGGTGGTCTCCAACCTCACCGGCGCCATCGCGCCCGCCGCGGAAATCGCCACCGCCGACTTCTGGGTCCGCCACGTCCGCGAGGCCGTGCGCTTCCTCGACGGCATGCGCGCGATGGAGGCGCAGGGCGTCACCACGTACCTCGAACTCGGCCCGGACGGTGTGCTGTCCGCGCTCGGCCAGGAGTGCCTGGCGGGCGAGTCCGAGCACGTGGCGTTCGCCCCCGCCCTGCGGTCCGGCCGCCCCGAGGCCGAGACCCTGACCATCGCCCTGGCCACCCTGCACACCCGGGGCACGGCCCCCGACTGGGCGGCGTACTACGCGGGCACCGGCGCCGAGCGCGTCGAACTGCCCACGTACGCCTTCCAGCGCGAGCACTACTGGCTGGACGCGGGCACCGCCTACGGCGACGTCTCCTCGTTCGGCCTCGGCACCGCCGACCATCCGCTGCTCGGCACGGCCGTCTCCCTGGCCGACGCGGAGGGCTTCCTGTTCACCGGGCGGCTCGCGCTGGACACCCACCCGTGGCTGGCCGACCACGCCGTCATGGGCGCGGTGCTGCTGCCCGGCACCGCGTTCGTGGAACTGGCGGTGCGCGCCGGAGAGCGGGCCGGATGCGATCTGGTGGAGGAGCTCACCCTGGAGGCCCCGCTGATCCTGCCCGAACGGGGCGGGGTCCAGCTCCAGATCGCCGTGGGCGCCCAGGACGACACCGGCCGCCGCACCCTCGCCCTCCACTCCCGCCCCGACGAGGCCGGAGACGACGAGCCATGGCTGCGCCATGCCACGGGCGTCCTCGCGGAGAGCGCCCCCACGGCCCCGTCGTTCGACCTGAGCGCCTGGCCGCCCGCCGGGGCGGAGCGCATCGAGACCGACGGCCTGTACGAGGGCCTGGCCGAGGCGGGCTTCGGCTACGGCCCGGTCTTCCAGGGCCTGCGCGCCGCCTGGCGCGCCGACGGCGAGGTCTACGCCGAGGTCGCCCTCCCCGAGGACACCGAACCGGGCGCCGCCCTCTTCGGCCTCCACCCGGCCCTGCTGGACGCCGTCCTGCACACCATCGGCCTCAGCGACCTCACCGAGAACCCGGGCCAGGGCGGACTCCCCTTCTCCTGGACCGGCGTCCGCATCCACTCGGTGGGCGCCGACACGGTACGCGTCCGCCTGTCGCCCGCCGGAAACGGCACGGTCTCCCTCCAACTGGCGGACATAACGGGCACCCCCGTGGCCACGGTCGACCGCCTGGCCCTCCGCACGGTCTCCCAGGCCCAGCTGACGTCCCCGAGCGGCGCGTCGGACGCCCTGTTCACGGTTGACTGGACCCCCGTCCCGGCAACGTCCGAGCCGGTGTCCCAGGCCGACTGGACGACGATAGGCCCCAACACCCCGTACCCGGACCTGTCAGCCCTGGCCAGGGCCATCGATTCCGGCACCCCGCCGCCGGAGTACGTAGTGGTGCCACTGAACCAAGCCGGTCCGGCAAATCAAGCCGGTCCGGCAAATCAAGCCCGTCCGGCGCTTGAGGACCGGGGGCCAGGGGCGGAGCCCATGGTTACGGGGAGGGGCGGGGTGGGGAACAACCCCTCGCCCGCCGAAGCCGCACACGAGGCCACCACCCAAGCCCTCCACCTCCTCCAAACCTGGCTCACGGACGACCGCTTCGCGGACTCCCACCTGGTCGTCCTCATCTCCGGCGCCGACCTGGCCCACGCCGCGGCCCGCGGCCTCATCCGCTCCGCCCAGTCGGAGAACCCGGGCCGCATCATCCTGGTGGACACCGACACCCACCCGGACTCCCTAGAAGCCCTGCCCACCGCCCTCGCCTCCGGCGAACAGGAACTCGCGGTACGCGAAGGCAAGGTCAAGGCCCCCCGCCTGACCCGCGCCACCACGCAGCCGGAGACCGAAACCCCCGAGTGGAACCCGGACGGCACGGTCCTGCTCACGGGCGCATCCGGCACCCTGGGCACCCTCTTCGCCCGCCACCTCGTAACCGACCACGGCGTACGCCACCTCCTCCTGGTCAGCCGCCGCGGCGAATCCGCCCCCGGCGCAGCCGAACTCACCGCCGAGCTCGCCGAGCTGGGCGCAGAAGCCCGCTGGTCGGCCTGCGACGTGGCGGACCGTACCGCCCTGGCCGAAACCCTCGCCGCCATCCCGGCAGAACACCCCCTCACCGCCGTAGTCCACACCGCAGGCATCCTGGACGACGCCGTCATCGCGTCCCTCACCCCCGACCGCCTCACCACCGTCCTCCGCCCCAAGGCAGACGCGGCGTGGAACCTCCACGAGCTGACCCAGGACGCGGACCTGTCCGCGTTCATCCTGTTCAGCTCGGCCGCAGGCGTCTTCGGCGGCGCAGGCCAGGGCAACTACGCCGCGGCCAACGCCTTCCTGGACGCCCTCGCCCAGCACCGCCACACCGCCGGCCTGCCCGCCACCTCCCTCGCCTGGGGCCTCTGGGCCGAGCCCGGCGGCATGGCCGGAGACCTGGACGAGGCGGAACTCGCCCGCCTCCAGCGCGGTGGCATCGCCGCCATCACCGCCGACCAGGGCCGAGAGCTGTTCGACCTGGCGAACGCCACGGACGACGCGCTGCTGGTCCCCATGCCCCTCGACCTGGCCGCCCTCCGGGCACAGGCAAGCGCCGGAATGCTGCCGCCGCTCTTCCGCGGCCTCGTCCGCGTCCCGCCCCGCCGCGCGGCCCAGGCGGCCCAGGCCGCCGCCGCGGCGCGGTCCGGCGCGCTCGCCCAGCAGCTGGCCGAGGCGGCGTCCGACGCCGAAGCCGAGGCCATCGTCCTCGGCCTGGTCCGTACGCAGGTGGCGGCCGTGCTCGGCTACGCCGGACCCGAAGCGGTCGAGCCCCAGCGCGCGTTCAGCGAGGTCGGCTTCGACTCGCTCACCGCCGTGGAGCTGCGCAACCGCCTGACCGCCGTCAGCGGCGTCCGGCTCCCCGCCACGCTGATCTTCGACTACCCGACCCCCGCCGCCCTCGCCGCGTATCTGCGGGCCGAGGCCCAGGGCAGCCAGGAGGACGCGGCCGCGCCCGTGGCCGCCGCCACCGCGCACGACGACGACCCGATCGCCATCGTGGCGATGAGCTGCCGTTTCCCCGGCGGGGTGGCCTCACCCGAGGACCTGTGGAAGCTGGTCACCGACGGCGCGGACGCCATCACCGACATGCCCACGGACCGCGGCTGGGACATCGAGTCGCTCTACGACGACGACCCCGACCAGCAGGGCACCAGCTACGCCCGCAACGGCGGATTCCTCCACGACGCCCACCACTTCGACCCCGTCTTCTTCGGGATCTCGCCGCGTGAGGCGCTCGCGATGGACCCGCAGCAGCGGCTGCTGCTGGAGACCACCTGGGAGGCGTTCGAACGGGCCGGGATCGACCCGGCGACGGTGCGCGGCAGCCGGACCGGTGTCTACACCGGCGTCATGTACAACGACTACGGCACCCTGCTGCACCGCGCCCCCGACGGCCTCGAGGGCTACATGGGCACCGCCAGCTCCGGCAGCGTCGCCTCGGGCCGGGTCTCGTACACGTTCGGCCTCGAAGGCCCGGCCGTGACCGTCGACACGGCCTGCTCGTCCTCCCTCGTCACCCTGCACATGGCGGTACAGGCGCTGCGCAACGGCGAATGCTCGCTCGCCCTCGCGGGCGGTGTCACCGTCATGGCCACCCCCGGCACCTTCGTGGCCTTCAGCAAGCAGCGCGGCCTCGCGACCGACGGCCGCTGCAAGCCCTTCGCCGCCGCGGCCGACGGTACGGCCTGGGGCGAGGGTGTGGGCATGCTGCTGGTCGAGCGGCTGTCGGACGCCCGCCGCAACGGCCACCCGGTCCTTGCGATCGTCCGGGGCTCGGCCATCAACCAGGACGGCGCCTCCAACGGCCTCACCGCCCCCAACGGCCCGTCCCAGCAGCGCGTCATCCGCCAGGCCCTCGCCAACGCCAGGCTGTCCGCCGCCGAGGTGGACGTGGTCGAAGCACACGGCACCGGTACGACGCTGGGCGACCCGATCGAGGCGCAGGCGCTGCTCGCCACCTACGGCCAGGAGCACACCGAGGACGAACCGCTCTGGCTGGGCTCGGTGAAGTCCAACTTCGGGCACACCCAGGCCGCGGCCGGTGTCGCCGGGATCATCAAGATGGTCAAGGCCATCGAGCACGGTGTGCTGCCCAGGACCCTGCACGTGGACGAGCCGTCCCCGCACGTGGACTGGACGGCGGGCGCGGTGTCGCTGCTCACCGACCAGACGGAGTGGCCGGAGACCGGCCGTCCGCGCCGCGCCGCGGTGTCCTCGTTCGGGATCAGCGGCACCAACGCGCACACCATCATCGAGCAGGCACCGGCCGAGCGGCCCACGGCCACCGAAGCGGCCGCACCCGAGCCGGGGCCGCTGCCGTGGATCCTGTCCGGCAGGAGCGAGACGGCGCTGAGCGCCCAGGCCGAGCGTCTGCTGGCCCACCTCGACGCGCACCTCGACGCGCACCCGGACGCCCACCGCGACGCCCACCCGGGCCCGCGCCCGGCCGACGTCGGCTACTCCCTGGCCACCACCCGCGCCGTCCACGACCAGCGCGCGGTGCTGGTCGGCACGGACCGCGAGGACTTCATCCGCGCCCTGACGGCACTCGCCCGGGGCGAGGCGGCGGCCCAGCTGGTGCAGGGCACCGGGACGGCCGGCAAGACGGCGTTCGTGTTCCCGGGGCAGGGGTCGCAGTGGGCCGGGATGGCAGTGGGGCTGATGGACGCCTCGCCCGTCTTCGCCGCCCGTATCCACGAATGCGCCGCGGCACTCGCGGAGTTCACCGACTGGTCGCTGGTCGATGTGTTGCGCGGCGCCGAGGGCGCGCCGTCGCTGGAGCGCGTGGATGTGGTCCAGCCGGTGCTGTTCGCGGTGATGGTGTCGCTCGCCGAGCTGTGGCGTTCGCTGGGCGTCCGGCCGTCCGCCGTCGTCGGCCACTCCCAGGGCGAGATCGCCGCCGCCTGCGTGGCCGGAATCCTGTCGCTCCAGGACGCGGCGCGTGTGGTGGCGTTGCGCAGCCAGGCGATCGGCCGGGTGCTGGCGGGCCAGGGCGGCATGGTCTCGGTGGCGCTTCCGGTGGCCGACGTACGGGAACGCATCGCCCCCTGGGGCGAGGAACGGATCTCCGTCGCCGCCGTCAACGGCCCGTCGTCCGCGGTGGTTTCGGGCGAGCCCGAGGCGCTGGACGAGTTCCTGGCGTCCTGCGAGGCCGATGAGGTGCGGGCCCGCCGGGTGCCGGTGGACTACGCCTCGCACTCCGCGCAGGTCGAACTCCTCCGCGAGGAGCTGCTGGAGCTGCTGGCGCCCGTACGGCCGAAGAACGCCCAGGTGCCGTTCCTCTCCACCGTCACGGGGGAGTGGGTCGACGGCTCCGAGCTGGACGCCGAGTACTGGTTCACGAACCTCCGCCGCACCGTCGAGCTGGAGAGCGCCGTCCGCCGCCTCCTGGACGAGGGCTTCGGAGCCTTCATCGAGTCCAGTGCCCACCCCGTCCTCACCATGGGTGTGCAGGAGACCGCCGAGGACGCGGGCCGCGAGGCCGCCGCGATCGGGTCCCTGCGCCGCGACGAGGGCGGTCTGGACCGCTTCCACCTCTCGTTGGGCGAGGCGTGGACGCGCGGCGTGGCCGTGGACTGGGAGGCGGTGTACGAGGGGACGGGCGCGGTCCGCGTCGAGCTCCCCACGTACGCCTTCCAGCACGAGCGCTACTGGATCGAGGTGCCGCTCTCGGTGGGCGATGTCGCCTCCGCCGGTCTCGGCGCCGCCGGGCATCCGCTGCTGGGCGCCGCCGTCGAACTGCCCGACTCCGACGGCTTCCTGCTCACCGGGCGGCTCTCCCTCCAGACCCATCCCTGGCTCGCCGACCACGCCGTGTCCGGCACCGTGCTGCTGCCGGGTACGGCCTTCGTGGAGCTGGCGATCCGCGCCGGTGACCAGGTCGGCTGCGAGCTGCTGGACGAGCTGACCCTGGAGGCGCCGCTGATCCTGCCCGCCCGGGGCGGGATCCAGCTGCGGCTGACCGTGGGCGCGCCCGACGCGAACGGCCGCCGGGCGCTGGAGGTCTACTCCCGCCCGGAGCCGGACGCGGACCGGGGCGACGCCTCGGACGGGCCCTGGATCCGCCACGCCGGCGGTGTGCTGGCCTCCGGCGGCGCCGCCGACAGCGGGGCGGACCTGTCCGTATGGCCGCCCGCTGAGGCCGTCGCCCTCGATGTGGACGACCTCTACGAGCGGTTCGCGGCGGGCGGCTTCGGCTACGGCCCGGCGTTCCAGGGCCTGAGGGCCGCCTGGCGGCGCGGCGCGGAGGTCTTCGCCGAACTGCGCCTTGACCAGCGGCAACACCGCGACGCGGTGCTGTTCGGGCTGCATCCGGCGCTGCTGGACGCGGCGCTGCACGGGGTCGCGCTCGGTGACTTCCTGGGCGCCGGGGCCGACGGCATCCGGCTGCCGTTCTCCTGGAGCGGGGTCACCCTCCACGCGGCGGGCGCCACGGCGCTGCGCGTACGGATCGCCCCGGCCGGTCCTGAGGCGGTGGCGCTGACCGTCGCGGACGAGAACGGCGGCGCGGTCGCGTCGGTGGACTCCCTGGTGCTGCGGCGCATCGCCCCGGAGCAGCTGCGCGCGGCCCAGGTGACCTACCACGACTCGCTGTTCCGGCTGGAGTGGGCGCCGGTACCGGCACCCTCGGCGGCCCCCGCGGCCGTCCGCTGGGCCCTGGTCGGCGATCAGGCCGCCGCGACCGGCAGGGACGCCTTCGGGCTGGTCGACGCGCTGGAGTCCATCGGCGCCGAGTGCGCCGTCTTCCCCGATCTGACCGAGCTCGCGGCCGTGGTGGCCTCGGGCAGCCCCCGGCCGGATGTCGTCCTGCTCCCGCTCACCGGCCCCGCGGGTGGCGGTGGCGGCCATCTGGCGGAGGGCGCGCGGCTGGCCACCCACACGGCGCTGGACACCGCGCAGTCGTGGCTCGCCGAGGAGGGTCTCGCCGGGGCGCGGCTGGCGTTCGTGACCCGCGGAGCGGTCGCCACCTCCCCGGACGCCGAGGTGTACGACCTGCCGCACGCGCCCGTATGGGGGCTGATCCGCACCGCCCAGACCGAGAACCCGGACCGGTTCCTGCTGCTCGACCTGGACAACGGGGAGACCTCGGCCGACGCGCTCATGGCGGCCGCGGCCGGTGGCGAACCGCAGCTCGCGGTCCGCGCGGGCACCCTCCACGCGCCCCGGCTGGCCCGGGTCGCGGCTCAGGAGGCTGCCGCTCAGGAGGTCGCCGCTCCGGAGGAGGACCGGGCGCAGGAGGGGCTGCCGGAGTTCGACCCGGACGGCACGGTACTGATCACCGGCGCCACCGGTGTCCTCGGCGGACAGCTCGCCCGCCATCTGGTGGCCGAGCGCGGTGTGCGGCATCTGCTGCTCAACAGCCGCCGCGGCCAGCGTGCCCAGGGGATCCCCGAGCTGGTCGACGAACTGACCGCGCTGGGCGCCGAGGTGAGCGTCGCGGCCTGCGATGTGGCCGACCGCGAGGCGCTCTCGCTGCTGCTGGCCGAGGTGGACCCGGCGCATCCGCTCGCCGCCGTCGTACACACCGCCGGGGTCCTGGACGACGGGCTGCTGCCCGCGCTCACCCCGGAGCGGATCGACACGGTCTTCCGGCCGAAGGTGGACGCGGCGCTCAATCTGCACGAGCTGACCCGCGATCTGGACCTTTCCGCCTTCGTGGTGTTCTCGTCCGCCGCCGGTACCTTCGGCGCGCCGGGCCAGGCCAACTACGCGGCGGCCAACACCTTCCTGGACGCCTTCGCCGCGCACCGCCGCTCCGCCGGGCTGCCCGCCCTCTCGCTGGCCTGGGGCCTGTGGGAGCAGCGCAGCGCGATGACCGGTGGCATGGCGGACGCGGATGTGGCCCGTATGGAGCGTTCCGGGATGGCGCCGCTGACCTCGCGGGACGGTCTGGAGCTGTTCGACACGGCGTGCTCGGTGGCCGGTGAGGCGGTGCTCGTACCGCTGCACCTGGACATCGCGCCGCTGCGCGAGCAGGCCGCCGAGGGCGCGCTGCCCACCGTCTTCCGCGGGCTGGTCCGGGCCCCGGCCCGGCGCCGTACGGTCTCCGCCGGGGCGGCCGACACCGGTGGCCCCTCGCTGGCGCGGCGGCTGGCCGGGCTGGCCGAGGCGGAGCGCGAGCAGGCCGTGCTGGACCTGGTCCGCGGCCAGGCCGCCGCGGTCCTCGGCTTCGCGGACGCGGAGGCGGTGGGGGCCGCACGGGGCTTCCTGGAGCAGGGCTTCGACTCGCTGACCGCCGTGGAGCTGCGCAACCGGCTGGGCGCCGCGAGCGGGCTGCGGCTGCCCCCGACGCTGCTGTTCGACCACCCGACGCCGGAGCTGGTCGCCCGGCAGCTGCTCGAGCGGCTGGCCGGAGCGGTGGCCGCCGAGGGCGGCACGGTGTCGGACGCGGCGCGGGACGAGGCGGCGGGCGCGGAGCCGTCGGCCGTCTTCGGCGCGATGATGCGCGAGGCCGGACAGCGCGGTGAGCAGGAGGAGTTCACCCGCCTGCTGATGGACGTGTCGCGGTTCCGGCCCTCCTTCGGATCCGCCGCCGAGCTGGACAAGGCGCCCCCGATGGTGCGGCTCTCGCGCGGTGAGACCGGGCCCGCGCTGGTGTGTTTCTCCTCGATCCTGTCGATCGGCGGCCCGCACCAGTACGCCAGGTTCGCCGCCGGATTCCGCGGCCACCGGGACGTCTGGGCGCTGGGCAACCCCGGCTTCGTCGCCGGGGAGCGGCTCCCGGCCAACCCGGAGGCGGTGGTCGAGGCGCAGGCCGAGGCGGTGCTGCGGGAGACCGACGGCGCGCCGTTCGTACTGCTGGGCCACTCCTCGGGCGGGCTGCTCGCCCATGAGGTGGCCGCGCGGCTGGAGAGCACCGGGGTCTTCCCGGACGCGGTCGTCCTGCTCGACATCTACTCCCACGACCGGGACGCGGCCGTCGCCCTCCAGCCCGGGCTGAGCGCCGGAATGGACGAGCGGAGCGCGGGCCAGGTGCCGGTGGACGACACCCGACTGCTGGCCATGGGCGCGTACTTCCGGCTGTTCGGGGAGTGGCGGCCCAAGGAGGTCAAGACGCCCACGCTGCTGGTCCGAGCCGGCGACCGGCTCTTCGACTGGTCCCGCGACGGCGACTGGCGGTCGTACTGGCAGCTCCCGCACACCGCGCTCGATGTGCCGGGCAACCACTTCACGATGATGGAGGAACACGCCGCGACGACGGCCCGGGCCGTGGCGGACTGGCTGTCCTGACGGACGGACGGCCTGTTGGCACCCCACAGGGGTGCCAACAGGCCGTCGTCGTGTTCAGAGGAGCCTGAATCGGCCGGGGTTGTTGTGGTCGCGATGGCGGGGACACTGGCACGGTGGCCACGCTTGCCCCAGAGAGTAGGCGTCGCCCTTCTGCCCGTCGAGGACGGGCACCCTGTGACGACCGAGTCCCCCCGTTGGTTCAAGTCCTCCTACAGCGACAACGGCGGCCAGTGCATAGAGGTCGCCGCCAACCTCGTTGCCTCGCGCGGCGTGGTCCCCGTCCGTGACAGCAAGGACCCGCACGGCCCGGCGCTCATGTTCGAGCCGACCGCCTGGTCGTCGTTCGTCTCCGCCGTCAGGCGCGGGGAGCTCCCCGCCACCTGACTCACTCAGCAACCAGCCACCGAAGCGATCGGCCCCCGGACCGGGGGCCGTCGTCGTGTCGGCACCCTGCCGGGCGCGGATCCTGGGTTCGTTGCGCGCGCCCGTCAGTCGTGCTTGGCTCGCCCGATGAACTTTCTGCTGACGGCGAGTGGCCTGCGCAACGAGACACTGCGGGACGCGCTGCGGGACATGCTGGGAAAGCCGTTCGGATCGGCGAACGTCGTGTACGTTCCCACGGCATCGGTCGCCGAGCCCGGGGACCACGGGTGGTTCGTCGAGGACATGAACCGGCTGTACGGCCTCGGCTGGCGGGAGTTCGACGTCCTGGAACTGAACGGCCTGCCCCGGCAGATGGTGCTCGACCGGCTGCTCCACGCCGACGTCATCTATGTCGAGGGCGGCAGCCACTACCACCTCGCGCGCAGCATCACCGGCAACGGCCTGGCCGACGGTTTCCTGGAGGCGCTGGAGAACCGGGTCTATGTGGGGGTCAGCGCCGGATCAATGATCTTCAGCCGTAATCTCACCGCACACTCCGCCGACGTCATCGGGGATACCACGGACCTCCACGTGCTCGGCGCGACGACCGTGGAGCCGCCGTTCGGCCTCTTCGACTGGTATCTCAAGCCTCACCTGTACTCGCCGGATTTCCCCGAGCGGGACGACGCCTGGGCTGATCGCATCGCTGCGCGGGCGGACTTCCCGATCTACTTCATCGATGATGAGACGGCCGTTCGCGTCAGGGACAGCAAGGTGGATGTCATTTCTGAAGGCCGGTGGCGGTTCCATCCGTGACTCAACACGTGGTGGAGCGGTGATCCACCCCCGGCCGCCCAGACCGCCCTGCGCGACGCGCCGACGGTTACTCCGTTATGGACAGGGCCCGGCTCGGGCAGATCTCGACGGCGACCCGGGTCCGCTTCAGCGCCTCGTCGTCCGCCGGGGTGTCCTGGAGGACGACGACCGTGCCGTCCTCCCCGCTCTGATCGAACGCGTCGGGGTCGGTCAGGACGCACTGGCCCGCTCCGACGCACCGGTCGAGATCCGCCACGATTTTGGTCATGCCGACTCCTCCCACGTCACGGGTACCGCGTGGATGCCGTAGACGAGGGCGTCGTCCTTGTAGGGCAGCTTGTCGGCGGGCGTGGCCAGTCGCAGCGTCGGAATCCGGCGGAAGAGCGTATCGAAGACGATCTGGAGCTCCATCCGGGCCAGGTTCTGGCCGAGGCACTGGTGGATGCCGAAGCCGAAGGCGACGTGGTTGCGGGCGCCCCGGTCGAGCTTGATCTCGTCCGCCTCGTCGAAGGCCGAGGGGTCGTGGTTCGCCGCGTTGCTCAGCGTCAGGACGGGGTCGCCGGCCCGGATGGTCACGCCGCCGATCTCCACGTCCTCGACGGCGACGCGGGCGTTGGCGAACTCGGCGATGGTGTAGACCCGCAGCAACTCCTCGATCGCGGGCAGGGTACGCGCCGGGTCCTCGCGCAGCGCCGCCAGTTCCTCCGGGCGCTCCAGCAGTGTCACCACGCCGAGCGAGATCATGTTGGCGGTGGTCTCGTGCCCGGCGAGCAGCAGCGTGAAGGCCAGCGGCAGGACGTCCTCGGGGTCGCGGCCCTGGGCGAGCTGACGGCCCAGCAGGTCGTCGGTTGGCTCGGTGACCTTCTTGTCGATCAGGTCCCTGAGGTAGTCGCGCAGCTCCGTGAGCGACTGCTTCCTGCCCTCGGCGGTGAGGGCGCGGCTCAGCAGGGCCGAACTGCGGGTCTGGAAGAATTCGTGGTCGTGGTACGGCACGCCGAGCTGCTCGCAGATGACCAGGGACGGCACCGGCAGGGAGAGGGCCTGTACGAGGTCGGCGGGGCGCGGCCCGGCCAGCATCGCGTCGATGTGCTCGTCGACGATCTCCTGGATGCGCGGGCGCAGGTCGGCCATGCGGCGCACCGTGAACTCGCCGACCACGGCCTTGCGAGCGGGACCGTGCTCGGGCGGGTCCAACCGGATGAGCGATCGGCGCATGAGGTCGACGCGCCGCTCGCGGGTGAACCGGGGGAAGTTCGGATCCTGGCGGTCGGAGCTGAACCGCGGGTCCGTGAGCACGGCTCGGACGTGCTCGAGCCGGCTCAGGGCCCAGGCGACCTGGCCGCTGGGCAGGGTGACCTGGGAGATCCCGGAATCGGTATCCCGGATGCGGGTGTGCTGCTCCGGGGGCGCGTACGGGCAGTGGCGGGTGGTCTGGAGGGCGGGGGCGGTCATCGAGGAGCCTCCATCGTTCAAGATCGAAACCCAATATGAACAAAGGGGAATAGAGGGGTTATTGGTCGTGAGTGGCGCCGGGCTACTCTTTCCTCGCTTCGCTGGGGTCCGCGGAACGGCTGGGCAGCGGGTGGCCCTGAGATTCGGGGATCGGTGCGGTGGCGAGGCGCTGGCCGTTGCGAACGGCGGCGGCCTTGGCCCAGCTGCTGGTGGAGACGACGCCGAGCGCGAGCGCGACGAGTCCGCAGCCTCCGACGACGGCCCAGGCGGCGTGGCTTGAGTCGATGAAGCCGGCGCCGGTGCCGGCCACGATCGAGCCGGTGACGGCGACGCCGATGGAGGCGCCGAACTGGCGGGCACTGGCGGCGAGCGCGCCGGCGACACCGACCTGGTCGGGCGGCAGTCCGGTGACGGCGGTGTGGCTGACCGGCGGGCTGACCATGCCCGCGCCGAGGCCGAAGACGGCGTAGGCGGCCAGCAGGTGGACGCTCTCGGTGTGCGCGGTCAGGGGGACGAGAAGGAAGCTGCCGATGGCGAGCAGCGCGCCGCCCAGCGTGAGGGGGAGGCGGGCGCCCTGGGAAGCGAGAAGCCGCCCGGAGAGATTGGCGGCGACGGCTTGGCCCACGGCCAGCGGGATGACCATCAGTCCGGCGTGCAGGGGGCTGAAGTGGCGGATGTCCTGGAGGTAGAGGGTGCTGAGGAACAGGAACCCGCCGAGACCTGCCGACATCACCATGGAGATCACGTTCGCGCCGGAGAACGGAGGGCTGCGGAAGAACCGCAGGTCGATCAGCGGCTCGGAGCGCCGGGGTTCGACGATGAGTATCCCGATGAGGGCCAGGACGGCGAGTACGATCAGCCCGACGATCCAGGGGTCTGCCCATCCGTGGCGGGGGCCCTCGATCGTCGCGGCGATGATCGACGCGCACAGGACGATGATCAGCGCCTGGCCGGGCGGGTCGAACGCGCGGGCCCGGACGGCCTTGGACTCGGGGACGAATCTCCGGGTGAGCAGGATGGCGGCGATCCCGATCGGGACATTGACCCAGAACACCGATCGCCAGCCGATACCGCTGACCAGCAGGCCGCCGAGCACGGGCCCGGCCGCGATGGTGATCCCGATCACCGAGCCCCACACGCCGATCGCTCTTGCCCGTTCCCGGCGGTCGGTGAACACGCTGACGATGATCGCCATCGCCACCGGGTTGAGCATCGAGCCGCCCACCGCTTGCAGGCCGCGGAAGGCGGTCAGCCACCCGACGCCGGGCGCCAGGGCGCACAGGAGGGAACTGAGGGAGAACAGCGACAGCCCGAGCTGGAAGATCCGCTTGCGGCCGAAGCGGTCGGCCATGGAGCCGGACAGCAGGAGCAGGCAGGCCATGACCAGGGAGTAGGCGTCGACCATCCACTGAAGGCTGCTGACCGAGGCGTTCAGATCCCTGCTCACCGACGGGAGCGCCACGTTGACGATGGAGAGGTCGATGCCGGTCACGCCCACGCTGAGACAGCAGATCGCCAGCACCAGCCGGCGGTGAACGGGGCGTAAGGGGCCGGTCATTGCCGACAGCCCGGGGGTGTTCGCTGCGCTCATGGCGGATCCTTGAACAGGTTCGATAGACTCTCCGGTGAAACCGGAGAGGGTGTCCACATGACTATACGGAGACCCTGTCCATTTATGCAAGGACACGTGAATGACTGACCATCCGCCCTCCAAAAGGGCCGACGCGGCCCGCAACCGCCAGCGGATCCTCGAAGCGGCACGCACCGCTTTCGCCGCCACCGGAGCCCAGACGTCAATGGCCGAGATCGCCCGGAGATCCGGGGTCGGCCAGGCAACCCTGTACCGCAACTTCGCGACCCGCCACGCACTCCTGGAGGCGCTGCTCGCCGATGAGGTCGACGAGGTCTGCGCCGCCGCCGCGACAGTCGAGGGCGACAGCCCGGGGGACCGGCTCACGACCTGGCTGCGCCGGTTCTTTCAGTACGTCACCACCAAGCGGCCGGTCGTCCTCGGGCTGCTCGAGCACACCGACACAACCGATCCCGTCTTCGACAGCCGGGGCCGGATGCTCGCGGCCGGCCAGCCACTGCTCTCCGCCGCCCAGGACGCACACCAGATCGCCGACGATCTTGACCTCGACCAGATCCTCGACCTCGTGGTAGCCATCGCGAAAATCCCCGGGAAAACCCCGGAATACCGACAGCCGATCCTGGACGCGGCACTCGCCGGACTACACAGGCGCGGCACCTGATGTCGGCGCCGTGCGGCGCACGGCGCCGAATTCGCTCCTTGCGCTCATGGTCATGGGGTCCGCCGCGCTGTGTGTTACGCCCTCATCAGCGCCTGCGGGCGGGTCGCGAGCGCTTGCCCGGGCCCACCGTCACCACCTCGAAGTTGGACTTGGTGCGGTCCAGCCGGTGGAAGAGGTTGTCCGGCCCGGTGATGTACATCTTCGACACCCCGGCGCCCTTCAGCGTGTCCACCACCTTGGGCCAGTGGATCGGCAGATCGAAGGTGTCCAGCAGCATCGTGCGCAGCTCGTCGGCCGTGGTCACGATGGTGCCGTCCTGGTCGGTGACCACGGGCAGCTTGGGGTCGAGGATGTCGTACCTGGGCAGGATCTCCTCGGCGGCCCGGCGGCGCAGCTCCGCGAACGCGGGCGCGTGCACCGCCGGGACCATGCTGTACATGGAGTAGCCGCCGGCCTGGCTGATCGCCTTCTTGAACCACTCCAGCTCCGGTTCGCGCAGCGACACCATGAAGAAGCCGTCGTCGAGATAGCCGGAGTAGTCGTACCACGCGTCGCGCTCGCCGAGCTCGGTGAGGATCTCCGTCAGCTTCTCCTGCGGAGTGCGGACGAAGGTGTGGGTGACCGCGTCCTGGTACTCCTCGGTGAAGTACGCGTGCTCACAGCGGGCCAGCTCCGCGGTGAGCCGCACCACCTCGGGGAACGGCAGCGAACTGACGTAGGCCGCGGCCGCCTTCTGCCCGAAGCTGGGGCCCACGCACAGGTCGGGGACGAGTCCGTGCTCCTGCTCCGCCCGGTCCGCCGAGGCCATCGAGTTCACCAGGAAGGCGATCTGGGTGGCCTCGGAGTAGTCGTCCTCGGAGTCGCGGAGCCGGTCGAAGACCGAGTAGCCCAGCGCCTCGTCGGCCTCGGCGAGCCGCTTCCGGGCGAACGGGTCGAGCGTGAGGAACCTGCCCACCTCGGAGAAGCCGGAGGGTCCCATGCCCGGGAAAACGATGGCTGTCTTCGTCTGCTCGGATGCCGTCATGGTGTGGTGCCTTACTCTCCAGTCCTGCCGTGGCTCAGTCCTGCGCCCGGCGGTTGAAGCCCCGGATACCGATGGTCCCGAAGACCAGGATGGCCGCCCCGATGGCCGAGAAGCAGATCCACAGCGGGATCGACTCCGGCGTCTTGGGCCCGGGGGCCAGCAGCAGTCCGCGCATCGCCTCGGTGACGTAGGTCAGCGGGTTGAAGGTGCACAGCACCTGGAACCAGCGGACGGTCTCCAGGCTCCGCCACGGGAACTGCGTGGCCCCGGTGAACATGATCGGGGTCAGCGTCATGGCGAAGACGATGGAGATGTGACGCGCGGGCGCCAGGGTGCCGAGGGTGAGGCCGACGCAGCCGCCGACGAGTCCGCCGAGGCTGAGGATGCCCAGCGTCACCGGCATCTTGTCCAGCGGCCAGGAGACGTCGTCCAGCAGCGCCAGACCGATCGGGATCATGACCAGGGAGCCGATCAGACCGCGCATCGCGCCGAAGACCGCCTTCTCCACCGCCACGAGGGAGACCGGGATGGGCGCGAGCAATCGGTCCTCGATCTCCTTGGTCCAGGAGAAGTCGATGGCCAGTGGCAGCGCGGTGTTCTGGAGGGCGACCAGGAAGCTGTTGAGCGCCACCACACCGGGCAGCAGCACCTGCTGGAAGCCCGGCTGGGTGAAGCCGATCTCGCCGAGCACCTTGCCGAACACGAACAGCATGAAGAACGGTTCCACGATGACCTGGCCCAGGAAGGGGCCCATCTCGCGGCCGGTGACGAAGATGTCGCGCCACAGGATGAAGAAGAACGTCCGCCACCGGTTGGCGCGCCGCCGGTGACGCCCGCCGCGGCGCTTGGAGTCGGGCAGCTCGAGCTCGAGTTCGGGCTCCGGCTCGGGCTCCACGAGCCCCGAACGGGCGTCCGCCGCCGCGATGATGGCGTTCAGCGCGGCCTTGGCGTCCTGTGCGGCCTGGGTCGCCGACGGGGCCGGTATCGGCTTGATGACCAGCGTCAGGGTGTCGCCGATGTCCCCGCCACCGCCCCCGCCGCCGTGCGGGGCGCCCATGCCCCTGGGCTCGTGGTGCCGGTGTTCCTGCGGCCGGCTCTCGTGGTGCCGGGGGTCGTGCGGCCGGTTCTCGTGCTTGACCGGCGCGTTCGGGGCGGCCCTCTGGACCTCGGCGCCCGGACGCGGGGCGTGGGCCTCGGCGCCCGGACGCGGGGCCTGGGCCCCGGGACCGGGACGCGGGGTCTGCGCCCCGGGACCGGGAGGCGGGGTCTGGGCCCCGGGACCGGGGCGCGGGGCGGACGGCTTGGACCGTACGAGCACGGTCCTGGTGTCCTCGAAGCCGTCGTCCTCGGAGGACGTGGCGTCGGCGTTCCGCGGATCGGCGGGCCCTGACCCGTCCGGCCTGACGCCGGGGGTCCTGGGGTCGGCGGGCCTGCGGTCGGCGGCGGAGCGCTCACCGCCCCGGCCGGCGGAACCCTGGCCGCCGCCCTGGTGCGGGGGCGTGCCGGTGGCGGGCTTCTCCTCGGCGGCCTTGCCGCCGGGGGTCCCGTCCGTCGATGACGTGGGTCGTGAGGAGCTCATCGCATCTCCTTCCCCGTCAGGTCGACAAAGACGTCTTCCAGGCTCGCCTTGCTCACATTCAGGTCCTTGATTTCGCACTCGGTGTCGGTCAGGGCCTTGATGACCGTGGGCAGCAGCACGGAGGACGGCGCGTTGCTGTAGACCTTCATCCGGAACGTGCCGTCGTTGAAGGCCGCGGCCCCGCCCTGCATGGCGGCGGCCATGTCGTCCTCGGCCTGGAGCACCTCGACCCGCTCGGCGACCCCGAGGCCCTGCACCATGTGGACCACGCCGTTCATCCCGCTGTGCGGCGGGCGCACCGTGACGGTCAGCGCGGTGTTGCTCATCCGGCTGGTCAGCGCCTCGGGGGTGTCCAGAGCCAGCAGCTTGCCGTGGTCGACGATGCCGATCCGGTCACAGAGCTTGGACGCTTCCTCCATGTCGTGGGTGGTGATCACCACCGTGACGCCACGGGTCTTGAGTTCGGCGACCCGGTCGCGGACGAAGATCTGGGACTGCGGGTCGAGGCCGGTGGCCGGCTCGTCCAGGAACAGCACTCGGGGGCGGTGCATCAGCGCCCGCGCGATCATCACGCGCTGTGCCTGACCGCCGGAGACCTGGTCCGCCCGGGCCTTGGCGTGGTCGCCGAGGCCGACCCACTCCAGGCTCTCGTCCGCGAGGCGGTTGCGCTCCGAGCGCGCGAGACCGTGGTAGCCGGCGTGGAAGGTCAGATTCTGACGGATCGTCAGTGACCGGTCCAGGTTGTTGCGCTGCGGCACGATGGCGAAGGACTGCCGGGCCACCGCCGGCCTGCGCACCACGTCGACGCCCTGGACGAAGGCACGTCCACCGCTGGGGGCGACACGGGTGGTCAGGATGCCGATGGTGGTGGTCTTACCCGCTCCGTTGGGCCCGAGGAAGCCGAAGACCTCACCGTGCCTGACGGTGAAGCTGAGATTGTCGACAGCCGGAACGGGCCGGCCGGGGTACTTCTTGACCAAGCCGTCGACAACGACGGCGAAATCAATAGGACGTGTTGTGTTCATCGCTGTCGTCGCACCGATTTAATTGGCTTGAGGAGACCATTACTTTGCACATGTTTAACACGACAGCTTGACTCCTGGCCCCTAACTGCCCCCAGATTAGGGGGTAGTGGCACCGGTGAGGGGGCCTTAGGGGGCGCCCACGTGTGTCCCGTACCACGTCGGGACGGGCGCGGTACCCGCATATAGCGCGTACCTCGAATAGCGGTTACTAGGGGTTGTGGCCCAGGAGAAGGGCTCATAGCCTCACGGAGTCAGCATCTCGGACGAGCGTGGTCGACGCGCCCCACCGTGCACTCGTGCCCGGCCCCTCAGTGCAATCGCGGGGATGTACTCCTTGAGCCAGATCAAGCCCGATGATGTGGGCCTTATTCGGATATTGCAAACGGAAACTCCGAGCAGTTTCCGGCTGATCTGTTTCCCGGAATCCGCCCACTCCACCGCGTACTACCTCTCCCTGTCCGAGCTTCTGCTGCCCACGGTGGAGGTGCTGGCGATCCAGTACCCCCTCTATGCCGGGCTCGAGGACGATGACCGGCTGACCGACTCCGCCGACCTCGCGGACCGGATTTTCGGTGCGCTGGGGGAGTGGATGGACCGCCCGCTGGCCTTCTTCGGCCACCGGGCCGGCGCCGACCTCGCCTACCGCGTCGCCGAGCGCCTGGAACGGGAGACCGGGACGCCGCTGCTGACCCTGTTCGTCTCCGGCCGGACCGCGCACTGGGGCATGACCCTGGGGCCCCCGGCGCTCGGCTGCCGGATCGTCGCCCTCGCCGGTGAGGGCGACCCCAGGACCCCGCTGCGCGGCGTACGGGCCTGGCGGCGGCGGACGAGCGGACGATTCGACCTCGAGGTGTTTCCCGGTTCCCGCTACTACCTCGATTCGAGCCGGAGAGAGGTCGTCAACCTGGTGCACGACCAGCTGCTCTCCCAAGTCCCCGTCGACGCCGAGTGGGAAGCCGGCGCCGAAGACCAGGGCGCCTAGGGGGGACCCGCCCAGGGCTGCCCGTACTCCTGAGCGAAAAGGAAAAGAGTACGTTCGATGACCGCGAAGATCTACGCGCTCGACTCGGTGCAGACCCTGGCCGACTTCGAGCTGGACGCGCTGCGCGTCGCCGATGTGATCCGCGAGCACGGGGTGACCCACGGCGACCGCGTCATCTTCAAGGCGGGCAACTCCGCCGCCTACGTGAGCGTGCTGTTCGCGCTCATGCACGTGGGAGCCTCCATCGTCCTGATCGACCAGCAGGAGCACCCGGACGAGACCCGGCGGATAGCGGGGCGCACCGGCGCCGCGATCGCCTTCGTGGACGACGACGCCCCGATCCACGACGACATCCGTACGGTGAACCTCTACGAGCTGATCGCCCCGGCCGCCGGGCGCCCGCTGACCACCCGGGAGCTGGACTTCGACGCCTGGGCCGACCGGCGCGACGGCCTGATCATGTGGACCTCCGGCTCCACCGGCGAGCCCAAGGGCGCCGTCAAGTCCGGCCGTAAGTTCCTCACCAACCTGGAGCGCAACGCCGCCCAGGTCGGGCACCGGCCGGACGATGTGCTGCTGCCGCTGCTGCCCTTCGCCCACCAGTACGGGCTGTCCATGGTGCTCATCGCCTGGCTCACCCGCTGCTCGCTGGTGATCGCCCCGTACAAGCGCCTGGACCGGGCCGTCCAGATGGCCGGACGGACCGGCGCCACGGTGATTGACGCCACTCCGTCCAGCTACCGCACCATGCTCAACCTGGTCGGCCGTAAGCCGTCGCTGCGGGCCCAGTTGACGGGTGTCCGGATGTTCTGCTCGGGCGCCGCGCCGCTGGACGGGGCGCTCTCCGAGCGCTATGTGGCCGAATTCGGGCTGCCGCTGCTGGACAGCTACGGCAGCACCGAGCTGGGCAACATCGCCTTCGCCACCCTGGAGAACCCGGTCTCCTGCGGCCGGGCCATGGACGGCATCAAGCTGCGGGTCATCGACGAGGACGGCCACCCGGCCGCCCCCGGCGAGGCCGGCGAGATCGAGGTCGACACCCCGGACGCGCTCGAAGGCCACCTCGCCGCGGACGGCACCATCGAGGCCGTGCCCACCGGCTGGCAGTCCACCGGCGACCTCGGCTACCTCGACGGGGACGACAACCTCTTCGTCCTGGGGCGGAAGTTCGCGGTGCACCGCTCCGGCTACACGCTCTACCCCGAGCTGATCGAGCGGAAGGCGGCCCTCGCCGAGATCTCCACCCGGATCGTGCCGCTCCCCGACGAGCGCCGCGCCGGTGACGAGCAGCTGGTCTTCTTCGTGGAGGACGAGGAGCTGCGGGACGCCAAGCACTGGCGGGAGCGGCTGTGCCAGGTGCTCCCGGTCTACGAACAGCCCAACCGGGTCGAGGTGCTGGAGAACTTCCCGCTCAACCGGAACGGCAAGCCGGACAAGCGCCGCCTCGAGCAGCTCGCCCGGGGCTGAGACATGCTGGCCCGGGATCGAGACATGCTCGCCCGGGATTGAGACATGACAGGGGGAGCCGCCGGCGCGCGACGGCTCCCCCTGTGCGTGACGCCGCGGCCGTCAGTCGTACGGAAGCTCCAGCGGCGCGAAGGTGTCGAAGAGATCACCGGGGCCGGGGTTGTCCGGATGGGTGGTGCCGCCGAGGTGGCGGAGCACGCCCCACACCGCGTTCAGCGCCGTGGTCACCGCGCCCTCGGCGAAACCGGCCGTCCAGGAGACATCGTCCCCGCACAGGAAGAAGCCCTGCTGCGCCGGATCCGCCCCGTCCTGCATGAACTGGGTGAACAGCCGCCGCTGATAGCGGTAGTGGCCGGGCAGATTGTTCTTGAAGGCCCCCATGAAGCGGGGCTCGGTCTCCCAGGTGACGGTCAGCGGCCCCGCGATGATGTGCGACCGGATATCCACATCCGGATAGATCGCGGCCAGCTTGGTCAGCAGCGTCTCCAGCCGCTCCTCGGCCGAGAGCGTGGCGACCTTCAGCGAGTCGTCGTTCCAGGTGTACGACAGGCACATCACCCCGGGCCGGTCGGGCCCGTCGTCGAACAGATAGACACCGCGCGGCATCCGGTCGGTGAGCGTCATGCTCATCGCGTCCTGGCCGGTCGCCGGGTCGGTGTCCCGCCAGAACGGCCGGTCGACCAGGACGAACAGCTTGGACGCGCCCATGTAGTGGGTGCGCTCCACCGCCGTCCACTGCGGAGTGGACAGCAGCGCCGGATCGCAGTCGACCCGGTTCAGCAGCGTCCACACATGCGGGCTGAAGACCACCGCGGGGAACTCGCGCTCCTCGCCGCTCTCGTCCGTCACCCGGATGCCGTCGGCGGTCCGCCGCAGCCGGGTCACCGCGGGCCGGGGCCGGCCGCCGTGCAGCGAGGCCAGCGAGGTGCCCCGCGGCCAGTGCGCCAGCGTCTCGGGCCGGTGCTCCCACAGCCCGTTCGGCACCTGGGAGGAGCCGCCGACTATGCCCACCTGGTTGTCGTCGGCCTCGGTGACCACGACACGCAGGATCTCCAGCACCGAGTTGGGGAAGTCGGTGTCCCAGCCGCCGGTGCCGAAGCCCACCTGGCCGAAGATCTCCCGGTGGCGGAACGACTGGAAGGTGGAGGAGGTCGCGAGGAAGCCGTAGAAGGACTGGTCGTCGAACTCCTTGACCAGCGAGTTCCATACGGTCTTCAGCGTGGAGACGTCGCGCCGCTGGATGGCGTCCCGCAGCGTGGCCAGGTCGGCCCGCTCCTGGAGCGCCTTGTCCCAGGCGTCGGCGACCTCCTGGTAGACCTCCGGGAGCTCACCGGCGGTGCGCGCCCTGTCCTGACCGCCGTTCAGGTCGATCAGCGTGCTCGCGGTGGCCGGCGCCAAAGGATTAGGGAAAGGACGAGTGGACAGGCCCAGCAGATCGATGTAATGGAACAGCGATCGGGCGGCGACGGGAAAGCGCATGGCGCCCATCTCCGCCTTGTATTCCGGATTACCGGGGAAGGGCGTGGAACGCATCCGGCCGCCCAGTTGCTCGGCTTCATAAAGAACTGGGGAAAGCCCTAGTCGTAGAAGCTCATAGGCCGCGGTCAGTCCGGACATCCCGCCGCCGATGACGGCGACTTCGGTTCCGTGCATCGCAGCAGGCAGGGCGCCCAGACCTGCTGGATGGGACAGCCATCTGTCGTAGGAAAACGGGAAATCCGGCACGAGCATCGTCGTGGCGGACGCGGTGGCGCACGTCATTGGATCAACCTCGTTGGGGCCGAGTGGCTTCGCGGGGAGATTCAGGCGGTGTAAGCGACATCGAAATCCAGGCTCGCGGGCAGTTCTCGGCGCTGGCTGATGTTGATCTTCCGGTAGACACGGGTCAGGTGTTGTTCCACCGTGGAGATCGTGATGAAAAGCTTAGCGGCGATCTCGCGGTTGGTGTAGCCGGAAGCTGCTAGTGCTGCCACTCGACTTTCTGCATCGGAGAGTTCGGAAAAGGCGGCAGTATCCTCTCCGGTACGGGCCGCCTCCGACAGGGCCGAACGGGCCGGAGTGCGCTGCAAAGAGCGGGACAGCTCGTCGGCGCCGCAGCTATCGGCGAGCCGCAGGGCCCGACGGGTCATCAGCCGGCTGGTGTCCAGATCGCCGAGCTGCTTGTGTGCCTCCGCCAGGTCCGCCAGCGCCCGCGCCATCTCGTACCAGCCGCCGCTCGCCTGGAGCACCCCCACCGCCTGCTGGAGCAGCGCGATGCGCTCCTGCCGCGGCCGGGTGGCGGCCAGGATCCGCAGCGCGGCGCCCCGGGTGCGCGAGGAGGACTCCCCGGCCAGCTCCAGCTGCTCCTCCGCCAGCCGCGCCGCCCGCTCCTGGCCGCCCAGCGTCAGCCAGGTCTCGGCGGCGCCGAGCCGCCAGGTCAGGGTGGCGGGGGAGTCAAGGCCCCACTCGGCCATCTTCTCGCCGCAGGCGCGGAAGTCGGTGAGGGCCGCGTGCTGGCGGCCGGTGGCCAGCTGGTGCCGGGCCCGTGCGTAGAGGTAGTGCAGCCCGAAGCGGTTGCGGTACATCTCGTCCGGCACCGGGCGGGCGAGCAGTTCGGCCGCCGCGTCATGGTTGCCCATCGCGGTGTGGGCGTTGATCAGCATCCCCAGCGGCATGCCGACGGTGACGCCCCAGCCGCGCGCCGGAAGCTCCTCCAGCGCCCGCTCCGCGTACCGGACCGTGTCCCGCAGCCGTCCCACGCGCAGCGCGATCTGGGCCCGCAGCACGCAGAAGTAGGCCAGCAGTGCCTTGGCGCCGCGCTCGGAGGTCTCCTCGATCAGCCGGTCGCACCAGGTGGTGGCGGTGGCGTGGCGGTCGGCGTACACCAGCGTCTGGAGCGCGGCGTGCACCGTCAGCATCGTCCGGTCCGAGAGCCGCACGGTCTCCAGCACCCGCTCCGCGGCCCGTACGGCGCGCTCGTCCACCCCGCGGCTCAGTACCGTCAGCAGCGCGCGGAACGCGGTCAGATGGGGCGGCTCGGGGGTCTGGTCCGGCGACAGCGGGACGTCCCACGGGCCGTCGTCCTCCTCCTGGTCCAGGAAGGGCCGCAGTTCGGGGTGGTCGGGGTAGGTGGAGGACAGCGCGAGCCGGATGGCGCGAAGACCGGTGTCGAGCTCGGTGCCCGGGTGCTCGGCGGCGGCCCGGCTGACCTGCTCCAGCGCCGCGGCCGCCTCGTCCATCCGGCCAAGGCCCAGCAGCCCGATGACGACCGGGATGGTCTCCGGCGCGGGCAGCAGCCCGCTGCCCGCCGGACCGGCCAGCGACTGGAGGCGCCGCATCTGGGACAGCGGGTTGAACGGCCACATGGCCTGCACCATCGTGGCCTGGAGCTGAAGCGCCTCGCGCTCGTCGGTGGTGTAACGGTCGGCCATCTGGAGGCAGTTCATCGCCAGTTCCCTGCGGTCCGCGGCGATGGCGTGCACGGCCGCGTCGCACAGCGCCTGCGTGATCCACTCCTCGACCGGCTCGGGCGCCTCGTGGCTGAGCAGATGGCGGGCCACGTCGATGGGGTCGGCGCCCTCCTCGTACAGCAGCCGGGCGGCCCGGTGGTGCAGCGGGCCGAGCTCGTGCAGCTCCAGGTCGTCCAGGAGCACGGTGCGCACCGCGTCGCTGCGGAACCGTCCGCCGTGCAGGATCCCGACCTCGGTGAGCAGCGCGACGGACTGCCGTACCAGCCGCTCCTCGACCTCGATCAGCCTGCTCAGCAGGGGAACGGACGCGGCGTCACCCAGCAGCGCGACCCCGTGGGCCACCCGGCGGTGGGCCGGGCCGCCGCGGTAGACGCAGGACAGCGCCGCCTGCCGGAACAGCTCCCCGGCCACCGGGGCGTCCGTGCCGGGCGCGGGGTCGAGGGGGCCGCGGGTGAGGCGGGAGAACCGGTCGTCCAGCAGACCGCGCAGCAGCAGCAGATTGCCGCCGGTCATCTCGTGGTACGCGGCGGCGTGCCGCCCGGCCTCCTCGGTGCCCAACTCCTGGGTCAGCAGCGTGGAGACGCCCGCGACGGTGAGCGGGGCCAGCCGGACGTGGCACACCTTCGGCTCGTGCAGCAGCTCGTCCAGGGCGGTGGCGGCGGGGCCGGTCAGCGACCCGCGGCTCACCACGACGGACAGCGCCTCCGAGCGGCAGCGGCGGATGCCGTACGCCAGGCAGCGCAGCGACGGCAGATCGGCGAACTGGACATCGTCGATGGCGATCAACAGGGGGGCGTCGCCGGTCAGTTCGTCGAGGGTGCGGTGGAAGTTCTGGAGCAGCGAGAGCTCGGCCTGGTCCGGGCCGTTCGGGTCGCGGAGCGCGTCGAGGCCGGGGCGCGGCCGGGAGCGCTGCAAATGGGTCGGCATGCCCTGGTAGAGCTGCTCGAGCACGGCGTAGGGAAACCTCTGCTCCGAGGCGGAGGCGACCGCGGGCAGCACCCGGACGCCGCGTCCGCCCGCCGCATCCGTCATGGTGTGCAGAAGTGCGGTCTTTCCCGATGTCACGGCGCCGCTGATAACGGCGAGCCGGCTTCCCTCGCGGGCGCCCTCGAAGAGGAGCCGATTGAGCCGGGCTATCTCCTGATCGCGCTCCACCAACACGTACGAAACACCTTCCCCGATTTTCCGTGTGCGCAGGGGTTTTGAAAGCGAATCACCGTGCATGGCGCACCTGGTAATGCATCGTCCCCCGAGTTGAAATGACCGTGCCGCTGTTCGGGTCCCCTGTCCCTTCCGTTACTGCACCCTGTGCGGCGGCATCGCTGCTCTGCGTTATGTCGCGTGGTCCCCGCCCCACCCGGTCCGGTTGGGCATGTCAGCCCGGGATACGGGTATGGGGTGGATGCGCACTCTAGCAGTGCCGTTGGTACGAAAAGATGACCGTCTCGTCACGGGAGAAACTGTTCGATTACGGTTTCGTCCCCAGGGTCGAGTTGTGAAATCTGGAGCCGACTCTCAGATCGTGCTTCGTGGCTGGTAGTTGGGGGTTTCCGAAGGTAACACCCCTGTCGGATGTGAAAGTTGCGCAAAAGTGCAGGAAGCTACTGAACCTCAAGTTCGCCCTCTCGCATCCCGTTGTGTGTGTTTCCCCTGTTCGATGGTCGGAGTCATCGTCGCCCCAGGCATCCATTAGCATCGCGGCGGCCACCGAATCGACCGCGGTGTGTCATGGGCCACTATGGGAACGGCACTAGGGAAACAACTAGTTGTCCGAGCGAGAAACGGGAGGAAGTGCGCGTGGTCAACCAGAAGTTGACATTTGTCGTCGGCACCGGTCGGTGCGGTTCGACGGCTCTGTCGCAGATCATCAATATTCATCCGGATGTTCTCAGCATCAATGAATTGTTCGCCAGTATTCCGGACACGGAGGTGCTGGACGAGGCTCCGCTGAGCGGTTCGGATTTCTGGGGATTTCTGTCCCGGCCCAATGTGGTCACCAATAGCATGATCAAAAATGGTGCCATCCCGCCCGAGTTCCTCTACCACCGGATGCCCAAGCGGCGGTTCGACGCGGAGACCACCGGTATCCCGGCCATCCTCGTCATGGTGCTGCCCCATCTGACCGACGACCCCGACGCGCTCTTCGACGAGTTGGCGGCCGAGGTCACCACCTGGCCCACCCGCCGTCCGGCGGACCACTGGAGGGCCCTCTTCGCCACCCTCGGCGCACGGTTCGGCAACCCCGGAGCCGTCGTCGAGCGCACCGGCCTGTCCATCGGCCGCGTACCCGAGATGCACCGCGCCTTCCCCGAGGCCCGCTTTGTGCACCTCTACCGCCAGGGCCCCGACTGCGCCGTCTCGATGAGCCGCCACTTCAGCTTCCGGATGATCCCGATGCTGTGGGAGATGGCCACCCACTGCGGTCTCGAGACCCCGATGCAGCTGACGCCGCAGCACGCGGCCCAGCTCCCGCCCGACCTGGCCCCGCTGCTGAGCGACCGCTATGACCCGGCGCTGGTGTGGGACCGTCCCATCCCGATCGACGCGTTCGGCACCCTGTGGTCCGAGACGATCGTCGACGGTCTGAAGAAGCTGGACGAGGTCCCGGCGGAGCAGCGCACCGCGCTGTCGTACGAGACCCTGCTGGAGGAGCCGGAGAAGGAGCTGATCCGGCTCGCCGAGTTCATCGGGGTGGAACCGCACCGCGACTGGCTGGACGCGTCCATCGCCCACCTCGACGGTGGCCGGCCGGGCGCGGCGAGCAAGCTGGATGAGGAGGAGCTCACCTCGCTGCTGGAGTCCTGTAGCCCGGGGACGCGGGCGCTGGCCGCCCATCAGTAGGGCGCAGGTCGTCACCCGGCGGCGGCCGCCCTCCTGGAGGCCGGTCGCCGGGTGGCGCCCTGCTTCCCCAGAGCCGTTCTGAGTTCCCCACCTCGGGGGAGCTTCCCCGAGGGGGCCATACGTCCTGGGCACGCTGTGGCGGGACGGCCATAGCCGGTGCCTATCATCGTTGGTGTGCAGTTGCATCAGCTGCGATATTTCGCCACCGTCGCGGAGACCCGGCACTTCACCCGCGCCGCGGAGCTCCTGCATGTCGCCCAGCCCTCGCTGTCCCAGCAGATCCGCGCCCTCGAACGGGAGCTGGGAGCCGATCTCTTCCACCGGGCGCGCGGCAATATCGCCCTCACCGACGCGGGAGAGGCCCTGCTGCCACTGGCCCGCCAGATCCTCGCCGACACCGAGACCGCGCACCGCGAGGTCCAGGAGGTCGCCCAGCTGCGGCGCGGCCGGGTGCGGCTGGGGGCCACGCCGAGCCTGTGCGCCAGCTTCGTCCCCGATGTGCTGCGCCGCTTCCACGACGAGTTCCCGGGCATCGAGCTGATCGTGGACGAGGGCGGTTCCCAGGACCTGGTCCGCACGCTCTCCGCGGGCGAGCTGGACCTCGCGCTGATCATCACCCCGGTGCTCGGGCAGGCCCCCGCCCTCGCCGCCACCGAGCTGCTGCGGGAGGAGCTGGTGGTGGCCTCCTCACCCGCGTCCGCACCGCCCACCCGGCGCCGGCGGATCCAGGTCGAGGATCTCCGGGACCGCCCGATGGTGATGTTCCGGCGCGGCTACGACCTGCGGGAATTCACCACGGCGGCCTGCCGGGCGGCCGGTTTCGAGCCGTCCTTCACGGTCGAGGGCGGTGAGATGGACGCGGTGCTTGGCTTCGTACGGGCCGGGCTCGGCATCGCCGTACTGCCGGGGATGGTGGCGGCCAGGTCCGGGCTGCGGATCACGCCGTTCGCGGGCCACGACATGCAGCGCACCATCGCCGTCGCCCACCGTAAGGACGTCGCGCCGCCCAGGGCCGCGCGGGAGCTGCGCCGGGTGATGCTGGAGCATCTGCGGACGGCGGCCGCGGGGGAGTTCGGCCTGCCGCCGACCACGACGCGGCTGCTGCCCTGAGCAGGTCGGAGGAAGTCCGCTACGGTTCGGGCAGCGCCCCGAAGGGCGCGGGGCCGTGTCGATGTGCGGCTCCGCCGCGCGGGCGCGACCGCACCAGGGGCTTCGCCCCTGGACCCCGGGGTCTGGGGCGGAGCCCCACCACGCGGCGGAGCCGCATATCGACGCCGTGGGAAGGGGCGGGGAGGGGGAACAGCCCGCCGCAGGCGTCACGATCCGCCGGACACCCCCTGGCGGGGCGGCGGCGCGCCGTAAGGCCGCCGGGGGGTTGGTGATCAGCCCCAGATCGCGTGGGCCAGCCCCACACCCGCGAAGGCGGCGCCCACCCCGACCACCAGGCTCAGCACCACATTCGCCACGGCGAAGAGCCGGGCGCCCTCCTCGGCCAGCCGCAGGGTCTCGAACGAGAACGTCGAATACGTCGTCAGCGCCCCGCACAGCCCCGTGCCCAGCAGCAGTTGCAGCCGCTGGGACGCCGCGCCCTCCGCCGCCGCGCCGGTCAGCAGACCCAGCACCAGACAGCCCACCACATTGACCAGGAACGTGCCCCACGGGAACACCGAGTCGTGCCGTGTCTGCACCGCCCGGTCGGTCAGATAGCGCAGCGGGGCGCCGACCATCCCGCCCGCGATCACCAGCAGCCAGTTCACCGGTCCTGCCTCCGCGGGTGCACGATCTCGACCGGGTCGACCACCACGAGGCCGTCACCCACGATCTCCTCCAGCTCGGGCAGGAAGGACCGCACTCGCTCCTCCGTATCGATGATCACGACGGCCATGGGCAGATCCTCGCCGAGCGACAGCAGCCGCGAGGTGTGGATCAGGGACGAGGAGCCGTACCCCTCGACACCGCGGAACACGCTCGCCCCCGCGAGCCCCGCGCGATGGGCGCGGTGGACGATCTCGGCGGACAGCGGTTTGCGGTGCCAGGTGTCGTTCTCGCCGATGAAGACGGTCAGCCGCAGCGCGGGCTCGCCGGTCACCGGGCCGCCCTCCGGCCGGTGCCGCCGCCGTGCCCGCTGCTGCCGCCGTAGCCGCCGGTGTCGTCGCCGTGCCCGCCGGTGCTGCCGCCGTAGCCGCCGTACCCGCCGCTGCCGCCGTACCCGCCGAGGACGCGCCGGGTCGCCACCACGGCCGCCCATACGGCCGCCATCGCCATCACGAGCGTGCCCAGCAGATAGCCGAAGGCGATCGCGATACGGCCGTCCTGGATCAGCCGGGTGAAGTCCACGGCGTACGTCGAGAAGGTGGTGAAGCCGCCGAGCACACCGGTGCCGAAGAAGGGCCGCACCAGCCGGTGGGCCGTCCACATCTCGGTGATCAGCACCAGGAACACGCCGATGACCGCGCAGCCGACGACGTTGACCAGCAGGATCGTCCAGGGGAAGGCGCTGGACGGCGTCGGCCACAGCAGCGACGCGCCGTAGCGGGCCGTCGCCCCGAGCGCGCCGCCCACCGCCACCACACCCACCACGGGGCCCTGTCCTCGCCACGGGCCGTGCCGGGCGGGCGGGGCCGGGCCGGTATCGGGGTCGATGGGCTCGTCCACCACATCCGACCGTGAGCTGCCCATAGGGCTCAGATTACGTCGTGACGCGGACACCGGCCGACCGGGGCAGACGAGGGAAGCGGGTCGGGGAGGCCGGTGGGGACGCATGGGCGCCTTACGAAACGAATATATGGGCGCCTTACAGATGTATGGGCGCCTTACGGAGGACGTCCGTCAGTGATCCCGGCGCGCCACGAAGTCGCACAGCGCGTGCAGCACCCGGGTCGCCGGGCCGTCCGGCAGCCCGTTCGCCGCGGTCCTGGCGCGCAGCAGCCGGGCGTGCATCACCGTGCGCGCCTCCGCCAGCGCACCGCAGCGGTGCAGCAGCGCGACGGCCCTCGGCAGCCCGGCGCCCTCCGGGCCCGCGGTGGCGGCGGTCAGCAGGGTGCGCAACTCACCCGCCTCCGGCCGCTCGTCGGCCAGCGCCAGCAGCACCGGGAGGCTGGCCACCCCGATCGCGAGGTCCTTGCCCTGCTCCTTGCCGGAGACCTCGGAGGTGGAGGTGATGTCGAGGATGTCGTCGGAGATCTGGAACGCGATGCCCAGATGTTCTCCGTATTCGGCGAGCGTCTGGACGACATGCTCCGGGGCGCCCGTCCGTACCGCCCCCAGCTGGAGCGCCATGGAGATGAGGGCGGCCGACTTCCCGGCCACCACGGTGAAGTAGTGGGAGAGCGGATCGTCCTCGTCCGAGGGGCCGACGAGTTCCCGTATCTGGCCCATGATCAGCCGATTGGTGACCTTGGACTGCAACCGTATGGTCTCCGGGCCGAGTTCCGCGGCGAGCTGGGCCGCCTTCGACAGCAGCCAATTGCCCGCGAGGACGGCGGTGGTGTTGCCCCAGCGGGCGTTGACGCTGGGGACTCCGCGCCGGGTGTGGGCCTGGTCCATGACGTCGTCGTGGTAGAGCGAGGCGACATGCACCAGCTCGGCCAGGGCGGCGGCTTCGACGGCGCGGGACGGGTCGGTGGCGTACGGATCGGTGCTGGACGGGGCGCGGTCGCCGAACTCCGCGCCCACCAGCGCCAGGAGCGGGCGCAGCCGTTTGCCACCGGGGCCGAAGAGATGTCCGGCGACCTCGGCGACACGAGGGTCCTGGGCCCCGGCGGCGAGAGCGCGCAGCCACTCCTCCGAGGCGTCCATTCCGCGTTCCAGCCGGGCCGTGAGCGCGGGGTCGCCGAAGGTGAGCTCCATGGCCATGGAGCCCCTGGGCTCGGTTCTGGCGGACGCGACCATGTCGCGGACCGTAGGCGAGGGCCACCCCGGAACCCAGAATTCCGTCAGGAAGGTGCCATTTTCCGTATCCCAGGCTTTCCCCAGGCCTTTCCCCAAGCCCCCAGGGAACCCCTCGGCGGGTGCCCGCCCCCTGCCGGTACCGTCAAGCGCGTCGACGCCGACCGTGAGCGAGGAGACCAGCGATGAGCAACCCCTTCGAGAACCCCGACGGCCGCTATCTCGTGCTCGTCAACGAGGAGGGGCAGCACTCGCTGTGGCCCGCCTTCGCCGAGGTCCCGGAGGGCTGGACGGTCGCCCACGGCGAGGACGACCGCCAGGCGTGCCTGGACTACGTCAACGAGCACTGGACCGATATGCGTCCCACGAGCCTGATCAACGCGATGGACGGCACCTCGGCCTGATGAACGCCATGGACCGCACCTCGGCCTGATCGCGTCCGCACGCGGTTGGCAGTTTCCGGTCATATCTCTTCCCTTTCTGGCGCCGCATGACCGTAACGCGCGCCTTACGGTCGCCACGGTGCTCACGGCGTTACGTTGGCGAGGTGACGACGGACGCGAACGTCGACCTTCCGGCGAACATGCGGGCATGGGTGGTCCCCGCCCCGGGCCGGATCGAGCAGGTGGAACTGCCGGTTCCGCGCCCGGCGGAGGACGAGCTGCTGATCCGGGTCCGGGCCTGCGGGGTCTGCCGCACCGATCTGCATGTCCGCGACGGCGATCTGCCCCCGCACCGCAGCCCCGTCGTCCCCGGTCACGAGGCGGTCGGCGAGGTCGTCGCGGCGGGCTCGCGGGCGCACGGCCCCGGCCCCGGAATCCGGATCGGCGTCCCCTGGCTGCGACGCACCTGCGGTCGCTGCCGCTACTGCCTCCGGGGCCAGGAGAACCTGTGCCCGTCCTCCGAGTACACCGGCTGGGACGCGGACGGCGGCTACGCCGAGTACGTCACCGTACCGGCGGCCTACGCCTATGAGCTGCCCTCCGGATACCGCGACGAGGAGCTCGCCCCGCTGCTGTGCGCCGGGATCATCGGCTACCGCGCGCTGAGCCGGGCCGACCTCCCGCCGGGCGGCCGGCTCGGCATCTACGGCTTCGGCGGCTCGGCACACCTCACCGCCCAGGTGGCCATCGCGCAGGGCGCCGCCGTCCATGTCCTGACCCGCTCACCCGCCGCCCGCGCGCTCGCCCTGGACCTCGGCGCCGCCTCCGCGAACGACGCCTACGACCGTCCGCCCGAGCCGCTCGACGCCGCCATCCTCTTCGCCCCGGTGGGCGAACTGGTTCCGGTCGCCCTGGAGTCCCTGGACGCGGGCGGCACGCTGAGCATCGCCGGGATCTACCTCACCGACATCCCGTCACTCGACTACGAGCGGCACCTCTTCCGGGAACGCACGGTCCGCAGCGTCACCGCCAACACCCGCGAGGACGGCCGCGAATTCCTCGCCGCGGCCGCCGAACACCGCATCAGCGCCACGGTCACGCCGTACCCCTTCGACCACGCGGCCGCCGCCCTGGACGACCTCGCCGCCGACCGCGTCAACGGCGTGGCGGTCCTGACGATGCCCTAGGGGATGCCCGACGGACCGCGCCGCCTGCGGCGAGCCACTCCCCTCCCCGCCCCTTCCCGAAACTGGAGCTCCGCCCCAGCCCCCGGACCCGGGGCTCTGCCCCAGACCCCGGACCGGGGCTTCGCCCTAAGCAGGTCGGAGGAAGTCCGCTACGGTTCGGGCAGCGCCCCGAAGGGGCGCGGGGCCGTGTCGATGTGCGGCTCCGCCGCGCGGGCGCGACCAGCCACGACGGCGCCGCGGTCGGCCGACGACGTATCGCGACACTTCCAGCGGAGCGCTTAGACCCTGGCCCCGGGGCTTCGCTCCAGATCCCGAAACCGGGGCCTCGCCCCTTCCCGCGGCATTGCTCCGCGGCTCCGCCGCGTGGCGCGGGGCTCCGCCCTCGGCCCAGCCGCGCCGCAGGTGGCGCGGTCGGCGCACCGGCCGGTGGGCCGACCGCGGCGACGGTTGGCCCACCGGCCCCGGGGTCCAGGGGCGGAGCCCCTGGTATCGGGAAGGGGCGGGGAGGGGAAAGCCTCGATACGCAGCCCCGCCGAGCGGTCCGCCGGACACCCCGCAGCGCGATGCCCCTGGGCCATGGGCCCCGGGCCCCGGGCCTCACCCTGGGAACCCCGGCGCCTCAGGAATTCGACCAGCCGCGGCGGCACAGCACCAGGCGGTAGCCATCCGGATCCTCGACGGTGACACCCCATTCGTTCCAGTACGGATTGGGCGAGGCGACGCGAGTGCCACCGTGCTGCGTGAGGCGGTCCACCAACTCCTCGGGAACCGGCTCGTCCATGTAGATCACCAGCAGGTCCTCCTCGCTAGGCCGAGGCTCGACGGGGCGGGCCGCCTCGTAGACGAGCTCCAGATGCCAGGAGGCGTCCGGCCAACCCACCATCAGCAGATCGTGCTCCCCGGCCCGGTCACCACCCTCGACCCGGTACACCACGCTCAACCCCAGCCCCGCACACCAGAAGCGCTCCGCCGCCGCCAGGTCACGCGAGGGGCGGGCGATGCGGATGTGGCTCTGACCGTCGGCGGGCATGGGCGCCTCCTTCGTCGTAGGGGAACGCATCGACGGCCCCGTGATCGCCGGGCCGCACCCCGAGCCTAGGGACGGGCCCGCCCCCGGGGCATCGGCCGCCCGCCGGGCCTTCCCCCCGGCCATGCGACCTACGACCGCGAACCGATCACCTCACTCCGGCGCCCCCGGACGCCGGCCAAGCGGGCTGACACGGCGGTATCCCGCCCGTGCGTTGACGATGCGGGCGAGCGCCGTACCCGCCACGGCCGCTGCCAGGAGACAGGCGAGCCAGCGGGCGTCGCGACCGCCCGCCCAGGAGAGCTGCCCCGCGGGCGGAATGGCGAAGCCGTTGAGGAACAGCCAGCACAGCCCCGCCGTCCCGGGCGCCGCGACAAAGCGCGCGCACAGCCCCAGCAGAGCGGCCAGCAGCGAGAGCGCGACCAGGGCGAACATCGGGCGGCCATGGCCGCCGAGGACGTTCAGGGTCGCCACCAGCACCAGCGCGCCCAGGGAGGCCCCGCCCCAGATGACGGGAGTGGCGACAGGATCGGGAACTGGCCTGATCCCGGTGTTGAGCCGCCTCCACTCGATCATGGGTACCACCCCTCCCTATGGGTGCCATCCTCATGCGTAGCTCGATGGCCACCCCTCCCATACGCGGTCGGCATCGTCCCATCGCACCCTTGTACACCTGCCGTCATTACCAATTCTTTGCCATTCGTTAGGGTGGCACAGGAATCGAGCGACGAGAGGGATGACTGTGGGCGCTCCGCGCATGAGCAGTACGCCATTGCCCGGGATCGGGGTTCGCTACGACCTGACGACACGAGAGAGCAGGCGGCTTTCGGTCATCGCACATCGCGACGGCGGACGGACGCTGAGCGCGTACCGGAAGGAGGATCCCGATGAGTGTGCCCTGTCCACCAGGCTGACCCCAGCGGAAGCGGAGGCGCTCATCGGGGTGCTGATGCCAAGTCATCACAGCCCGAATCTGCTGTCCACCACCGAGCTGGGGCTGGTGGCCGAGCGGATCGAGCTGTCGTCCACGTCGCACTGGAACGGGAGGGTGCTGGGCGAGACGCGGATGCGGACGGAGACCGGCGCCTCGATCGTGGCCGTGCTGCGCAGGGCGGAGGCGATCCCCTCCCCGACCCCCGACTTCCGGCTGGCCGGTGGGGACGAGCTGATCGTGATCGGCACCCGCGAGGGTGTGGAGACGGCCGCGGCGATACTCGGGCGGGAGTGAGCCCATGCATTCGTCCGCTGTCTTTCTGATCGAGTTCGGCGCGGTCATCCTGGTCCTCGGGCTGCTGGGGCGGCTCGCCGGGCGGCTCCAGTTCTCCCCGATCCCGCTGTATCTGCTGGCCGGACTGGCCTTCGGCGAGGGTGGGCTGCTGCCGCTGGGAGCGAGCGAGGAATTCGTCGCGACCGGCGCCGAGATCGGCGTCATCCTGCTGCTGCTGATGCTCGGGCTGGAGTACACCGCCAGTGACCTGGTCAGCAATCTCAAGACCCAGTACCCGGCCGGTCTGGTCGACGCGGTGCTCAACGCCCTCCCCGGCGCCGTCATGGCCCTGCTGCTGGGGTGGGGGCCGGTGGCCGCCGTGGTGCTCGCCGGGGTGACCTGGATCTCCTCCTCCGGCGTCATCGCCAAGGTGCTCGGCGATCTGGGCCGGCTCGGCAACCGCGAGACCCCGGTGATCCTCAGCATCCTCGTCCTGGAGGACCTGGCGATGGCCGTCTATCTGCCGATCGTCACGGCCCTGCTGGCCGGTGCGGGCCTGGCGGCGGGCAGTGTCACCCTGGCCATCGCCCTCGGCGTGGCCGGTCTGGTGCTGTTCCTGGCCGTCCGCTACGGACGGCACATCTCCCGCTTCGTCTCCAGCGACGACCCCGAGAAGCTGCTGCTGGTGGTGCTCGGGTTGACGCTGCTGGTGGCGGGGATCGCGCAGCAGCTCCAGGTGTCGGCGGCCGTCGGCGCGTTCCTGGTGGGCATCGCCCTGTCCGGGGAGGTCGCCGAGGGTACCCACCATCTGCTCAGCCCGCTGCGGGATCTGTTCGCCGCCGTGTTCTTCGTCTTCTTCGGGCTGCATACGGATCCGGCCAGCATTCCCCCGGTGCTGCTGCCCGCCATGACGCTGGCCCTCCTCACCGCCGGTACGAAGATCGCCACCGGTTACTGGGCGGCGCGGCGGGCCGGGATCTCGGCGCGGGGCCGCTGGCGGGCGGGCGGCACGCTGGTGGCCCGGGGCGAGTTCTCGATCGTCATCGCGGGGCTCGCCGTCACGGCGGGTATCGAACCGTCGCTCGGCCCGCTGGCCACGGCGTACGTCCTGATCCTGGTCGTCCTCGGGCCGCTCACCGCCCGCTGGACCGAGCCCGTCGCCCGGCGGATCACGGCCCGGCTCGCGGCGCGCCGCGAGCCCGCTGCCGCCGTGGCGGTCGGGAGCGGGGGCGATGGTGTGACGGAGGAGCCGCGAGAGGTGGTGGACGACCCGGACGCCGTGGGACGTCGCTCATAGCCGTGCGTCGGTGCGTACGACTCGATGCGCGGGTCGGTACGTACGGGTCGGTACGTTCGGGTCGATGCGTACGGGGAGGGCCGCGGGACGCTCCGCGGCCCTCCGCGTCGCTCCACGGCTCAGCCCCGGTCCTCCTCCTCAAGCCCCGAGCCCCCTAAGTCGCCTAAGCCCGCTAAGTTCCCTAACGCGTCACCGAGCCCGGTCGCGACCATGCCGCCGCCCACGGCCCCACCCACCGCCGTACCGGCCGTGACGCCCGTACCGCCTGTACCGGCCATGACGCCCGCACCGCCTGTACCGGCCGTGACGCCCGTACCGCTCGTACCGCTCGTACCGCTCGTGACGCCCGCGATGGCCCCACCCGCACCAGTGCGGCCATCGCGGGCGCTATGCCTCGCGCGGGATTCGATGAGCGCCCGGATCCAGGAGTCGACCTCACCGGGCCAGTCGCGCCGCTCGAGGTCCTCATGGCGCACGGTGTGGCGGCCCAGGGTGCCGGCGCCTCTGCCGCGCTTGTCGGCCTCCAGGACGACCTCCATCCCGTCGGCGCCGGTGAGAAGGGTCAGTGCGATCTCGTTCACGGCGTGGAGGTACTGAGGGGCGGGGGTGAGCTCGATCTCCTGGTGGAAGGGCAGCCGCTGCCCGGTGCCCGCGATATGGGCGAGCCGCAGATCGGCGGCGACGAGGCCGAAGCCGAGCCGCCCCAGGGCTCCCAGCACGGCCTCCTGGATCGGCAGCGGGCGCACGATCAGCGGCTCCGGATCGCCGTGGTCCTTCGCACCTGCCGCCGCGAGCTCGACCCGGACGCCCAGGACGACACCCAGCGGCTGCCCGGACACCTCGGTGAGCGGTGTCTCCCACGGTATGTGAATGGTGAACGGAATCTCTCTGTGCTCTCTCGCGTCGAGCCGGAACCCGCCGCCGAGCCGGAGACGGTCGAAGACCACACCGCCCTCGTGCCCCTCGCCGCCGTACCCGGCCTCGACCCCGGCGATCAGCTCCAGCGCGAGGTGGTCGAGGTCGCAGGCGCCGCCTCCGCCCCGGAGCCGCACACGCCCCCGCACCACCCCACCGGGGCGCACCGGCTCCCGGTCCAGGACCGTGTCCACGACGGGCCCACCGACCCCGAGCGAGCCGAGCACTCGTTTGAACACCATCGCGGCGTTCACTCCTTCACTGTCCCTGTGATCGTTCTCTGTTCCGTGGGGGGCGTTTGTTCCTGAGTTCCGTGGGGGGCATGCGTGGAACGAACGAGAAGGTAAAGGGATTCCCATGTACGTGTCCTGGTGCGGCAAAACCGGCCAGGGGCGGTGCGGTCCCGTCCGGCGACGTGCCCGACGGTCCGGCTCGGTGTTCATCCGCTCACGGAGAGCTATCCTGAATGGGCCCTCCGGCCATGGGTAACTCGGGTCGGGCCGCGGAACCCGGTGTGGAATCCGGTCCGGAATCCGGTGCGGCTCATCCCAGAGGACGGGAGAAACCGATGTCACGTGTGCGGCGGATGAGATCGGCGCTGCTGAGCGCCGTGGCAATCGTCGTGAGCGCGGGAATCCGGCGATGGCGGCGCAGACCGGCCCGCGAGCCGCGCCCAGGAAGCCGGTGAATGACCCGGCCTCCACGGCGAGTCGGGTCCGAATCGCCATTCCGCTTCGGGTAATGGTGGGCGAATCGATACAACGAATTCGTCGGCCGGTGCCGCCGGCCGCCCACCCATGCAGACGGCCGAGGAGCGGACACGGACATGGCGACGACAACCAAGCCCGAATATGAAGCTCCCGCCGAACCCACTAAACTCGGCACCATCGTGGTCGACTGGCTCACCACCACGGACCACAAGAAAATCGGACACCTGTACTTGGTGACCGCGTTCGGATTCTTTCTGATCGGCGGCCTTCTGGCCATGGTCATGCGGGCCGAACTCGCCCGGCCCGGACTGCAATTGATCAGCCCGGAGCAGTACAACCAGGCTTTCACCCTGCACGGCACGCTGATGCTGCTGTTCTTCGCCACACCGGTCTTCGCCGGATTCGCCAACGAGATCATGCCGCTCCAGATCGGCGCCCCGGATGTCGCCTTCCCCCGGCTGAACATGTTCTCGTACTGGCTCTTCCTCTTCGGCGGGCTGATCGTGATCGGCAGTCTGCTCACCCCCGGCGGCGCGGCGGACTTCGGCTGGACGGCCTATACGCCGCTCAGCAGCAAGGCGCGGACACCGGGCGTGGGCGGCGACATGTGGGCGATGGGCCTCGCCCTCTCCGGCTTCGGGACGATCCTGGGCGCCGTCAACTTCATCACGACCGTCGTGTGCATGCGCGCCCCGGGAATGACGATGTTCCGGATGCCCATCTTCACCTGGAACATCCTCTTCACCTCGATCCTGGTGCTGCTCGCCTTTCCCGTCCTGGCCGCGGCCCTGCTGGTGCTGGAGGCGGACCGTAAATTCGGCGCGGTCGTCTTCGAGGGGGCCAACGGCGGGCCGGTGCTGTGGCAGCACCTCTTCTGGTTCTTCGGCCACCCCGAGGTCTACATCATCGCCCTGCCGTTCTTCGGCATCATCACCGAAATCATTCCGGTGTTCTCCCGCAAGGTGGTCTTCGGCTATATGGGTCTGGTGGGCGCCACCATCGGCATCACCGGCCTCTCCGCGACGGTGTGGGCCCACCACATGTTCGCCACCGGAGCCGTACTCCTGCCGTTCTTCTCCTTTATGACGTTCCTCATCGCGGTGCCGACCGGGGTGAAGTTCTTCAACTGGATCGGAACCATGTGGCGTGGCTCCCTCTCCTTCGAGACGCCGATGCTGTGGGCCATCGGCTTCCTGGTCACCTTCCTCTTCGGCGGGCTGACCGGGGTGATCCTGGCCTCGCCCCCGCTGGATTTCGAGGTCCACGACAGCTATTTCGTCGTCGCCCACTTCCACTACGTGGTCTTCGGCACGGTGGTCTACGCGATGTTCGCCGGATTCTATTTCTGGTGGCCCAAGTTCACCGGCAGGATGCTCGACGAACGCCTCGGCAAGATCCACTTCTGGACCCTGTTCATCGGCTTCCACGCCACCTTCCTGGTCCACCACTGGCTCGGCGTCATCGGCATGCCGCGTCGCTATGTCGACTATCTGGCCGCCGACGGCTTCACCACGCTGAACACGGTCTCCACCATCGGCTCCTTCCTCCTGGGCCTGTCCACGCTGCCGTTCATCTACAACGTGTGGAAAACCGGGAAGTACGGGAAGCCGGTCGCGCTCGACGACCCCTGGGGATGGGGCCGTTCCCTGGAATGGGCTACCTCCTGCCCCCCGCCCCGGCACAACTTCCTCACCCTGCCGAAGATCCGCTCCGAATCCCCCGCCTTCGACCTCCACCACCCCGAGGCCGTCCCCCACGAGGTCCCCACCACCAACCGACTGCCCCTCTCCAAGGCCATGGGCGCCCCGACCGACCTCGGCACCGAGGCCGACCGCACCGGCGGCGGTCCGCGCCCCGAAACGGGCGACGACACCGAGGGCCGCGAGGGTTGACCCTCGCCCGTCTCTGCTTCAGGACCCGCGGAAGCCCGGCGACAGTCGGAGCAGCGAGAAGACCCCCTCCGCTACGTGCGTAGAGGAGAGGGTCCAGTGCGCCCCCGGCAGGACTCGAACCTGCGGCCAAGCGCTTAGAAGGCGCCTGCTCTATCCACTGAGCTACGGGGGCCGGTGGTGGTCATGGAGCGGGTGAGCCCCCGGTGCCTGCGGGGCCGACGGGGCGGCCGTGGTGCGGGTGGCCGGGCTCGACGGACCGTGACCTTGCCGGGACAAGGATAGGGCTCCTTGCACCTCGCCCCGGTTGCTTCACCTCCGTGGCACGTTGTGGAGGTTCGGTGAAGCGGTCTGATAATCGCAGGCAGGTCCGAAACTCGCATCGTTTTTCACGCCTCAGGGAACGGGTGTTGTGCACTCGTTATGCCCGCGCCCCTGCCGTCACGTCTGCCTCGTGCTCCTTTTGGGGTGATCCGGGTGGGTCTCTTTGACGCGCACGAGTGAGCATACGCTTCAAAAAGACACCAAAAGCGGGCATTCTTCACCACGTGGCGATCTTGGACGTACGGCCCCGGCTGCTCGACGCGCTGACCTCACTGCGTGACCGTGTCGACGCCGCTCGGTTTCCGCTCCCCCTTCCCGGCGCCGACCGCGCTCGCCGTAGCCGTGCCGAGCTGCTCGCTCAACTGGACGACTACCTCGTGCCCCGGTTGCGCGCCCCCGAAGCGCCCCTGCTGGCGGTAATCGGGGGATCGACGGGAGCGGGCAAGTCCACCCTGGTCAATTCGCTGGTCGGCCGACGCGTCACCGAGGCCGGTGTGTTGCGGCCCACAACGCGTACGCCGGTGCTGGTGTGCCACCCCGATGACCACCCCTGGTTCGCCGGGCAGCGGGTGCTGCCGCGGCTCACCCGGGTGTGGGTGCCGGCGCAGGGGGAGCGGGCGGAGAGCGCGTACGACGAGGAGGGGCGGGCGCAGGAGGGGCCGGCGGCGCTGCGGGTGGAGACCGACCCGGGGCTGGCGCGGGGGCTCGCGCTGCTCGACGCGCCCGACATCGACTCGCTGGTCGCGCGGAACCGCGATCTGGCCGCGGAACTGATCTGCGCCGCCGACATCTGGGTGCTCGTCACCACCGCCACCCGCTACGGCGACGCCGTCCCGTGGCATCTGCTGCGGACCGCCAAGGAGTACGACGTCACCCTCGTCACCGTCCTCGACCGGGTGCCGCACCAGCTGGCCGCCGAGGTCTCCCGGCAGTACGCCGGGCTCCTTACGGCGGCCGGGCTCGGCGATGTCCCACGCTTCACCATCCCCGAGCTCCCGGAATCCGCGGGCGGCGGCAGCGGGCTGCTCCCGGCCACCGCCGTCGCCGCCCTGCGGACCTGGCTCACCCAGCACGCCCAGGATCCGTACGCCCGTACGGTCGCCGCCGCCCGTACGGCCGCCGGGACCCTCGCCTCACTCCGCGCCCGGATGCCCGCGCTGGCCGGGGCCGCGGCGGCGCAGCACGCGGCCGCGGTGCGGCTGATCCAGCGGGTCGAGGGCGCGTACGGGGAGGCCGGGGAGCGGGTACGGCGCGAGATCGCGCAGGGTGCGGCGCTCGCGGGCGGTGCGCTCACCCACTGGTACGGCCTGCCGCACGCCAGCGCCCCCGATGAGCTCCTTACGGCTCTCACCGACTCCCTGGCCACCCTGTTGCGCGGCGCGGCCGCCACGGCCGACGAACGGGTCGCGGAGGCCGGGAGGCAGGATCCGGCGGCGCGGGCCGGGCTCGCCCCGAGCGACGCGCGGGGCGCCGCCGAGCGGATCGGCGTGGCCGTACGGCACTGGCGGCGCTGCGCCGAGGAGCTGGCCGAGGAGGAGGCCCGGGCCCGGATCGCCGAATGCGGGGGCAGCTGCGTGCCCGAGGAGATCGCCGCCCTGCTCGCCGCATCCCTCCTGGGCGGACGCCGCGCCCGTAAGGCGGGCGAGAAGCTCGCCGAGACCCTGGGCGCGCATGCGGCACTGCGCCTGGGCGACCGTGGCGGACGGCTGCTCGACGGCTGTGTCACCCGGGTCATGCGGGCGGAGCGCGACCGCAGGCTCGCCCCTCTGGACGCCCTGGACATGTCCCCGGAACACCAGGTCGAGCTGATCGCCGCGCTGTCCGTGCTTCAGAAGGAGAGGTGACCGCAGGTGACGGCCATGGCGGGCAACGGCGGCAATGGCGGCAATGGGGGCAATGGGGGCGGCGGGAGCGGCGGGGGAGACCGGGCGGCGGGGGACCGCCACACCTGGGACGACGGCCTGATCGCCCGGCGCGCGCACCGACGGGCCGCCGGACGTGCCGCGGGCCGCCCGGCCCGTGCGAGGGACCAGGAGGCGGCGGAGGAGGCCGTACCGGACATCCCCGGCGCCGTGGCGGACTACTTCCCGGGGGAGGAGACCGGTCGGCGGTCCTTCGGCGGCCCCCCGTACGCCGTCTACCAGGCCGGCGTCCGCAGCTTCGCCACGGGCACCCTGCGGCCCCGTCTGGAGGCCCTGCGCCAGCTCGTCGGGCTGTCCCGGTCCCGGCTCGAGGGGCGTGCGCTCGCCGGGGCCGCGCGGGTGCTCGACGAGGCGGACGCGCGGGGACGGCATCCTTACGGGCACACCGTGGTCGCCGTCGCCGGGGCCACCGGAAGCGGTAAGTCGACACTGTTCAACGCCCTTGCCGGAGCCCCCCTCTCCGAGACCGGCGTCCGCCGTCCGACCACCGCCACGCCCCTCGCCTGCGCGTGGACCGACCACGCCGACGGCCTGCTGGACCGCCTCGGCATCCCGGCGGTGGACCGGCGCAACCCGGGCTATCCGTACGACCCCGCGCTGCGCGGCCTGGTCCTCCTCGACCTGCCCGACCACGACTCGGCCGCCCCGGGCCACCGCGAGCGGGTGGACCGGCTGCTGGGTCTCGTGGACGCGGTGGTGTGGGTGGTGGACCCCGAGAAGTACGCGGACGCCGTCCTCCATGAGCGCTATCTGCGGCCACTCGCCGGATACGCCGAGGTGACGTTCGTCGTGCTCAACCAGGTGGACCGGCTCCCGGGCGAGGCCGCGGACCAGGTGCTGGACGATCTGCGGCGGCTGCTGGACGAGGACGGGCTCGCCCTCGGGGAGCACGGGGAGCCGGGGGCCGCCGTGCTCGGGTTGTCCGCGCTGACCGGCGAGGGCGTCGGGGAGCTTCGGGAGATGCTCGCGCGGCTCACGGCCGAGTGCGGGGCGGCCGAGCGTCGGCTGTCGGCGGACGTGGCCGGCACGATGACGCGGCTGCGGCCGCACTATGTGGCGGACAGCGGGCCGGTCGGGCTCACCGAGCGGGCGCGGGCGGAGTTCGAGGACCGGCTGGCCGAGGCGGCGGGCGCGGGCGCGGCCGGGAAGGCGGCCGAACGCGCCTGGCTGAGGGACGCGGAGTGGGCGTGCGGAACGCCATGGGGGCGGCTGCGGGCGAGGAAGGGCCACGCCTCGGGGAGCTCTCGGGGCGGCGGCTCTTGGGGCGGTGGTTCTCGGGTCGGCGGCTCTCGGAGTTCGCGAGCGTCCGGGGCCGGGGAGTGGGCGGAGATCCCGGGCGCGCGGGCGCGCACGGTGGCGGTGGAGGCGGTCACGGCGCGCCCGGCGGTGGAGGAGGCGGTACGCACGCTCGGGGACGAGGCGACGGCCGGGCTGCCCGGCCCATGGGCCCAGGCCGTCCGGGAGGCGGCGGGGTGGGGCGGCAGAGGGCTGGCGGAGGCGGTCGACGAGGCGGTGGCGGCCGAGACGGCATACCGGCGGCCGGTCCGGCCCGTGTGGTGGTCGATGGTGGCGGCGGCTCAGGTCACCGTGCTGCTGGCGCAAGTGATCGGGGTGCTGTGGCTGTTGGGGGCCATGGCCGGGGTGTTCGGCGGGCCGGAGTGGTGGATGCCCACGCTGCTGGTGCTGGGCGGCGCGGCGGTCGGCCCGACGCTGGCGTGGGGCTCCCGGGCGGCCGCGCGGGGGCCCGCCCGGCGCCACGGCCGGTCGGTGGAGGGCCGCCTGCGGGAGGCGGCGGCCGAGTGCGGACGCAGACGGGTGCTGGAGCCGGTCGAGACGGAGCTGGCGCGGTACGGGGAGGTACGGGCGCAGTACGTGGTCGCGGCGGGCGGGGCGTGAGGGGCGGGGAGTGAGGGGCGTTCACTCGTCCGGGTGGCCGAGTTGTCCACAATCCCGGGGTCGTGCACAGGCCCCGGCGGAGTTTCGCGATGCCGGGCAGCATGGTTCACGAGCGGCAGGACAGAGCCGCGAAGTGATGGGGGAGGCGTAGCCGGTGAACGAGAGCTGGGTGACCGTGGTGGGGAACGCCGCGACGCGGCCGGACTTCTGGGAGACGGCGGCGGGTGTCGCGGTGGCCCGGTTCCGGCTGGCGGCGACGGTGCGGCGCTGGGACCGGGGGCGGGACGCGTGGGCGGACGCGTACACGAGTTTCTACACGATCTGGACGTGGCGGTCGCTCGCCGCGAATGTCGCGGGGTCGGTATCGCTCGGTGAACCCCTCGTCGTCCATGGGACGTTGCGGGTGCGAGAGCGCGAGCGAGAGCAGGAGAGGGATCGGTCGCTTCAGGGAGACCGGCCGCTTCAGGGAGAAGGGGAAGGGGGATGGGGAGGAGGCGCGGCCACGCCTCCGGCCCCGGGCGGGGAATCCGGTGGCGGGGCGCATCAGCCCAGGCGTTGGGTCACCGCGGAGATCGACGCGGTGGCGGTCGGACACGACCTCACGCGGGGTACATCCGCATTTCGCCGGGTTTCACAGGCCAAACCGCTTCTAAACACACCGACCGGGGCAACTTCCCCGTGAGCGGCCGCGATCACGGGAGATTTGTCGATAATCCCAGGTCATACGGGATCTGGCGATTAGGTAACGATTCCGATTCGGATCGGTTGGGTCTAGGTATTCCCGGGGAACGATCGGTTCCTTTCTCCCTAGTATCCCTGCGTGCCCAACGGGGGTTCCTGAGTTTTGAGTTCGCTGGCGAGGCGCACCAACTGACTGGCGCTCGCCCGGAGGGGAAACCATGATTTCTGTAAGGAGGCGGGGCGCTGCCCGCCTTGCGGCCGCCGTTCTGGCGTCCGGTCTGGTCGCGGCGGGCGCGATAGCCACCGCCGGCACCGCCGCCGCCGATGACGCGCCCCCGAGCCAGGGCGGCGCGACCGCCACGCTGGGCGGTCTCAAGACGTTCGACAAGGCCATCATCCACGACAACGGCAAGGACCAGCAGGTCGGCGCCGGTCTCTTCGAGATGTCGGTCGACAACGGCGGTTCCATCCAGACGTACTGCATTGACCTGCACAACCCGACGCAGAGCAAGGCGAAGTACGAGGAGAAGTCCTGGGCCGAGACGTCCCTGGCGAACAACCCCAACGCGGGCAAGATCAACTGGGTTCTTCAGAACTCCTACCCGCAGGTGAACGACCTGGACGCGCTCGCGAAGACGGCGGGCACCGGTCCCCTCACCGAGAAGACCGCCGCCGCGGGGACGCAGGTCGCCATCTGGCGCTTCTCCGACAACGCGAAGGTGGACGCGGCCGACCCGCAGGCCGAGAAGCTGGCCGACTACCTGGAGAAGAGCGCCCAGAACCTCCAGGAGCCCAAGGCGTCGCTGAGCCTGGACCCGCCGGCCGTCTCCGGCAAGGCCGGTGAGCGGCTCGGCCCGGTCAAGGTCCACACCAACGCCGACAGCGTCACCCTGGCCCCGGGCGCCGAGTCCGCGGGCGGCGTCAAGCTCGTCGACAAGAGCGGCAAGACCATCACCAGCGCCGCCGACGGCGGCGAGGTGTACTTCGACGTCCCGGAGGGCGCGGCGGACGGCTCCGCCACGCTGACCGCCCAGGCCGCCACCAAGGTTCCGGTGGGCCGCGCGTTCGCCAGCGCCACCAAGAGCCAGACCCAGATCCTGGCCGGCTCGAGCGAGAGCACCGTCTCCGCCACCGCCACAGCGAACTGGGCGAAGAAGGGCGCGGTCCCGGCGGTCTCCGCCGAGAAGGACTGCGCCAAGGGCGGCGTGGACATCACGGCCAGCAACAAGGGCGACGAGGCGTTCACCTTCGAGCTGCTGGGCCAGAAGTACACCGTCGAGGCGGGTCAGTCCAAGACCGTCACCGCCCCGGTGAAGGAGGACCAGAGCTACAAGTTCACCATCTCCGGTCCGAACGGCTTCGAGAAGACCTTCTCCGGCGTTCTCGACTGCAAGACCTCCAGCAGCGGCGGCAGCAGCGACACCCCCTCCTCGCAGCCGAGCCCCGCGTCGGCCGGTGGCAGCACCGGTGGTGACACCTCCGGTGGCGACCTCGCCGAGACCGGTAGCAGCAGCAACACCCCGATGATCGCGGGCATCGCCGTGGCGCTGGTCGTGGTCGGCGGCGGCGCGATCTTCTTCGTCCGCAAGAAGAAGGCGACCGCGGGCGAGTGAACGCCAGCGCGGTGACGCCAGCGCGGCGACGCCAGGGCAGCAGTGATCGCTGAGTGAAGCGACGGTCACCGGACGTGGTGACCATCGAAGAACGCGGTGATGGAGGGCCGGAGCCTCATGGAGGCTCCGGCCCTTCGTGTCGCCGGGGGACGGCGAATGCCGGACCCATGCCGCACGCCGGACCAAACGGGTTTCCGCCTCGGGCGGGCTGTACGGCAAGATGGCTGTATCTGCCCTCACGCGGTGGGGCCGCCACGGATACGGACCCCGCGGCGGAGCCGCACCTCGATACCTACCAGATTGCCGGACGGTTTCTCTTGGCTGAGTTCATCTACACCATGCGCAAGACGCGCAAGGCGCACGGCGACAAGGTGATCCTCGACGATGTCACGCTGAGCTTTCTGCCCGGCGCGAAAATCGGCGTCGTGGGCCCCAACGGCGCCGGTAAGTCGACGGTGCTGAAGATCATGGCCGGCCTGGAGCAGCCGTCCAATGGTGACGCCTTCCTCTCGCCCGGCTACAGCGTGGGCATCCTGCTCCAGGAGCCCCCGCTCGACGAGTCCAAGACCGTGCTGGAGAACGTCCAGGACGGCGTGGCGGTCACCAAGGGCAAGCTGGACCGCTTCAACGAGATCGCCGAGCAGATGGCGACCGACTACAGCGACGAGCTGCTGGAGGAGATGGGCAAGCTCCAGGAGGACCTGGACCACTCCAATGCCTGGGACCTAGACGCCCAGCTCGAGCAGGCCATGGACGCCCTCGGCTGCCCGCCCGGCGACTGGCCGGTCACCACCCTCTCCGGTGGTGAGAAGCGCCGTGTCGCGCTCTGCAAGCTGCTGCTGGAGGCCCCCGACCTGCTGCTGCTCGACGAGCCCACCAACCACCTCGACGCCGAGTCCGTCAACTGGCTGGAGCAGCACCTCGCCAAGTACGCGGGCACCGTCGTGGCCATCACCCACGACCGGTACTTCCTGGACAACGTCGCCGAGTGGATCCTGGAGCTCGACCGCGGCCGCGCCATCGGCTACGAGGGCAACTACTCCACCTACCTGGAGAAGAAGCAGGCCCGGCTGAAGGTCGAGGGCCAGAAGGACGCCAAGCGCGCCAAGCGCCTCAAGGAGGAGCTGGACTGGGTCCGCTCCAACGCCAAGGGCCGCCAGGCCAAGTCCCGCGCCCGGCTGACCCGGTACGAGGAGATGGCCGCCGAGGCCGAGAAGACCCGGAAGCTGGACTTCGAGGAGATCCAGATCCCGCCGGGCCCGCGCCTGGGCAATGTCGTGGTCGAGGTGGAGAACCTCTCCAAGGCGTTCGGCGAGAAGGTCCTGATCGACGACCTCTCCTTCACCCTGCCGCGGAACGGCATCGTCGGTGTCATCGGCCCCAACGGCGCCGGTAAGACCACGCTCTTCAAGATGATCCAGGGCCTGGAGACCGCCGACGCGGGCAGCATCAAGGTCGGCGAGACCGTCAAGATCTCCTACGTCGACCAGAGCCGCGCCAACATCGACCCCAAGAAGACGCTGTGGGCGGTCGTCTCCGACGAGCTCGACTACATCAACGTCGGCCAGGTCGAGATGCCCTCCCGCGCCTATGTCTCCGCCTTCGGCTTCAAGGGCCCGGACCAGCAGAAGCCGGCCGGGGTGCTCTCGGGCGGTGAGCGCAACCGCCTCAACCTCGCGCTCACCCTCAAGCAGGGCGGCAATCTGCTGCTCCTCGACGAGCCCACCAACGACCTCGACGTGGAGACGCTCTCCTCGCTGGAGAACGCGCTGCTCGACTTCCCCGGCTGCGCCGTGGTCGTCTCCCACGATCGCTGGTTCCTCGACCGCGTCGCCACCCACATCCTGGCGTACGAGGGCGACTCCAAGTGGTTCTGGTTCGAGGGCAACTTCGAGTCGTACGAGAAGAACAAGGTCGAGCGGCTCGGCCCGGACGCGGCCCGTCCGCACCGCGCCACCTACAAGAAGCTGACCCGGGGCTGAGTGGATGGCACGCCATATCTACCCCTGTCCCCTGCGCTGGTCCGACATGGACGCGTTCGGCCACGTCAACAACGTGACCTTCCTCCGCTATCTGGAGGAGGCCCGGGTCGACTTCATGTGGCGGCTGGCGCCGGGGAACGGGAGTGACGCGTTCACCGGCGGCGTGGTCGTGGCCCGGCACGAGATCGACTATCTGAAGCCCCTGGTCCACCGGCACCGGCCGGTGACGATCGAGACCTGGGTGACGGAGATCAAGGCCGCGTATCTCACCCTGCGCTATGAGATCAAGGACGAGGACGCCCTGTATGTGCGTGCCGCCACCCGCATCGTGCCCTACGACCTCGACCAGGGCCGCCCGCGCCGGGTCACCCCGGAGGAGGAGAAGTTCCTGACCGAGTACCTGGAGCCGGACCCGGCGAAGAAGGGCGCCGCCAAGAAGGCGTCCACGGCGTCCACGAAGCCCGCCGGATCCGCCGATGGCGCCGGGCGGGCGGAGGGGGCCGTCTCGGTATGACGGCCCCCAGCCAGGAGCTCCACTTCGCCGACGCCGGGGAGGCGGCCGATCTCGCCGCCTTCCTGGCCCGGCTGATCCACTACGACCGGGCGGCGGCGGTGCGGCTACAGGCGGGCGGCGGTGTGCTCGCCGTCTTCGGCCGGCCGCCGTCGTTCGAGGTCCTCGCGATCCGTACGGCGCGGCTCGAGGCGATCGTCGGCACCGAGGCCGCACCGGACACACCGCACACACCGGACACACCGCATACGTCGGCCGGGGCGGCGGGCGGGGCGGGCGCCCTGGACACGACCGTCTCGGCGGGCGAGTTCGCGGACGCGCTGGACACGGCGCGGGCCGCGCGGACCACCGACGGTTCCGAGATCCGCGACCGGGGCCTGGTGGTCACCGTGCCGCAGGCCGTCACCGGTCCGCCATGGGCCGGGGTGCTGCCGCCGCGCGGCGGCTGGCGCCGGGTGACCGGACCGCCGGGCGTGGACGAGGTGCGCGGGGCGGTCGCCGCCGCCGTCGCCGAGTTCCGGGCCCGTGACGCGGCGCTGCCCGAGGAGCAGCGTACGCGCGCCGAGCGCGACCGCATCGGCCATGAGATCTGGTCCCGCACCCTCGGCGACACCGGGCTTCCGCTGCGCGCCGTGCACGCCGCGCAGTCGCTGGGCTTTCTGCGCCCGGTCCGGGCGGCGGCACCGGCCGCCACCGGCCATGGGAGCGGCGTGGCCACCGCCGCGCCCGAGCCCCTGGCGCTGCTCGCCGCGGGCGGCTGGCTGCGGCTGCGCACGCCGTACGGCTCGATCGCGGTGCGTACGCAGGGCCTGTCCGGCGGCCTGTCCGGGCTGTCCGTCACGCCCGCCTGAGCCCGCCGGTCAACCTGCGGGGCCGATCCTCCGGGTCAGCCCGCGGGGTCAGCCCTCCGTGTTGATCATGGAGGCGGCGGCGTAGGTGAGGTAGTGCCACAGCTGGCGCTCGAGCTCCGGGGCCAGCTCCAGCTCGTCCACCGCGTCGCGCATATGGCGCAGCCAGGCGTCATGGGCGGCGCGGTTCACGGTGAAGGGGGCGTGGCGCATGCGGAGCCGGGGGTGGCCGCGGTTGTCGCTGTAGGTGCGGGGGCCGCCCCAGTACTGCATCAGGAAGAGTGTGAGCCGCTCCTCGGCCGGACCCAGGTCCTCCTCGGGGTACATCGGCCGGAGCAGCGGGTCCTCGGCGACCCCCTGGTAGAAGCGGTGCACCAGACGCCGGAAGGTCTGCTCGCCACCGACCTGCTCGTAGAAGGTCTGCTCCTGAAGTGTGCCTCGCGGAATCTCTTTCACGCCTCCATGCTCTCAGACGCCCCCGTCCGGAAAAGGGGGCGTGGGTCGCGGCCGGGGGCCGGGCGCAGGAGAGTGGAGGCATGGGCAGCACGGGCGGGAGCACACGCAGTGCGCCGGACGCCGCGGAGCGTGTGGTGCGGCCGAAGCCTGCGGACCGGGAGGCCGACGGGTACGCCGAAGAGGCCGCGGCGCTGCGGACCGGGCTGGTCCGGGAGATCGTGGCGGGCGGCGGCCTCACCGACCCCGCCTGGCGGGCGGCCTTCGAGGAGGTGCCGCGCCATCTCTTCGTGCCCTACTACTACGAGGCGGGCGACGCGGCCGCGGCGGCCGCACCGCCGGACACCAGGACAACCCGGGCGGGAGAGGCGGGCACGGCGCACGGGACGGTCGGCTACACCCGGCTGTGGCGCGACGATCCCCACCCGCTGCGCCGGGCCCGCTGGCTGGCCGGTGCCTACGCGGACGCCCCGCTCGCCACCCGGGTGCGCGACGGTGAGCTGATCACCTCCAGCAGCCAGCCGTCGCTGATGGCGCGGATGCTCCAGGCGCTCCAGGTGCGGGACGGGGACCGGGTGCTGGAGATCGGCGCGGGCACCGGCTACAACGCCGCGCTGCTGGCCCACCGGCTCGGCGACGCCCATGTCACCACCCTCGATCTCGACCCGGAGATCACCGAGGCCGCCCGCAACCATCTGGCCGCGGCCGGATTCCGCCCCGCGGTCGTCACCGGCGACGGGGCGCGCGGCTGCCCGCTGCACGCTCCCTACGACCGGATCATCGCCACCTGCGCCGTGGCGTCCATCCCGTCCGCATGGCTCGGCCAGTGCCGGCCGGACGCGCTGATCCTGACGCCGCTCGCGACCGGGCTGATCGCCCTGAGGGTCGCCGACGCCCGCCATGCCGAGGGGCGCTTCCTGGCCATCCCCGCGTACTTCGTCCCGCTGCGCGGCAGCGGTCCGCCGCCTCAGGTGCCCACCCACGGGCTGCCGTCCCGGCCGCTGCTGGACGACTCCTTCCGCTTCCTGCTGAACGTGGCCGCGGGCCATCTGGAGCCGGTCGAGGCCCTCGCGCTGTGGGAGCACGAGGGCAGGCCGGGGCGCGAGCGCTACGGGGTGACGGTGCGCGGCGAGCGCCAATGGGCCTGGCTGGACGACCCGGAGGGCGCCTACGGCTGGCCGCTGGGCCCTCCCGGCCGTCTTGAGCCCTTCCGGGGTCTCAGCCCCGGCGCACCGTGATCGTCGTCCAGGCGCCGACGTGGACGCGGTCCCCGTCCTGGAGCGGGACCGGCACGAACGGCTGAATCGGCTCCTCGCCGCCGTTGATCGTCGTCCCGTTGGTCGAGTCCTGGTCGACGACCGCCCAGACGCCGTCGGGCTGCTGGACGAGGAGCGCGTGCTGGTGCGAGACGCCCGGGTCCTCGGGCGGCCGCCCGAGGTCGATGTCGGGCGCCTCACCGGTGCTGTGGCGGCGCCGGCCGATGGTGATCTGGTGGCCGTTGAGCGGCAGCTGCTGCTCGGGGGAGTAGGCCGGGAGGTTCAGCCCGGCGGCCTCCGGGCCGCTGCGGTTCATCATCGCCATGAAGTACTCACGGTCCGGGGCGACGACGGCTATCCAGTTGCCGGGCGCCTGCGCCGGGGCGCCGCCCTGGCCGAACTGGGCGCCGCCGGGGTGCTGCTGCTGCGGGGCGCCGGGGTGCTGCTGCTGGGGCGGCTGGTGCCCCGGCCCCTGCTGCTGCGGCGGCGGGGCGTACCCCTCGTTCCCGTACGGCTGCGCCGGGGGCGCCGGGGCCTGGGGGTAGCCGTAGCCGTACTGCGGGGCCTGGGGCGCGCCGTGGCCCGGAGCGCCCTGCTGCGGGGCGCCGTGCTGCGGGGCGCCGTGCGGGGGCGTGCCCTGGTGCGGTGCGCCCCCCTGCGGCGGCGGAAGCGTCCAGTCGCTGTCGCCGCCGAAGCCGGAGGGCTGCCCGCCGCCCTGCGTCGGGTGCGGGCCCTGCGGCCCCCCGGGCCCGGGCTGCGGCGGGCCCGGCTGCTGCGGCGGCGCGTAACCGCCCTGCGGCGGGCCGTACGGAGACGGGGTGTGCGTCTGGAAGTTGAAGCGGCACTCCTCACAGAACGGGGCCTGCGCCTCACGTGGCGTACGGCACTGCGGGCACAGCTCCTGCTGCTGTGCCGGATAGCCGTAGCCGCCCGCGCCGCCGGGCGGCGGTGGGCCGCCCGGCCCCGGACTCCCGTAGCCACCCGGTGGCACGGGAACACCGGGACCGTTGGGCATGGGCGGAGGCGGCGGGACGGCGCCGGAGGGCATGGGTGTCCCCGACATCCGGTGGCCACACACCTCGCACCAGTCTTCGGCCGCCGATTGGTGGCCGTTGGGACAGGTCGGCATGTCGGATCCCCCTCTGTGGCGTTCTTGGCGTTTCTGCCGAGAAGAGCTACGTGAGTGCTGGTTATGTGCTACTTCTTGACGCGAACTGTCTTGGTGGAGCGCGTTTCGAGTGTCATCTCGTCCGCCTCCGCGACCTTCGCCTTCAGTCGCACAGTACCTGCCGCCACATCGAGCACGTCCACCACCTTCGCAAGCAGTTTCGCCGTGTCTTCGTTCCCCGATGCGGCCGCCAGCTGTACGGCACGCCCCAGCTTCGCGGTCGCTTGTTCGGCATCGCCGGACTTGCGGGCATTCATGCCCTGTTTGATGGCCTGTGCCAGTTCGGCCTGGCCCGTATAGTGCGCCACCTGCGGATTCATCGCGGTGGAGACGACCAGATCATCGGTCCACACCGCGCGCACCAGCCCCTGCGCCAGGGGGGTGGGCGGGCTGCCGACCCCGTCGGGCACCGGCTGAACCAGGGAAATCCTGGCCGCCAGCATCTCCTGGCCGACCTCCGCCGCCGGAACCCTCACACAGAGGTGGTAGTCGCGGGACTCATCGCCCCAGGACCCGGTGGGGTAGTCGCCCGCGCGCGGACCGGCCTCGACGCGCCGGGCGGTCAGATCCTCGACCGTCGGTGCGACCTGTTTCACATACGCCACCTCGGCGCCCTTGGGAGTCCACAGTCGGAGGCTGACATCGGCGACCTCCTTGCCCATCGCCGTCTCCATCATCCGCGTGAAGTCCGCGGCGAGCCCGGCGGGGTCGGCCACGATGTCCGCCGTGCCGAGCAGGGCCGCGGCGATCCCGGTGACCTCCTCGACCTCCCAGTCCGTGCCCACCCCGCGGGCGTCGCAGGTGAACCGGCCCGCGCAGGCGTCGAGCACGGCCCGCAGCCGCTGCGGCTCCTCGTGCTCGTTCCGCCCGTCGGTGAGCAGGATGCCGTGCCGTATCGCGGCGTCCGTGGAGTCGAACAACAGGTCGGCCTGGAGCAGCCAGGTGCCGATCGCGGTGCCGCCGCCCGGACTCAGGCTCCGCAGCGCCTCCTTGGCCTGGGCGCGGGTGAGCGGATCGGCGATGGCCAGCTGCCCGTCGCCGGGGAAGATCTCGACCGCCTTGTGGGTGCCCGCCACGACGGAGAAGGCCACGCCGTCGCGCACGGTGTCGATCGCGGCGGCGGTCGCGTCCCGGGCGTGGCGCATCTTCGTCGGCGGATAGTCCATCGAACCGGAGCAGTCCACCATGATCACCACGGCCGCACGGGCCGCGCGGGGGGAGCCGCCGCTCCGGCCGGACGCGCTGTCGTACGCGCCCGGAGCGTCCTCGTACCCGCCATGGGCGGGGGCGGGTATCGGCGGCCCTGCCGCTGCCCCGCCGCCCGCCGAGGTGACGGTGATGATCGCGTTCACCTCGCGGCCTCCCTCGGGGAGGTACTCGTTCTGGTAGACCTCGACCGAGAACCGCGGCGCGTCGGGGGTGGAGAAGTGGGCCATGTCATCCGCTCCTTGGCGACCGTCAGGCGGATCCTGCCCGGCCCGGGGCAGCGGGGAACGGCACGACCGCCACTGTTACGTTGTCGTGGCCCCCGCCGTCCAGGGCGTGGCCGACCAGGACCTGCGCGCTGTTGAGCGGCCGGGAACGGGCGTCCGCCGGCACCGCGCGGGCCATCTGCTCCGCCGATTCGGCGTAGTTCCACAGCCCGTCGGTGCACACCACCACGACGCCCGGCCGGTCCGGCTTGTACGAGGCGGTGTGGGGCTCCAGCTCATAGGCGTCCGCCCCGAGCCAGCCGGTGATGGCGTGGGCGCGCTCGTCCGCGTACGCCTCCGCCTCCGACATCAGCCCCGCTGCCACCATCTGGGCCGCCCAGGAGTCGTCCTCGGTGAGCCGCGCGGGCGGGGTCGTACGGTCGTCGGGGACCCAGTAGGCGCGGCTGTCCCCGACCCAGCCGATGGTGAGGATGTCGCTGGTGACGACGGCGCCGACGATGGTGCACGCCGGTGCGTTCTGGTGGCGCTGCCCCTCGTGAGCGGGAGCCGCCGCGCCGGTGTCCAGGGCCAGGGAGTTGACCGCGTCGGCGGCGGCGATGATCGCCTCGTTCATGGCCTGCTGGGGGTGGGCGCCGCGGGGCAGCGAGGCCCGCAGCGCCTGGTTCGCGGAGTGGGCCGCGGCCGCCGAGGCTTCGTCGGGGCGGGTGGCCGAGGAGACCCCGTCGCACACCACGGCGACCATGGCCGGGGTGCCGTCCGGCAGCGCGGCGGTGGACACCGAGAACGCGTCCTCGTTGCGGTGGTGGCGCAGCCCGCGGTCGCTGGCCGCCGCGACTCCCTCCAGCTCACTCTCCATATGGTCGCGGGTCCGTGCCTGGGCGTGTCCGCAGCGCTCGCAGTAGCCGTCCTGGTCGATGGTGCCCTCCTGGCACGCGGCGCACCGGGGGCGGTGCTCGCCGCCGGGCAGCCGGGGGTCAGCCCCGGTGCCGGTGCCGCTGCCCGTGCTGCTCGCCGCGCTGGTGTGCGTACTCGCGTTGGTCTCCGGGTGGATGCCGGACTCGGCGGACTCGACGGGTGCCTCGGGCGCGCCGAGCGTCGCCGCGGCCCGCGGGTCGGCCACCTGGCCGTACCCGCCGGAGGTCGGGGCGGCCAGCTCGTAGTCGTCCGGCTCCGGCTCCGGGTGGATGGACCGCGCCGCCCCGTTCACCCGCGGCGCCTCCGGCAAGTCGCCATACGCCTCCGGCAGGTCGCCATGCGTCTCCGGCCGGCCGGCGATCGCCTCCGCCGACAGCGCGGCCTCGGCCGCCAGCGCGGCCGCCACCGTCAGATCGGCACCGCACTGATCGCAGTATCTGTCCCCTGCCTGCGGCGGCTCTTCACAGGCCGGGCAGGCTGACAGCTGGGGCGGCTGCGGCATCTGCGACATCGATCACACCCACGTCCTGGGGCGGAAACGGTTGGCCCGCTCCACCAGTTCGATCCTCTCCTCGCCTCGCTGGGCGAGTCTGGCGAGTACACGGTACGAGCGCTCCAATCCGAAGCGCAGCCCGCGCTCGTCCAGGCTGCTGCCGAGCAGAGACGGCCGGTTGTGTCCTGGGGGCGCCCCGCTGCTGCCGGACAGTACCCAATCCAGGGCGCTGCCCAGGACCTCCGTACGCAGCCGCTCGCGCCGCACCGCGTCCAGACCGAATTCGCCCAGCCGCTCGACCTGGGCCGCCGAGGCCGTCAGATCGCTCAGCAGGGCGTCGTACGGGGCGCGCTGGCGCAGCCGAGCCCGTACGGCGGCGACTCGCGCCGCCGTGTAGTGGATCGAGGACTCCGGCACCGACTCCAGGGCCCGCACCGCGCCCGGGCGGTCCCCGGAGCACAGCAGGACCCGGGCGAGGCCGAAGGCGGCGCTCACGAAGCTGGGGTCGGAGGCCCAGACCAGTCGGTAGTACTCCGCCGCGTTGTCCAACTGGCCCAGCACCTCGGCGCAGACGCCGAGCGCCAGCTTCGGCGCCGGCTCACCGGGGAACGCGTCGTAGACGGCGTCGAAGGAGAGCGCGGCCGTCTCGCGGTCGCCGCTGGCCAGCGCGTGCAGCCCCCGGTACCAGACGATCCGCCAGTCGTCGCTGTACGCGGCCTCGAGACCGGTGAGCGCGACGCCCGCGTCATGCTCCTGGGCCAGCTCCAGCTGGGCGCGCACCCGGCGCAGCCGCAGCTCGACCGAGTCCACGGGCGCGGTCCGCAGCGCGGCGCTCACCTCGGCGGGGTCGGCGGCCAGGAGACCGGCCAGGAACCCCGCGTTGGGGTCGTCGGAGTCCACCAGCGGCACCGGGAGCGCCAGCGCGGTGGCCCGTCCGTCCAGCGTGGTGGTGGCGGGCACCGGCAGGGCCAGCGGGCCCGGCGGGCGCTGCGCGGGGATGAGGGGCGCGGTGGCGCCCCCGCCGGCGGACCGGGCGCCCAGCAGGGACGGATCCTTTCCGTCGTCGGCGAACAACTCGGTGTCCACCACGCGCGGTTCCGGCCCGAAGAGCGTGGACAGGGCCGGCCGGGGCCGCCCGGTCTGTAGCGCCACGACCTCCCGCAGCACCCCGGTCAGCTGGTCGGCCATCTCCCGCGCGGAGGCGAAGCGGCGCCCCGGGTCGGGGTCGGTGGCCCGCACCAGTAGCCGGTAGAAGGATTCATAACGCCGGAAGACCTCGATGTGCTCGGGGTCCGGCAGGCTGTCCACGTAGACGTTCGTATAGCCCTGGAAGTCGAAGGTGAGCACGGCCAGGGTGCGCGCCACCGTGTAGAGGTCGGAGGAGATCGACGGGCCGGACTCGGAGATCTCGGGGGCCTGATAGCCGACCGTGCCGTAGATGGGGCTGTCGTGGTCGTCCATCCGCCGGACCGCGCCCATGTCGATCAGCTTGAGCTGGTCCTGCTGCTGAATCGCGTTGTCGACCTTGAAGTCGCAGTAGAGCAGATTGCGGCTGTGCAGATGGCCGAGCGCCTCCAGCGCCTCGATGCCGTAGGCGCACGCCTGCTCCACCGGCAGCGGATCGCGGCGGCCATCGGCGCTGCGGCGGGCGTTGGCGATGTCCTTGAGGGACTTGCCGCCCACGTACTCCATGACGATGTAGCCGTCGAGGCTGCCGGTGCGCTGGTCGAGGTGCTCGACGAAGTTGTAGATCCGGACGATATTGGAGTGCTCGATCTCGGCGAGGAAGCGGCGCTCGGAGACGGCGGCGGCCAGGGCCTCCTCGTCGCCCGTGTCCAGCAGGCCCTTGAGGACCACCCAGCGGTCCGACACCGCGCGGTCGATGGCCAGATAGATCCAGCCGAGCCCGCCGTGCGCAAGGCAGCCCGCGACCTCGTACTGGCCGTGGACGATGTCACCGGGGTTCAACTTCGGTACGAACGAGTACGGATGGCCGCACTTGGTGCAGAAGCCCTCCGTACGGCCCGGCCGTTCGCCGCGGGCGCGGCCCACCGGGGCACCGCAGTCCCCGCGGCTACAGAACCGCTTGCGCTCGGGGACCTCGGGGTCCGCCAGCACCGCCGTCCGGGGGTCGGGGCGCGGCACATCGGGGACGCTGACCAGACCGGCGCCCAGGGCGTTCCGCCCCGAGGAGGCCGAGGTGGCGGAGCGGGAGCTGCGCACCGAGACCGAACGGGACGAGGCCCGCCCGGACATGGAGCGGGACAGCCGCCCGGACACCGAGCGCCGGGACGAGGAGGAGCGGGCCGAACGCGACCGGCCCGAGGTGCCGGACGAGGAGTCCCGGCCGGTCGCCGAGGAGCCCCCGCTCCGCGCCGACGAGCCCTCGCTCCGGGACGAGGAGCTCCCGCCCGGCCCGGGCTGGCCGGTGATCCCGGTGGGCGGTGAGGCCACCATCCCCTGCGGTGAGACGACCGGGGCCATACCGCAGACATCGCAGTACAGCTCGCCTCCGCCCACGTCCTCGTAGGACCCGCCGCAGTCACGCCGCTGGCAGGCGACGACCGCCGCATTCATTCCGTGCCTCCCTCGGTGCCTTGCCCGGCCGGGCCCGTCTGGCGTGGCACCAGGGCCTCGGCCGCCGCCTGCTGGTAGCGCAGCACGGCCTGCTCGGCCGCCCGCAGATCGCACGGGGCGCTCCACAGCATCCGGCGGGCCACGTCATACCGCTCCACCAGGAACGGATCCTCCGCCATGCCATGGCGGGCGACCTTCGCCTTGTACGCGTCGAGCCGGCCGCGCAGCTCGGCGCGGACCGCGAGCGGCGCGGTGACCGCGGTCAACGACTCGCGGGCCCGCAGCAGCTCGTCGTCGGCGCGCTGCTCCAGGCTCTCCAGCAGCGGCGAGAGCCGGTGCCACTGCGAACGCCTGCGGTAGTCGGCGGCGGCGACCAGCTGCTCGTGCAGCGCGGTCGGCGGGCCGCTGACGGCCGGAACCTCCGATGCCGCGATCTTCGCGAGCACCTCACCGCGCGCCTGGCGCGCCTCCGCCAGGGTGCGATCGGCGCGGGAGAGCACATCCCGCAGCCGCATCAGCCGCCGCTCGGCGTCCTGCCGCACATCCAGGACCGCCTCGATCTCCCGGCGCACATCCTCCAGGGCGCGGGCGGCGCGGTCATAGCGCTCGGTGTCGGGGCTGCCGCCGCCGGGCGCCGAGCTGCCGCTGGCATGTTTCCAGAAGGCCAGCGGGTCGGAGACCACCTCGGCGCGCAGCGCGGTCAGCTCGGCGGTGATCTGCTCCAGATCGTCCCCCGAGGGGTGCTCACCGGGACGCACCCCCACCGAGTGGGCCAGCGAACGGGTGCGGTGCAGCTCGGCGGAGAGCATGTCGATCCGGGCGGGCAGCGCGGACCATACGGCGTCGGCGCTGACGATGACGTCGAGGGCCTCCGCGTACCAGCGGTTCATCCGGTCGACCAGCCGGTCAAGCCCCAACTCCTCGCTGAGCAGCGGGGAACCGCCGAGGGTGGCGCTGCTGGGCAGGGTGATCGCGGTGCCGCACAGCAGCTCGGTGAGCTCGGTCAACTCGTCCTGTGTCGGCCAGCGGTGACGGGAGCGCACCTCACGGGCCCGGGTGAGGACCTCGGTGTACGCGTCGAAGTAGCTCCACAGGAGAGAGATGGCCTGCTCGGTGGTGGACCAGCGGTTCTTGGTGACACCCGTGAGCTCGGCGCCCTCGAGGAGCCTTCTGCCCGCGTGGTCCTGGAGGGCGAGCAGCGAGGACTCGATCGCCTCGTGTTCGGCGGCGAGCTTCGCCAGTGCGCGGTCCACCTCCTCCCGGCCCATGACCGGGCCGTCGGGTGCCCCCGCGAAGCTGGGGAAGGGTCCCGGGACCCCCATCGATCACCTCTCCATGTCCGTAAGCGATATGTGATCCGTCTGCTGCGTCATCCCTACGCGTGTGGGGCGGGTGCTAATCCTTGCCGGTCCTTGTCCGCGCTAGTCCTTGTATTCGGGGGCGGGCGGCGTCGGGTTCTCCTGCGTCGTGCTGAAGTCCTTGGCGAGCCACTTCTGGTAGGCCTGCATCCAAGGGCTGCCCGCCCCGCCCTGGCGGTAGGTCTCCAGAACCTTGTTGACCCGGCGTACCAGGTCGTCGTCGTCCTTGTTCATCGCCACGCCGTAGAACTCATCGGTGAATCGCGAACCGACCAGCTTGACGGAGGGGTCCTGGGCGGCCTGGCCGGCCGCCAGCGCGTTGTCGGTGATCACCGCGTCCACCTGGCCGAGCTGAAGCCTGACCAGGCAGTCCAGCTGGTTGGGGACGGGCTTCACCTTGATCGCGCCCAGATGCTCGGCCCCGGTGTCCGGCTTGTCCAGCTCGGCCTCGGCGGTGGAACCCTGCGCGGTGCAGACCTTCTTGCCGCGCAGGGTCTTGTTGTAGCCGGTGATGGACGAGTCGTCGGGGACCAGCACCTGCTGCCCGGCCTGGAAGTACGCGGTGGAGAACGCCACGTCCTTGATCCGGTCGCAGTTGATGGTCATGGTGCGCACCACGACGTCGACCTTGCCCTGCTGGAGGGCCTTGATGCGCTGACTGGTCGGTATGGTGCGGAAGATGACCGCGTCCGGATCGCCGAAGATGTCGTCGGCGATGGCGCGCACCAGGTCGATGTCGAAGCCGGTGAGGTCGCCGGTGGCCGGATCGCGGTATCCCCAGCGGTAGCTGTTCTGGTCGACGCCCGCGATCAGCTTGTTGAGCTTGTGCCCGTTGACCTCGCGGTTCTTGATCCGCTTGATGGCCGGGCCGCTCGCACTGGACGGGCGCAGGCTCGCCTCGGGATCGCGGCAGCTGTCCGCCGACGCGGCCTCGGCGCCGGTCCGCACCGTATGCGGCTGCCGCGCACCGCCCTTGCCGTCGCCGTCCCCGCCGTCGTCCATCAGCGCCGGGACCGCGATGGCCGTGGCCACGCCCAGGGCGCATACCGTCACCGCGGCGGCCGATCGCAGTGATCGCATGCTTCCGCCCCCCATCGTCCTCATCGGTACTCCGACAGTCTGCGGCCAATGCCCAGCACCGCTCCCGCGGCTCCCAGCACGGCCAGCACCCCGGCGCCCAGCGCCATGGCGGTGAACGCGCCGCGTCCGTCGTCGGCGGCCTGCTGGAACTCCCGCTGCTCATGGTCGAGGGCCTTGGCCAGCTGGCTGTCCACCGCGTCGAAGGACTCGCCGGTGCTGTCGTCGGCGCCTATGACCTTCGTCAGCGCCGTCTTGTAGTCGCCCCCGTCGTCGGCGGCGCGGGCGGCCTTGTGCCGCACCTGCCACTCGTGGATCCGGCCGCCGGCCTTCTCCACCGGTTCGCGGCCCTCGTCGTCGTCGGCGAGGGCGCGCGCCTTGTCCAGCAGGCTGCCGTCCGAGGGGCGGTCGCCGGACGCCTTGCCCACGAGCGCGGACATCCGCGCTCCATAGCTGACCTCGTAGGCGTCCTTGCCCTTGTTGGCACCGTCCTCGTCCACGACGACCGCGCCGCGCGCCACCAGGGTCAGGTTCTCGTCGGCGCGGGCCCGCAGGGAGTCGATCCGCGCCTCGTTGAGCACCTGGAGGGACTTCGCCCCGTGGTCATTGGAGTCGCTGAGCTGGGTGCTGGCGACCGCGTGGCCGACCACCAGCCACAGCATCACCACCGTGGAGGCGGCCGTGGCGGTGAGCAGACCGCGGTTGAGCACCCGGTTGGTCCGCAGGAACTCACGGCGCTGGGCCCAGCCCAGCGCGCCCAGGGCGACCAGACCGGTGGCGATCGCCACCCACGGCCATGCCTCGGCGTCCTCGTAGTCCTCCCCGAGGCGGGCGGTCTCCGCCTGGTAGAGCCTGCCCGCGGCGGGCAGCAGCTTCTCGCGCATGGTGTCGTTGGCATAGCGCAGATACGCGCCGCCCAGCGGCAGCCCCTGGCGGTTGTTGGCGCGCGCGGAGTCGACCAGACCGGTGTAGACCGGCAGCATCTGATTGATCTTCTGTATCTCGTCGCGGGCGGAGGACGAGCCCTCCGTATTGGCCGCGGCCCGCACCAGCAGCTTGGACGCGGTGTCGATGTCCCGCACGAACCGCTGCCGGACCTGGGGAGGCTCCTGGCCGCCCGCCAGGAAGCCTCCGGTGGCGGTGGTGTCCGCGTCGGCCAGGGAGCGGTAGATCTGCGCCGCGTCGGCGCTCAGCGGCTGGCTGCGCTCGGCCACGGCGTCCGCCGCGGTCTGCCGGTCGGAGACCTGCCAGGCCGTGACCGCGCCGAACGCGATCACCAGCGCGGCCAGCACCGCCCCGATGACGCGCAGCCGGCCGGGCTCGGTCGTCGCCGCCGCCCGCGCCCGGTCGAGCCCCTCGGCCCACGCGGTCCGCGGCGGGGCCGCGGGCGCGGGCGGCGGTGCGGCTCTGCCGGTGGTCGGCGGGTATGACACAAGACCTCCCCCTTGGCCCGAATCCTGGATGGTGTCGCGGTCGGTGTCGCAGCAGTATGGACCGCGGCGCCAGGAGAGGTCACCGGTCGAGCCTGGATCTTGTTCGGATCGCGATCTTCCCTCCCCTTTTCATTACGCTTCGGAAGGACTTTCGGTTCCACTTTCCGTGCCATCAGCTGCGGCGGTGTCGCCGGCCGGGGCGGTGTCAGCGGCCGGGGTGATGTCACCGGCCGGGGCGTAGTGCGCGCGCAGCCGGGCGTACGCCGATTCCGGCGCGCCGGTGCGGTCCAGGCCCAGCAGCGCGGCGCCGAGCACCGGCGGTGCGGTGACCACCCGCGGCTCGGCCTTCGGGGCGCGCTCCGCGAGCAGTTCGCGGATCCGGTCGTCCAGCAGCGGATGGCGGGCCGCGAGCACCCCGCCGCCCAGCACCACCGGGGTCTCCTCGCCCAGCAGATCGAGCCGGCCGAGGGCGACCACGGCCATGGTCACCACCTCCTCCGCCTGCCGGTCGACGACCGCCCGCGCGATCTCGTCGCCGGCCCCGGCCACCGCGAACAGCACCGGCGTCAGCTCATGCCGCCGCCCCGGCTCCAGACGGCCCAGATGCAGCGCCTCGATCAGCTCGTACATGGTGGTGAGGCCGAAGTGCGCGGGCAGGGCGCGGGCCAGCTCGGTCGGCTCGCCGCGGCCGTCCTCCGCGCGCGCCGCCCACCACAGCGCCTCCTCCGAGAGATAGCCCCCGCCGCCCCAGTCGCCGGAGATCCGGCCGATGGCGGGGAAGCGGGCCACCCGGCCGCCGTGACCGATCCCGGCGCAGTTGATGCCCGCGCCGCAGACCACGGAGACGCCGGTCGGCTCGCCGTCGTCCCCGACCCCGGCCCGCAGCAGGGCGAAGGTGTCATTGGCGACCGTGACGGTGGCGCCCCAGCCGCGCTCGGCCAGGACGCCCGTCAACTCCGCCTCCTCGCTGGGCAGATCGACGTTGGCCAGACAGGCCGAGACATGCCCCGCGCCCGCCGGACCGGCCCGGCCCGCCTGCCGCGCCGCCGCCTCCACCAGGGGCGCGAGCGAGCGGACGGCCCGCTCGGCGCCCACGACGGGCGGCTGGAAGCCGCCGCCGCGGGCCGCGCCGAGCACCGAGCCGTCCGGGCCGACGAGCGCCACATCCGTCTTGCTGTTGCCCGCGTCGATCGCCAGAACCGACCCGTCCGGCGGGGAGGCGGAGGAGGGTGAGGAGGACGAAGGGGAAGGAGAGGGGGTCGGTACGGACTGGGTCAGGCCCACGCCAGATGCTCCCGGTTGTGCGCGATGAGGTCGTCGGTCAGCTTCTCGGCGTATTCGATCTGGCCGATGAGGGGGTGGGACAGCAGCGCCTGGAAGACCCGCTCCCGGCCGCCCTTCAACGCCGCCTCCAGCGCCAGGTGTTCGTACGCGGTGACATTCGCGACCAGACCGGCGAACAGGGGCTCGAGGGGGCGCACGGGCAGTGGCTTCGCGCCCTGCGCGTTGACGGCCGCCGGGACCTCGATCACCGCGTCGTCCGGCAGGAAGGGCAGGGTGCCCTCGTTGAACGTATTGACGATCCGCACCTCGCCGGTGTCGCCCAGCAGGGACGAGGTCAGATCGACCGCCGCCTCCGAGTAGAACGCCCCGCCGCGCTTGCCGAGCAGCTCGGGCTTCTCGTCCAGCGCCGGATCGCCGTACATCTCCAGCAGCTCCCGCTCGATCGCCGCGACCTCCGCCGCCCGGGACGGCTTGCTGCGCAGCTCCCGTACCACCGCGTCGTGCTGGTAGTAGTAGCGCAGATAGTAGGAGGGGACGACGCCGAGCCGGCTCACCAGCGTGCGCGGCATCCGCAGGTCCTCGGCGATCGCCTCGCCGTGCTCCGCGAGCAGCTTGGGCAGGACGTCCTCGCCGTCGGTGCCGCCGACGCGCACCGCGCGCTCCCAGGTGAGGTGGTTGAGGCCGACGTGCTCCAGCGTCACCTCGCCGGGCTCCACGCCCAGCAGCCTGGCGAACTTCCGCTGGAAGCCGATGGCCACATTGCACAGGCCGACCGCCCGGTGCCCGGCCGTGAGCAGCGCCCGGGTCACGATCCCGACCGGGTTGGTGAAGTCCACGATCCAGGCGTCGGGGTTGCGGCGGCGCACCCGCTCGGCGATGTCCAGCACCACCGGGACGGTGCGCAGCGCCTTGGCCAGCCCGCCCGCGCCGGTGGTCTCCTGGCCGACACAGCCGCACTCCAGCGGCCAGGTCTCGTCCTGGTTCCGCGCGGCCTGGCCGCCGACGCGCAGCTGGAGCAGGACCGCGTCCGCGCCGTCCACGCCCGCGTCCAGGTCGTCGGTCCAGGAGATGGTGCCCGGGTGGCCCTGCTTGGCGAAGATCCGGCGCGCCAGCCCGCCGACCAGCTCCAGCCGGTCGGCGGCCGGGTCGACCAGGACGAGCTCCTCCAGCGGGAGTACGTCCCGCAATCGGGCGAATCCGTCGATGAGTTCGGGGGTGTAGGTGGACCCACCCCCCACGACTGCGAGCTTCAACCCTTGACTCCTGTCAGTGTGACGCCTTCGACGAAGGCTTTCTGAGCGAAGAAGAAGACGATGATGACGGGGGCCATGACGAGCAGGGTCGCGGCCATCGTCAGATTCCAGTTGACGCTGTGCGCGCTCTTGAAGCTCTCCAGGCCGTAACTGAGCGTCCAGGCGCCCGGATTCTGCGAGGCGTAGATCTGCGGGCCGAAGTAGTCGTTCCAGCAGTAGAAGAACTGGAACAGCGCGACGGCCGCGATCCCCGGCTTGGCCATCGGGATCACGATGCGCAGCAGCGTGCCGAATTCCCCGCTGCCGTCCACCTTCGCCGACTCCAGGTACTCCCGGGGAATCGTCAGCAGGAACTGGCGCAGCAGGAAGATGGAGTACGCGTCGCCGAACGCCATCGGGATGATCAGCGGCCACAGCGAACCCGACAGATGGAGCTGCTGCGCCCAGACCAGATACATCGGTATCACGATCACCTGCGGCGGCAGCATCATCGTGGAGATGACCAGGATCATGGCGGTGCGGCGGCCGCGGAAGCGGAATTTGGCCAGGGCGTAGGCCACCGGAATGGAGGAACAGACGGTGAAGAGGGTGCCGAGCCCGGCGTACATCAGCGAATTGCGCCACCAGTCCAGGAAGCCCGGGGTGTTGAAGACATCGGCGTAATTCGACCAGTTCCATTCGGTGGGCCACAGATCGCCGCTGAGCGCCTGGTCGTCGCTCATCACCGAGGTCAGGAAGACGAAGACGAAGGGCAGGATGAAGAAGAGCGCGGCGGCGATGGCGACCGTGTGCACGGCGATCCAGTGCAGCGCGGCGCGGCGGCGGGCGGCGGGGGCGGGGGAGCGTCCGGCGGCGGGGCGCGCGGGCGCGGACGGCGCCGAGAGGGCGGTGGTGGCGGTCATGGTGAATCGGTCCTCTTCAGTCCTCGGCTCAGTCATCGGCCGACAGCAGTCCGGCACGCTTGCGCATCAGCAGCGTCGTCACGGCCATCGCGATCGCGAACAGCACGAGCGAGAGCACGCAGGCGGCCCCGGTGTTGAAGTTCTGGAAGCCGAGCGAGTAGACGAGCTGCGGCACGGTGAGCGTGGAGTGGTCGGGGTAGCCGGGCTGGATGACCGAGCCGGGTCCGACGCTGACCCCGGAGGCGAGCTTTCCGGCGACCAGCGCCTGGGTGTAGTACTGCATGGTCTGGACGACGCCCGTCACGACCGCGAACATCACGATCGGGGTGATCGACGGCCAGGTCACATAGCGGAACTTGTGGAACGCCCCGGCGCCGTCCAGGTCGGCCGCCTCGTACTGCTCCTTGGGGACGTCCAGCAGGGCCGCCATGAAGATGACCATGAGATCCCCGATGCCCCACAGGGAGAGCAGTACGAGGGACGGCTTGGCCCAGGCCGGGTCGTTGAACCAGTTCGGGGCGTGAATCCCGATGCTCCCGAGAATGTCGTTCACCGGGCCGGTACCGGGATTGAGCAGGAAGACGAAGGCGACGGTGGCCGCCACCGGCGGGGCGAGATAGGGCAGATAGAAGGCGGTGCGGAAGAATCCCACTCCGGACTTCACCTTGGTGACCAGCAGCCCGATGCCCAGGCCGAAGACGACCCGCAGCGCCACCATGACCACGACCAGCCACAGTGTGTTCCACAGCGCCGGACCGAACAGCGGCATCTGCTCCAGCACATAACGCCAGTTGCGCAGCCCCACGAAGGTCGGGGCCTTGATCTGGTTGTAGTGCATGAAGGAGAAGTAGACGGTGGCGATCAGCGGATAGCCGAAGAAGACGGTGAAGCCGACCAGCCAGGGGGAGAGAAAACCGAGGGTGCGCAGCCGCTCGCGCCGGGCCTTACGGCGCAGGGCGGGGGCGTTCGTCAAGGTGGCCATGTCGCACTCCGTCAGTTCTGTGCCTGGAGATTGTCGGCGTCTATCTCGTCATCGAGTTTTCGTAGCCCCGCGTCCAGATCGTGCACCTTGCCCGCCTCGACGCCGTAGGAGAAGTCCTGTAGCGAGGTGACGTACTGACCGCCGTTGATCGAGGGCGGCAGGGCGGTGCTGTAGCGGTTCTGCGCGATATCGAGGAAGGCCCGGAAGGTGGGATCCGAGTCCAGCTTCGGAGAGGTGAGCGCCGCCTTGGTGGACGGCACATTGTGAATGGCGTTGGCGAAGGCGACCACCTGATCGGTGTTGGCGGTCAGGAACTTCACCAGCTCCCACGCGGCGTTCTGATGGGTGCTGCTGTGCGCGATGCCGACCACGGTCCCGGTGAGATAGCCCCGGCCATAGGTCTCGGGCCGGTCGTCGGGCACCGGCAGCGGGGCGGTGCCCCAGTTGAACTTCGCGCCCTTCATGAAGAGCCCGCGCCATTCGCCGTCCATGTGCATCGCGAGCTTTCCGGTGAGAAAGGCGTTCTGTGACGACATCTCATCGCCGAAGGAGGTACGGAACGTCTCCAGCGGGCCATAGCCACCCTGGCTCCGGACCAGCTCCCCGGTGGTGGCGTAGAACTCCTTGGCCGCCTTGTCCTTCGCCAGCCGCGCCTTGCCGTCCTTGTCGAAGTACGAGGGGCCCCACTGGGCGAGGAACCGGTCCGGGCTGTTCTGGTAGAGCCGGAAATTGGGCATGAAGCCCACCCGCTCATAGCCGCCGCTCTTGGTGCGCTTGGTCAGCTTGACGGCGTCGCGCCGCAGCTCCGACATGGTGCGGGGCGGCCGCTTGATGCCCGCCTCGGCGAAGGCGTCCTTGTTGTAGTACATGCCGTAGGCGTCGGCGAGCAGCGGGAGGGCGCACTGGTCGCCCTGGTAGCTCGTATAGTCCAGCAGCGTTTTCGGAAAGACCTTGGCCTTGTCGAGACCGGTCTTCTTCATGAACGGATCGAGGTCCACCCACATACCGGAGGAGCAGTACTGCCCCACATTGTTGGTGGTGAAGGAGGAGACGACATCGGGGGCGTCGCCGCCGCCCGCCCGCAGCGCCTGGTTCACGGTGGCGTCGGTGACATTCCCGGTGGCCTTCACCTTGATATTGGGGTGGAGCTTCTCGAACCGGGCGATGCTGGCGTCGATCGCCTTGACCTCGCTGTCCTCCGACCAGCCGTGCCAGAACTTCAGCGTGACGGGTTTGGTCGGATCGTCCTCGGCGCTGCCGGTGCTGGGATTGGCGCAGCCCGTGAGGAGCAGGGCGCCGGCGCTCAGTGCTGCGGCGAGAGCGGCCAGTTTTCGTGCCATGGGGAGACTTCCTTTACTGCGGTACAGGGGGACGGCAGGGGAAGCGGCGGTGCGGGGCGCCGGACAACGGACAGATGGGGAGAACGGGCAGGAGGGAGAACGGACAGCGGGGAAGAGGGGACGGAGGAGAAGAGGGGACAGCGGGGAAGAGGGGACGTACGGGGTGGTGGAGCGGCGCCCGGTGACTCAGGCGTCGAACCGGGCGGTGTCGAAAACGGTCTGACGGGCATCGGCGACCGCCGTCCGCAGTGCGCCGATGAGAATCGGATCCCCCTCGATCTCACTGATCCGCAGCTGCGGCCGGGGCAGCGCGAGACCGGTCATCTCGTCCTCGACCAGCTGCCGCAGCCGGTCCCCGCCGGCCTGTGCGACCTCACCCGAAAGGACGACCAGCTCCGGGTCGACCACGGCGACGACGGAGGCCAGCCCGGTGGCCAGCCGGCGGGCCAGCTCGGTCAGCACCTCGTCACCCGGGCCGGGGGTGCGCAGCGCGGCGGCGAGCGCCTTGGTGGCCGTGGGCGCGTCGATCCCGTGGTCGCGGGCGAGCTCCACGACGGCGGGCGAGCCGACCAGCTTCTGGAACCCCCCGCCCCCGTCCGGCCGGGCGGCGGCATCCGGTCCGCCCCGGGCCAGCGGCGCGCCCGGCAGCGGCATATAGCCGATCTCCCCGGCCCCGCCGGTGGCACCCCGCAGCAGGGTGCCGTGGAGCACGATGGCCGCGCCGACCCCCTCGTCGGCCCAGACCAGCGCGAAGTCGTCGAAGTCCTGGGCGGTGCCGTCGTGCTGTTCGGCGATGGCGGCGAGGTTGACGTCGTTCTCGATGACGATCGGTGTGTGCAGCAACTCCGCCAGGTCGTCCCGCAGGGTGCGGGACTGCCAGCCGGGAAGATGCGGGGCGTAGCGCAGCGTCCCGGTGCGCGGGTCGAGCGCGCCGGGGGTGCCGATCACGGTGGAGTGCAGATCGTCCCGGCCGAGCCCGGCGGTGGCCAGCGCCCCGTCCACCGCCTCGGCGACCAGCTCCCCCGTCCGGTTGGTCACGCTCGCGTCGGTCGCCGGGGCCGTCACCCGGTGTTCACCGACCACCTGGCCCGTGATGTCGGCGACGGCGGCGGTGATGCCCTCCTGGTCCACGGCGAGCGCGGCCACATGGGCGGCGGCCGGATCGATCTCGTACAGCTGCGCGTTGGGCCCCGGCCGTCCGGTGACGTTCCCGGTGGTGCGGACCAGGCCGACCGACTCCAGGCGGGTCAGCAGCTGGGAGGCGGTGGGCTTGGAAAGGCCGGTCAGCTCCCCGAGCCGGGTCCGGGTGAGCGGTCCGTGGGCGGACAGCAGCTCCAGCGCGGCGCGGTCGTTCATGGCGCGGAGGACGCGGGGGGTCCCGGGTGTGCCGCCCTGCGTATTGCTGCCGGGTGATGCGGCCATGGTGTGCCCCCGTCTCACTCTGTTAAGAAAGTTTCCTATTGATGAATAGCAAGCTAGGGGGCGGACCGGGGCGGCGTCAATGGGTCAAAGGCGGGCTTTCCTTGGCGGGTTCTTGGCGAAGAGATGGATCACCCATATACCTGGCATGGACAAGACACCGTAAGAGTGGCCTCCGGTGGGGACCTGTGATCGTCAGCCCCCACTGTCATGCGACGACTCGAATCGCAAGGGGGCTAGGTGAGATCTACTTCTTCCCGGGAGCGCACGGCCCGTTCCAGACAGCGCACGGCCCGTTCCGGAAAACGCACGGCCCTGGGGCTGGCGGCGGCGCTGCCATTGGTGGCCGGTGCGCTGGCGCTCGGCACACCCACGGCCCAGGCCGACTCCGCACCGCACGGCCGTGACACCCTGAACGGCACCAAGCCCGCCTGGGCGACGGCGCGTTCGGACCGCGGCGCGACCGATGACGGCAATAAGGTCAGCGCGCGCGTCTATCTGGCCGGACGGGACGCCAAGGGGCTGGCCGACTACGCCAAGGCCGTGTCCGACCCCTCCTCGCCGGACTACGGCAAGCATCTGTCGGCCCGGCAGACCCAGGCACGTTTCGGACCGACACGGCAGCAGAAGGACACCGTGACCGCCTGGTTGAAGGGCGCCGGGCTCGAGGTCACCGGAGGCAACCAGCACTATCTGTCGGTCACCGGCGAAGTCTCCGCCGCCGAGCGGGCGTTCGGCACCCAGCTGCACAACTACACCAAGGACGGCAAGGTCTACCGGGCGCCGTCGAACGCGGCCACCGTGCCCGCCTCGCTCCACGGCGCCGTGCTGACCGTCGTCGGCCTGGACAACGCCCCCAAGCGGGCCAAGCACGACGAGACCCTCCCGCCCCCAGGGCCGGTCTTCAAGAACGCCGGTCCCTTCTCCTCCTTCTACGGTTCCCGGACCGACCGGAGCCTGCCCTCGGCCTACGGCGCCAAGCAGCCGTACGCGATCAAGGGGTACACCGGGAAGCAGCTGCGTGCCGCCTACGGCGCCAAGAGCCGCAACACCGGTAAGGGCGTCACCGTGGCCATCACCGACGCCTTCGCCTCGCCCACCATCGCCGCGGACGCCGCCCAGTACGCCAAGCGCAACGGCGACCCGGGCTACCGCGAGGGCCAGTTGACGCAGGTGCTCCCGGCCGACTACCGGTACACCGAGGAGTGCGACGCCGGCGGCTGGTACGGCGAGGAGACCCTCGACGTCGAGGCGGTGCACGCGGTGGCGCCCGCGGCCGACATCGTTTACGTGGGCGGAGCCTCCTGCACCGACGACGATCTGCTCGACTCGCTCGCCGAGGTCGTCGACAACCGGCTGGCCGACATCGTCTCCAACTCCTGGGGCGATGTGGAGGCCAACGAGACGCCGGATGTGGCCGCCGCCTACGACCAGATCTTCCAGCAGGGCGCTGTCGAGGGCATCGGCTTCTACTTCTCCTCCGGTGACAACGGCGACAATGTGGCGTCCACCGGCACCAAGCAGGTCGACACCCCGGCCAACTCGGCGTGGGTGACGGCGGTCGGCGGCACCTCCCTGGCCGTCGGCAAGGGCGAGAAGTACCAGTGGGAGACCGGCTGGGGCACCACCAAGGCCACCCTCTCGTCCGACGGCACCAACTGGGACGGGCTGCCCGGCGCGTACACCTCCGGCGCCGGAGGCGGCACCAGCAGGACCGTCGCCCAGCCCTTCTACCAGCGCGGTGTGGTGCCGGACGCGCTCGCCCTGGCCAACGGCGGCACGGCCAAGCAGCGGGTGACCCCGGACATCGCGGCCGTGGCCGACCCCAACACCGGCTTCCTGGTGGGCCAGACGCAGACCTTCCCGGACGGGTCGCTCCAGTACGGCGAGTACCGCATCGGCGGCACCTCGCTGGCCGCGCCCGTGATCGCCGGTGTGCAGGCGCTCGCCCAGCAGGCGCGCGGCGGCCAGCCGATCGGCTTCGCCAACCCCTCGCTGTACGACCGGTACGGCACCGCCTCGTACCACGATGTGACCGACCACCCGCTGGGCGCCGGTGTCTCGCTGGGCGTGGTCCGGGTCGACTACGTCAACAGCCACGACGACACCGACGGGCTGGTGACCTCGCTGCGCAGCCTCGGCCGGGACAGCTCGCTCCACGCGGTCGTGGGCTATGACGACGTGACCGGTGTGGGGACGCCCGCGGCCGGCTACCTCACCTCGTTCGGCGGGCACCACCGCCGCTGAGCGGCCGGGGCCGAGCTCCTTACGGTTCGCACGAGGCTCCCGCTCCGGTCCGGGGCGGGAGCCCCGTCATGTCCGCCGCGCTCACTTGGGCGTGGGCGGCGGCACCGTCGCGGAGGGGGTGGCGGCCGGACCGGCGCCGGGAGCGAGCGGGCTGGCCGCCGCCGACTGCGGCGAGTCCGGGTTGGCCAGCGCCGACGGCGCCGCCACACCGGCGCTCGGATCGACGGCGTCGGTCTGGAGCTCCGGATCCAGGGGTCGGCCCACGAGCTGGATGCCCGCCTCGTTCAGCGCCTTCTTGATCCGCCAGCGCAGTTCCCGCTCGACGCCGAGCGCCTTGCCGGGCATGGTCCGTGCCGACACCCGGATGATCATCGAGTCGAGATAGACCGCGTCGAGCCCCAGGACCTCGATCGGCTCCCAGAGCCGCTCGTTCCACGGCTCCTCCTTGGCCATGTCCACACCGACCTGCGAGATCACGGCCCGGACCTGCTCCAGATCCTCCTCGGCCCGGACCTGGACATCGAGCGCGGCCGTCGCCCAGCCCTGGCTGAGGTTGCCGATCCGCTTGACCTCGCCGTTGCGCACGTACCAGATCTCGCCGTTGTCCCCGCGCAGCTTGGTGACGCGCAGACCGACCTCGATCACCTCGCCGGAGGCCACCCCGGCGTCGACCGTGTCGCCGACCCCGTACTGGTCCTCGAGGATCATGAAGACACCGGAGAGGAAGTCGGTGACCAGATTGCGGGCGCCGAAACCGATCGCCACCCCCGCGACCCCGGCGCTGGCGAGCAGCGGCGCCAGATTGATCTCCAGCGCGGAGAGGATCATCAGACCCGCGGTGCCCATGATCAGGAACGAGGCCACGGAGCGCAGCACCGACCCGATCGCCGCGGACCGCTGGCGCCGTCGCTCCACATTGACCAGCAGCCCGCCGAGCGCGGTGCCGTCGACGGCCTGGGCCGTGCGGTTCATCCGCTCTATCAGCTTGGTGATGGCCCGCCGGACGACGGAGCGGAGCACGAAGGCGATGATCAGGATCAGGGCTATGCGCAGCCCGATGCCGAGCCAGGTGGACCAGTTCTCCTCCACCCAGCCCGCGGCGTTCGTGGCGCTCTTCTGCGCATCGTCGAGAGTCGTGGGACGAGGCGTCGAGTCAGCGGCCAGAGCAGCGGACCAGAACACAGCAGAAACCCTTCGTATGCGACATGCCCGCACGGATCGCCCGAGCGCGCAACCTCTCACACAGTAGCCGGGCGCGAGACGCGCCGTTCCTGTGTTCGAGAGCGCGCGAGCGCGGCCAGGGGGCGCATATGAGCGGCTCCGGAGGCGGCAATTCCACCTTCTGCCCCGGCCGGGGACGGTGCGGCGGCACCGGCCGGAGCGGGCCGTGATTCTTGCCACTTCGCGGTGGTATCCCGCTCCCCGCGCACCTCGTGCGCAAGGTCGCCGGAACGCCGACAGGGCAGTGGTCAAGCGGTCGGTGTCGTCACCGCGTACGGAGGGTATACGTGCGGTACGCGGAAATGCCTCTCAACCGTTAACCCGGTGATAGTGGCGTTCCGGCCAGGGTTCAGGGGAAACTGGGGGAGATCGTCCCGGCGCGAGCCACGCGCCGCCGGCGTACAAGGAGGCCCCCGTGCCGCATGTCCTGGTCCTCAACGCGTCGTACGAGCCCCTCGGCGTCGTACCGCTCCGCCGCGCGCTCGTACTCGTCCTCAATGACAAAGCCGTCAGCCTCGAGGACTCAGGCGCCCTGATGCACAGCGCGACCCGCGTGATCCCCGCACCCAGCGTCGTCCGGCTGAAGCGCTTTGTGCGGGTGCCCTTTCGCGGCCCCGTTCCGCTCACCCGCCGCGCCCTGTTCGCCCGTGACGGCGGCAGATGCGCCTACTGCGGTGGCGTCGCAACCAGCGTCGATCACGTCATCCCGCGCAGCCGTGGCGGGCAGCACACGTGGGAGAACGTGGTCGCCGCGTGCCGTCGCTGCAATCACGTCAAGGCGGACCGCCATGTCGCCGAGATCGGCTGGCGGCTGCGCCATCAACCCGCGCCGCCGTCGGGGCTCGCGTGGCGGATCATCGGCACGGGCCATAGGGACCCGCGCTGGCTGCCATACCTGCAAGCCTTCGGCGCGGAAGACGCCATGGCCCGGATCGACGGCAAATCTGCCTGAGAGACCGGGCCATTACTGTGTCTGCTCGCGGGAGCCCCCTGGGTCCTTTTCTTTTGGTTTTCTCTTTTCCCCCCCCACCCCCCCCCCCACACCCCC